>NZ_WUAG01000001.1:1870184-2493579 GCF_009828855.1 Psychromonas sp. L1A2 | reverse complement strand
CTGAAACGGTGACTGTGACGGTAGATCCAATTGCAGATGACACCGTATTGGTTGCTGACTCAGCGACAACGAATGAAGACACGCCTGTGACGATTGATGTAGTCGCGAACGATACTGACGTTGATAACGGTGAAGTATCCCCAGTTGATACCGTGACGCAAGGCTCGAATGGTACAGTTGCGATCAACGATGATGGTACGGTAACTTACACGCCAAATGCTGATTTTAATGGCACCGACACGTTCACTTATACCAATGTCGATGGCAACACTGAAACGGTTACTGTGACGGTTGACCCAATCGCAGATGACACCGTATTAGTTGCTGATAGCGCAACGACGAATGAAGACACGCCGATTACGATTGATGTAGTCGCGAACGATACTGACGTTGATAACGGCGAAGTATCCCCGGTTGATACCGTGACGCAAGGCTCGAATGGTACAGTTGCGATCAACGATAATGGTACGGTAACTTACACGCCGAATGCTGATTTCAATGGCACCGATACGTTTACTTATACCAATGTCGATGGCAACACTGAAACGGTTACTGTGACGGTAGATCCAATTGCAGATGACACCGTATTGGTTGCTGACTCAGCGACAACGAACGAAGATACACCTGTGACGATTGATGTGGTCGCGAACGATACTGACGTTGATAACGGCGAAGTTTCCCCAGTTGATACGGTCACGCAAGGTGCTAACGGAGCGGTTGCGATTAATGATGATGGCACCGTGACTTATACACCGAATGCCGATTTCAATGGTACGGACACGTTTACTTATACCAATGTCGATGGCAACACTGAAACCGTGACGGTCACGGTAGATCCAATTGCAGATGACACCGTATTAGTCGCTGATAGCGCAACGACGAATGAAGACACGCCGATTACGATTGATGTTGTCGCGAACGATACTGACGTTGATAACGGCGAAGTTTCCCCAGTTGATACAGTCACGCAAGGCTCGAATGGCACCGTGGCTATTAACGATGATGGCACCGTGACTTACACACCGAATGCCGATTTCAACGGTACGGACACCTTTACTTATACCAATGTCGATGGCAACACTGAAACGGTGACGGTCACGGTTGATCCAATCGCAGATGACACGGTATTAATCGCTGATAGCGCAACGACTAACGAAGACACACCGATTACGATTGATGTAGTCGCGAACGATACTGACGTCGATAACGGCGAAGTATCCCCAGTTGATACCGTGACGCAAGGCTCGAATGGTACAGTTGCGATCAACGATAATGGTACGGTAACTTACACACCGAATGCCGATTTCAATGGCACCGATACCTTTACTTATACTAATGTCGATGGCAACACTGAAACGGTGACTGTGACGGTAGAACCAATTGCAGATGACACCGTATTAGTCGCTGATAGCGCAACGACTAACGAAGACACACCAATTATCATTGATGTAGTCGCGAACGATACTGATGTTGATAACGGTGAAGTATCCCCAGTTGATACAGTCACGCAAGGCTCGAATGGTACAGTTGCGATCAACGATGATGGTACGGTAACTTACACACCAAATGCTGATTTCAATGGCACCGATACGTTTACTTATACCAATGTTGATGGCAACACTGAAACCGTGACGGTAACGGTAGATCCAATTGCAGATGACACCGTATTAGTCGCTGATAGCGCAACGACGAATGAAGACACACCAATCACGATTGATGTTACGGCGAACGATACTGATGTCGATAACGGTGAAGTATCCCCAGTTGATACCGTGACGCAAGGCTCGAATGGTACAGTTGCGATCAACGATGATGGTACGGTAACTTACACACCGAATGCCGATTTCAACGGTACGGACACCTTTACTTATACCAATGTTGATGGCAATACTGAAACCGTGACGGTCACGGTTGATCCAATTGCAGATGACACCGTATTAGTCGCTGACTCAGCGGTAACGAACGAAGATACACCTGTGACGATTGATGTAGTCGCGAACGATACTGACGTTGATAACGGCGAAGTTTCCCCGGTTGATACGGTCACGCAAGGGTCGAATGGCTCTGTGGCGATTAATGATGACGGCACGGTAACCTACACGCCGAATGCCGATTTCAACGGTACCGATACCTTTACTTATACCAATGTCGATGGCAACACTGAAACGGTCACTGTGACGGTTGATCCAATTGCAGATGACACCGTATTGGTTGCTGACTCAGCGACAACGAATGAAGACACGCCGATTACGATTGATGTAGTCGCGAACGATACTGACGTCGATAACGGCGAAGTATCCCAGTTGATACCGTGACGCAAGGGTCGAATGGCTCTGTGGCGATTAACGATGATGGTACGGTAACTTACACACCGAATGCCGATTTCAACGGTACGGACACGTTTACTTATACCAATGTCGATGGCAATACTGAAACGGTTACTGTGACGGTTGATCCAATTGCAGATGACACGGTATTGGTTGCTGACTCAGCGACAACGAACGAAGACACACCAATTACCATTGATGTAGTCGCGAACGATACTGACGTTGATAACGGTGAAGTTTCACCGGTTGATACGGTCACGCAAGGTGCTAACGGCGCGGTTGCGATCAACGATGATGGCACCGTGACTTATACACCGAATGCTGATTTCAACGGCACGGATACCTTTACTTACACCAATGTCGATGGCAATACTGAAACCGTGACGGTCACGGTAGATCCAATTGCAGATGACACCGTATTGGTTGCTGACTCAGCGACAACGAATGAAGACACGCCGATTACGATTGATGTAGTCGCGAACGATACTGACGTTGATAACGGTGAAGTATCCCCGGTTGATACCGTCACGCAAGGGGCGAATGGCTCTGTGGCGATCAATGATGATGGCACCGTGACTTATACACCGAATGCTGATTTCAATGGTACCGATACCTTTACTTATACCAATGTCGATGGCAACACTGAAACCGTAACGGTCACGGTTGATCCAATTGCAGATGACACGGTATTGGTTGCTGACTCAGCGACAACGAACGAAGATACACCAATCACCATTGATGTTACGGCGAATGATACTGATGTCGATAACGGCGAAGTATCACCGGTTGATACAGTCACGCAAGGCACTAACGGCGCGGTTGCTATTAATGATGACGGCACGGTTACCTACACGCCGAATGCTGATTTCAATGGTACCGATACCTTTACTTATACCAATGTCGATGGCAACACTGAAACGGTGACTGTGACGGTTGATCCGGTTGCAGATGACACCGTTCTAGTTGCCGATAGCGCAACAACGGATGAAGATACGCCTGTGGTAATCGATGTGCTCAGTAATGATACCGATGCCGATGGCGTTACATCACCGGTTGCGTCAGTGACAGACGGTGCTAACGGTACGGTCGCGATTAACGATGATGGCACCGTGACGTACACACCGAATGCCGATTTCAACGGCACGGATACCTTCACTTACACGAATGAAGATAACAACACTGAAACGGTCACTGTAACTGTAAGCCCAGTTGAAGACCCAACTGAAATATTAGTCGGAAGTTCAGACTCTGATCTAGGTGAAGTAACAGAAGATATCGATGTAACAACAGATAGTAAACTTACAGATAGTGGTACGTTAACATTCTCTGATGTTGATATTGAAGATAGCGAGAACTTCGAACCTACGATAGAGTTTTCACCAACAGAAGATGGAGATACTGCTCTAGGTGAGATTACTATTGACGTTGATGGTAATTGGACTTATGAAGTTGATAACAGCGCCGTACAGTTTTTAGGTGAAGGCGAAACAATCACAGAAGTTTATACCGTTACATTAAATGGTACGACGCACGATATCACTATTACTATTAATGGTTCAGATGATCCGACAACAATTGAACCCGTCGGTACTGCATTTGAAAGAGGGTTCGTAACTGAAGATGTTAACGTAACTTCAGGACAACTTACAGATGGTGGTCGATTCCAGTTCACCGATGCTGACGATTCGGATAGTGCTAGTTTTGATGCGAACGTTGCTTTTGTAAGTTCAACTTCAGGTACTGGTCAACTGGGTACAATGACAATTACAAGTGGTGGTGTTTGGTCGTATGTAGTTGATAATAGCCTGGTGCAGTACTTAGATGAAAGTGATCAAATAGTCGAAAACTTTGTGATCACTGTCAATGGTACGGAACAAGAGATTAGCGTATTTATTTTTGGGGCAGAAGATCCTACAGAAATTACTGTTAATTCATTAGTCGGCGATAGTGCTGAAGGCTCTGTTACCGAAGGAGATTCCGTTACTGATGGTAAATTAATTGATTCAGGAACGCTCACTTTTTCTGATGTAGATACTGCTGATAGTGAAAGTTTTGCACCTGAAGTTACATTTGTAGGAGCAAACGACGGTGATACTGCTTTAGGTGAATTAATAATCGATGCAGATGGCAATTGGTCATACGAAGTTGATAATAGTGCCATTGCTTACTTAGATAGCGATGAACAAATAACTGAAACTTTCACCGTGAGTTTAAATGGTGAAACACAGGATATTGTTGTTACAATTAATGGCACAGATACTCTTCTTGCAGTTGATGATGCAGAGGCCCCTATTAGTGGTCTTTCTGGACAATATTGGGGTTATGATGAAGATCTCGAAGGGGGAAATACTTCTTCTTTAACTATCGTGAAAGATTATATAGCAGCTAATCCAACAGCTGATATTGCATTTACCTCTACTCAACTTGATTACACGAATGTCTTTGGCGCTGATTTAGCTGCGAATGTTAGTGATGGAGTACCAAACAATTTAATTGGTTTCTTAAATGATGATGCTGATTCTATTGCAACTATTAATGGTGGTTCATCTACTACAGCAACAGATGGAATTATAGATTTAACCGGTAATTTATATGTAGCAGAAGAAGGTTTATATATTATCGATGTTCAGCATGATGATGGTTTTGAACTAATTATTGATGGTGAAGCAGTTATCACATTCTCTGCAATTACTTCAAGTATTCAAACGAGTTTGTCATTATCTTTAACCGAAGGCCTACACTCAATTGAGATTATTTATTGGGACCAAGCTGGTGACTATGATCTTGTCTTAAATATGTATCCTGCAGGAACCGCTATTTTAGATATTGAGGCTAATAATATTTGGGTTGCAGAAAACCTATCTTATGCTGAAGGTATAAGTACTGTTATAGATACATCTGTTACAGTTGAACTATTGTCTAACGATACTGGAGAAGGGATTACAGTTAATTCAGTTAGTGATCCTGAAAATGGGACTATAACCATTGTTGATGGTGAGGTTATTTATGAACCAGATTCTGGATATACAGGAATAGATTCATTTGTTTATGATATTATTGATATAAATGGTAATATTTCAAATACTGCTACAGCCTACGTCACTGTTACTCATAATGCAGAATCAGGACTAATAGATGCTGATACAATAGATGATTCCACTGACTCTACTGATGATCAAGTTCTTGTTGGTGACGGCACTCCTAATGAAATAACGGGAGGTGATGGAGATGACATTATTTCCGGCTTATCTAGTAATGATACATTAAGTGGTGCTGGCGGAAATGACCAATTATTTGGTGGAGATAATAACGACATATTATTTGGTAATACAGGTAATGATGAGTTATACGGTGAACAAGGAACTGATACTCTCGATGGTGGGTTAGGGGACGATATCCTGACTGGAGGCATAGGTACTGATATCTTAATTGGCGGCGATGGAGCAGATACCTTTGTTTGGACAGATCAAGACACATTTGGTTCTGATACGATTTCAGATTTTAATGTTGAAGAAGGCGATAAATTAGACTTAAGTGATCTCTTGCAAGGGGAAACTGAAGGTGATTTAGGTAAATATTTCGATATTAGTTTTAATGGTACAGATACAACCCTAAGCGTCAGTAGTAATAATCTTAATGAAAATCCGTTTAACACATTTAAAGGGACAACGATTGTCTTGGAAGATACTCAATTAGATGGCGTGACTCATGATGGTGCACTGAGTGAAGATGAAGTTGAAACTGTTATTAACAGTCTTTTTGACAGCGGCGCTTTAGTTATCACTGAAACAGTAGTAGATACAGGGACAACTGCAGCAGCTATCGATACTACAGATGACAGTATTATTTGATATTACATTTATATATAGGCTAGAATCTTTATAAGATGTTAAAGCATTTTTATATGCCAATATTAGTACTATTGGCATTTTAAAATAGCACTACTATTGTTATTGATAATAAAGGGTCAACTTTGAATCAAAAAAATTCTCAAAAAGATAAATGGGAAATTAATGCATCAACTCGTATTGGGCACGACCCTCTATTAGACTGTTTGGTGTTATTAAGTGAATATTTTGCGACACCTTGTTCTGCAGAAGCATTAGCTGCCGGTTTACCATTAACCAATCAATATCTCTCTCCTGAACTTTTACCTCAGGCTGCAAGTCGAGCTGGTTTAAGTGCAAAGTTAGATCGTAGAAGTTTAAATACACTACCAGATATGTTGTTGCCTTGTATTTTAATGCTTAAAAATAAGCGGGCTTGTATTTTACATGAGCTAGATTTGACTAAAAATCAAGTTCGAGTTTCATTTCCTGAAACTGGTGGAGAGGAACAGCTCTCTGTTGAAGAACTTGAATCTGAATATGTTGGTTATTTATTTTTAATTAAACAAAAGTATCATGGCGATCGTCACTTTGATGTTCATATACAAGAAACTACTGTTCATTGGTTGTGGAATAGCATTCGTGAATCTGCACCAATTTATCGTGACGTTATCATTGCTTCTATATTAATTAATATATTTGCTTTGCTATCACCTTTATTTATTATGAATGTGTATGACAAAGTAGTACCTAATCTTGCCTTTGAAACATTATGGGTATTAGCGATAGGTGCCTCTGTTGCGTATATTTTTGACTTTATTTTAAAGCAAATTCGAGGTTACTTAATTGATGTTGCTGGTAAAAAAGTAGACGTAGAAATATCTTCAAAATTATTTGCTAAAGCAGTCGGTATACCGTTAGAGAAAAGATCTTCTAGTATCGGTGGTATGGCGCGTCAAATTGGTGAATTCGATAGCATTCGGGAATTTTTATCATCCGCAACTATTACTGCATTAGTAGATTTACCCTTTTCAATTTTATTCATTTTCATTATTTGGTTAGTAGCAGGTGATTTAGCCTACTTCGCTATAATCGCGACAGTGCTTATACTCGGCTATAGCTTGACAGTGCAACCTCGATTAAAAGTCGCCATTGAAGAAAGTAATAAATTTTCGGGTTTAAAACATGGCCATTTAATTGAAAGTTTATCTTCTTTAGAGTCAATTAAAGCCAATGGTGCCGAAGGATTAATTCAGCACACCTGGCAACAAATGGTTGGTCATACGGCTAAATGGCAACTTAAAGTTAAAATGGTAACTAACTCCGTTTCTAATGTCTCTAGTTTCATTATTCAAATGACGGTAATAGCCGTAATCGTTCTTGGAGTTTATCGTGTTTCTGAAGGTTTGATTTCAATGGGGGCAATTATTGCTGCTGTTATGTTATCAAGCCGTGCCATTGCTCCAATGGGCAGAATTGCTGGGTTAATGACTCGTTATAATCAAACAATGAGTTCATTACGTCAAATAGATGGAATTATGAAACAAGAGAGTGAATTTGAAAATAAAGGTCATCTTGTTAGCCGTAATAAACTTGAAGGTAATATTGAATGTGAGCAAGTGTCATTTAAATATCCTAATACCGAAAAAACAGCGTTATACCCATTTTCTTTACAAATTAAACCTGGCGAGAAAATTGCTATTATCGGACGTAATGGTTCAGGTAAAACAACATTTGCAAAACTAATTCTTGGGTTATATAAACCATCATTAGGTAGTATACGTTACGATGGTTTACATCAAGAGCAGATACATCCGAGTGACTTAAGAAGTAACATCGGTTACTTACCGCAGGATATTACTTTATTTCACGGTACTATTAAAGACAACATTCTTTTTGGAACACGACAAGTTACTGAATATCAATTATTACGCGCTGCACAATTATCTGGTGTTTGCTTGTTTACTGACCTTGCTTCAGAGGGGTTAGATTTACAAGTTGGCGAAGGTGGTGTTTCTCTTTCTAGGGGGCAACGTCAAGCAGTGGCATTAGCCCGTGCTATTTTAAACGACCCTCAAGTTCTATTACTTGATGAACCTACTGCAAGTTTAGATGCACGTTCTGAAAAACAGTTTATTTTATCTATGAAACAGACCGTTAAAAATCGAAGTTTATTACTTATTACTCATAAAATGCATTTATTACAGTTAGTAGATAGAATTATCATTGTAGATCACGGGAAAATTGTTGCAAATGGCCCTAAAGATATTGTTTTAGAGCAACTTTCAGCAGGAAAGTTTACTGCGAGTAAAGGAGCAGAACATGAAAATATCTAAACAAGATTTAGAAATGGCTGATGATGTCTATGGTGCAATGCTAACGGAAACTCCTACAGCACAACGCTTAACTATATGGGCTTTAACTGCTTTATTTATTTGTTTCTTTGTTTGGTCTTATTTTGCAGAATTAGATCGTGTTGTACGAGGAGAAGGAAAAGTGGTTCCTTCTTCTCAAGTACAAGTTATTCAGAGTTTAGATGGGGGTATTTTACAAGAACTTTATGTTAAGGAAGGGATGGTTGTTACTAAAGGGCAACCCTTAGCGCGCATTGATGACACCCGTTTTCGTTCAGATATGGCACAGCAAGTTCAAGAGGTCGATGCATTGAGAGCTGATATTATTCGTCTGAGGGCTGAACTTGGTAGTATTTTGATTGCCAATGCAAAAGATTGGAAGTTACAGATAAAAATAGAACAAAAGAAACTAGAATTCCCAGAAGACTTGCAAACAACAGCTGCCACTTTAGTCGAACGTCAACAAAATGAATATGTTGGGCGTTTGAATAGTTTAGATAATCAAGTTGCGATTCAAGCTCAGCAAATATTACAACGTGAACAAGAAATAAAAGAGTTACAGTCGAAGATTCGTACGCTGAGAAGTAGTTTGAGTTATGCCAATAGAGAGCTCAAATTAACGCGCCCTCTGGCTAAAAAAAATATAGTGCCTGAAGTAGAGTTATTAAAATTGCAGCGTACCGTTAATCAGCTTAATGGTGAGTTAAATGCATTACGGACTCAGATTCCTAGGAATGAATCTGCTCTAGAAGAGTCTATTTTAAAAAGACGCGAGCTTGTATTCAATTTCCGTACGGATGCACGTGCGCAATTAAATGAGAAGCAGGCTGCATTATCAAGTATCACTGAAGCTCAAGTAGGTGTTCAAGATAAAGTAAGCAAAGCCTTAATTACCTCTCCAGTAGTAGGAACGGTAAAAACCTTGCATATCAATACATTGGGTGGCGTAGTTAAGCCTGGTCAGGTATTATTAGAAATTGTTCCAACAGAAGATAAACTGTTAGTCGAAGCTAAAGTTATCCCTAAAGATATTGCATTTATTCATGTTGGTTTACCTGCTCGAGTAAAAATTACAGCTTATGATTTTACTCGTTATGGTGGCTTAGATGGTGTCGTTGAACTGATCAGTGCTGATACGACTCAGGATGAAGAAGGCAATAGTTTTTATATTGTAAGAATCCGTACAACTGAATCTAATATGAATAAAGATAATAAAATAGATATGCCTATTATTCCTGGAATGTTGACAAGTGTTGACGTGATGGTCAGTAAAAGGACTGTACTTGAATATATACTTAACCCGATATTAAGAGCCAAAGAAATGGCGTTACGTGAATATTAAATTTAGATATGGACATGGAGATAGAATGAGACCATTAAAACGTGGAATAACTAAAAATTTTTCTTTAGTTGCTTTTAGTTCCCTAGCACTACTGCCTTTGCAAGCTTATAGTCAATCATTAGAGCAAGCAGTGGCACATACTTTAGACAGTAACCCTGAAATTCATGAAGCATTTACACGCTTTAAAGTAAGTGAAAAACAAGTGGAACAGGCTGAAGCTGGTTATTATCCCACTTTGGATTTAACTGGTGGTTTAGGCCGAGAGTATACTGATAGTGTTACTACAAGAGGTTATGACGATTCCGGTAATAATACTGAGAGTCTTACTAGAAGAGAGTTAGGTTTAAGTTTTAGACAAAATTTATTTAGTGGTTTTGAAACAAGCAGTGAAGTTGACCGTACCAGTTATGCAACAAGTGCGGAACAATGGCGATTACATTCAGTAGCAGAAGACCTTAGCTTAGAAGCAACTAGGGTTTATGTAGGTCTCATGCAAGCTAAAGAATTAGTCGCCTTATCAGAAAAAAACTTGCAATCGCATGTTGATATTTATGATCAAATTAAAGAACGTACGGACTCAGGGTTTAGTAGTAAAGCTGATTTGTCACAAATCAGTGGCCGTTTAGCACAAGCTGAATCTAGCTTAATTGCAGCTAAAAATAACTATTTAGATGCCAAAACAATGTTCTATAGTGTGATTGATCAGGCACCTGAGAATCTTGTTATTCCATATCCTGACAGCAGTATGCTACCTGCTACGCAAGCCGAAGGTCTTGAAATTGCACTTAAGAATCATCCTTCTGTTTGGGCTGCAAGTAATGATATTCAATCGGCTACTGCTCAGTATAATTCTGCTAAATCTAAGTATTATCCTGATGTGACTTTTGAAGTTGATGCTAACTTTAATGATAATATCGATGGTGTCGATGGTTCTAATACAGGCACTGGCGTTGGTGGTGAAAATAATGAAGTCGTTGCCATGCTACGTTTTAGATACAACCTCTTTGCAGGCGGAAAAGATACAGCCTACGCCAAAGAAACTGCTTATAGAATCAATCAAGCAAAAGCATTAAACATGACTGCACATAGAGAAGTAAAAGAAGGCTTTACTTTATCATGGGATGCTTATGAGCTTTTAAATCTGCAAAAGAAATATATAAAAATGCATGTTATTGCAGCGAAAAATACACAAGATGATTATAAAGAACAGTTTAAAGTTGGCCAACGTAGTTTATTAGATTTATTAGATACTGAAAATGAACTTTTTGAATCACGTCGTGATTTCTTAGAAGCTGAGTTTTCAGAAATAACCGCTCAATATCGCATATTACATGCAATGGGAATATTATTAGATTCATTACGAGTCACTCGTCCTGAGTCATGGAAGGGTGAAGAGCAATTTGAGGGTGGAGTTTACAATGAAAAAGGTTAGTCTATTAGCCAGCGTTTTATTATTAAGTGGTTGTTCAATTAATATCATTGATATGACAGAAAAACCAACAGAGCAAATATACGATTTATCCGATCCTGAAGGGGATGGGATTATTACTGCTCGTGATAATTGTCTTGATACCATTTCAGGAGCAGCTGTTGGTAATGATGGTTGCGGTACTGATATTGTTGAAAAAATTAGGGTTAAATTATTAGTTAACTTCGATAATAATTCATCTATTGTTGACGCTAAATATTATCCTGAAATCGAAAAATTAGCTGGTTTAATGAAAGAATATAAATCGGTTAATGTATCGATAGAAGGGCATACTAGCATCGTTGGAACTGCCGAACATAATAAAGAATTATCTCTAAATCGAGCTAAAGCGGTTAAGTCGATATTAGTTAGACAATATGGGATTGATGACAGCAGAGTTAACGCAAAAGGCTTTGGATTTGATCAACTTCTATTCGAAGGTAACGATGATAATGTGAATGCACAAAATCGACGTATTGTTGCTGAGATTATTGGTGGTAAAGAGATTGTTGATATGAAATGGAATATTTATAGTGTCGATCAGCGTGAACAGTAATTAATACTTTAATGCGCTGGAAGCGAGCTTCATTAATAAATATATTTGTTATTGGTGTTCTTGCATATATGAGTAGTTATTATCTATATGCAAGTGTTTCATTAAACTTCAATAGTAAAAAGCTCATTTCTACACTGCAAAAAAACTATGGTGCTCGTGCTGCTAAAAGAGGTACTGCATGGTTAAAAGTACTGAATAAACAATATGAAAGTGAACATCAAAAGTTAGTTAGTACGAATCGTTTTTTTAACCAATTACGATTCACTACTGATAAAAAGCTTTGGGGACAAAGTAATTATTGGGCAACACCCGTTGAATTTATAGGTGTCAATGCTGGTGATTGTGAAGACTTTGCTTTAGCTAAATATTTTAGTTTATTAGCGATAGGTGTTGCAGATGATAAATTAAGAATTGTGATGGTTAAGTCACTTACATTAAATCAATATCATATGGTTGTTGCGTATTATGCAACTCCAACATCAGAACCATTGATCTTAGATAATATCGATGGTCGAATAAAAAAAGCGAATGATCGCAAAGACTTAATTCCTGTGTATAGCTTTAACGGTAAGCTGTTATGGTTAAACAATGTAAAAAAACAAGGACGTGTTGCAGGAAAACCAAGTAGGCTCAAACGATGGAATGATTTAAACCTTCGTATGGGACTTAATCAATTAAAGCAACCTGTTACATCAATGGAGTAACTTATTTATGACACTGTTTAATCAGATCAATTCTTTATTACTAGGATTATTTTTACTAGTAGTAACGAGTTTGGCGTATTTTCAGTTTACCGAGACAAAAGGGTTTATGGAAAGTCAGATATCTTCTGATTTGAATAATACAACAAATGCGTTGACCCTGATGTTGAAACCACACCTTGAAACAGGCGATGTTGCATCTGCTGAAACGGTAATCAATGTTATTTTTGAAGGTGGCTTTTATAAAAAAGTAAGTCTTACTTGGCTAGACAATGATAAAACTCAGGTTTGGGATAACCCTATAAAAGTTGAAGGGGTACCACAATGGTTTTTGAATTTAGAGCTATTTGGACCACAAAGCACAGAGAGTACTATTACTAATGGTTGGATACAATTAGCGACTTTAAAATTAGAAGCTAATCCTGCAATTGGGTACAGTCAGCTTTGGAAAGTAATGAGTGATACATTAATTACGTTAACGATATTATTTGTTCTATCTTTAACTATTTTACGTTTCCGTTTGAGAAAAATTCTAGCTCCTTTACATCGTGTTGCAGGACAGGCTAAATTAATTGCTAAGCGCGAATTTCAACCTGATTTAGAAACCCCTGATACAATAGAACTTAAAGAAGTGGTGTTAGCAATCAATAGTATGTCAGGTCAGCTACAAACTATGTTTTCCCAATTAGATACAGAAGTAGTTTCTTTAAAAAATGAAAAGTTAACTGATAAAGTGTCACAGTTGCCTAACCGTTTGTACTTAAATTCTCAGCTTGGAAGTTGGATAAAAGATCCTGGTTATGGAGGTCTATTAATCGCGAGATTAGATTGGTTAGAAAAAATAGATGAGCAGTTTGGTTATCAAGTAAGAGACAACACCATCCAGATATTAGCAAAAGAGATGCAACAATCATTACCTGCTCTTGCTCCTTGTGTGATTGCTCGTATCTCTAGCAGAGAATTTGTTTTCTTGGTTACAAAAGCATCACCTCAGCAGTTGAAAGTGTATGTACAACATGTTATTCGTTTGATTAATCAAGCGATGGTTAGTGCAAACTATAAAGATGAAGAGCAATTTGCAATAGGTGTTGCAGTCAGAACTCAAGGAATATCAGCTTCTAAATTACTAGGAAATGCAGATGATGCATTACAGTCTGCATTAAATAATAATGAAGTTTCTCATTGGTTTGAAAATAATCAAGAACAAGAACTAGAATTAACACAGTGGAGAGAACTTTTACAAGAAGCTATTATTCAACGTCATTTCTTATTGCAATGGCATCCAGTCATGTCATTTAAAAATGACAACGTGATGCAGCGTGAAATCTATAGCGGTTTGCAAATTGGAGAGAATGTAATACGAGCTGCACAATTTATGCCTTATATCGAACAATTAGAGTTAGGCAGTGAATTTGACCAGTCTTTGCTTAAAGATATTGCAGAGCATCCAACTTTGCTTGCTAACCAAGAGAAAGTAGCCATCAACATTACACAGGATAGTGTACTCGATCTTAATTTTCATAATTGGTTAGGACTCTTTCTCAGTCGACAAAAAAATCCTGATCGTTTCCATTTTGAAATACAAGAAAGTACTGTGTTGGCTTATCCAAAACAGAGTCAAAAATTTACTAATATTGTCAAAGAAAAAGAAGGTAAAGTAGGTATTGACCATTATGGAAGAAAAATGGGGTCTGTTGCATACTTACAAACGATCAAACCAGATTATGTAAAACTAGACCAATCCTTATCATGTAACTCAAGTAACGATGTAGAAGTTAATGAAATTACAGAACGCCTTGCTTTAAGCAGAGCTGTTATTAATACGGCCCGTGGATTGGATATTGAAGTTATCATTACTGCAGTTGAAGATAATGAGCAACTAGAAAGGTTAATAGGGTTACACGCAAATGGTTATCAAGGGTTTATCACACCACCAAGTTATATTTATTAATTACTAAGAAATAAAAAAGCCGCTAAATAGTTTATCGCTATTTAGCGGCTTTTTTGTATGCGTTTATTTTCTTCATATTTTTTCTTTAATATATCACTATTCTACATAATTCGTTCAAAACGACTTTATAAAAAAGAGTTTATTATTTAAATTCTTATATCACTTTTTGTTTAATTATTGACGATAAAGTCCCATTTAAGAGTGAAATTATGTTAAATTAGCAGGCTATCTTAACCCCTATAATTAGTCCGTTATTAGTTAATAAAGTTATATATAACAAGCTAATACGCTATTCCGTCGTTTATTACACAGAGAAATACACTATGTTTTGTCCTTTTTGTAATGCACAAGATACAAAAGTTATCGATTCTCGCCTTGTTTCTGAAGGCTCTCAAGTTCGTCGTCGCCGTTTATGTAATGAATGCAATGAGCGTTTTACGACTTTTGAACTGGCTGAATTAATTATGCCTCGTCTGATAAAGTCAGATGGTAGTCGTGAACCTTTTAACGAAGAAAAATTATTAGTTGGCATTAATATCGCTTTAGAAAAGCGTCCTGTTAGTATTGAAGCAGTAGAAAGTGCGGTGAACAAACTAAAGTCGACCTTACGTGCGACAGGTGAGCGAGAAGTCCCTACAAAGATGGTAGGTGAATTAGTTATGGACTTATTAAAGGGTTTAGACAAAATTGCTTACATTCGTTTTGCTTCTGTTTACCGTGCATTTGAAGACGTAAAAGAGTTTGGTGAAGAAATTGCAAAACTTGATAAAGTGAATAAGTAATCCTATAAAAACTAAAAAATTAGTTAACATTTTAAATTAAAAAGTAATTATCACATGTCATTTACTGAACTAGATAAAGAATACATGCTTAGAGCAATAGAACTTGCTAAGCATGGACGTTTTACAACATCACCTAACCCGAATGTGGGTTGTGTCATTGTCAAAGATGGTGCGATTGTTGGTGAAGGTTTTCATAAAAAAGCAGGAACAGGGCATGCAGAAGTTCATGCTCTAGCGGCTGCTAAAGACCAAGCTAAAGGTGCAACCTGCTATGTGACTTTGGAACCATGCTCTCATTATGGCAGAACACCTCCTTGCGCCTTAGCGTTAGTTAAAGCGAGCGTAAAGCGAGTGGTTGTGGCAATGGTAGATCCTAATCCCTAAAGTCGCTGGTCGTGGACTTTCTCTTTTAGAAGAAGCAGGAATTATTGTTGAAGTAGGGTTGTTGACTGAACAAGCTGAGGCGTTGAATCCTGGTTTTATTACGCGCATGAAATTAAAGCGACCTCGTGTGACCGTTAAAATGGCATCAAGCTTAGATGGTAAAACGGCGTTGAAAAATGGACTAAGCCAATGGATAACAGGCCCTCAAGCAAGAGCAGATGTTCAATGTTATCGAGCACAACAAAGTGCCATTTTAACCGGTAATAAAACGGTTTTTGCTGATGATCCTAGTTTGAATGTACGTTATCAAGAATTAGTTAATAGTCCAGCGTTTGATAGTGCCTTTATTAGATGAAGCAGATCTTCGTCAACCGATTCGTATCATTTTAGATTCTCACAATAAGCTGACACTACAAGAAAAATTATTTGATTTACCGGGTAAAGTTTTATTAGTGTCTTTGACTGTTCGAGATACAGCTTCGTTTTCAGCTTGTAAGGCCGATGTAGAACAAATTATTTGTACTCAAAATGAAAATAATCAAATTGATCTTCATGCGTTAATGAGCCTACTTAATCAACATGAAATTAATGACTTATGGGTAGAAGCTGGCGCTACATTAGCGGGTGAATTTTTTAAAAATAATTTGGTTGATGAATTTATTCTCTACCAAGCAACAAAATTAATGGGCGATCAAGCTAGAAACTTAGTAAACTTACCCAACTTTTCAACGATGAACGATATTATCACGCTTAAATTACATTCTGTCACTCAGATTGGTGATGATATTCGTCTTATTAACCATCGAGAATAATATGTTTACAGGTATTGTTGCAGCAGTGGGCAAGATCACTGCAATCAAAAATAACGAAAAAGATATGACTATCACCGTTGATGCGGGCGGTTTAGATATGCATGATGTCAAACTTGGCGATAGTATTGCTAATAATGGTGTTTGTTTAACCGTAACGCGTTTAAGTGATCATGGTTTTGATGCAGACTTATCATACGAAACAATTAAACTAAGTGCTTTTTCTAGTATTCAAACAGGTTTCATGATTAACCTAGAGAAAGCAATGCAAATGAATGATCGCTTTGGTGGTCATATCGTGAGTGGCCATGTTGATGGTGTTGGTGAAATTACGTCTATTTCGCCTTTAGGTAATGCCATCGAATATTGGATCAAAGCACCTGATGATTTAGCTAAATATATTGCTAAAAAAGGCTCTATTACCGTTGATGGTATTAGTTTAACGACTAATGATGTTGATGGCGCTAGTTTTAAATTAACTATTATCCCACATACGATCAGCGAAACAACGATGCAAGAATACACTGTAGGCAGCCAAGTGAATTTAGAAGTCGACGTTATTTCTCGTTATCTAGAGCGTTTAATGTTAGGTGAGCATGCAGCTAAAACAACTACAAAACAACAATCTACAATGGATCTGTTAGCAAAAAGTGGTTTCATGGGCTAGTACTCATGCTTCAGTCACAATAACTTAGCGTTAATAGAACAGTACAAATTTTAGTACACTTTTCAGTACAAGAGATTTAAGGAATCAAAATGAAGTTAAATACAACAGCAGAAATCATCGAAGATATTCGCCTAGGTAAAATGGTTATTTTGATGGACGATGAAGATCGTGAGAATGAAGGTGACCTAATAATGGCTGCTGATTTAGTAACACCTGAAGCTGTTAACTTTATGGCTAAATATGGTCGAGGCTTAATCTGTTTAACACTGACGGCAGAGCGTTGTGAACAACTAAAACTACCATTAATGGTTGAAGATAATACCGCTGCCTTTTCAACTAACTTTACGGTTTCTATTGAAGCGGCTAAAGGTGTTACAACAGGTATTTCAGCTGCAGACCGTGCAGTAACCGTATTAGCTGCGATTGCAAAAGATGCTAAGCCAACTGATATCGTGATGCCAGGGCATATTTTCCCACTTAAAGCACAAGAAGGTGGCGTATTAACTCGTGCTGGGCATACTGAAGCGGGCTGTGATTTGGCTCGATTAGCAGGTCGTGAGCCGGCAGGTATGATTGTTGAAATCTTAAATGAAGATGGCAGCATGGCACGTCGTAGTGATTTAGAAGTATTTGCAAAACTACACGATATTAAGTTAGGTACTGTTGCTGATTTAATTGAATACCGTAATAACAATGAAACGACTATTGAGCGCGTGAGCGAATGTAAATTGCCAACAGAATTTGGTGAGTTTGATTTAGTGGCTTACCAAGACACTATTGATAAACAAGTTCATTTTGCGTTAGTGAATGGAGAAGTAAAATCAGATCAAACAACAAATGTGCGCGTACATTTACAAAATACATTTTCTGATAACTTCTTTTCTGATCGTTTAAGTCCTCGTACTTGGCCGATGCACACTGCATTAACTCGTCTAGCTAAAGATGGTGGTGTGTTAGTGATGTTAGGTCATCAAGAAACAGCTGAATCATTAATAGAACAAATTAAATATATCAAACAAGAAGATGCTGGCGAACGTGTTGCTGCTAAAGCACAAGGTGCGAGCAGACGTGTTGGTGTTGGTTCTCAAATTCTACGTGATTTAGGTGTGCAAAAAATGGCGTTATTTAGTTCACAGAAAAAATATCATGCTTTATCTGGTTTCGGATTAGAAGTAGTTGAATACATCACTGAATAAACCCATATATTCACTGAATAAACAATGTCTATATAGAAATAAACTGTGTTAGAATGCACAAAATTTTGTAATAAGGGTAGAAAATGAAAATAATTGAAGGTGGCTTAGCCGCTCCACACGCTAAAATCGCAATCGTGATCTCTCGTTTTAACAGCTTTATTAACGAGCAGTTATTAGCGGGTGCAGTTGATACCCTTAAACGTACTGGTCAAATTTCAGATGATAATATCACTGTTGTTCGTGTACCAGGTGCGGTTGAATTACCATTAATCACTAAGCGCGTTGCTGCTTCTAACAAGTTTGATGCAATTGTTGCATTAGGTTGTGTTATCCGTGGTGGAACACCTCATTTTGAATTAGTTATCAATGAATGTAATAAAGGTTTGGCACAAGTTTCGTTAGACTACAGCATCCCTGTTGCATTCGGTGTATTGTCAACGGATTCAATCGATCAAGCAATTGAACGTGCTGGCACAAAAATGGGTAACAAAGGTAGCGAAGCTGCTCTGAGTGCTCTAGAAATGGTTAATGTGATGGCGGAATTAGGATAATGGCTATGAAACCTGCTGAACGTCGTCGTGCTCGTCAATTTGCTGTACAAGCTGTTTACCAATGGCAAATTACTCAAACGGGTGTAACGCAAATTATTGAACAGTTCTCTGTTGATCAAGATATGTCTAAAACTGATGTACCTTACTTTAAAGAGTTGTTGATTGGTGTAGTACAAAACGTTGAGTCATTAGACACAAAATTATCACCTTATCTTTCTCGTAAAATTGAAGATGTTGATATGGTTGATATCGCAGTGCTGCGTTTAGCTATGTTTGAATTAACATACCGTACTGATGTACCACATAAAGTAGTATTAAACGAAGCAATTGAATTAGCAAAAGACTTTGCAACAGATGAGTCTTACAAATTTGTTAATGGCGTATTAGATAAAGCATTACGTAGCTTAAAGTTACGTGAAGACGTTTCAAAATAATTACGGCTTTTATCTGTAATAATTTGTGACTCATCAGAATCCAGTTATTTTATAACTGGATTTTTTTTCGATAAAAAATAGAAAATGCATTATTAATGTTTAATAAAAGACCATAAAAAAGGGAATAAATATGAATAAGAGTTTAGTTACCAACCTAATTGCTACATTAATATTAGGGGCTGGGCTTTTTTTGGGAGAAACTGAACTTGCCGCAATATTAACCATGGTAGGATTATTTGCGTTATCAGGTGCTTTAACGAATTGGCTTGCTATCTTCATGCTATTTGAAAAAATACCGTTCTTATATGGCTCTGGTGTTGTACCTGCTCATTTTGAAGAGTTTAAATCAGGTATCAGAAATTTAATGATGAATCAGTTTTTTACAGCACAAAATGTAGAACGATTTTTATCAGCAGGTAGCTTCTCCCCAGCTCAATTAAACTTACAACCTGTGATTGAAAAGGTAGATTTAAACCCAACTTATGATGGTTTGATTAAAGTGATTATGAAGTCATCATTTGGTGGAATGTTAGAAATGTTTGGTGGCGAAGAATCATTAAAGCCATTAAGAGAACCTTTTATAAAGCACATGAAAACCTCTATTATCGATTTAACGAATGATGATAAATTTATTGAATTGCTAAAAAATGAAATTGAACACCCTGCCATGATGCAAGATATTTTGGCAAAAATAGAAAGAATTATTGAGCAACGTTTAAATGAACTAACGCCCCAATTAGTGAAAGAGATCATTCAAGCTATGATCAAAAAACACCTTGGCTGGTTAGTGGTTTGGGGTGGAGTATTCGGTGGTTTAATCGGTTTGATCAGTGCACTTGTAGTCTCATAACTAGGTACTAATCAATTGATGTTTACCCGCTCTAATCAGGGTAAGCTGTTATATAAGCTACTGACTGTGACTATAGAGTTATTTACAGAGTCTTAAAAATCAACTTATTGTTGTATAGCCAAAGTAGATTTACATCGTGATATACGGCTAACGTTAAGGATTTATGTGCTCAATGATGGAAACAATAATAGTTTATTGTTTGCATCATATTTAATAAACTTAGGCTATTAACAATGCAGAAGTACAACTATAAACGTAACTATTATCTTTTTACTGTTACTTCATTAAAGTAAACTGAGTGAGAACATTGTTGATAGAGCACCCTAACTTTAATTTTAAACAGTATGCTAAGATATTTTTATATAGATATTAGCTACGTCTCTATCCTTTTAAATAATGATCCTAAACAAGTAGCCTGAAAGCCCTTTAAAACCTGAAAGCCCTTTAAAAATAGTCCACTTCTTTATTTCTGGTTTTGTTCATTTGACTAATTGCTGCTATTTATTTTGTAGATAACAAAGTAATTTGATTAGACTATGTTGTAAAAAACTGTTTTTATAGAAGATTCATCTTTTACTCCAATGAGCCCAATATGCAACATTATACCAATAGCCCTTATAAAACTTTTTTATTAACGAGTTTTGCATTAATCGCTTTTGCAGCAAATTCTGTCTTTTGTCGTTTAGCATTGGGAGAACAACAAGTTGATGCAGGTAGCTTTACTGTGATCAGGTTGCTTTCAGGTAGTATTTTTTTAGCTATTTTTTTGTCTTTTAAACATTTTTACTTTAATGCAAACTCTTTGGATAAAAAAGATTTATCGAGTCAGCTAAATGATAATAACAATGTTAGTGGTAAGAATGTTAGTAGTAAAAATATCCAGAGTAAAGGCAGTTGGCTTAACGCAATTTGGTTGTTTGTTTATGCAATGACCTTTTCTTATGCTTACATTCAACTCGATACCGCAACGGGTGCATTAGTTCTATTTGCGACAGTACAGGTTACCATGCTGCTAACACGAGTCCTTAAAGGGCATTTATTAAGCCGTGCTGAATTATTGGGTTTAATATTAGCTATCGCTGGATTTGTTTATCTACTCGCCCCACAAGTCTCTAGTCCATCGATTGTTGCTTTTGCTTTAATGTGTGTTTCAGGTATCAGCTGGGCATTTTACACATTAGCCGGTAAAAAAAGTGTCGATCCAACATCTGATACTATTTTTAATTTCTTTCGTACTTTACCCTTTGTTTTTCTTTTTGTATTAATCAATATGGATAAAACATTCTTAACGTTAGAAGGTATTATATATGCTATTTTATCTGGCGTGATGGCATCAGCAGTCGGTTATTTACTTTGGTATAAAGCACTAAAAGACTTACGTCATAACGTTGCTGCAGTTGTACAGTTATTAGTACCAGTATTAGCCGCTATTGCTGGCTTTATATTCTTAGGGGAAAGTGTGTCAACGGTGTTTGTTATTTCAAGTTTGATTATATTAAGTGGTATTTTACTCGTCATTAAAAACCCAACGCTTAGCTTTAGTGGTTCTCAGTAAAAACGCTGTATTCAACGGTTTACATTAATAAGCTGTTGAATACTTTATAGCGAAGCTTTCATATAATTACTTATAAATATCAACAGTATTATATTGGTTATCCATTTTGATGCCTGTACGTTGATTTACAGACTCTTGCTCAATTATTCTGGTTAACTTCATAAGCTTAATTAACTTGGCTGCTAATCTATCTTTACTCTTAAATCAATCACACTAATTAACTGATCTATTTTATTGGTTAAAATAACTTATTTCTTTGTTGTAAATTTAGTAAAGGGTACAAACCTTAAAGAATTAACATTTTTTGGTTAATTCTCTGACAGACTATTAACGAAGTTAATCTTCGAAAGGCCTCAATTTAGGCCTTAAACTAAATCATTTACTCTACGCAAAATTTAGATCCTTTATTTCATGTAATCAGTATTACTTAACGCTTTAATTTGCTTTGTCACAATGTATAAAATAATTATGTTTAATCTTGTTTGGTAAACTTTGGCTATTTCAAAAATTAGTCTAAAAAGTTTTAATACCATTCCGCCTAATTATGTGATCTAATGTATTTAATTATTAACTGATTATATTCTCTTGGTGACGTATGAAAAAACATGATTTTTCTGAATTGGCCAAAACACATAAAAGTGTTCGTATGAGACTGCGTTATTCTGCTCTAGCGCACTTTCAAGAAGGCAACTCTCGTACCGATATCGCTAAATTTCTTAAAGTGAGCCGTACTAGTGTTAATAAATGGATATCTCAATATCATCAAAATGGATTGGATGGATTAATTGATAAAAAGATAACTGGACGTCCCTTACGATTATCTGAAATCCAATCACTTCAACTAATTCAATATATTAATGAATATACAAAAAATGATAAGGGTGGCCGATTAGTAGGCACTGATATCCAGTTGTTTATTGCTGATAATTTTGGCCATCAATACCACCTTTCAAGTGTCTACAAATTACTTCACCGTTTAGGTTTTTCATGGATAACCTCTCGCTCTAAGCACCCAAAACAGTCCCTTGAAGTTCAAGAAGATTTTAAAAAAATTCCAAATAAAAATGATCCTTAAGATCCCTGGCCATATCTCATTAGATAGAGTCGATATCTGGTTACAAGATGAAGCACGTTTTGGACAACAAAATACAACAACAAAGCTATGGGCTAAAACAGGTAGCAGACCATTAGCTGTGAAACAGCAACAGTTTGAATATGCATATTTATTTGGCTCCGTTTGTGTCACTAATGGGCAATCACAAGCGATGGTAATGCCTTATGTCAATAAAGACATTATGTATGCTCACCTGAAACAAATATCCATGAGTACCGCCGAAGATCGGCATGCAGTCATTATTATGGATGGGGCTGGTTGGCATACAGAAGATCTTGCGACAGACTTTAATAATGTTAGCGTAATTAAGCTTCCTCCGTACTCTCCAGAACTAAATCCGATAGAACAAGTGTGGAGCTGGTTGCGTCAACATCATTTAGCTAATCGTTGTTTTAATGGTTATGAGTCAATTGTGGATGCGGTTTGTTATGCATGGAATGACTTTGTAAGTGATAGTCAAAGAGTAATAAAAATGTGCACTAGGGATTGGATGAATCTGATCAACTAATTAGGCGGAATGGTATAAGACCCTATATGATTAAACTTCATCTTATTTAACCTTCCCTGTGTGTGTATTCTTTACTTATGGTAGGTTTTTATCATTAATTTAAACATGACACTTCAGCTCAATTATTTATCAGCTCAATATATTATAACCCCTTTGATTTTATCATTACCAAAGACATTGATCACAACATCAATAGTTATCCATAGCTTGAATAAGGAAATGTGATCTCGTGAATTGTATTAATATATTATATCACTACATTGTCAAATACCTATAATTAGACCAAGGAATGGACCGTGTATAAAAAATTATTATTACTTTCAGCAATGGCTGGATTAAATGCATGTGGTGGCTCAGGTAGCAGTTCAAATGATACTAGTGACGCAATTGATGATGGCACTACTGAATCTACTGCAGCTGTAATAAGCGGAAAAACTTCAGTCGAATTGTATTATAAAAATGGCGATGTTAATGAATCCCTTAGCATTGTAGATCCTGATGATGGTGAAGAAGCTTTCATTGTGCAAACGGATATAGCGACTACTTACGGCATATTCTCACTTAATTCAGATGGCGAATGGACCTATGAAGTACCAGAAAATGAAACACTGGGTGACTTAAATGAAGATGAAAGCGTATCAGAGAGTGTAACCGTCACCTCTATTGATGGTACTGAAGCAACGATACGTTTCACTATCCTTTCCGCTGATGCACTTTCTGATGATGACGATAACGACAGTGATGATGAAGACGATAGTGACGATGACGATGTTGACACTTATGCATGCTCAGATGCTTTCGACGATGACGGATCTGATGATGCAAATCCTGTTGTGACTGGAGCAACGCATAATTCAACCATCGATGATTTAAACGAGTTATTAAACAGTGGAGATGTGCAAGGTGGAGATGAAATTATTGTTTCTGGTGATGGTGAAATCTCAATTAAAGATACTTGTTTCGATACTCAAGTTTTAATCCGTGCTGAAAGTGTTGGAAGTATCATTTTAGAAACGGCTGCTATTTCTAACTCTCAAAACATTACTTTACAGGGGTTTGTATTGGGTCCAAATGATGCCAGTACATTACTCAAAATTGTAAACTCAAAAAATATTAAAGTGTTACGTAATACATTTGATCATAAAGATATTACTGATGGACAAACTTCAGTGGTATTAACTGAATCAAGTGAAAAAATCTCAATTGCATATAATGAGTTTCTGGATAAGAATATTGTTGTTGAAGACGACGATGGTCAAATCAATTCAGGTAGTTACATCAAATTTCAATATGATGACGATACTGAAACGATGACAACCAACGCACACATTCATCATAACTACTTTAAAAATATTGTCCCTTACGTAAAAGAGGGCAATACGACCCCTGAAGGTGACTCAGACCGTGAAGCAATCGTCTTTGGGGATTCGGGTTCTCAAGATGTAGAAACAAACCATTTAATTGAATATAACTTGTTTGAAGATACCGATGGTGAAAATGAAATTATGACTGTTAAAACGTCAAATAATACATTCTCAAACAATACTTTTTTAAACTCTATGGGCTCACTATCGTTCCGTTTAGGGCATGATAATAAAGCAGAAAATAATTATTTTTATGGTACTGGCGATAGTACCTTAGTGACGGATGCTAATTACGAAACAGGCGGTATTCGAGTTTACGGCGCAAATCATACTGTGAGTAATAATTATATGGAAAACTTATCGGGTACGAGTTGGAGAAGTCCTATATTAATTGATTCAGGTGATGTCTCTGATAGTTCTAATGGCAATAGTCATGAAGCACCAACCAATGTGACTGTGACGGACAATACGTTAGTAAACAATTTAGGCGGAGGTATTTTCATTGGTCGAGATAACTATACTATCGTGCCTAAGGATATTACTATTTCAGATAACTTAGTGACGGGAAGCAAAGGTAGTTTATTTAATAACTATGCTAATGATGATGCTAATACCTGGTCTGGTAACCAATCATACGCAACCGGTTCTGCTGCTGATAATGAAGATGGTACTTTAGGTGCTGGCGAGTTAGAAGTACTTTCATCTGAGCCTACTATTACTGCTCCTACACCTTTAACGACTGAAGATGTTGGTCCAACAGCTGACATCACAGCTATTTAATACCAATCACAGTAAATAGCTTATCTATTTTACTTGTTAAAACAGCTCACTTCCTCGTTGTAAATTTCGTAAAGGGAACAGCCATTTACGTCAATTTACGCCTTGAATTGAACTGTTTTTTCAGCGCAAAATTTAGATAACATATTTAATGTAATCGGTATAAGTTTAACCATCCAAAGCCAGTCATATTAAGTATGACTGGTTTAACAACTAATCCTAATGCTTGTCTCGTCATATTAAGTTTATGAAAACAATTTCAGTCATGATATTAACTGCTATGTACAGATTCAATATCTGTATTAATTGTTCGTTAGTAAAGACACATAAAGAAATAATACCAATGGAATTAAATAAGTGATCAGAGATTGCGCAGGAAAAATTAACACTAATAAGGCGTGAGTTGTAGGAGATAGTTGTTCTCACTTCAAAACTCACAACGCATTTAGGGGTGATTTTAACCAGCAAGAATGATCACCTTATTAATTCTTTTGGTCTAAGTAATTAATAGAAAGAAATGAGGTATATAGGGATACTTGGATTCAGAACATTTAACTGACTGTTTTGTTATTGTTTATCTTTCGCCTCTCCAGTATCACATTTAACACAGTTTAATTGATGTCCAATCATCTTTTTTCGACCGGTTTCAGTCGTTACCCATAACCGAATGCTCCAAGGCGGGTTATGCCTGACATGCTGAAAATGCCCACAATGTAATTGAGCAACCCAATGATGTTCGTCATCTTGGTGATAACCAATGATCTGCTGTTTCATTATTATTTTATTTTCTCTTATTTAGGATAAACATAATGATGAATAATCATGACTCATACCAATTACGTTAAGTATGTGATCTATTTATCGGAGTTGGTATAAAGTAATTAGCAACAAAAAAAGCCCTAAGTGGTTAAGCTTAAGGCTTTTTAGTATTTAATTAATCATAACAATTATTACATAATACGCTGACCAGGTTTAGCACCAGAGTCTGGATTTAAGATATGAATATCTTCACCGCCAGGGCCAGCAGCTAATACCATGCCTTCAGACAAACCAAACTTCATTTGACGAGGTGCAAGGTTCGCCACCATCACTGTTAGTTTACCTTCTAAGTCTTCAGGATTATAAGCAGACTTAATACCAGCAAAGACAGTACGCGTTTCACCACCAATGTCTAAAGTGAGTTTTAATAACTTATTGGCTTTAGGCACATGCTCAGCCTTAGCAATCAACGCAACGCGCAAATCAGTTTTTGCAAAGGTATCAAAATCAATTTCAGGTGCAATAGGTTCCTTGTCTAATTCACTTTGGCTTTCAGTTTGTGTTGCTTCAGCTACTTTTTCTTTTGCTGCTGCATCAGCGGCTGCACTTGCTTTTGACGATTCAACCATCGCTTCAACATGTTTCGGGTCAATACGTTGGAATAACGCTTTGAATTTGTTGATTTGGTGGCCAGCTAATGGCACCTGAATACTATCCCAGGTTAATGTTTCATTTAAAAATGCTTCACTACGTTCAGTTAGTTTTGGCATGATTGGTTTTAAGTAAGTCATTAGTACACGGAACAAGTTAATACCCATTGAACAGATATCTTGTACTTCAACTTCTTTACCTTCAACTTTAGCTAATGCCCACGGCGCTTTATCATCAATGTATTTATTAGCAATATCAGCTAGTGCCATAATTTCACGAATAGCACGTGAAAATTCACGTTTCTCAAATTGTTCTGCAATCGAATCGCCAGCAGCAACAAACTGTTGGTATAGCTCAGGCTCTGAAACTTCTGAAGATAATTTACCATCGTATTTTTTAGCAATAAAGCCAGCAGTACGGGAAGCTAAGTTAACTAATTTATTCACTACATCTGAATTTACACGTTGTGTGAAATCATCAAGATTAAAATCTAAATCATCAACACGTGATGTTAATTTAGCTGCATAGTAATAACGTAAGCATTCAGGATCTAAGTTTTCTAGGTAAGTACTCGCTTTGATGAACGTGCCTTTTGATTTAGACATCTTCTCACCATTAACACTGACATAACCATGTACGTTAACGCCAGTAGGCTTACGGAAACCCGCACCTTCTAACATGGCAGGCCAGAACAAACCATGGAAATTGATGATATCTTTACCAATGAAATGGTAAAGCTCTGCAGTACTGTCTTTTGCCCAGTAATCATCAAAGTTAAGGCCGTCAGTACGATCACATAGATTTTTAAAGCTACCCATGTAACCAATCGGCGCATCTAGCCAAACATAAAAGAATTTACCCGGTGCATCTGGGATCTCAAAACCAAAGTAAGGTGCATCACGTGTGATATCCCATGCTTTCAAGCCACTTTCAAACCATTCACTGAGTTTATTAGCAACTTCACTTTGAAGTGCACCTGATTTAGTCCATTCAACTAACATATCTTGGAACTGTGGTGCATCGAAGAATAAGTTTTCAGTGTCTTTCATCACCGGTGTTGCATTTGAAACAACTGATTTAGGATTAATCATTTCAGCAGGGCTGTAAGTTGCACCACACACGTCACAGTTATCGCCGTATTGGTCTTCAGCCTTACATTTAGGGCAGCCACCTTTTACAAAACGATCCGGTAAAAACATCTCTTTTTCTGGATCGTATAATTGCGAAACCACTTTTTTAGTGATGTAGCCGTTATCACGTAATGCTAAATAAACTTGTGATGATAATGCTTTGTTTTCTTCAGAATGCGTTGAGTGGTAGTTATCAAAACTGATATTAAAACCCTCAAAATCTTTTTCGTGATCTGCTTGAACTTGTGCAATTAATTGCTCAGGTGTGATACCCATTTCTTGCGCTTTAAGCATGATCGCAGTGCCATGAGCGTCATCGGCACATACAAAGTGAATGTTATTACCGCGTAAGCGTTGGAAACGAACCCAGATGTCCGCTTGTACATGCTCAAGCATATGCCCTAAATGGATTGGACCATTTGCATAGGGAAGGGCGCAGGTAACAAGGATATTACGATCTTGATTAGCCATTTTATTTGATATTCCTTAAGTCTAAGCGGATTTTTTACAGCTTGTAATACTACCCAAAAAACAGGGTAAATCCCACTCTTATCTATATTAGCTAACGTTGAAAAGCATAAATAAAGCAATGTTTAGCAACGATAGCGCAGATATTTAATAGACTTCGTTTTAATAAGGATGAATTATCTAATCATTTTGATAAACTCATTCATCAATTTAGGTTTAAGGAATGACTATGCTGTTTAAAAAGAAAACTATCGAACAACAGGTTTTACAATGTTTTGAGAAAATAATTGATTCAGAATTACTCAAAAAATTTACAAAGCAGCGCTTATTAACCATCAAGGAAGAGTCAGCTGAAATATCAATTCGTTTGCCATTCTATGCACCTAATTGGTTAGCTGATTTACAAGCACAATCTAACGAGTCGTTAACTTCTATTTTCAAGCAAGCACCCACGTGGAACGTGACTTATAAAGTGCCTACTTTTGAACATAAAAAAGGGACTAAAACAAACCCTAATATTAAAAATATTATTGCAGTCTCTTCAGGCAAAGGTGGAGTCGGTAAATCTACCGTAAGTGTTAATTTAGCGATTGCATTAGCTAAAAATGGTGCCAAGGTTGGTGTATTAGATGCCGATATCTACGGGCCTTCTTTACCGACTATGCTCGGTCATAAAAACACTAAATCAACGTCTGCTGACGGTAAGTTATTACAACCCATTGCCGCACACGGTATTGTTGGTAATAGTATTGGCTTTTTAATTGATGATAAAGATGCCATGGTGTGGCGTGGCCCAATGGCAAGTAAAGCACTGCAACAAGTACTCAATGAAACGGATTGGCCTGCATTAGATTACTTAATTGTTGATATGCCGCCAGGTACTGGTGATATCCAACTAACGATGTCGCAAAATGTCGCTGTAACCAGTGCTGTGATTGTTACAACCCCACAGGACGTTGCGTTAATTGATGCTCAAAAGGGCGTGATTATGTTTAATAAGGTCGATGTTCATGTCACTGGCTTAATTGAAAATATGAGTGTCTATTCATGTGTTAAGTGTGGGCATCAAGAAGCTATTTTTGGAACGGGTGGCGGTAGAAAATTAGCTGAACAGTTTAACTTACCGTTCTTAGGTGAATTACCATTACATATACAATATCGTCAAAATACTGATGAAGGTTGCCCTACGGTTGCTAAAAATGAACTTCCTGCATTAGTAGAACCGTACTTAGCATTAGCTGAACAAGTCGCGATTAACCTTTATAAAAACTTAGAGCCAACCATTGAACAAATCAAAATAACAGAGCTGAAATAACGGTATGAATGTTAGCTAAAGCACAACGCTTTCATTTAACAAGAAAAAACCGTCTAATAGCGATATTTATTAGATTGGTTTTTGAACGTATTTATATCGCATTTTTTGTAAGGATTCACAATGCCTGAAATCAAGTTTTCAACGTCTCAAAAGACCGCGATCGTTGACGAGATACAAAAGTATTTTGAAAAAGAGTTAGATCAAGAGCTTGGTCAATTTGATGCTGAGTTTCTACTCGATTTTTTTAGTGAAAAAGTCGGTAGTTATTATTATAACCAAGGTCTTAATGATGCGAGAGCAATATTAGATGATAAACTCGACACCATTACTGAATCCTTTTATGAGTTAGAAAAAATAACCGAGTTTGGTTAAGTACTGAGCTGACTTAATGATTAAGTTAAACATTTTATTCGCCACTGCTTATACCGATAATGTTATTCAGCAGTCGTTAATAGCGTCATTTAAAAACAGATTTAAAAATAGAAGAAGTTAAACCATGTCAAATAGACCATTAATCGAAGAGCTAACACAAGCATTGCAGTGTTTACCAAGTGTCGGGCCAAAGTCTGCACAACGAATGGTGTATCATTTGTTAGATAAAAACCGTAATGGCGCACTTAAGCTAAGTGACGTGTTAGCACGAGCGGTTACTGAAATAGGCCATTGCCAGCAGTGCCGAACGTTCACTGAAGAAGATTTATGCCCTATCTGTAATAATCAAAAGCGTAATGATAACGGGACTATTTGTATTGTTGAAATGCCAGTGGATGTGGTGGCAATAGAGCAAACAGCATTGTTTTCTGGTACTTACTTTGTGTTAATGGGACACTTATCGCCTCTTGATGGTATTGGTCCTGAGCAGCTTGGTTTAAACCTATTAGAAAAGCAGATGCAAAAAGGCAATATCACCGAAGTTATCTTAGCCACTAACCCAACAGTTGAAGGTGAAGCAACCGCTTATTACATTGCTGAAATGGCCAGAAAATTCAAAATCCAAGTAAGCCGCATTGCCCATGGTGTACCAGTGGGTGGAGAATTAGAGTTTGTTGATAGCACAACGTTATCGCATTCATTCTCTGGGCGCTCAATGTTATAATTTCTGATCAGCTTATTTATATCATTAGCATGCTTTCGATTTTATTTTATTCGATTAGTTTAGATTAGCGGGCAGGGGAAATAGCTGAACCGTTACATTCAGGCTAATCACTTAACCCTCAAATGAAAACACAGAAAAAATATTGTCATGTTCATTATTAATCAAAGCGATGAACTGCAATGGTCAATTTAATCACCCTCGTGATGGTCATTAATAATAGAAACCACATGGATTTGTATTTACTTAAAGGAATAAAATGTCTGCCAATAATAATGTCCCTTTTGAAGGCACAGACAAAGCACGTAAAGCATTAAAAACAATACTAACAACTTCAACGTTTAATACGTTATTAGCTAATCGAATTCCTGTTTCCATTGCTGATAAACTTTCTCGACAAGTAGTCGATAATGTTGATTTCTTAACACTGTTTAAAATTGTTGCTGAAGATATGCAAAACCAACACGTTCCTAAACAGCGTATTTTAGATAGGACCATTGTGCACATGTTCGAAATTTTGTTTCGCATCATTAATGCAGAGAAAGGTAATGAAGCAGAGGCCATGCAAAAAGAGTTTTTTACGCTTGTGCCACGTGGTGAGTGTTTAGATTTATTTTTACAATTAGTAAAAGAATATTGCATGGGAGATGCAGAAATTCAGCGTTATACTCATAAACTAGAAGAATTGATTGAAGGTTACAGTAAGGAATACATTATTAACTGGGATCAGTTGTATAAAAGTGTAGCCTTTAAAAGTTATCTTTCTGCCTTACTATCATTAATATTAACTCACTTACGTGAAGATAGGGCGCCGATTCCCGCATTAGAAAATAAAATACCAACGCATTTTCAGCCTTACCGTATTAATTCATTTTTAAATCAAATATGTAAATTAAAGCAAACAGGCGCACTTCAATTAGATGCTTAATATCAATCAATTTTGTAGATCTACTATGTAAACCATTTACGTAAATCCATTATGTAGATGAGACGAAGCAAGCACTAATCAGTTCGATATCTAGGGAAATTGAATCTTCTGAAAAGGTGTTAATACCAAAAGAATTAATAAGGTGATCATTCTTGCTGGTTAAAATCCCCCCTAACTGCGTTGTGAGTTTTGAAGTGAGAACAACTATCTCCTACAACTCACGCCTTATTAGTGTTAATTTTTCCTGCACAATATCTGATCACTTATTTAATTCCATTGGTATAACACTGATTGTTTACTGCCTGTTTGATTAGCCATTAGGTATCAATTAATTCGCAACACTTACTACTACTGATTGAAAACCATCCACACACGAGATCAAAAAATCCTGTATTGAAACGAGTTATACCAATCTGGATAAATAGATCATTTATTTATCCAGATTACTATAATGAAAAACCAGATAAATTTTTACTATAAAAAAGGCGTTAACTTAGTTAAAAGTTAACGCCTTTTTTGCATATAAATTGATAACTCTACTTTATCATTTATTATGATTAATTATTTTTGAAACTGATTAGTGCTAAAGCGTGTTAACCCTTGTTTACCATTTGTTGCTGGTTTAGAACCAAACTTAGCTTTAGGCGTACGTTTATTATTAACCACTTTACCTTGATTTTTTGGAGCAACTTTACCTTTTAAAGGCGCTTTTCCTTTTTTAGCATTTCTATTCATCACTTCCGCACGTGTTTCTTTAGGTACTAAACACGTTGCTTTACTACCAATCAAGGTTTTATCTAATCCCATTTTGGTTAATGCTTCACGAATAATGACCCAGTTAGCGGGATCATGATAACGCAGTATCGCTTTATGCAATCGACGCTGAACGGTTCCTTTTGGAATAGACACTGATTCACTGTTTCTTTTTACATTACGCAATGAATTAATTTCTGTGTGGTACAAAGTCGTCGCATTCGCTAAAGGTGAAGGATAAAAGTTTTGTACTTGATCTAATTTAAAGTCATTTTCTTTTAGCCACATGGCTAGGTTGATCATATCCATATCTGTTGTGCCAGGGTGAGCTGAAATAAAGTATGGGATCAGGTATTGTTTTTTACCCGCTAATTTAGAGTAATGATCAAATAGCTCTTTAAATTTATCGTAGCTACCCATACCCGGTTTCATCATTTTGTTTAATGGACCTTCTTCGGTATGCTCTGGTGCTATTTTCAAATATCCGCCTACGTGATGTGTCGCGAGTTCTTTAACATATTCAGGATCTTTAATCGCTAAGTCATAACGTACACCTGATGCAATCAGTACTTTTTTAATACCGGGTACTCTACGTGCCGCGCGGTATAGCTCAATGGTTGGCGTATGATCTGTATCGAGGTGACCACAAATAGTTGGCCATACACAAGACGGTTTACGGCACGTTGCTTCGGCTTTTTCACTCTTACAACGTAACTTATACATATTAGCCGTTGGACCACCAAGGTCTGAAATGACGCCAGTAAACCCTGGAACTTTGAGTTTAATGTCTTCAATTTCATTGATGATTGATTCCTGTGAACGACTTTGTATTATACGACCTTCATGCTCTGTAATACTGCAGAAAGTACAACCACCAAAACAACCTCGCATAATATTAATAGATGTTTTTATCATATCGTAAGCGGGAATTTTAGCATCGCCATAACTTGGATGCGGAACACGTGCATAAGGTAAACCAAACACACCATCCATTTCACTTTCTTCTAAAGGTGTTGCAGGTGGATTTAACCATATGGCGCGACTACCATGTTTTTGCATTAATGCTTTTGCAGAAGTTGGGTTAACTTCTTGGTGAAAAATACGCGATGCATGTGCATACAGCATTTTATTTTCTTTTACTTGCTCAAACGTCGGTAAGTTAATATAAGTCGTTGACCAAGCTTTAGATTTTTCTTCCCATCTTTTTTCACGCTCTTCTTGTGGCGTGCCTTTATGTGGTGTCATTTGGATAACTTGCGCTGTTTTAGTGATGTCTGATGCTTCATCAGCAGCATCATTTTCATCTTTCGCAGTATCACATTTTTCACTTAAGTCTTGATAAGGGCTATAGATAGGATCTATTTTACCTGGTTTATCGACACTACGTGAATCGATACCTGTCCATCCAGGCAGCGCTGAATTGGTTAAGAAGGCACTACCACGTACATCGGTAATGGTTTTAATATCATCACCTTGTGCAATTCGGTGTGAAATTTCAATTAGCGGACGTTCTGCATTTCCGTAAATTAATAGATCTGCTTTTGCATCAAACAAAACAGATTGACGTACTTTGTCAGACCAGTAATCATAATGCGCTATACGACGTAAACTCGCCTCAATACCACCGATGATAACGGGAATACCTTTGTAAGCTTCTTTACAACGTTGTGTATAAGCAGCAACAGCTCGATCTGGACGTTTACCACCTTCATCATTTGGCGTGTAAGCATCATCATGTCTTAATCTTCTTTCAGCCGTATAACGGTTGATCATTGAGTCCATGTTACCGGCAGTTACACCAAAGTATAAATTAGGTTTACCTAGTTCCATAAATGCATCTTTTGAATGCCAATCAGGTTGAGCGATAATACCGACTCTGAAACCTTGTACTTCAAGCATTCGACCAATGACAGCCATTCCGAAACTAGGGTGATCCACATAAGCATCACCTGTGACTATAATAATGTCGCAGCTATCCCAGCCAAGCTGCTTCATCTCTTTACGTGACATAGGTAAAAAGGGAGCGGCTTTAACAGAGTCGCCTCTGTATTTTGGATATGAAAATAAATTGCGGTCTTTGTGGGGAGTTATTGGCTTCAAGAAAAAATCTCTAGTATTGGAATGTTAAATTGAGATTATTGTACCATAGAGTTTAACAAAGTCGCTTTTTGTCGTTCACAAAAAAAGGGGATAATCAGTCGATCTTAAAGATCAACTGATTAGAGGTGTTTTTTTAAGAGGAACAAAAGCTGTTTAACCTAATGGATCAGCAAGTTTAGCAATTAATTGACGAGACTCAGGTTTAACCGACGTTAGCATTACATCAATCACATCACCTAATTGCAATTCGATTTGATCGGCTACTTTAACCACGCCTTGTTCGCGAACACATTCTATTTTTTTAGCGTCAGAAGATTTCCCTAACAAGCTGCTTGGTACAAAGAAAGTTGCACCGTTTTCTTGCACACGAACGCGACAACCTGCTTTAACGATATCAAATATCTCTGCTTTATAACGCCAATCTGAATTCTCTTGGTCTTTTAAATAACCACAATACAACAGATTATTGACATCACGTTCAGCCATACGTTGTGCTTTACGCGCTTCATTCAAGTGAGTGCCAATCTCTGAGTCAACCGGTGTCGAAGCTTGTAGTGTTAATACAGACTTAATTAAACGATGGTTAATTAAGTCGCCATATTTACGAATAGGGGAAGTCCACGTCGCATAATGTTTAACGCCCATCGTAAAGTGTGGAGCTGGCGTTGCAGATGTATCAGCATAAGACAGTAAACGACGTAGACGATGGTCTAAATAAGCATTATGTAGCTCAGCGACTTCTTGGCGCATTTTCACATAACCTTGAAGAGTGGCTAATGAAGTGGCTTCAACCGTAATTCCGTATTCAGCTAATAATGAAGACGCTTTACCTAGACGATCTGTTGCTATACCTGAATGTACATTAAATACACCGGCTTGTTTATGTTTTGCTAAAAAGTCACCAGCACAAACATTAGCTGCAATCATCGACTCTTCAACTAAGCGGTTCGCTGTGCGGCGAGGCTCACATAGAATCTCATACACTTCACCTTTATTATTCAGCTTCAAAGTGTAGTCAGGTTGGCTTTTCATGACAATCGTATTGTCACAACGCCATTGATGACGAGCTGCTGTCGCTTGATCTAACACGTTTAATAATTGGCTTAATTGCTTATTTGGTTTCCATTGACCGTCTGCTAATTCATCATTTTCCAAGTAATTAGATACATCATTATAATTAAGACGGAAATGAGATTTTATACATGCGGCAAAAAATTCTGGCTCACCAATAATCTCTCCGCCTTTACCTATTTGTAACGTACAGCAGATAGTGGCGCGTTTTTCACATTCTTTTAATGAACATAAACTATCGCTCAAATCACGTGGCAACATAGGTACATTAAAGTTGGGTAGATAGAGAGTAAAAGAGCGTTTGTGTGCTTCTTTATCCATTTCACTTTGTTCTGGCACGTAAGCAGAAGGATCTGAGATCGCCACTGTTAATGCCCAGCCTTGATCGTTTTCTTCAACGTATAACGCATCATCCATATCTTGCGTATTAACGCCATCAATAGTGAAGAAAGGGAGCTTAGTCAGATCACGGCGATCAAGTTCAGGATCAATCACTTGCCAAGGGTGGTCAAAATCAGGCGCTTTATTGGGTAGCTTATGAGTAGCAACAGCAATTAAACGGTAAGCAAAAGGGTCGTTATATTCAGCAATTTTTTCAACTACTTCAACTAAAAAACCATTTCCATCTAAAGCATGGGTAAGTAGTTTAACGGTAATCCAATCACCATTGTTATAACCTTTATTAGCTAATTGCATCGCACCTTTAATTTTAAAGAAGGCATTTAATAAAGGGTTATTCGCTTTAATCGAGATACGTTTATCGCTAATCGATAACTGTGCAACAAATTCAGTCGTATCAGTTTGTTTTAGTTGTACGGGTTGAGCAGATGACTTATCGCCATTCTCTGTGATAGCAGCACTAATACGATCACCATGTAATACTTTTTTCATATCACTTGGTGCTATAAAAAAACGTTTACCTTTGTCGGTTTCTAAAAATCCAAATCCACGATCAGACGCTTTAACAATACCAGTACGTTTAGGTATATTCTCCTGCATTGTTTGTTTAAGTTGATTTAATAATGGATTGTCTTGGAACATACTTGAAACCTTCAATGAATAGCAATAAGGCGCTTAAAGAAAACGTATTTGAAAAAATAATAAAAGCGTTAACATTTATAAACTTGTGATGAGATAGTAAAGGTGATTGCCTTTGAATTAAAGGTTGAATAGCTTAAATGTGAAAAATTAATCTTATTTAGCGATAATTGAAAATAAATTAAAAAAAGACTTGGCTTTTTTTTCAATTTGTTTATTATACGCCTCGTTCTGCGGAGGGGTGGCAGAGCGGCTGAATGCACTGGTCTTGAAAACCAGCGAGGGTTAATAGCTCTCCGAGAGTTCAAATCTCTCCTCCTCCGCCACATTAAGAAAAAGCACTTACAGTTTACTGTCAGTGCTTTTTTGCTTTCTGAAGCATTAAAAAATTCAATCTCTCCTACATCATCTGCCTTTAATGCTGTATTAAAAATTTAATTTTTCCTGTGCCATCTGTTTTTATTTTTTGATGTATTAATAGGTTTAAGTTTTTGTACTACATCTTCCATAAGAAGAGAAAGAGTGTCTTTTTAAGAAGCTCATTTTCATTTCTATCGTGTTATGCCAATCTGGATAAATGAATGGTCTATTTAGGCGTTAGCGAAAATAGAAAATAGCAAGGCGTTGATTTCGGTAACTAGTTTTATTCTCATTACAGAATCAACAACGAAGCTAGGATTCATTTTAACAAGCAAGAATGATCACCTTATTAATTCTTTTGGTATTACTTTTAAAAGATACAAAGCTGCTTATCATCTACTTTACATTACTTAAATCCTTCACCATTTAGAATAATGAGTCTTGTTCTCTTTTAGCCATAGTACTTTTACAATCCACCGATACAAGATACCTGAAACTTATTATTAGCAAATGGTTTAAAAACTACAGCATTGCTAATCAAGTCACGTTTTATAGACCCCTCATTATTCGGTTCGGTTTACTTATAGTCATTCGAGGCTATAATTGAAATACCTAATAATAGGTAATTTGTGTAATTTTAAGTTACTATTATTATTTTGTATTTTAAATCAGCTAGTAAATTTCTTTTTATTATTTTAGATAAAAATGGCCGCTACATTATGAAACCATTATCCTTTAAGCAACTGCAGCTTCGTGTACTTACTGTACTATTTCTATTATTTTCGAGTACGGTTATCGGTTATCGTTATTTTCTTGAGTTACCTAAGCTAGAAAAAAATATCGCTTTATTGGCTGAAAAAGAATTAAAGCTTTTAGATTATGGTGTACAAGCAGCTTTAACTTCCTTATCTCGCTTAACTTATGATTATTCTGTTTGGACCTCAACTTATGATTTTATGCATGATTTGAATGAATAATATATAGAAGAAAATATGGTGCAAGATACCTTTAACAGTCTCAAAGTAGATGGCATATTTTATCTAAATGAAAAATTAGAGCCTATATTCACTAAAGGTGTACACCATCTTAGTGATGAGGAGTTGATTTTTTCGTTTTATAATTTTAAAAAATATCCGCTTAATTCAAAAATATTGCCAATTCCAATCAATGGAGAAGGAGCTCCTCATAAAGAAGGATTTATTAATACTGAATATGGACCTGCATTATTCAGTGCTTTTCAAGTAAGAGACTCTAATAAATTTGGAGATAATCGTGGATTTTTAATTTTTATCCAATTAATAGAGCAGCCATTCCTCGATTTACTCAATCAATCGACATTAACAACAATAAGCATAGATAATGATATTTTAGATAAAAACTTAAATGGATTACCTTTGTGGGGTGAGGGAGTAATAGTAGAAGGTGTTAAACCTTATAGACATATCTTATTTCAAGATACAAATGGTTTACCAGTTATTATTTTAAAAATTAAGCACAGTAAAGGTGATTTACCGCCTCTCCTTAACGAGCATAGCCTGATATTTATTTCGATACTGAGTTTATTTATCTATCTGTTCTACCATCTAATTACTCACACTATTATTAAACCAGTAAAAAAGTTAGCTTTAAGTATTAAATTAATTGATGAAGAGCTAGGATTTAAGTTATTAGATGATAAATTTTCTGTTAAAGAACTGATGGTTGTCTCTAATAATGTTAATCAATTGATTAACACAGTACAGCAACAAAATGATTTACTAAGAAAACAAGCGACCACAGATCAACTTACTAATTTGATGAACAGGCATGGGCTTTTGGCTGTGTTAGAAATTCATAAAGACCTTTGTATTCGTCAAGGTATTAGTTTTGCTGTAGTTATGTGTGATATTGACCATTTTAAACAATATAATGATCACTTTGGCCATTTACAAGGCGATCAAGCACTGGTTGATGTAGCACAAATTCTAAAACAACAATGTAAGCGTGCAAATGATTATTGTGCACGATATGGCGGAGAGGAGTTTACTTTATTGTTTAGCGATATGAGTGAAAATGATTTACAGAAAAAATTACTTAGTATCAGTGACGCAATGAAAACGCTAAATATAGTACACCCTAAATCTCAAACAGCCCCTCACATGACTTTTAGTTGTGGCGCAACCATTATTAAAGCAACTGATGTAGTAAATCATAGTTTGCCTATAAGTGATATGTTCAAATGTGCAGACCAAGCTCTCTATGAAGCAAAATCAACGGGCAGAAATAACTTTGTAATAAAAGAGTTTGTAACACTAGCGCCAGATGAGTAGAGATAGGAACTAGAACATTAAAATGAAGTAAGTTAGTCATTATTTTGTGCTTATAATCTTTGAACGTTATTAAAGTCGTTTATTTAATAAGCTAAAGATCCTTTATTAAACAAAGCTTGTTTAGAAAGTAAGCGTACAAACATTTTTTAACAAAAAGTGCTTGGCTTTTTTATTAGTTTCTATAATATACGCCTCGTTCTGCGGAGGGGTGGCAGAGCGGCTGAATGCACTGGTCTTGAAAACCAGCGAGGGTTAATAGCTCTCCGAGAGTTCAAATCTCTCCTCCTCCGCCACATTAGAAAAGGCACTAACAGTTTACTGTTAGTGCCTTTTCGCTATCTGAAGCATTAAAAAGTTCAAATCTCTCCTGCGTCATCTACCACATTAGAAAAGGCTGGTTACTAAAAGTGATGAGCCTTTTCGCTATCTGAAGCATTAAAAAGTTCAAGTCTCTCCTGCGTCATCTAGCACATTAGAAAAGGCTGGTTACTAAAAGTGATGAGCCTTTTCGCTATCTGAAGTATTAAAAAGTTCAAATCTCTCCTGCGTCATCTACCACGCCACATTAGAAAAGACTGATTACTGAAAATGATGAGCATTTTTGCTTTCTGAAGTATTAACCATTCAAACTTTCCAACATCTACTACCACATTAGAAAAGACTGATTACTGAAAGTGATGAGACTTTTTGCTTTCTGAAGTATTAACTATTCAAACTTTCCAACATCTACTATCACATTAGAAAAGACTGATTACTGAAAGTGATAAGACTTTTTTGTTTAGATTTTATTAAATATTTAACCAATCCTTTTTCTTTACTACATGTGAAACACTTATTATTTAAAGTACGTCGTGCTAAATGTGTTTACTTATTTTAGGACGGGACATTATTATTAATAAAGCTTATTCTGACTTTAAACTGATGATCAATAACAAAGGAAAATCCAATGGCTGGAGAAACTAATTTAAACAAGCTGCTAGAGTCTATGTCGCCAGCATTGATGCCAGATGAATATGTATTTTGTACCGTACAAGGTGAGTATCGTGATTTCTACGATCTATCTCCAATAGCATCCTTTAAAGAACAAGAGGGGTTGACCTTAGTGGTTACTAAAGAAGCAGCAATAGCCAGAAACCTCCCTTTCGAATCGGTATTTAAAGGAATAACATTAACTATTCATTCAAGCCTTGATGCCGTTGGTTTAACTGCGGCCGTTTCAGCTAAGTTAGCTGATAAAGGTATTAGTGCGAATGTGATTGCTGCGTATTATCATGATCATATATTCGTTCAAACCGATAAGGCTGCATTAGCAATTGAAGCTCTAGATGAGTTTTCTCGCTAATACGACTTGAATGAAGTAAAAGTTGTTAACTGTTTTTAAATTATTTTAAGCTATAGAAACAACTCTGCAGCTTTGTTATATAGCTAGATATTTAATGATTAAGCTCAAGCGATACTAACCTAAAATTCATATTCTATTGATCTACCTTTATAAATTCATATTCTTTGAGAGTAATATTGTTATTAATCATTATTACAATACCATTGGATTTAAGCTGGTGAATAAAAAGCCCGATAGAATGACTGCAATGCAAAATATCATTGATGCAGTAAAAGCAGAGTTTCCGATATACCAAGAAGATACCTTCAAATGTAACCCAAATAACAGTTGTACAACTTGTACCAAGAAATTAATGGAATTAGTTGATACAGAAATAGTTTACTGGGAACATGAAATTAACAGAGGGAGTACTCCAACTTTTGATGAGCTTAATCGTTTCGGTAAGATGTGTAAAAACATACGACGCGCTTTAGTGAAAGACAATAGAATTATTTAAAAGCGAATTAATGTGGGTTTTCAAGTCAGTTATCAATAAAGCATAAATATAAATCATCATTATTTATTATACGCACCCAGGTTTTAAAAAAGTTTGGCAGTAATTAAATAAAATCACTTTTTGTTAAATGCTGTTATTGGAGTCTTCTAGCGCTTCTATATGCACTCCAGGCATTAAATTATATGAATATCGAATTTAACGGCTTTGCTTTTTTTGGTGATACTGCTGAAATTAACTTTCCTATCATAGTAGATGGTAAACATCTTACTTTCATTGTTACTTTTGGAACACTGAATGGCTGATCCTTAAGGTTTAAGCCCAGAGACTGAATCTGATGAAGCAATACAACAATATTTAAATCACAAAGAAGAGATTAAAAAATTGTTGAGAGAAAAATACGCAGTGGTAAAGTCACAGCTAATAAAGTGATTGTTTATAGAGAATACATTCGCTAGGTTTAACTGTTCGTTAATGATTTTGTATAGATATGCTGGTTCTGTAGGCCCTTTCTAAAGATTGTTTTTATAGGTGGTTGTGACGGTATAACAAACTATTAAAATACAGATGTAATTGTTATCAACTACAAAGGGAATTGGTATGCAGAATTTAAAGATTGCAGTTGCTCAAATTCCGTCATCGAAAGGTGACGTCTCGGCCAATATTAAAAGTCATTTACTCGCAATAGAAAAAGCGGCTATGACTGGTGTATCTTATCTTATCTTATCTTATCTTATCTTGTCTTCCCTGAGCTATCTCTTACCGGTTATGAATTAGAACTCGCCTCAGAGCTCGCTTTCACTCTTGATGATAAAAGGCTATTACCGTTGATTGAGTCTGCAATTAAACATAAGATCGTTATTGCTGTTGGCGTTCCCTTATTGGTCAGCGACGTAATTCATATTGCTATTGTTATTATCTCTGCTGAAGGTGATGTTAGTAGTTATAGTAAAATGCATTTACATACAGGTGAAGAGGAGTTTATTACTGAGGGAACGAGCCATTATCTTGTAAAAGTTCAATCTTCAAATGGTGAACTGAATATTGCTAATGCTATTTGTGCCGATATCACTCATCCTATTCACGCTCAAACCTGTAATGAACTTGGTGCAAATATATATATGGCTGGCGTATTAATTGGTCAAAATGGTTATGCAACTGACGTTCGTTTTTTAGAGAGCTACTCGAGTGATTTTAATATGTTAGTTGCAATGGCAAATCACAATCAACCCACTGGAATATGGACGCCAATTGGTAAAAGTGCCATTTGGTTTGAAGGTAAGTTAATTGCTTGTGCAAATGAAACTGAGGATGCGTTAGTCGTTGCTGAAAAGAGTGATCGTCATTGGGTTGGCTATGTTGTTGAATTGTAAGTTAATACAGAAATAAAATAATAGCAATTATCATTTTATGACTTTCTACTACCAAATTTAAATTTTCATCTCGTTAAAACTTGTTCCTTGTTTAACTTTGATTTACTCCCTTATGTTTCATTGTTTGCATTTAATGTTATTTCAGTGAATGATAAAGATCAATAGATGGCTATTGCCACTGTTTTATACAAAGATTATCAAGTAAATCAAGTTAAGCAACTTAATGAGGTTTAAATGGAATTAATCGTCGGTAAAAATTCAACATGGTCACTTAGAGTTTGGATATGCGGCCAATTAACGAATATAGATTTTAATATTAAGGTCATTGATTTAACGGATGCAGACTATAAAGCACAAGTATTGACCTTTTCACCATCAGGTTTAGTGCCTGCACTCGTTGATGATTCATTAGTTATTCATGATTCTTTAGCCATTGTTGAATATTTGAATGAAGAGTCGAACGGCGAGCTTTTTCCTGACACTGTGAATGAAAGGGCGATCGCCAGAAGTTTGTGCAGTGAGTTGCACTCCGGTTTTATGAATTTAAGAGGACAATGTTCTTTTACTTTAGAAAAACTAAGCCCGCTATCAACCTTGAATGATGGCATTAAAAATGAAATATCAAGAATAGAAACTATCTTTGAACAAGCTCGTTTGCCATATATGTTTGAAAAGGTAGGTGCAGTTGATGCCTTCTATTCAATTTTAGCGTATAGATTAAAAACATACGGTATCGTATTGAATGGTAAAGCGGGTGACTATCAACAAAGTTTGCTTGATTGGGAATTTTTGCAAGATGCTATCAAGCAAGCCAAAGTATGGGAAAGTAAGTAAAATATTAGTGATACTTGGTCTGTTATTGATGGTTAATGGCACTTTTTTTGTAAAAAAGGATAAATATTATTTATACATTATATTGGGATCGTGGTGGTGCAAATATGGCCACTCATGCGGTATTAGAAGCGTTAGGTGTACCTTATAAGTTGATTGAAATTGACTTAACGAAACAAATGCAAAAAACGCCTGAGTATTTAGCTATTAACCCAAATGGTAAGGTGCCGACGTTACAGCATAATGACCAAGTGATTTATGAATCCTCTGCAATATTGATGTATATATTGGATCAACATCCAGAGTCTGGTTTAGCGCCTGCACTCAACTCCCCTAAACGAGGTTACTATTACCAATACTTAATTTGGATGTCTAATACATTACAAGAAGCGGTTGACCGTTGGGCTCATCCTGAGAATTATATTAGTGGTGATGTTAACTTGAAACAAATTAAGGAGAAAGGCAATCAAGTATTAGCACGTTGTTGGGATATTCTTAATACAGATCTAGGCAAAAAAGGACCATGGCTTTTAGGTGATGAGTTAAGTGGTGCTGACTTCCATCTGTTTATGATTACTTATTGGAGTCACGGATACGATAGTCGAGCTGAAGATTGGCCAAATCTACGTAAACATATTCAAGCAATGCTCAAATTAGATTCTGTTCAAAAAATGATGGCTCAAGAAGGATTAGCTTTCGAGTGTTAACATATTGGTTGTATTTTACCTTTTATCGCTTTAATTTATTAATCCGATGAGTTAAAAATAAAGAGAAAATTTAATAATGATTATTGTACAAAAAATGATCTAAAATTAAGTGGCAGCATAGGGTGTTTCGTCTCAAAGTAAGTGTTATACAACTAAATTAAATAGGCTATGCTATGCATTATTCGAATAATCCTAATATCATTGATATAGAAGCATCTGGTTTTGGTGGAGAAAGCTATCCTATTGAAGTTGGTTTAGTCTTAAGTAATGGTGAAAGGTTTTGTATTTTGATACTCCCTGCGGAAGGGTGGGTGCATTGGAATAAAGAAGCAGAAAAAGTACATCACATTTCAAGAGAAACTCTAAAAATCCACGGTAAATCTGTCTCGGAAGTTGCTTGTTTGCTCAATGATAAGTTAGCAGGGAAGACCTTGTACTCTGATGGTTGGGTGGTTGATAAGCCATGGCTGACAACGCTTTTTTACGCTTCCGGAGTAGAAATGAAATTTACTGTTAGCTCTCTAGAAATGATTCTTTCCGATGCACAAATGAAAATTTGGCATAAAACTAAAGATAAAATAATTATTCAGTCAAACATACAACGTCATCGTGCCAGCAATGATGCTTGGGTAATACAAGAAACCTATCGGCAAACTCATCAGTTATCGAAGGGATCTTAAAACATCTTTATTTCTCCATTCCTAATAAGTCACTGAATAGATAAACTAATAAAGAGAAAAGAGTTAATAAGTTAAAAGAATGTGCTCGACGACATATTATTTCAGTTATTAATGCTTCAACTTTCAGCACCTAAGCTTTCAATACTTAAACTATTAACATTTAAACTATCAACATTTAAATTATCAACATTTAAATTATCAACATTTAAACTATCAACATTTAAATTATCAACATTTAAATTATCAACATTTAAATTATCAACATTTAAATTATCAACATTTAAATTATCAACATTTAAATTATCAACATTTAAATTATCAACATTTAAATTATCAACATTTAAATTATCAACATTTAAATTATCAACATTTAAATTATCAATACTTAAGTCATTAGGGCGAAAGCTAGCGTACGACTTCTATTGAAACCCTTTATCTATTGATAGCTATGTTGTTTATACCAATCGAATTAAATAAGTGATCAGAGATTGCGCAGGAAAAATTAACACTAATAAGGCGTAAGTTGCAGGAGATAGTTGTTCTCACTTCAAAACTCACAACGCAGTTAGGGGGGATTTTAACCAGCAAGAATGATCATCTTATTAATTCTTTTGGTATTACTAGCTATCAATTGGATTATGGTATTTTTAGTCTATTTTTAATTAAAAAATCCATTAATTAAAAATAGATTCCCCCATCTGATCGATGGCAATTTTAGCTTTTCTAATAGTCATTTCGATACAATCATCTCGGCTTGCAATCACATCTGAGCGGATAAAAGTGTGTGATAAAACAACCTCGTTTACTTCCTTTTCAATAATGGCAGAGAGTCGGTATTGTCCCCCTTCATTCATTGGATTAGGCGTAATGGTAAATCCTTTATATTCAATACTTTCTTCTACCGACGCTTGCTCTGTTGAATGACTTGTATTGCTTGAAAAGAGAGATGCTAAACCAGATAAAAAACCCATTACATTTATTCCTTATGTATTTTTATGATGAATAATTAATTTTATAAGACATTGTATAAAGTATTGTAAATCAAACTGGTTTTTATATTTGTATTTTTGCTTAATTATTTAATTAGCATGGTGGGGTAAATGAGAGGTCGCTTCGTATTTTATTTAGGTCAAGATCAGTCTTGTACTTTATCAGTGCCTGTAAAGTCAGAAAATATTTTAATAGGCTTTGAAATATATCAATAGAGTTTACCAAGGCTCATGAATAAATAGCTCTTTGTTCATAAGCCTTAATCACCCCTAGTGAAGTATTTCATTTGTTAAGATGTCAATACAGTATCAGGGAATAGGGGATTATTGAGAGGTTGTCCCAGCACTGGCAATAAACGTTCGCTAGTATCTTGGTAACCAATATTAAAACGGACTCGATTTATGCAAATTTTTTCAACTTTTTCAGCGAGTAAATCAAACTGTTTAAAGCGTATTGCTAATGCTGGAAACTGCGCTTGGTATTTTACTATTCTTTGTGCCAGTAATTGATAAAAATCTTGTTCGCTGTAATCGAGTTGCTCTTCAAGTAAAGGTGACACAAACCGTAATACTGTAACAAAATGGCCAGTATATAAGTCGTGTAATAAATATTGAGCAGGCAGTTTAGTCAGCTGCTGCACGATATGTGCTGGTAACTCAGCATGTTCTGGAAAGTCCTCATCTACAATGCGTAAATCTCCATGGAAATCTTTGATCGCCAAACCAACAGGAATATGATTTTCCATTAATAACGTTAGGTTTTGCCCATGAGAGACTAACGCAATCCCATATTGGCACATCAGATGATAAAGCGGAATAACTGTTCTATCAAATAGTTTGGTTAACCAAGCGTTAATGTCGAGACCACTTGCTTCAATATATTGTGCTATTAAACTATGACCATTTGCATCATTCTGCATTAAAGCCGCTGCTAATTTGTCTTGTTGATTTTCTGCTAAAATCGCCGCAGGACTTTGTCTTAAAATAACGCCTAACATTTCATTGTAACGATAAGGTGTTTGTTTAATATCGACTTGATTCGGATTCGTGACATGGATACCCGCCCATTCTTTTAGTACTTTAAAGTTTGATTTTTTAAGAAAACTATCTTGATCACAACGCTGTTGAATAAATTCAGATAATTCTGCACCAGAGGTAATATATTTACCTGGGATACCTCGGTAGCAAGAAGTGTTTAAAATAGTGATAGGCAGTTTTACATCATTTCTTTTAGGTCGCGTTATATTCGATAGTGTGCGAATTGACTGTTGCGCTTGGTAATAATCACCAGTGATCCCTAAATCAATGATACTTTTATCAGCCAATAAAGCTGTAAATTGAGAAGTAATATAATGCTGAAATTGCCAAGGATGAGTTGGAATTATCCAATATTTTTCTAGTGAAATATGCTGTTCTTCTAGTGTTTTAAACACGCTCTCCATCTGCTGTGGTGACATTAGCTCTGTCAACATACGCACTAGCGTTTGATAGTGCGTTTCTTTTAGGCTTCTTTCAATACCAATGGTGGTTAATGTTTTTTTAATGGCAATAAAATGCAATTGAAAATGTTGCCCATATTCAGGGGCATATTGTGCCAATTCAGATGTTCCCCAGCCTAAACGTCCTTTGTTGGCGAGTGCTTTCGGGTGACCTTTTAAAACGGCTTGTAATGCAACACCAGATAAATCGAGTAGAGCAGATCTTGTGTATTTTTTAAGAGACTTCATTGATTGTAAATCAGCATATAACGTTTGCTGAATTTCTTCGATTAAATTACCTAAAATTATATTGTCTAATTTAATGTCATTGGCAATATCTTTAAGTAGCTCAGCGGTATTGATATTTTTTTTACCATTACGAGATAGCGAATTATCATCGATAATGATATTGCCCCAAATATGTTTTTTAGCCTGAAATTCCCATGTGATCTGCGCTGTGTTCCATTGATAACAAACCGTCTTTTTTTGCGCCATTTTCACTTGGCTTTTACTTTCTTGTGTATTGTTAACAATGTCTTTTACATTCAGTTCAAGCAATTCTTCATAATGTAATTCACTGATGATTTTAGCATTTAATTGATTATTCACTTCCTGCCATTGTTGCTGATTAATTTCTATCATTCGACACCTTTTTGATAAATAAAATACGGGCTTTAAACGGTTAAAGAGTTACAGAGTTAATATTTAATTAATAAATAATTTACATTAAACTTAATGACAATTATTATCATTTGCAATACCATCTAATCTTAATGATAATTATTATTATTTAATTTGTTTTTTATTTCAATGGTTTATTAAATAAATGTACATAATGAATGTATAAGTGTTTTGTAAATAAGAGGATTTAAACGATTAAGTATTAGTAATGTTTTAGATATAACGGAAAAGGATCTTAATGATGCTGTATAGCTATACAGAACGATTAGCATTGACTGGTTTTCTCAATGCATTATTAAATGAGTGGAAGGAGTATGAAAAAAATAAACAAGAAATTACCATTACCAGTTCTGAAGGTACGTTAGTTTTATCTTTATTACATGACTCATTAGTACAGCGATTCAGCTTTAAGTGGCCAGCTAAAATACGCGATCAAGGTAGAGAGAAAGACATCGGCTTCCAACAAGTTGTTGTGTTTATTTGTAACCATCCAAGTATTCAGAATAGCTATAGCCAACATCAAATTAATGCATTTAAAGAACAAGTATTTGCTAGTGAGCAACACATGGCAGATGTTATGACTCATCGTAAAAGCAAGACAAGTATTGACGGCTTTATTGCAGCTGAACAGAGTTTAATTGGCGGGCATAATTTACACCCAGCCAGTAAAGCACACCAAGGTTGGTCTCAGCAACAAGCTCAACAATTTAGCCCCGATTATGCCGGTGAGTTTGCTTTGCATTGGTATTTTGTAAAAAAAGAACTCATTGCAGGGGAAAGTGCTTATACACAAGATATAAACCCTGAAGATTCCCTCTCTGAATTATTACTGCAAAGTTATCAAGATGCTGATATTAAACTGCCTGTTCCCGTTGGTTTTGTTCCTTATCCTGTTCACCCTCACCAAGCAGAAGTACTGGCTAATAATGTCATTATTCAGCAGTATTTTGATGAAGGTTCGATTGTTGATTTGAATAAACAGGGCAGAACTTGGCGAGCCACTTCTTCAACGCGTGCATTATGGCAATCAGAAAGTCGTTGGATGTTAAAGTTTTCTTTAGCGGTGAAATTAACTAACTCTATTCGCCACTTATCTCCAATTGAGTTGTCTCGCGGCGTACTCTTTCAACAAGTCAGTAATGAATTAGCAGGGGCGGAATTTAAACAACGTTTTCCCCAATTTAATGTTTTACAAGAACCTGCATGGTGTGGGTTAAGAAGTGTTAGTGGTGAATTGTTATTAGACAGTTTATTTTGTTGGCGTGAAAATCGCTATTTAACCGGCAAAGAAACCACTGTTACATTGGCAGCAATGACCCAAGAAAGCCAAGATGGAAAAAATCCTATTGTTAACTTAGTGTCTGAACTAGCCGAAGATCGCAATATATCGACATCAATAGCCAGTAAAATGTGGTTTGAACACTTTTTAGAAAATGTCATTAAACCCGTTGCTGTTGCTCGAAGTGATTATGGTTTAGTGTTGTTGGCCCACCAACAAAACTTGCTAGTGACATTAGCTGGGTATTTGCCCGTTGGTGGGGGTTTTAGGGATTGCCAAGGAACGGGTTATACCGATACTGCATTAAAACGTTTTCCACTACTCGCCGCTAATCCGCCTGCTTATTTTGTAGAAAGTGAGGCAGTTAATGAATATTTCAGTTATTACTTAATTTTGAATTCACTAAACAGTGTAGTGGCCGCATTATCAACACAATTATCTGATGATGATAGCCAAGGGTTATTGCGTATTAGCCAGCAATTTTTTAGTCAACTTTCGCAACATAGTTTTTGTGACCGATCATTTTATTCCTATTTATTAACCTCAGAACAATTGAAAATTAAAGGTAACTTTTTTTGTTTCTTAGGCATCGATAATGAAACTGAGTTGAAAGATCCCAGTAAAATTTATCAGGGGGTAAATAATCCTTATCGTTTACTAAAAGATGAAAAAACGCGATTAACTTACAAACCTATTTTGTTTAATGCAGCAGATCCTGCAGAACAAAAAACCGGATTAAACTTAACATTTAAGCAATCAGGTAAACAACTAACCATTGAATCGAATTGGCAACAATGGCAATTAGAATGGCATGTCAGTGGAGAAGGTTGCCATCAATTATGCAAGCTGAATGAAGCACAGTCTCAAATGCCATCTTATTCAGAAGCAGTTTCTGCTGGCTTAGTAACAGATTCTAAAATGTCACCAAAACAATGGTTTAATGTACTTGAGTATTATTTTTCAGGCTTAATTTCCCCAACGATTGAAGAGAAGCAAAGTCTTAATCAATGTATCTTTATTGATCAACAAGTCTGGGAAGATTTGACTGATGTTGAGGTGCCAAGTTGGGCTAACGTATTATCTGGTCAAGTTATTCTAAAACGGAATCACTTTTTCCAGTTTGCAGGTATTTGGGCGAAGAGCCAGTCCTCATCACTCTCTGAAATAACAGATGAACAGTTTATTGAAGCTGATAATGGAAGTTATCATCCGATACGACCAGCACAACCTGAAGGTGTTTGGTACCAACGTTACATTTACCCATTACAGCGTGTTATTAGCTTCAAGTGTATTGATGTTGACCAAGATTTAACGATTTTTAATGATTGGCATAACACTCCGAATATTTCACGTATGTGGGAACTAGCAGGTGATCTAGAAACTCATCGCGACTATATCAATAAGCAAACTAATGACGACCATACAATGGCGGTTGTTGGTTATTTTGATGGTGTACCTTTTGGATATTTTGAAGTGTATTGGGCAGCAGAAGATCGCTTGGGACCTTATTATGACTATCAACCTTATGACCGTGGTGTTCACATGTTGGTGGGTAATAAACTATTCCTAGGACATAAAAACTTCGTTAATTGGGCTGCTGCAATATTACATGCTTGTTTTATCGATGAGGATAAAACGCTGCATATAATGGGAGAACCTAGAGCCGATAATCATCATGTTGTGCGTATTACCAAAAATATCGGCATGGTTAAGCTCAAAGAGTTTGATTTTCCACATAAACGATCTGCTTTGATGTGTTGTGAGCGTAATCGTTTCTTTAATTCATTCATTTAATAAGGAAAATATAATGAAAAAGCTAACTGATTTGATAGGTGTTGGTGTTGGTCCTTTTAACCTAAGTGTGGCTGCTCTCCTTGAGCGTGTACCTCATTTATCGAGTCAGTTCTTCGATAATAAAAAGGAGTTTATTTGGCATGAAGGGCTGATGTTGCCTAATACTTATATGCAAACCTCTTATCTAAAAGACTTAGTCACTGCGGTTGAGCCTGAAAGCCCTTATAGTTTTATGTCATATTTAGTGAAAAATAAAAAGTTTTATCGTTTCTTAAATACAGAAATGCAAACCATCACTCGTGCTGAATTTTCTGACTATTTATCATGGACAGCAAAGCAGATTGAACAAGTTAAATTTTCCCATGCAGTTGAAGAGATTAAACACGTTAAGGATCGCTTTGTAGTGACTACAAGCCAAGGTGACTTCGAATCTAAGCATTTATGCTTAGGCACTGGTAAGTCTGCTTATGTACCTGAATATCTAAAAACGAGCTTAGGCGATAATTGCTTCCATGCAAGTGAAATGGGGCTACGTAATATAGATTTAACAGGAAAAAAAGTGGTCTTAGTCGGCGGTGGTCAAACGGGTGCCGATATATTTTTAAATGCATTACGTGGTCATTGGGGGCAACCTGCACAATTAGATTGGTTATCTCGACGTGCTAATTTCCAAGCGTTAGATGAAGCTGCATTCGCTAATGAATTTTTTGTTCCTCAATATGTAGAGCAATTTTATCATCTCGATCAGGTGGTTAAAAAACGCGAAATAGAGGCACAAAAACTCACTAGTGATGGAATTACGACCGAAGCCTTACGTGCTATTTACCAAGAGTTGTACGATAAATTTGAAGTGCAAAAACAACGCAAATGGGTACGTTTATTACCACACCGAACCGTGACATCAATGACTCAACGATTCGATGGTTTTAACATGGATGTTAAGAATAGCTTAAATGGTTTAGAAGAAAGCCATAGTGGAACCGTTGTGATATTAGCCACTGGTTTTGAGACTAAGTTACCACGTTGTTTAGCGCCGATAATGGACCAACTAAATTTATGTGAAGATGGGTTATTACAGTTAGATGAAAACTTTAAAGTACAATGGCAAGGTAATCCAGAAAATAGTATTTATGCGGTTAATGCGGGGCTAGGGAGTCACGGTATTGCAGACCCACAATTGAGTTTAGCTGCATGGCGTTCAGCTAAAATAATTAACGATTTAGCAGGAGAATACTGTTTCGATATTAGTGAAAGTAGCAATGTGATGGAATGGGGGAGTGAGGGGGCTACTACTCCTTTTTCAGTTGCTGACTTTGTATCCGTTGCATAACATTAATGAGAATAAATGGTCTATTTACACAGTACATCATTCTGCATAGTGAGTGGCTAATTGGCTCAATACATAACTGAATAAAGCCCTGACTAATAGGGGGCAGCAGAGACGAATTACAATGTAAAGCTAATAAAAAAGCAACTCAATGAGTTGCTTTTTTGTCAGTATTTTTATGACGAAACTAATCGCTTACTTTATGATTAAAACAAACCAATTGCGTTTGCAAAGACAAGTAAAATACCTATTGGTGCTACAAAACGTAACAACATTATTACGATAGAAAAAGAAAGAGCTGACATTTGGAACTCTTCTTTTAAAATCTCTGGTTTAATTACCCAACCAGCGAATATTGAGATAAAGATACCACCAAGCGGTAAAAGAATATTAGCCGTGATGTAATCTAAGAACTCAAAGATATCTCCACCCATACCAAATGAAAGCTTAGTCCATTCAGCACCCGCGAATGAAAAAATGGTTAATAGGCTTAAAGCCCAAACCGTCACACCCGCAATGATTGCTGCTTTAGTACGGCTCATTTTTTGACGTTCAGCTAAGTAGGCCGTTGGAGATTCAAGTAATGCAATAACAGAGGTAAAAGCTGCAAACACAATCATGATAAAGAATAATGTGCCTACTAAATCACCAAATGGCATTGAACCGAATGCAAGAGGAAGTGATTGAAACAATAAACCAGGTCCAGCACTTGGCTCTAAACCGTTAGCAAATACGATTGGGTAAATTGCTAAACCAGCAATTAATGCAACAATCGTATCTGCAACTGCGATAGTAATAGACGTTTTAACGATCGACACACCTTTCGGTAAGTATGCACCGTAAATCATCATAATACCCATTGCTAAACTCAGTGTGAAAAAGGCATGGCCTAATGCCACTAAAGCACCTTCGATTGTTAGTTGAGAAAAATCAACATGGAACATAAAGGCAAATGCAGATGCGAAATCACCAACCACTGCTGAATAAAGCATAATGCCTACCAGTAGGATTAATAACGACGGCATTAGGTAAGTAATCGCTGTTTCTAATCCGTTTTTAACCCCTTTTGAAATCACATAAACAGCAGCAATAAGCGTTAATGAAGACCAAATAAGCAGTTGTGGAACACTAGTGATTAAGTCAGTAAACAGAGCACCAATCATATCCGCATTCGTTGCTGGGTCCGCAGCAGCTGCGCTGAATTCACCATAGCCTGCAAAGAAAACATAAGCGACAGCCCATCCTGCGATAACGGTATAAAAACTTAATATTAAGAAACCGGCTAATACACCAATGGTACCGATGATTGACCAATGAGAAGAATGGCCTGATTCAGTTGCAACATGTGCGATGGCATTCGCAGGAGTTGAACGTCCTCGTTTACCGATAACGACTTCAGCCATCATCACGGGGATACCAATCAAGAAGATACATAAAAGGTAAACAAATACGAACGCACCGCCTCCATTTTCACCCATGATATATGGAAACTTCCATATATTACCAAGACCAACAGCTGCACCAGTTGCAGCTAAAACGTACGCGTATCGACTTGACCATCGATTAGACACATGTGTATCAGTATTCATTTAAATCCTTGAATGTAATTAAACTCATATAGTGAAAGCAAAAACGCATGAAAATATGAATTATTGTAAATAATGGTTTAAGAATAATAAAAGTTAGCCAAAGAGGCTACATAAACCATCATAAAAATGAGTTTATACCCTGAAAAGTCGTTAAATAATCCTTAAGTTGATTATTTTAGTGTACTTTAATGGCATTTTTTAATAAAACGGTCATATACGTAATATTCATAACATAACTATCTGGCTTGCTTTATCAACTATCATCAGAGCTATTATGGGTCTAATTATCAGTATTAATCACAATATATAAACAAAGTTTATTAGTAATTAAACAAACAGGGGCGTTATTCTAGTGTATCTTTCATCTATTAACGTTAATGATCAGAAAGCTATAGGCACTTTATCAAAAAGAGTCACTCATATTATTAGCGGAATAATGAATAAATTGATGGAACTTGATTGTAATATTGAACAAAAGTAGGAGAAAAATATGATCAAACTTGATAAATCTTTAACGGCCAGTTTTGATGTTGATCCTCAATGTGGTTTTACACCATTGTGTCCTAATGAATTGCCTATTGCTGAAGGAGATTTGATCGCCGATGAGTTAAATGCTCAAGCAGAGTTTGCTCAATGTCGAGTCGTGAGTAAAGATTGCCATCCAGCTGAAGCGCCTTGGATTGCAAATTCTCCCGATGAAATAATGTCACCCGTTGAAGGTGATTATCCTAATTTAGACATAAAGTGGCCAGCACATTGCGTTGTTGGTACGAAAGGCAATACGTTAATTCCTGGTTTACCTCAAGAAAGCAGTTATGACTATGTAGTAGAAAAAGGAATTGATCCTTTAATGCACCCATACGGTGCTTGTTTCCATGATTTAAGTGAAAGCAAGGGCACTGGAGTTATTGAGTGGTTAATTAAGCAAAAAATACACAACGTCATAGTGGGGGGATTAGCCACCGATTATTGTGTTAAAACAACCGTTTTACAACTATGTAAAGCGGGTTTTAAAGTCGTTGTTAATCTCGCTGCTTGCAGAGGTGTGGATAACGAAACAATTAAACTTGCATGTAAAGAGATGCAAGATGCTGGTGTGGTATTGATCACCAACAGTCAGGAATTGGAGTGTAAATGAGTAATACAAAAGTGGATCGTTGGTTAATTGATAGCCTGATGGATATAGATTTTTATAAAATAAGCATGCTTCAAGCTTTTTACCATGCCGCTGAATTTAGATTAGTGAATGTGCAATGGAAGTTCGCTTGTCGTAATAAAGAAGGTTTAGATTTAACAACGTTAATCCCGGATATTGAGCATCAACTTGAGCACCTTTGTACGCTTTCCTTTACCGATGAAGAATTAGATTATCTCGCTAAAATGTCTTTCATTAAGCCTGACTTCATTGAGTTTTTACGCATATTTAAGCTGAACATGAAATTTATCCATATACATTCAGATGGAGAAAACATTAACTTACGCTTTGATGGGCCTTTGTTACATGTCAGTTTATTTGAAATTTATGCACTTTCTATTATTAGTGAATTACATACTTATATTAACTGTGGTGGATTCGATTTATTTGTTGCACGTGAAAAATTAGCCGCAAAAATAGCGTTGTTCAAAACAGAAGAAGATTTAACAGGACTCAATTTTATTGATTTTGGTACGCGACGCCGCGCGAGTAAACAATGGCAAGAGGAAGTCTTAAAAACCCTTAAAACAGAATTGCCAGAATCCTTTTTAGGAACGAGTTGTGTTCATTTTGCAAGAATGCTCGATTTACCTGCAATGGGAACAATGGCTCACGAATGGTTCCAAAGTTGGCAAGCCGTTACTCGATTAGCTGAAGCACAAAAAGCCGCGTTAGAAGGGTGGGTAAGAGAATATAGAGGTCGCTTAGGGATTGCATTAACTGATTGTTATTCGATGGATTCATTTATTCGTGATTTTGATGACCCTTATTTTGGCAAGCTTTACGATGGTTTACGTCATGATAGCGGTTGTCCGTTTGTTTGGGGTGAGAAAGCGATTAATTTATATCATCGTATGGATATTGATCCGCTTGAAAAAACGCTGGTATTCAGTGATTCGTTAGATTTCCCTCGCATGATCGAAATATGGAAACGCTTTAAAGGGCGTATTAAAGTGTCGTTTGGTATTGGTACTAATTTAATGAACGATGTTGGTAATGTGCCATTGAGTATCGTTATTAAAATGGTGTCTGTTAACGGCAAACCTGTTGCCAAAATTTCCGATGAACCAGGGAAAAGTATGTGTGAAGATCTTGGATATCTACAATATTTAGCAAGCCAATATGGGATTGACCCGACGACGGTTAAAGTGGCTAAATAGTAAAAGGCGGTCATGAATAACTTAACTTACGCCGTTCAATATATACTAATATTTAGCGTTTAATTTCTTATCGTTAAATATTAGTGTTAATACTTATTTTTCTTCTTCTTTTCATTTTTATATATCCTTGATATCTCATTTATTTATTACTGCTTATTCTATTTCTATTGCTTTTAATTCGATTAATCTCCTCCGTCAAAAATATAAACTTAAATGCATGGATTCTGTTTGCCATTTTTATTCATAATTTTTATATATAATTTCTATATGTAACTTCTATTTATAACCTCCTCTATATCTAATGTTAAAATTTTGCTTAGGCTTATCTCTATATTTATTAGAAACTCTCTTCTATGTTGATGCTTAGGCCTCTCTGTTTAAGGCTAATACCAATCACACTAATTAAATCATCTATTTTACTTGTTAAAATAACCTATTTCTTCGTTGTAAATTTCGTAAAGGGAACAACTATTTATCTCAATTTTTGCCTTGAACTAACTCATTTTTACTGCGCAAAATTTAGATCGGTTATTTAATGTAATCGGTATAACCGCAACGTGCATTGTTTATATCGTAGTTCATTAACAATAGTTAATTTCTCTATAAATCGCTTTATTTAATTTTATTTTAAATATCATGTTTTTATCTTAAAAATATCTCGTTATTTATCAATAAGAACTCAATTAGAAAAAGTTCAATAAAATTTAATAAATCTTAATGACAATTGTTTTCATTTGGAATATCATCATCGCAAATGATACTAATTACCATTCGTGATATTTGATAATAATTTAGGGAATAAAATGCAAGGGATGGCCGTTTTATCTTGTTGGGTACTTGGAGCATTGCAAGGAGCAATTCTCATACTCGTACCCACAATGATGCTACAAGGTGGAATCTCGGCATTTGCCTTAGCTTTACCTCTGTCTTTAGGGACGTTTGTTTTTATGTGTTGCTCTGGCTGGTGGGGACATTTATTAGATAAGCGTGCGTCAGCTAATCAATCAATTTTGGTTATTGTTCGTTGGGTATTATTAGGTTTCTTAGCATCACAATTAAGCTTTATTGCGTTCCTACAATTTTCTGAGTTCCAAGGAGTAAACTTAGTCATCGCTTTATGTTTAGCGCGAGTGCTGCATGGTCTATTTTGTAGTGCCATTATTCCAAGTGCGCAATTAACCTTATCTCATAACGATAAAAAAGGTGAGAAGCTAGTTTGGTCAAGCATTGCGACCAATATAGGTCGATTAACTGCTCCTTTATTAACCTTTGTTCCTATTGATATTAATTATTTTAGTTTATGGTTTATTGCTTCTGTCACTTTGGTTGCCGCTTTGATTGCTTGGTTTAGTCATAATGCTGATGCTGATGTTAGTACTAATGCTAAAGAAGATCAGAACCCATCTTATCCATTAACAACACAAGAAGTAAGCTTAGATGGGCTAACTCAACATACCTCTCCTACATCTATAGGACCTGTAAAAACAGAAGTATTTTCTTTGGTTGCTAATCCGTTACTTATCTCCGTTTGTATTGCAGCGATTTTAATTACGTTGTTTTCATCACAACTGCAATTTAGTTTAGGTCCTTTGTTATTGGTGCAATTTGGCAGTGCTGAGTTAGCCAGTAATATGACCGCCAGCCTTTTGTTTGCAGCCAGTGCTAGCGCACTAATGTCATTATTTATTTTATATCGTCCTCTTAGTCGTTCGCCGATTTTATTCATATTCGTCATTTCTGCCAGCTTTATTGCTGGGAGTCTTTTATTTGTGATGCAGAAGCAATTGATTGTTGCTGTTGTGTTGATTAGTGCTGCGTTATCAATGGCACCTGCCTGGTATACCGCATTAGCAATACACGCTAGCAAATATAATAAAGCCCGCACATCTGCTGCGGTATCTCAAGGTCATACTTTGGGAAATGCATTTGGAGGTCTAGCTGGCGGATTACTTTTAATACTAGGCCAACAAGCGTTATTACTGAGTTTTATCTTATTAATGGTATTGATCTTGTGTGCTGGTGGAATGGTTTATCACCGAAGTCATAGGGTAAATACGACTAATAAAGTAAGCATTGCAAAACCTTAACGTAGATTAAGAGTAAGGATCCATTTGTTGGTATCTGATTGAGTGGTATCAAATTTAATGGCAATAAACTCAACTTTGTTCATAAATATTAAACAAACTTTTATTTTTAATTAAACGGAATTTTTCATGAAACTTACTAAATCAAATCAAATTAAATTTATATTAAACCCTATCCTCATCGGCATTCTGGGAATGTCTGTACAAGCACAAGCTAAAACAGACGTAGATGATAATGGGTATGCGATGGTGGTTACTGCTAATCGAAGTGCACAAAGTATTAGTGATATTGCTGCAACGGTATTAGTCGTCGAGGGCGAGCAAATAGCTGAACAAGTAAAATCTGGTGTGGATTTTAAGGCTGCGTTAGCGAACTTGATCCCTAGTTTAGATGTTGGCAGCCAATCTCGTTCTAATGCAGGGCAAAATATGCGAGGCAGAACTGCATTAGTGATGATTGACGGTATTTCATTAAATTCCTCACGTAGTATCAGCCGTCAATTCGATGCTATTAATCCATTTAATATAGCGCGAATTGAGGTTATATCAGGTGCTTCAGCAATGTATGGGGGGGGTAGTACCGGTGGTATTATCAATATTATTACTAAAAAAGGCAGTGATGAAGAGCTCGGCATTCATGGCGAAACTTGGGTAGGTGCAAAGTCTGGCTTTAATAAAAGAGAGGATATACAGTACCAAGTTGCACAATCGATTTCTAAAACAACAGAGAAAATGGATGCACGTTTAGCGATTTCTTATGATCAAGCTGAAGGTCGGTATGATGCTGATGGCGACATGATCTTACATGATTTCGCTCAAACACCTTCTCAATTTGTTTCTCAATTAGATATTTTAGGTAATGTTGGTTTTGAAATTTCAGATACTAAACGCCTTGAGCTAATGGCGCAGTTTTACGATAGTGGCCAAGATAGTGATTACGGTATTGATTATGGTCCAAGTTATAGCTACTTATTCGATCCAAGCAGAGAGTTGGAAATGGTTGAAGGTTACGACTTGGATGATCAAGCTCGAACTAAAAGAATAATGCTTGCCGCAAATTATAGTGATAGTGATTTTTATAATCAGACGTTAAATGTGCAACTATATTACCGTGAAGAATCATTGCGTTTTAACCCTGCTCCTAACGGTGCTTTTACAAATGTAAGTGCGTCGGAACAAGAAACTTCGGTGATTGGGACTAAAGTCGTACTGACTGCTCAACCAATAGATCAACTTAAATTAGTGTATGGCGCAGATTTAGAGTTTGAACAATTTGAGGCAACACAAAGTTATTACAATATTGGTACTGCCGCTGCTTCTAATGGATTAGTTTACGATCCAATCGGCGATGCTGGTCGCTACCCTGATATCGATACCACATCCGTTGCTGCATTTTTACAAGCTGAATATGAGCTTAATGAGTCATGGAACTTACATGCCGGTATTCGTTATCAATACACGAATATTAAAGTATCTGATTTTGTTGATTCAGAGCAACAGTATGCTGGACTAATAGGTGATACAACTAATTACGATGCCATCGAAGGTGGTAGTAATGATTATAGTAATACACTACTTAATGCCGGTATTTTATATAAAATAAACGAAGAACAGCAAGTTTGGTTAAACTTATCTCAAGGTTTCGAAATTCCTGATAGTGCTAAGTATTATGGTCAAGGTACTTATAATGCAGATGGTAGTGTTGCAAACAGTGTAAATGTTTCTGATAGTCCATTGGAAGGAGTTAAAACTAATGCTGTTGAGTTAGGTTGGCGTTTAAATCAAGAATCGCTTTCTACACAGTTAGCTGCGTACTATTCAATTTCAGATAAAGAAATTGAGCTTCAAGATGACTTTTCAATTGACGTTATTGATAATGATGTACGTATTTATGGTTTAGAAGGACAGCTTGATTATGCCTTAACAAATGCATTAAGTGTCGGTGGTAACTTTCAGTACATAGTAAGTGAAAGTAAGACCGATGGTAAATGGCAAGACTTATCTGTTACAACTGCCAGCCCATCAAAGGCGACTGCTTATATAAATTGGGCTACAAATGTAACCAATACTCGTCTACAAACAACTCAGTTGTTTGATTATGAAGACGCAAATGACGAAGAAATTGATGGTTATAATACTGTTGATTTATTAACTAGTGTACGTTTACCAGTAGGTAGTATGCAATTAGGTGTAACAAACTTGTTCAATGAAGATTATGAAACACTTTGGTCACAACGTGCAGATGTATTTTATGGATTAACAAACTTAACTGAATTTAGAGGTCAAGGCCGTACTTACTCAGTTAACTATAATGTGAAATTCTAACATTGACTGAATTACTCACTGTGAATAAATTAACTTGTCGCTTAGGCGGCAAGTTAATTCTAGATAATATATCCTGTGAATTCCAAGAAGGAAAAGTGACGGCGTTAATCGGCCCGAATGGCTCTGGCAAAAGTACGTTACTAAAACTTATTGCTGGCTTGGAAAAAATTAACACTGGGGATATTCAATTATCTGGAAAAGGAATAACGCAGTATTCCCGTGCTGACTTAGCACTTAAGCTTGCGATGTTACCACAACGACATAGCACGCCAGTTGGTTTGACGGTTGCTGATTTGGTTGAGTTTGGTCGTCATCCACACCGACGTTGGTTTGCACCATTAACTAAACAAGATAAAGAAAAAATGCATTGGGCAATGCAAGAAGCGGGTGTGCTTGAATTTGCAGATTTGGCCATTGAAACACTATCCGGTGGTGAAGCTCAGCGTTGTTGGTTAGCAATGGTATTAGCACAAGATACTGATATTGTTTTACTCGATGAACCGACTTCTTGGTTAGATATTGGACATCAAGTTGAATTGTTGCATATCGTTAAACGCCTTAATGAACAATATGGTAAAACCATCATTTGGGTGTTACATGACCTTAACCATGCGCAAGAATTTAGTCATCATGCAATTATGTTAGAAAAAGGTAAAGTGGTTGCAGCAGGGGATATCGATTTAGTATTAACGGCAGAACGAGTCTCTCAAGTTTATAATACGTCGGTCGCGCGTGTTGAAGTGGAAGGGCAAACTTTACTGTGGCCAAGAACTAACGCGGTTAAATTGAATGATACTAAGTTCATTGCTAATGCCGAATCTTCTACCAATATCGATTCCACTACTAATACCAAATCAAGTGTAAAGAGTGAGTCAAATGCAAAGACTGAATCAAATGCAAAGAGGGTTGACTGATGTTACGTTGGTTTATACCTATTGCAATAGCTGGTTTTTTTGTACTACCTCATAGCGCTTTTAGTGAAGAAGTGAAGCAGACGTTTGATCAATCAGTTAGTGAACAATCAGATGAAATAACAAACACTAAAACAACAACTAAAGTTAAAAATTTTGAAGCCATTGACGTTTCAAGTGGTGCTGTTTTGCCTTTATCACTCCCCACTACATTGATTAATACGCCTCGAACAGTGGCCTTAAATTGGTCTGCTGCTGAAATGTTATTGTCTTTAGGCATTAAGCCTGTTGGATTGACGTCAATTAATGGTTATCGAAAATGGCAATCTAATCATCCTGCTCTTCCTAAAGGTGTTGCTGAAGTCGGTAATCGTGCTTTCCCTAGTCTACCTGCTGTTATAGAACAAAAGCCCGATCTTATTATTGGTTATCCATTCCGCCATGCCCGTTTATTAGATGAGTTAAATGCCATCGCTCCGACGTTATTACTTCAACAATTTTCACGTTTTGAGCAAACTGATTATCGCTATATGGATCAAATGCGAATCAACTATTTACAGCTTGCAGAGCGTGTTGGCAAAACGGCATTAGCGAAACAACAGTTGTTGGAAATGGATGCAGAGTTAGCTCGTTTACGTTTGATATTAGGCAGTGAAAGTTTGCAAGGTAAGAAAATAGCTTATGGAAAATTTGTTGGAATGGGTTATGGCTTACGTGTTTTTTCTAAACAAAGTTTAGCGGCATCTATTGCGACACAACTAGGGCTTGATTATCAATGGGATATTACGTTGCCAGGTAAGGATTTTACACATTTACAACTAGAGCAAATTAAAATGTTACAAGATACGGCACTTATTCTGGTGCAAGAAACAGCTGGTAAAGGTGAAAGAATGATGACATCACCATTATGGGCACAACATCAGTTCGTTAAAAATGATGATATTTATACGGTGTCTCCATTGTGGAGTTTTGGTGGCCCTGTTTCAGTTGTAAGAATGGCACGAGCATTTACTAACACCTTGTTGGAGAAAAATCATGCTCGCTAAATACGTTGAATTAATGAAAGGACGAAACACTGTTTGGTCACTTATCTCATTGCTTGTTATCGTTGTCGCTGTATTTAGTTGGCAACATTATCAGCAAACAGTATTGATTAACGAGTATGAAATCACTTACTTTTATCAATTGTTATTACCTACTTTATTAATGGCACTATTATGCGGTGCTTTACTGGCTCAATCAGGGGCAGTGGTTCAAACCGCTTTAGGTAATTCATTTGCTTCACCTTCAACTATCGGTATTAGTGCTGGTGCGTTATTAGGTGCGATGGTTATTAATCTTTTTATTGAGGATCCTAGTATTTGGGAAGTGTGGATCGCTGCTTTTTCTTTTGCTTTAGTTATTTCAATGTTGATTTTGTTACTGTCGCAGGTTATCGGTGGCGGTAAATTACAGCTTATCTTAATCGGTATGGCGATGAGTCTTGCCGTGGGAGCTTTATCATCTGCCATTATGATTTATGCAGAACAACGTATGGATGGTTTATTTCTGTGGGGCAGTGGCAATATTGGTCAAAGTGATGGTCAATTAGTCAGCCTAATTTTTATCCCTTCTTTATTATTACTGGCATTACCTTTGTTATGCCATCGCCAACTAGATATGTTGAGTTTAGGTGATGATACAGCCAATGTTGTTGGCTTATCTGTTAGACGTTGGCGTGCCGTGTTGTTATTGATTGCGGTGTTACAAGCATCATTAGTGACAGCGATGGTGGGTGTATTGGGTTTTGTTGGTTTAATGGCGCCTCATATTGCCCGTATGCTAGGGTTTAATAAATCACGCCAACAGGTTATCTGTGCCAGTATTTTTGGTGCTTTATTAGTGATTGTTGCTGAGCTCTTTTCACGTTCATTACCTGTTTCTGGTTTTCGCTTACCGACGGGGGTATTAACGGTATTAATCGGAATGCCATTTTTTTTGTATCTACTGACGCGCAAAAAAGGTGCGATGGGCATGGCGATGCAAGAAAGTGGATTTGGATTAGCGGCATTAATCAAGTTGCCTAAATTCTTTGCCATTGCGATTCCTGCTTTTTTGTTGGTATTAACAGCGATGTATTTTTGGCCTAGCGATATTGGTTTTGAATTTACAGCATGGCGTATGGGCGTTGCTGTGATGGCGGGTATTGGTTTAGGAATGGCAGGTTGTACTTTACAAGCGCTGTTTAGAAACCCAATGGCAAGTCCAGATATCTCTGGTGCAACGTCGGCCTCAGTGTTATGTATTATCTTAGCTTTACAGGTTTGGCCTGAGGCTTCTCGTGTTGATCTCTTTCTGTGGGCGTTAGTTGGCGCAGCTATTGTGGTGTGTATTTTATTTATTGCAATGCGTTATCAATTACGTGTTTCTCAACTCGCACTATTAGGAATTGCCATCTCTGCTTGGTGCGGCACCATTGCATCAATGGTACTAACGTTTGGTTCTGGCGCGGCTTCAGTGACAGTGCTTTGGCTAACCGGGACAACTTACGGCGCCGATGCACAGATAGGTTGGTTACTCTTGGCGGTGACATTACCTTGTTGTTTAGCCTTAGTGGCATTGGCTCGCCAATTAGATTTGTTCACTTTAGGTGAAGATTGGGGGTTACACCTTGGTCAACCGTTAATGAAACTGCGTTTATTAATCATTTTATTAGTGGTCTTGTTAACGGCAGCAGCAGTTGCTGCGGTAGGTGCGATTGCGTTTGTTGGATTACTTTCTCCACATATTTTACGCTTGATGGGGCAAACTCGTCATTGGGTATTATTGCTTGGCAGTGGTTTAGTCGGCGCTTGGTTATTATTACTGGCTGATGGACTGGGTAGGACCTTAATTGCACCTTTTGAGATTGCCAGTGGTATTTTAGTGTCGATTATTGGTGGTTTGTACTTTATTTGTTTAATTTTGTTAGGTTATAAAAGGAATTAAGAGTGTCAGCATTAGATCTTATTTATCAACGTAGTTCATGTCATGTACATGAGATGCAGCATCCTGCACCCGATAGTGAAAAACTAAAACGTATCTTTCAAGCGGTAATGAGCGCGCCTGATCATGGCAATATCAAACCATGGCATTTAGTGGTCGTTGATACAGAGTATGTTCCAAGTATGTGCGAGTCAATGTGTCATGCTTGGCTGGATAATGCTGGCCATATTGAACCTGCGCGCATTCGTCGGTTAACCAACTACTTAAAAGATGCACCAATGGTGGTACTGGTTTCAGCTGATATCATCGAACCTCATGCAGTGTCTAGAAGAGACCAAGTGTTAGCGGCAGCAGCAGGATGTCAAAATATCTTGCTAGCGGCAGAACAAGAAGATGTCGCAGCTATTTGGTATAGCACCGATGCTGCAGAGCTAACGCAAGTTCATGAGTTATTTGGCCTGACTAAACAGCAAGAACCTGTTGCTTTTATTATGCTAGGAACTAAGAAAGAGCATCGTATTAAAAAGCGTTCTGATGTTGCTCCACACTGTTATAAATGGCTTGGTGATAATCAATTAACGCCGTTATTTGAATCAATAAATGAAAATGTTCGTAAATAAGTGAGGCTCACTTGTTGGTGCTATTATTATCAGAATAAGAGCAGAATGCGCTAGAAAATTTAGATAAAAGTCACATTAGTTTAAAGTTTAAATACAAAAAAGCCGATAAAAATTATTATTCTTATCGGCTTTTTTACTGCTTATTTTTAACCCACTAAATTAGTTTTGATTAAAGCGGCGTAAAGTAGAGAGCACATCAATTAATAAAGTGATGTTAAATTTATCATTGTGTTCATTTGCTTCAATATGTTCACCTTGCCAGTCAATACTATTAATATCTCCATTACCCGAAAACTGTGTGATTTTACGGTCTTCGTAGATAATATAATTATTAATGTCACCTGATAAAACATATTCTCTATCATTGTCTTTTAATAAATAATGGCCACTACTGTATTGATTACTTTGATTTTCAATACCAAATATATCCTGCATAAGTGTTGGGATAATATCTACATGGCTGGTCATTCTATAGATAGTTCGAGGGGCTTTATTAGGCCAAATTAACACCATTGGCACATTCGCACCGCTGATTAAAGCATCATTTGTATTCTGCTCTTTAAACGATTGACCATGTGTTCCAGTAATGACAATAACGGTATTTTCATATTGTTTTTGTTGCTTTAATTTGTCAATTAAACGGGCTACTTGATTATCAATAGTACTAACTTGTGATTGGTACAAAGCTAAGCGTTCTGTTTGTTGTGGGATCGACTTTTTACTTGGTTGGTTAAATAAGTGTTCGTTTTGTTGTTCTAAATATACATAACCAAACCAAGGAGTGGTTTTGCTTTGAGAGGTTATCCATTCACCCCATTGTTGAATCACTTGATTGTTGTTTTGTGCTTTTGAATAATAGACATTGTTTTTGTCTTTTAAGTGACTAAAGCTACTTTGTAAAAATTTAGGATGCACAAAACCTATGCTTGAAAAAAGACCAATAGGACGATTTTCTTCGTTAATTTTAGTCATGAAAACAGGTGGTATATGGTTCTCAGTGACCCCGTACCAATAACTATTAGGCAACCCATAAAACAGACTGAATACACCTTGTTCGTTATTATTTGCACCACTGAAATGATTTTTAAAATTAATACCTTGATCAGCTAGTGCTTGGAGGTTTGGCATGTTTTGAGGGTTCAGCATGTCCGCTCTTAAAGACTCGATATTAATAATTAATATATTCTTATCAGCGCTTGCGGTTGGATTCTTTGAGTAAACCAACTTCTCAAGCGGATAGTTGAGTTCTTGTTGGTTTGTACCAGCAGCCCCAAGTTCTCTTTTTTGTATAATATCTTCATTTAACCAACCTTGTTTTTTAAGGAAAGTACGAGCAGTCATAGGATAAGAGAGAGGATATAAGGATCTCTGATGAGTAATTGGTCGATATTGAGTTGCATCAGCCCAAATAAACACAAGGTGACTCAATACAAAACTAGCAAACAAGAATAAAGCAATCGGTTTGCCTATCTGCTTTGCTTGTATGTTGCGTACTTTTTTCCACAGTATTAGTGAGAAAAAAACTTCTAACGCGAAGGTAATAGGGATCGAAATATAATGTAGGTTAATTGAATAAATTTCTTCTACCTGTTCTGGTTTTTGTAAAAATTGCCAGATCAGAGGATTTAGATGAAATTCATAAAGTCGGAATATTTGTGTGTCAACAATTAAGAAAGTGATCGCCGTGGTGGCGATCAAAATGGAAATTAAACGATACAATAAATTATTCGAGATAATAAATGCTAAAGGAAATATTAGGATGCCGAATACAACGGCGGAAAGAAAACTAAAATGCCCTAATAAACTGACGAATTGATAGGTAATGCCTAACCCCGTGTCAGCTAATCCTGAATATGCAATATATCGTAAGCTAATTAAAGAAATAGCAACGATATTGAAAAACGTAAACCAATGCGCCCATGCCACTTTTTTGGCTACGTTATCGTGAAATTTATGACCCGTTTCAACCATCTGCTTTATTTATCTTTTAAATTGATAGAAGCACTTAATGCTTTTACAAATTTGTCGCTAATGGCTTTACGTTGAGAGGTTGGTACCTGACTATTGATAACATGTGTAATGCTGTTACCAAGTATCATTAAGCTCAAATCTACTGACACATCATTTTCATGTAATACTTCCATTACTTGGTCAAGGATAGATTCGATTTTCTGGCTAGAGTACTTTGATTGAATTGGCATAATAAACTTCTAATGTAAGGAATAATAATTGCGTTATGATACCGCACTCATATTATTATACCAATCACTTAACAACGCGAATTTTAAAAGTTGATCAGATAATTAACCTAATATTTCCTGTTTCAAGATCCTTTGCTGTGTGTATAATTTGTCAATTAAGTTTTTTCGCTTCCAACAAGGTCATTTTTCTATGAACGTTTCCGCTACTAACATTATTTTACACTCTTTGAATTACAACAGTGAAGGCGTCTTAAAATGTAAAATGCGCGAAGGTGAATTACCTATTTCACCTTCTATTGAACAACTTGTGATGGATTTACACCGAAGTTACCAAAGTAAATCGAATAAAGCGTTTGCCTATTTTGCTAATGAAGGTGAAAAATCCCAACTATTCCAACGTGCGTTAACTGAAGAGTTAAATGGTGAGTTAGATTTCGTTGGTTTTTCTCAACAAGCAGCAGGGCGTCTTGTTGATGAATTAAAAGAGCATGACTTTGCAGAAGAAGGTGTATTGCTGATTAGTAAATATACTTGGACAACTAGCGACTATTTATTAATTGCATTATTACAAAATAATCAATCGATCAGTGTAAATGAAGATTTAGAGCTGCAAGTCAGTCAGCACATTGAAACAAGTAAGATCCAATTAGTGGCACGTATCGATTTAACGTTGTTAAAGCGTGATCCTGAAGCCAATCGTTATATCTCATTTATTAAAGGACGTGTAGGTCGTAAAGTTTCAGATTTTTTCCTTGATTTCATGGGCGCTAAAGAAGGTTTTGATGCAAAAGTACAAAATGAAGGTTTATTAAAAGCCGTAGAAGAGTTTTGTGAAAAACAAGAGTTGCCAACAGAACAAAAACAAGCAGTACGAGAAGTGACCTCTAATTACTGTAAAGAGCAATTAAAAGAGGGTGAAGATATTGATTTGTCGGCACTATCAGAAGAGTTTCAAAGTACTTCAGATTTAGAAGGCAGTTTTTATGATTTTGTGAGTGAAGATTATCAACTAGAAGAAAATTTTCCAGCTGATAGAACATTGATGCGTAAATTAACTAAATATGTTGGCACAGGAGGAGGCATGAATATCAGCTTTGACCAAAAACATTTAGGTTCTTCTATTAAATATGATGAAGCATCCGATACGCTGACCATTCAAGGTATACCGCCTAATTTACGTGAACAACTTAAACGTGATGCCTTAATTGAATCTGGTGAACACGTTATTACAGAAACAATATCGGATGATGGCAAAGCGCCATTTTAATTAACCGATTTAATTCATTGTTGTCGTTGAGCTACTTAATTAGCCTAATAAGAAAGGTTAAGTAAGAAAGATTAAGTCGCTTAATTACAATAGATAAGAGATTAAAAATGAAATTATTTGTACGTGACTTAACGGTTATTGATTCAACTTACTTAGATGCAAAACGTGGTTTTGTAGGAGATAGTTATCAAGTTGATGTGGTATTAGATGGCCAGTTAAATGAGCAATCTATGATTTTAGATTTTGCACTGGTTAAAAAACAAATTAAAGCGATTATAGATTCAGAAGTCGATCATAAACTGTTAGTACCACAAGCCGCTCCTAACTGTACTGTGACATTTGAAGAAGATCGAACACAAGTGGATTATGTACTTAATGACAATAGTGTTATTCAATTAAAAAGTCCTCATGAAGCTTATTGTTTATTAGACAGTGAAGATATTACGACAAGTCTGTTAGCCAGTTACCTAGAAAAAGTGATATTAAAAAAGCTACCAGACAATGTGACGGGGTTAAGTATTGCATTACGACCTGAACAGATTACCACGCCGTATTATCACTATACACATGGACTAAAAAAGCATAATGGCAATTGCCAACGTATCGCACATGGTCACCGTTCTAAAATTGATATTTTTATAAATGGTGAATACAGCGAGTTATGGGTTGAAAAATGGGCTAAACGTTGGTCTGACATTTACTTAGCAAGCACAAGTGATGTGATAGATCGTAGTGAACTATCCTTTATTACTGCTAAATCAAATGTACCAATGCATTGTTCTGCTTATCATGCTCCGCAAGGTTACTTTGAACTATTAATGCCAGCAAGTCGTTGTGAAGTACTTGATAATGATACAACAGTAGAGGAATTAGCTCGCTTTATCTGTGAAACCATTAAACAGGAAGAGGGTGATAACAGCGTAACAGTGTATGCATACGAAGGTATTGGTAAAGGTGCGATTGTAGAACTTTAATGATTTAGGTTTTCATCACTTAAATATGGAATCGTGCTTGTGTTGTAGTGATTTGCTATGATGCTTTTATAAGACATTGCTTTACTTGTTAAAATTGAAATTAATACTGAGGTTTTAAAATGCCAGAAGAAACGATTTTTAGAAAAATAATTGATAAAGAGATCCCATCGGATATCCTTTATCAAGATCAATACGTTACTGCTTTTCGTGATATTTCACCACAAGCTCCAGTGCATATTTTAATTATTCCCAATAAACTGATTGCAACAGCAAATGATATTGAAGTTGAAGATGAGTTTTTAATTGGCAAAATGTATACCGTTGCTAAGCAACTGGCTAAGCAAGAAGGCATTGCAGAGTCTGGTTATCGTTTAATTATGAATTGTAATAGCGATGGGGGACAAGAGGTCTATCATATCCACTTGCATTTGTTAGGTGGGAAAACCCTAGGTAAATTAATTGCCTAAGCTAATGGGGTAAGTTTAATAATTTCAGAACTTTAGAGTAAGGTTAATGCCTTACTTTTGTTATTTTTCTTTTATAAGTGGAGTTTACGATGAAAATACAGTCTAGTTTTTGGCTTGCAGTCGCAGCGACTTTAATGCTGTCAGCTTGTTCTACATCAGTTGAACGCTTAGATGCGCAAGAGCAAATTGATTTGAGTGGAGCTTGGAACGATACCGATTCACAGCTTGTGGCTCGTGAAATGATTGAAGATTCTTTATCTCGTACTTGGATCTCAAAGTTTGTACAAAGCGAAGGTAAAGATCCTGTTGTGATAGTGGGACGCGTTAAAAACTTAAGCCATGAACATATTAATACTAATACGTTTGTTGCCAATATGGAGCGCGAGTTAATAAATTCAGGTGAAGTTCAATTTGTTGCAAGTTCTGCTAATCGTCAAGAAATTCGAGATGAACGTGCAGACCAAGATTTAAATGCAACAGAAGCAACGCGCAAAGAAGCAGGCCAAGAATACGGTGCAGATTATATTATGCAAGGTCAAATCAATACGATTGTTGATGTCGATGGCACAACACAAGTTCGTTATTACCAAGTTAACTTAGAGTTAATTAGTCTTAAAGATAATCGTAAAGTTTGGGTTGGTGAGAAGAAAATTAAAAAGCTGATTAAAAACAGTAAACTTCGTCTATAAGCATATAACTGATATGTAGTGTGTTTAAGCACACTATCAATAGGCTCGAATACGGGCCTATTTTATTTAAAGTGGAATTATTATGCACAAATTGCTTATTGTTCTTTTATTATTACTAACGGGCTGTGTTGCCCAACAAAATAACAATAAACTGGCTAATGAGCTAAGACAAACAAGTCCTGAACATATCCTTTCTATCCTACAAGAGAATAAACCCGATACCAGTGATATTGCTCAGTATTATCTTAACCTAGGCTATCTACAATTGTTATCTGGTGAGTTTACATCTGCCATAGAATCTTTATCTACCGCGAATAAAGAAATGCAATTATTGTCTGCTATTTCTATCACAGAAAATGTCGCAGCGGGTACTGTCAATGAAACCTTAAGACGTTATAGCGGTTATCCATTAGACCGTGTGATGGTTCACAATATGTTGGCTTTAAGTTATCTATTTAACCAGGATATTGAAGGTGCACGTATTGAAATGTTGCAAGCAGATGTTGAAATGAAAAAGCTGTCAGAAGGTGAAGACCTGAGCGGTCAATTAGCAAGTACACATTTGTTATCTGCCATTATTTATGAGCTATTAGATGAACGGTCAGACGCATTTATTAGCTATCAATTAACAGAAAATATACTTAATAAACGTGAAATAGCATTACCCGAAGGTCTAAAGTTAGGTTTGCTTCGTGCAAGTAAAAAGATGGGAAATGACCAAGAGTACGATCGTTACAGTAATCTATATCCTAGCCTTGCAAAAAAAACTAACTTAAATAAACAAGTCTTTATCTTATATTTTAATGGTGTGGTCTCTAATAAAGAACAGCGCAGCATAGTTGTGCCCAGCTTTAATGGTAGACAGTTAATTAGAGTCTCTGTACCTGGTTACCCAAATACAAGAATATTGCAGCAACAAGCAAATATTAGTGATGGTATACATAGAGTAAATAGTGCCTTAATTGAAAATATTGATACCTTAGCAAGAGAAGATTTAGATAAAGAATATCCTTCTATTTTATTACTCACGACAACTCGTGCCGTTACAAAATACAAATTAGTAGAAGAAGCACAGAAAAAAGATCCGTTGTTAGGGGCTTTATTAAATCTTGCGACTCTTTTAAGTGAAGTAGCCGATCTTCGTAGTTGGAATATGCTACCAGCAACCGTACAGTTTGGTTATTTAGAAACAAGCTTTGATAATATTGCTATTTCAACGAACAACCAAAGTGAGAGCCCAGTCAATTTAAATCAAGGCAAACAACATGTTATTTTGGCAACTGGTTTATCTGATAAAATTTTCCATTACCAACAATAAAGTTTTCCATTACCAACAATAACATTTCGTGTTAATTAATGATCATTAACAAGTAAAAAGTATTAACGAATCTAAAAAATTAAAAAAGCTAAGGAATCAGTATGAAAAAAATAACATTAGCATTACCTATTTTATTGTCGTTGTTTTTACTAAGTGCGTGTGCAGCACCAACAAATGAAGAAAAGGCTGAAACAGAACGACCAGATTGGATTGACCATGCTCAGAATAAATATCCTAGCCAAGTTTATTTAACTGCAGTAGGTGAAGCTTCAAATCGCACTCGTGCTTCAAAAAACGCGATTGTAAATTTAGTTGAGATCTTCTCCGTTAATGTAAAAGCGGAAACAAAAACATTAACAGAAGCAGTGAAGGAAGAAAGCGTGCTTGGGGTGACAATGGAAAGCTCAAGTACTTTGCATAGAAATATTGAAACGGAAAGTGAGCAGGCAATTCAGGGAGTAGAAATAAAAGAAAGTTGGTTAAGTCCTACAGGTGAATATTATGCACTTGCTGTTTTGCATCGCATTAGCGCAGCACAAAACTTAACGGAATCAATTATAGATTTAGACGAGCAAACGGCTGAGTTAATAGACTATAGTATTAACGTTGCACCTAATTCAATTGTTGCTGTTAATGCTCTTAGATCAGCAAGAGATATACAAATAACACGTAAAATGGCTGACTTACAACTTAATTATATTAGTGGTAGTGGTATTCCCGTTGATATTTCAAGTGAAAAAATAGAACAATTAATTAGACAACAATTGGCATCATTAAAAGTCAGTGTAGAAGCTGATATTGAGTCTCAACAGTCCTCACTTGAGGCTGGGCTATCTCGTTTAGGTGTCACAGTAGTGGACGAATCGCCATTACGAATATCAGCAAAGATGGATATGATTAAGCCTGCCTATATTGATGCATGGCATTGGTTACGTGGTAGTTATGAGTTAACCATTACAGAGAATGACCAAGTGATTAGTCGTAAAAGATGGCCAGTTAAAGTATCTTCTAAACAAAAAGAATTATTAACACCTCGATTACAAGATAAACTAAATAGTCGTATGAATGAATATTTACAGCAGTTAATTAGCGATTCTCCAACACTTTAATTTGTTGGTATAAATCACTTAAAATAGGCGTTGCAATGTTATGTTGTTGCGCTTTTTTTATAAGGTAACCATTGATATATTCAATTTCAGTCTCCCTACCGTAAAAAATATCCCTATTCATTGATGAATAATTTCCAGCTGTTGCGGTAATAACATTTGAAACAGTTTGTTGTAATTCGGTTAATTCAAAATCAATCCGCTCAGCTTCTGCAATACCAAATGCTTCTAATACTAAAGGTTGAATTAAAGCTTCGTATTGTGATGCTTGTAATTGACCATTTGTAATTTGATGGATCGCCGTAAGTGGGTTAATAGCCGCATTAATGATTAACTTGAGCCAACATTTCTCAAGGATTTTCTCGGTCCAATATACGTCTGCCATTACATTTTGCAAAGGCTCAAGGTATTGTTTTAAATTATTATCAATAATAGTGAGTTTATCAGTTGATTGAAAAACACCGAAATAACTAGGTCCTATGCCAGTATGAGTCACATTCAATGGACTATTTAATAAGCTTGCGTTTGCAGTGGTTGCGCAAATGATAGAGTTCTCAGGAAAGTGTTGTTTTACTTCTTCTGCACAACCATAACCATTATGCATTAAGATAATAACTTGATGAGGGCTTATATACTGCTGTTGATTGAGTAAAGCAGAAAGCACTTGAGGCGCTTTAACACAAACTAATATAGTGCTTTGTTGCTCATCTACCTTTGCTGTTAATAATTGCTGACTATGTGAAATAGCAAATTGATGTTGTTGACCTTGTAAGTCAGTAAAATATAATTGTTGTTGAAGGCATTTAGTACTAGGGCGAGAAACGAGATGACATGGATATCCAGATTGATGTAGTTTTGCTAACCATAAGCAACCAATCGCACCTGCACCAATAATCTGAATCATATAATCCTCTATATTATTTATTAACTGACTTATTTACTCACTTGTTCGCTTATTATTAGACCGTTTAGTTGGTTGTTTATATCTCGCGATTAGCTAGTCTCTTCATTATGCTAATTTGTATTATAAGATACAAGCAACAAAGTAGAGTGTATGGATAGATGATTGGGCCGTTTTCTGGTAAATTCGTCTGATATTATTTTAAACTGTTTATTAAGGAATAAAAATGCCTTCATTTGATATTGTCTCAGAAATCGATTTGATAGAAGTAAAAAATGCTGTTGATAACACTAGCCGTGAGCTTGGTACTCGTTATGACTTTCGTGGTGTAAAAGCATCTATAGCACTTAATAAAGAAGTGGTCAAAATAGAAGCAGAAGCAGATATGCAAATCAATGCATTACGTGACATGTTACGTGCAAACTTAGCTAAACGTGGTGTTGATACGCGCGCTATGGATGCAGAAAAATGTGATCAATCGGGTAAGTTTTGGTCTCAAAATGTTAAATTTAAAGTAGGTGTTGATCAGCCAACAGCTAAAAAATTGGTAAAACAGATCAAAGATAGCAAAATTAAAGTACAAGTTTCTATTCAAGGTGATCAGTTACGTGTAACAGGTAAAAAACGTGATGATTTACAACAAGCGATGCGTTTAGTTAAGGAATGTGATCTAGGAATGGGCTTTCAATTTAATAACTTTAAAGACTAATATTCACACTGATCAGTGAACTAGCGCTTTAACATGGCTAGTTCACTATATTGTACTTTCATTATTGGTCATTTTTTATAATGTGAAGTTTATGCTGCACATTTTATAATAATTACTTTATTTTAGTGTGGCGATAAAGCCTTTGGAACCGCGTTAACTTTCTGCGATATACATTTCAATGAGTTGTTCAAACTCTCTGTGCATCTCGTCATTATCAGCTAAATTAAGCTCAATGATACGTTTTAAATGGGTCATTGTTTCTAATTCAATCGTAGTAAATTGAATACCTAATAACAGCTCTTGTTGATGGCAAACTATGCCATTTAATAATAGTTGTACATCAGATCCTTCAAGTATTAGATTTATCTGAACCTGTTCGTGAATAACATTTGGGGAAAGGGTTGTTACAGCAATTAATGCGCCATTGAGTGAAATATCAACTAGTGATGCATCAAAATCATGTGCTGGAATTTTTCCATCAAAAATAAGCGAGCAATGACATTGGAACTTTATACGCGAAAATTTACGACGTTCAGACATAATTATTCCTTTAGTGAACATTTAGCGTGCATTAATGTTGCAAATATATTGTTTATATATGATAGGCAACTCTTGTTGAATTAGCGAATTACCTAACACTGGATGTTGCTTTAGCGTACTTGAAATAATATTTAAATCTAATTGTGATAAAAATTCATCTGCTAACGGGAAATAACTGATGTGCCAAGGCTCTTGTGCAACACCGCCTTGGTCGTGTTGATAAGGTCGATAAAAGCCAAACTGTTGAATATTATTACCTAACCACTCTGTTAATTCTGAAAAATAACCGCCATTTAAGTATTCATTTTTTTGTAGCTGTAAAGACTGATTCGGGGGCAACAATGTCGGATCATAAACATCAATATCTGTTCCCCAATGATGGCGGCTCGCAGCGGGAAGAGCAGACCAATGCAACAATTTATAAAGTTTCTCTACTTCACTTATGTTTTTAATATTGATAGGTTTTTCATTTTTATCCAAAATAGCCGTGACACCCGAATACTTATTGTTCCAAATATGTAATTGACGTTCAAAGCTACGAAATGCACTAGCAACATGCAACGTAAAACCTTGTTGCTTAGCTGCCTGTTGAAGGGCAGTGAAGTCAGCAATAACTTGTTTATGTAGCAGTCTGTTAGGTGCAAACTCAACAAGGTGAGTTTGCACTTGACCCGTCAATTGCATCGGCGTCATGGCAATCGATGTCATGCAAGTAGGTTTTTAAGTGTTAATTTAAAGATGTCTACTAGCTCGTCTAACTGTGCGATATTAGTCGATTCATTCACTTTATGTATTGTGGCATTGATTGGGCCTAATTCAACCACCTGCGCTCCTGTAGGTGCAATAAAGCGTGCATCAGAAGTGCCACCACTCGTTGAAAGCTCTGTAGTGATACCATTGGTCGATAGAATAGCTTGTGCAACTGCATCAGTTAATGAACCTGGTTCAGTGATAAATGGTTGTCCGTTGTAAGTCCACTTTATATCGTATTCAAATCCAGCTTTATTAAGGATAGTTTCAACTTTCTCTGTCAACATATCAGCGGTTAATTCGGTAGAGTAACGAAAGTTACATTGAACTACAGCATCACCGGGTACAACATTGCTCGCACCAGTACCTGAATTAAAGTTAGTGATTTGAAAGCTCGTTGCTGGAAAGTATTGATTACCTTTATCCCATTCAGTTTGAACAAGTTCAGTTAGTACAGGAGCCGCAAGATGGATAGGGTTGTTAACCAGGTGTGGATAGGCAACATGACCTTGTGTTCCTTTAAAAGTAATATCAGCTGTTAATGAACCTCTACGACCATTTTTAATGATATCACCCACATGACCTGTGCTTGATGGTTCACCAACAATGCAATAATCTATTTTTTCATTTCTAGCTTCTAGAACATCAATAACACGTGTTGTACCATTAATAAATGGTCCTTCTTCATCACTTGTTATCAATAGAGCGATAGAACCTTTATGATCTTTATGCTCTTCAATAAATGCTTCTAGACCAATCATGAAAGCAGCAATACCACTTTTCATGTCTGCAGCACCACGCCCATATAACATACCATCAATAATAGTGGGTTCAAAAGGCGGTGTATCCCATTTGCTTTCTGGACCGGTCGGTACAACGTCTGTGTGTCCTGCAAAACAGAATAAAGGTGCTTCAGTGCCTTTTCTAGCCCATAAATTTAAGGTGTCTTCAAATTCCATGGTTTCACATACAAAGCCTAGTTTTTCTAAACGAGCAATAAGCAAGTCTTGGCATCCAGCATCTTCAGGTGTTACGGAACGTCGACTGATTAAATCTTGTAATAATGTTACGACAGGCGAATGTGTCATTGTACTTCCTTATACTGCAAAAAATTGTTGATAGTTTTTAATATTAAATCCGACAATAGCAACACCTTGATGAACTACAACAGGACGTTTTATTAATGTAGGAAATTCGATAAATAATGGGCTAACTGTATTTTCATCAAGTGTTTCTTTTTGCTGATCAGTTAGTGCACGATAGCTCGTACTACGTTTGTTGAGTAGCTGATCCCAGTTTGATGTCGTGTACATCTGTGCGAGTAATTGCTCATCTAAACCATCTTTACGATAGTCATGGAAGCTAAATGGAATGTTATTTTCATTAAGCCATTTTTGGGCTTTTTTTATCGTATCGCAATTAGGGATACCGTACATTATTGTTGTCATGATAGGTGCTTACAAATTGAAATAAAAAGAATAATTAATTGTAGCAAGAAAAGGGTCAAGAAGAAAAATTTAAGCGAGGTCTTTACAAAGTAAAAGAGTCGCATCAGCGACTCTTAAATACTAATGCAATAGCATTATTATTTGATGATTTTAAGAACAACGTCAGTAGCAACTTCAACAGTACCAGACATTTTTTGTAATTCTTTAATTTCATCCATATTTGAAATAACAACAGGTGTTAAAATAGATTTCGCTTTTTCAGTTAAAAAAGCAAGATCAAATTCAATAATGGTATCGCCAGCTTTAACTTTTTGGCCTTCTTGAGCAATACGAGTGAAACCTTCACCTTTTAACTCAACAGTATCAATACCAAAATGTACAAATAATTCAATGCCAGTATCAGATTCTATTGAAAATGCATGGTTTGTTTCAAAAATTTTGCCAATTTCACCATCACAAGGAGCAACCATTTTATTGCCAGTTGGACGTATCGCAATACCGTCACCAACAATCTTTTCTGCAAAAACAACATCTGGCACATCTTCGATTGCAACAATTTCACCAGAAAGAGGAGCAATGATATCAATAGTATTTGCTGTTTGTGTATTGCCTGTGACTGCTTTTTTTAATGAATCAAAAAAACCCATATTAGTAAACTCCAAATTTTTAATAGAATAAAACAAAAAGGTAATATTTAATTTGATATTACCTTTTTATCAATTAGTTAACTAATACCTTTAGCATGATTGAAGTCGTTAACTAGAGCTTCGATTTCTGCAGCGGTTGCCATAGAAAGTGCTTTATCTGCTAATTCTTTCGCATCTGCAAAAGTAGTACTACGAATTATCTTTTTAACGGTTGGTATTGAGATTGCACTCATAGAGAACTCATCTAATCCCATACCTAACAATAGCAATGTTGCATGTTCATCACCCGCTAGCTCACCACACATACCTGTCCATTTACCAGCAGCATGAGAAGCATCAATCACTGATTTGATGATGGTTAATACAGATGGCGTTAATGGATTGTAAAGGTCTGAAATTAACTCATTACCACGGTCAACCGCTAGTGTGTACTGTGTTAAATCGTTAGTGCCAATACTAAAGAAATCTACTTCTTTAATTAAATGATGTGCAATTGCAGCAGCTGCTGGAGTTTCAATCATAACACCAATTTCAATGCTCTCATCATAAGCAACATTTTCTTCAGTCAACTCTGCTTTCAACGTCTCTAAAATGTCTTTCAATTTACGAATTTCTTCAACTGAAATGATCATAGGGAACATGATACGAATTTTACCAAATGCAGAGGCACGTAAAAGAGCTCGCAATTGTGGATTCATTATTTCAGGACGGTCGAAACAAATACGGATCGCACGCCATCCTAAAAATGGGTTTAATTCTGTAGGGAGATTTAAATAAGGTAGATCTTTATCGCCACCAATATCCATGGTACGAATAATACAAGATTTTCCTTCCATCGCTTCAACTACGTCTTTGTAAGCAACAAATTGCTCATCTTCAGTAGGTAGTTGGTCTCTATCCATAAACAGGAATTCTGTGCGGTATAAACCAACACATTCAGCTCCGTTACGTTTAGCGCCATCAGTGTCTTTAACTGAGCCGACGTTTGAGCCTATTTCAACTTGATGACCATCTAGCGTTGTTGCTGGAAGATCTTTTAATTTAGCCAGTTCAGCTTTTTCATTTAAGAAATCATCACGAATTGATTTTGCTTCAGCTAGTTGAATTTTGCTTGGGTTAATGATGATTTTGTTATTGATAGCATCAAGAACAACCATATCACCATTTTTAACACATTTAGTAATATCATTTGTTCCAACAATTGCTGGAATTTCTAACGAACGTGCCATTATTGATGTGTGAGAAGTACGACCACCAATATCAGTAATAAAGCCTAATACTTTATCAAGGTTAATTTGTGCTGTTTCAGAGGGTGTTAAATCATTTGCAATTAAAATAACTTCTTCTGAAATATCGCTTAAGTTAACTAATTCGATGCCTAAAACATTTTTTAACAAACGATTACCGATATCACGAAAATCAGCTGCACGTTCACGTAAATAAGGGTCATCTAGTTCTTGCAACATTTGTGCATTCTCTTCTACAACCGCATTGATTGCAAAATCTGCTGTACACTTGTTGGTTTTCATATAGGTGATGATATCTTCTTCAAGCTCTTCATCTTCAAGCAGCATTATATGCCCTTCGAAGATAGCTTCTTTCTCTTCACCAAATGTCTCAAGAGCTTTTTGCTTAACTATTTCAAGTTGAGCTGAAGTTTTTGTTCTGCCATCAACAAATCGAGTAATTTCATGTTCAATATTGCTTACTTTCTCAGTATTGAGAGAAATTTCGTCTTCTTGTAATAACAACGCTTTTGCAAACGTAATACCAGGGGATGCCAGTATGCCAGATATCATAACCTATCCTTAAACTACTAATTTTAATCTTATAAAAGATATTTGAATTAAACTAATGTTGCCATTAACTCAACTAGCGTATCAACAGCTTTTTGCTCATCTGCGCCTTCAGCTTTGATGTTCACTGATGTGCCTTGAGTTAAACCTAACGTTTGTAGTTTGAAAAGACTTTTAGCACTTGCAGATTTAGTTCCAACTTCAACTGAGATATCAGATGCAAATGATTTTGCTTCTTTTACAAATTGAGCAGCAGGACGAGTATGAAGGCCGTTTGGAGCTGTGATAGTTACTGTTTTTTGATACATGGTAACACCTTAAATAAATTTGAATTTTTAATGATAGCGATTTTAATTGATATAGATAAAAATTGCTATTGAGTGACATTGGAATTGTCAAAATGAACAATAATAAACACTAAAAATGAGAGATAGAAGCGACGTCTAAATGATAATACTTATTAACAAAAATATTATGCTTCAACTCAAGTAAATCGGCGTTTAACGTGCCTTTTTTGAAAAGTCCAAAATCATATTTAATGATCCTAAATAAGGAGAGGTAGGTCAACGATTTTCTCCTGTTTGAAGGCTAAAACTACGTATTATTGTTGTTTTTGCATGTTTTTTGACCATACTTAAATTTGGACTTTCATTTTATATAAAAAAAGGTACTAAAAAGTACCTTTTTTAAGTCCTTTTAAAGATGTTATGCGAAGTTTTCACCTTCAAAAACACCTGCAAAAAGCGCGGTTGATAAATAACGCTCACCTGAACTTGGTAAGATTACAACAATATTTTTATCTTTGAATTCTGGTTCTGCTGCTAAACGTGCAGCTGCAACAACTGCCGCACCTGAAGAAATACCCGCTAAAATACCTTCTTCTTCCATTAGGCGTCGTGCCATACTGATCGCATCTTCGTTACTTACTTGTTCTGCTCGATCGATTAGAGACATATCTAAGTTTTTAGGGATAAAACCAGCGCCAATACCTTGGATTTTATGTGGGCCAGGTTTAACATCTTCACCTGCTAATGTTTGTGAAATAACAGGAGAATCTGTTGGCTCTACAGCCACACTGATGATTGCTTTACCTTGGATTTCTTTAATATAACGGCTAACACCAGTAATGGTACCACCAGTACCAACACCCGCAACAAAAACATCAATTTCACCATCAGTATCATTCCAGATCTCAGGGCCTGTTGTTTCTACATGAATTTGTGGATTTGCAGGGTTTTCGAATTGGCGTAATACTAAGTATTTACCTGTTGCAGAAGCACCAAGTTCTTCGGCTTTGTTGATTGCACCTTTCATACCTAATGCACCATCAGTCAATACTAAGTTTGCACCCAATGCTTTTAATAATTTACGACGTTCAACACTCATTGTGTTTGGCATTGTTAGTGTGATTTTGTAACCACGAGCAGCTGCTACAAACGCAAGTGCAATACCTGTATTACCACTTGTTGCTTCAACTAATTCAACATCTTTTGTTAACGTGCCATCTTTTTCTGCTGCAGCAATCATGTTTGCACCAATACGACATTTCACACTGAAGCTTGGGTTGCGACTTTCAATTTTTGCAAATACATTACCTGTAGTCACGTTGTTTAAACGTACTAAAGGTGTATTACCGATTGCTTGTGAATTATCGCTAAAAATCTTACTCATAATATTGTTCCTATCAGTTGGGTGTTTGAATTATTAATGGATAGTAGCATATCCAATGTGTGTAAATGGGGAAGTGAAATTTTGTTATACCATATAGGTTTTTGAGCTATGTATAGTTTATGGTGTTGGGAGGCTTCAAAACTGAGATTCAAATCCAATTAATGCTTGGCTATTACCATAACCGGGTAAACTTTCATTAGAAAATAAAACTTTCACTTTACTAAATGGCGTTGTTTGAAAACTTATTCCCGCACCCAAAGAAAGTGTACTGTTATAAATATCTAACACCTCAGAATTTTCGTTATATTGATAAAGAACATTATTTTTGGTCATTTCACTTCGAACGTTGTATTCGGAGTCAGATAATTTACCAAATAATTCAAATTGAAAATAATTGCTGTTAGCTTCAATGAAAGGGATTGAAATAATTTCATATTGGTTACTTTTTACAAAGGTACTGTCTTTGATTGAAGTATTGAATGAAACGGTTCGATAAAAGCGACTAAAAGCAGAGTTAAGATATTGATAAGTTGCATCTGGTATTTGATATACCGTCAAAAAAGGATAATCAAATAAATCGACACCATTCAAACTTTTTTGATAGTCTATTTGTAATTGATTCTTAGGTAAGTCTTTAGCAAAGCTTGAAACAATAGAAGAGCTTAATAGTATAAAAACAAATAGTCGAAATACAGGTAAGCTCCTCATTAAATATCCCATGCCCTAGTAGTATGATTGATTAATATAATCAAATTATAATAGAACATTTTTTGTGTGTTTTATGCATTACCTGTTAAAAATTCTAAGTAATGTCCCAGTTTTTGCAAAACTTCTATCTTTTCTGGGCTGTGCTGATGCTCAATGGCTAGTATTTCTAAACGAGCGACATAATTATCGACATGTTCAATAAGATAAGCCTCCCTATGTCTTGCCCATTTTTGTTGTTCTTCAAGCGATAAAGTTTGTGGATAATTCCTTGCTTTGTATCGCCACCATAAATTGTTGAAATTAGGATCATCAAAAGTAACTTGGTAATCAGCTATCTGTTGTGGTGACAAAGTTGTGATCGCTTTTGCTTGATTTTTGTCATTGGCTGTCGGAAAACCTCCAGAATATAATTTTTGTTCTGGTTGCTGTTCTTTATTACTTTTAGATTCTATATCAAAAACCGCGATTAATTTTTCAACTAAGTGCTTATTAGCTGAAAAAGTATCCATAGATTGTCGGCATTGTTTTGCCTCCACACCTAATTCTTTTGCTCGTTCGGCACTTAATGTTTTTGCACTTGCGACAATAGGGCACTTATTAATATGGATTAATTTAATCGGTGGTCGGTTGATCCCTTCAGGTAAGTTATCTGTTGCGGTGTACAAATATGATTGGATCTCTTCAATACTTAACGATAGTAATTGTGAAATATCTTTATTTAAATCGAGGACAATGACTGCGTTATTATTTGTTGGATGTTGTGCTATCGGTAAAATATAAGAACAACAACCTTGCATTGCAGTAAACATGCCTGAAATATGAACCAAAGGAGTAAAGGTGCCTAATTTCAATTCATTTAGTACTTTATTTTTTTGTCTCAAACTATAGCAATAATCATATAATTTTGGATGTGTGGTTTTGATTAATTTTGCCATCGCAATGGTTGCATAAACATCAGACATAGCATCATGAGCTTGCTGATGAATAATGTTGTTGGCTTTTGTTAATAATTCCAGTTTAAAACTTGGTGCATCGTTTTCATCAAATACCCATTCAATTCCATCAGGTCTAAGTGCATAGCAAGCACGAACCATGTCAATAATGTCCCAACGAGAACATCCATTTTGCCATTCTCTTTGATAAGGATCGTGAAAATTACGATACAAAGTAAAGCGTGTAACTTCATCATCAAATCGAATGTTGTTATAGCCAACGACACAAGTGTTTTTTTGTTGAAATTGTTGCAATATATTAAATATAAATTGGTTTTCAAATTCACCATGTTGCAATGCATATTGCGGTGTTATACCTGTCACTAAACACGCTTCTGGGGCTGGCAAGTAATCATTAGGTGGTCTGCAATACCATTGATAAGGTTCAGAAATGACATTCAAATCAAGATCGGTACGAATTCCTGCAAATTGAGAGGGGCGATCCGTTCCTGGGTTTAATCCGAAAGTTTCATAATCGTGCCAGAGAAGGCTTGGAGATTCTTGATTCATATTCTTTTACCTATTGCTTGAGTCATTATATTGTGGCTAATTTGATCATAAAAAGCGAATCAATTGCAGTAAATGTCTTTGAAATTAAGTCGATTCTGCAAAGTTAGCTTCTTAATATCTTTAATTAATGTTTAACTCTTCTTTTGGCGTTGATTATTTGTTATTTAAAGTGGACGTTACGAGATTGTGAAAGTGAAATTGTTATTTTTGATGAGTTGTAACAGTTATCATTTCATGTTTTTAACTTCAAAGAAGTGAAAGTCAGTGTTGGTACGTTAGAGTTAAATGGCTTATATTTCAGTAAGCTTGAGGGTTTTTAAGTAATAAAAGGGGAATTAAATTGAACCGTTTATTTTAAATAAGTTTTTTATAAACAATAGTGAATGATCTTTTTTGTTTTATTGGAAAATATTAACCCATTTTTTGAATAAATAATCACAACTTTATGTTTGTTTATATTTCGCATTAAATTTATTTAGGGTGTTAACTGAGTTCGATTTCGTTGTGCTTCTGCCATGTCATTTAATGTGTTTTATGACAGGTACAAAAAAGCCTGCATATAGCAGGCTTCAAGTATTTTATTTAATTACACTTATTTAGCAATAAGCGCCACTAGGTCTAGCACTTTATTTCGGGTGTTAACTTAGTTCGATTTCGTTGTTTTTCTGCCATGCCATTTAATGTGTTTAATTTAATGTATTTTATTACAGACACAAAAAAGCCTGCATGTAGCAGGCTTTATAAATTCTATTTAATTAAACTTATTTAGCAATAAGCGCCACTAGGTCTAGCACTTTATTTAGGGTGTTAACTGAGTTCGATTTCGTTGTTCTTCTGCTATGCCATTTAATGTATTTTATTAAAGGCACAAAAAAGCCTGCATGTAGCAGGCTTTATAAATTCTATTTAATTAAACTTATTTAGAAATAAGAGCAACTAGGTCTAGAACTTTATTAGAGTAACCGATTTCGTTGTCGTACCAAGATACAACTTTAACGAATTTGTCAGTTAGTGACAAACCAGCTTTTGAATCGAATACAGAAGTTTGAGTTTCACCGATGAAATCTTGTGATACTACGTCATCTTCAGTGTAACCAAGAACACCAGCCATTTCATTTTCAGAAGCGCGTTTCATTTCTGCACAAATTTCTTCGTATGTAGCAGCAGTTTTAAGGTTAACTGTTAAGTCAACAACTGAAACGTCAGCAGTTGGTACACGGAAAGCCATACCAGTTAGTAGACCGTTAAGTGCAGGAATTACTTTACCTACTGCTTTAGCAGCACCAGTTGAAGATGGGATGATGTTTTGAGAAGCACCACGACCACCGCGCCAATCTTTAACAGATGGACCGTCAACAGTTTTTTGTGTAGCTGTAGTTGCATGAACTGTAGTCATTAGACCAGATTCAATACCCCATTTATCGTTAAGTACTTTAGCGATAGGAGCTAGACAGTTAGTTGTACAAGAAGCGTTAGAAACGATATCTTGACCAGCGTACTCAGAGAAGTTAACGCCGTTAACGAACATTGGAACGTCACCAGAAGGACCAGTAAGAACAACTTTCTTCGCACCAGCTGTGATGTGTTTACGAGCTGTTTCGTCAGTAAGGAAGAAACCAGTTGCTTCAGCTACTACGTCTACATCTACAGCATCCCATTTAAGGTCAGCTGGATCACGTTCAGCAGTTACACGTACAGTTTTACCGTTTACGATTAGGTTACCGTCTTTAACTTCAACAGTACCGTTGAAACGACCGTGCGTTGAGTCATATTTAAGCATGTAAGCCATGTATTCAACGTCGATTAAGTCATTGATTGCAACAACTTCGAAATCAGCACGTTCACATGCTGCACGGAATACGAAACGGCCGATTCGACCGAAGCCGTTAATACCTACTTTAATTGTCATTTTATTGTTCCTTATGGAGGTTTGATTTTTTAAACTTGTCATCATTATAAGCGCCAAATGCACCTAAGACTTGATGTTAGTCAAGTTATAAGCTCACAAAACAGTTTCTTAATTGTTTTTCTAAAAAAAGATACTGTATTTTTGAACTAATATCACAGTAATTAAATTACTAGGGCATATTAAGGGCAATTCCTCATAAAATAAAGGAAAACCATCATTAAACTATTATTTCTCGAACTATTTTAGCTTTTTACTTAAGTCAATAGCTAACTGTAACTAGTTCCATAACCTTATTTCATAAAATAGATTTTTTTATTTCAATTTTTGTGAATATTTTTATATTTATGAAAGTTATTATTTATTTTATAACCGTTTTAAGTGTGTGAGAGCATCCTGATTTAACTAATACACCTTGTTTAGCGGTAATTGCAGACTCTACACATAACATGGTTTTATAGCCATCATCAGGTAGATCTACGAATTTTTTGGCTATCTCTATCCATGGATTCCACACAACAACTGAGTCATTACCTTCATTATTAATGACTATCTTACGCTGATTACTTTCATCATTAACTACAATTTTTTGTTCATTTGCATCATAGATTGAGTCTACTGAACCGTTAATATTTAAAATTTGATCGCTATTCTTACGTTTACCGTTATCTAGAGAGTCTTTATAGCTAGCGGCAAGTCCTTCAACCGAGCAAAGCCCGCTGTTAGCGACATGCAAATAAGTATGAAGCGCACCACCATAAGTGAAGTCTTCGTTACTTGTATTATCAGTAACCAAACTTAATTCAATATGATCAGATAAAGAGGCTTTAAGTGTCAATGAGAAGTCATGATTCCAAATGGCTTTAGTCTCAGCTGTTGCCGTCAATGTAAACTCAAGATCAACTCCCGTTTCATATTCATTAACAGTGGATAATACCCATTGACTAATTCGAGCAAATCCATGAGAAGGTAAATTTTTACTTTTACTTTCTTCAGTATTACCAAACCATGGCCAACAAATAGGAACACCGCCTCTAATTGCTTTACTGTGATTATAAGGCGTAGATTTACTGAGGTAGATAAGCGGTGCTTGTTGTTTGATTTGGAAATGAATTAAATGAGCGCCATGAAGAGAAAAAGTAGCGTCGAAATTTTTATGATTGATAACCACAAATTCAAAACCATTATCATCAACTTGCAGGTTGATGGATGGGCTTAAATTTTTTGTTGTTTTAAGTCGCAAATGTGAAATCATTTTTGTTCCCTATGTCATGAATTGTATTTACAGCTGTTATCTTACTTCACATATTCTACTATATTGTTGATTAAAAATAATAAAACCTATTATTCGAATATTTTAAAATGTACTCAAAAGAAGTTTAAATCAAAATTTCCTATGATTATTAATAGTATTTAATTTTATTTAATAAAAAAAATATCTTAATACGTGGTTGTTTATGGATTAAGTCGTTGCAAATATTATGTATTAGTTAAATACTCATTTTAAATGATTAAAAACAGCAATAAATTAACCATACATATAGGTGTATTATGAGTAGTTCAACATTAGATTCATTTATGCAATTAAAAGGCATTGATCTTAATTTTATTGATGCTTGGGGTAAACCCACCACCGTGCTTGATGAAAACGTTAAAACGCTCATTAACCATATGGGGTTTGATGCCTCAGATGATGCTGCTTTATCAGCTTATTATGAACAGGAAGAGTTACAGCATTGGTTATCTTTGTTAGCGCCTGTCTGCGTATTACAACAAGCCCCTGAATATCAACTCGAAGTTCATCTTCCTATCGACTTTGTAACAGACCCATTAATTTATAGAATAACCACAGAAGATGGTCTGCAAATTGATAAAACAATCACCGCCACTGATTTTCCTTTATTAGGCTGCAAAGATATTTCTGATGTCGAATTTCAATTATATGAAGTGACTATCGAAGTTCCCTTAGCCCCTGGTTACCATCAATTAAGTTTACTAGAAAAAGGGAATGATGATCCATTGGCTGAAATGTCTTTAATCATCACTCCTGAAACTTGTTTTACGCCAACGGTTATACAAAACGGTAAAAAGCTTTGGGGGACAAGCGTTCAATTATATTGTTTGAAAAGCCAAAATAACTGGGGAATTGGAGATTTTTCTGATTTAAAACAGTTATTAATCAAAACTGCTGAAAATGGCGGGGATTTCATTGGCTTAAATCCAATTCACGCTCTCAATCCATCACAGCCACAAAATGCCAGCCCATATAGTCCTTCATCACGTAAGTGGTTAAATATACTGTACACCGATATCACAGCAGTACCTGAGTTTGCTCTTTGTGATGCTTTACAAGCTGAAGTAGCCACATCTGTATTCCAACAACAACTATCAAACCTGAGAGATTTGAAATGGGTTGATTATGTTAATGTCACCACTGTTAAATTGAAGGCGCTCAGGGCGCTTTTTGATACATTAATAAATGGTAAAAAAGAAAATCAAATACGTTTAGCTTCTTTGCATGAGTTTGTTACACAGAAAGGAGACTCATTAACGCAACAAGCTGCATATGATGCGTTGCAATTTAAATTCTTAGCTGAGAATGAAGATTCTTGGGGATGGCCATCTTGGCCTGAAGAGTTTCAATCATTTTCTAGTGAAAATACACAATGTTGGATAGCTGAGAATGAACAAGAGGTATTATTTTGGAGCTATTGCCAATGGGTTACAGAGACTCAATTAGCTGAAGCAGATGAACTTGCTCGTTCATTAGGAATGACGTTAGGTTTATACAGAGATTTAGCCGTTGGTGTAGGTAAAAGTAGCAGCGAAATTTGGGCAAATCATGATTTGTATTGCGAAAATGTCAGTATCGGTGCGCCACCTGATGTACTGGGACCGTTAGGTCAAAGCTGGGGATTGCCGCCGCTTTCACCAGATCAACTATATAAGTCAGGCTATCAGCCTTTCATCGAATTATTACAATCCAATATGAGTCATTGCGGTGCTTTACGTATTGACCATGTGATGGCCTTATTACGATTATGGTGGGTGCCAGAAGGTTCAACCGCTGATAGTGGGGCTTATATTTATTACAATGTTTACGATATGTTGAATATATTAGCGCTAGAAAGCACACGTAACCAATGTTTAGTGATTGGTGAAGACTTAGGTACCGTACCTGAAGGCATGGATGTTTTATTAAAAGAGGCTGGCGTTTATTCATATAAAGTATTTTTCTTTGAGCAAGCGCCCGATGGTGGCTTTATTTCTCCTTTACACTATATACAACAAGCAATGGCAACATTGTCGACGCATGATATGCCGACAATTAAAGGTTACTGGCATTGCGAAGATCTGTATTTAGGTAGAAGCTTAGGGCTGTATCCTGATGATGAAGTATTTAATCGATTACTTGCAGATAGAGTTGAAAGCAAACAACAGATTTTAAATAGTTTACATGGTCATAATAGTATACCTGATGCGCTTTATCATGATGCTAATACAACCGGCATGGATAAAGCATTAAATTTTGCACTTCAAAAGCACCTTGCAACGGGCAGTGCTTCATTGCTCAGTTTGCAGCTTGAAGATTTCTTAGAGATGGATCAACCAGTTAACGTTCCTGGAACAAGTAATGAATACAGAAACTGGCAACGTAAGTTAACGCATGACGTAGACACTATTTTTACTGATACTGATATTCAGCATTTAATGAAAGAGTTAACAGAAGCGCGAGCTAAATAATTAAATTCAGGCTAGATAAACTTCGAATTAGGTATTTAATATGACTAAGAAACCAACGACAAAGAAAGTAGCTACAAAAGAAAAAACTGTAAAGAAAACAACAGTCAAAAATGTAGCAACTCCTAAAGTAGGCGAAGAAATCAATACAATGCCATTAAAATCAACGTTACTCAACCAACTTGAAAAAGCAACATTAGCCAATCCTTTTGAACAATTAGGCTTAATTAAAAACGCCAACGGTATAGGTTTTTTATTAAGAGTCTGGTTACCAGAAGCAACAGCGGTTTCATTTTCTGCGCTTGATGGTTCGCATCTTTCTGGTGAGTTAACAAAAGTTTATGATGCTGGCTTATTCGAAGTTAGTTTATCTTCTGTTACTGATAAGTTTGTTTATCAATTAAATGCTAAATATGTAAATGATGTACATGAGTTTGTAGACCCTTACCAATTTCATGATATCGCATTTGAAGGATTATCGACGTTACATGAAGCTCCACAAAATGTTTATCGTACACTTGGGGCACAATTAAAAACGATTACCGATAATGACGTTAAAATTTGTGGTGTACGTTTTATTGTTTACGCACCCAATGCCAGTAGCGTTAGTTTAATCTCAGATCATAATCATTGGAATGGGCAAATACATCCCATGCAACGAAGTTGGTGTGGTCATTGGGTATTATTTATTCCTGGTTTATCAGCTGGCTGTGCTTACAAGTTTGAATTAAAAGATGCGATGGGTAATCGTTTACCACATAAAGCTGATCCCGTTGGTTTTCAAGCTGAATTATACCCATCACATTCATCGATAGTCGTTGATCATGATGCTTATCAGTGGAACGACCAAACTTGGCAAAATACTCATACTGGTGACAAACGCTTTACGGCGATGAGTATTTATGAAGTTCATTTAGGGTCATGGAAACGTAAAAAGGAAAACGGTGTAGAGCGAATGCTTAGCTATCGTGAACTTGCTGAGGAGCTATTACCTTATTTAGTTGAAATGGGTTACACACACTTAGAAGTACTCCCTATATCAGAGTTTCCATTTGATGGATCTTGGGGCTATCAACCCGTCGGTTTATTTGCTGCAACCAGCCGTTTTGGTGATGCAGATGATTTAAAATACTTCATAGACAAATGTCACCAAGCCGGTATAGGCATTATCGTTGATTGGGTACCCGCACATTTTCCTGCCGACCCACACGGTTTAGCGCGTTTTGATGGGACACCTTTGTATGAATACGAAGATCCTAAGCGTGGTTGGCATCCTGATTGGAATTCTTACATTTATGACTTTGGCCGTGACAATGTCCGTCAATTCCTAGTGGCTAGCGCACTAATCTGGCTAGATAAATTCCACGTTGACGGATTACGAGTAGATGCAGTCGCATCTATGCTGTATTGGGACTATTCACGCGAAGAAGGTGAGTGGGTACCTAATGTAGATGGTGGCAATCATAACTATGAAGCGATTAGCTTATTAAAATGGTTTAACGAAGAAGTGTATAGTCAATTCCCTAATGCCATGACTATTGCTGAAGAATCGACTGCTTTTAGTGGTGTTTCAAAACCTACTTTTGCAGGGGGATTAGGCTTTGGCTTTAAATGGAACATGGGCTGGATGCATGACACATTAAGTTATATTCAACAAGATCCAATGTACCGTAAATACCATCATCATGAAATGACCTTTGCAATGGTTTATCACTATAACGAACACTTTGTATTACCTATTTCTCATGATGAAGTCGTACACGGTAAAAAAAGTATGTTGAATAAAATGCCTGGAGATGAATGGCAGGCGGCCGCAAATCTACGTGCTTATATGGGGTATATGTATGCGCATCCTGGTAAAAAATTAAACTTTATGGGCGGTGAGTTTGGACAAAGTCGTGAGTGGAATCATAATCAAAGTTTAGATTGGGACTTATTAGTTTTTGATAAACATAAAGGGCAACAAAAATTGATTGCCGATTTGAATCATTTTTATAAAAATAACAGTGCTATGTATGAATCAGATTATGAACCACAAGGTTTTGAATGGCTGGATCATAGTGATGGCGTCAACAGCATCATCTCATTTATTCGCTATAATTTAGATAAAAGTGAATATGTTATCTGTCTTTCTAATTTTACACCTGTGCCTCGCGAGAAGTATCGTGTGGCAGTAGAAGAAGCTGGTCAATATGAAGTCGTTATCAATACTGATAGTGAATATTATTGGGGAAGCAACTATTCAATGGGTGATCTAATGGGCGTGTTTGTCAGCGAACCTTACCCTTGGCAAGGCAAAGGCCATTCAATTGTTGTTAATTTACCTCCATTATCATCAGTTTATTTGAAGAAAAAGGAAGTCTAAATGTCAAAACATGATATTAAAATAGACCTAACCACCATTAATGCTAAGCACCTATTCACTACTTCTAATGGGAAAAGTCTTCCTTTAGGAGCGACTTTAGATCAGCAAGGCTGTAATTTTTCAGTGCATAGTCAAGGCGGGAAAAGTGTTGAGTTATGTCTTTTTGATAAGCATGACAATCAAATAGACAGTTATTTTCTAAAAGTTTCTCATTCACATCTTTGGCATATTCATTTACAAGGTATTAAAGCAGGACAAAAATACGGTTATCGAGTTGATGGTGAATATCAACCTAACAAAGGGATGTTATTTAATAATAAGCATTTATTAATTGATCCTTATGCGAAATGCTTGAGTAAAGTGCAACACAGTTTTGTACAAGCTCAGAGTGATGTTGATGATCTGTATGTCGCTAAATCGGTTGTGGTTGACGACAGCTTTGAATGGCAAGGCAGTGAAAAGCCTAATATAGACGATCAAGATCGTATTTTATATGAAGTGCATACTAAAGGGTTTACTCAAACAAACCCTAATATCCCCTTACCCATGCGTGGTAAATATTTAGGTTTATCACATCCAGAAAGTATCAAACATTATCAATCATTAGGTGTGACAAGCTTACAAATCATGCCGGTCTTTAGTTTTGTCAGCGAATCTCGTTTAAGTGGTTTAGGGTTAACCAATTATTGGGGATATAACCCAATTAACTTCTTTGCCCCGGAGACTCGTTATGCTCAATATGATGCTATCTCTGAGTTTAAAACCATGGTGCGAGAATTACATGCCGCCAATATTGAAGTGATATTGGATGTGGTGTTTAACCATACAGCGGAAGCTGGAAATGATGGTCTCGTTTTAAGCTTTAAAGGGTTTGATAATAGACAATATTATACTTTTGAAAGTAATAAACAGGGAATTGACTTCCAACGTTATAGTAATCATTCCGGTTGTGGTAATACGGTTAATTTAGATTTTTCTTGGTCATTAAAGATAACACTCGATGCTTTGCGGTATTGGGTAACTGAAATGCAAGTTGATGGCTTTAGGTTCGACTTGGCGGTGACTTTAGCACGTGAGCCACAAGGGTTTACTGAAAAAAGTGCTTTTTTTAAAGCTTTATCACAAGATCCTATTTTAAGTGATGTTGTATTAATTGCTGAGCCTTGGGACATTGGACCCGGTGGTTATCGTCTAGGTGCTTTCCCTGAACAATGGAAAGAGTGTAATGATCGATACCGCGATACCATGCGTTCTTTCTGGCGAGGTGATACAGGCAAAGTCTCTGAAGTGGCAACTCGTTTGATAGGTTCTCACGACTTTTTTCCATTAAGTAATCGAAGTAATACTACTAGTGTTAACTATATCTGTTATCACGATGGTTTTACATTAGACGATTTAGTGTCTTTCCAAGATCGTCATAATCAAGCTAATGGCGAGAGTAATCGTGATGGTCATGGAAATAACCTTTCTGCCAATTATGGCTGTGAAGGCCCGACTAAAGATAAACGCATTAATTGCTTAAGACAGAAGCAAAAACGTAACATGATTACGACCTTGTTTTTGTCTCAAGGTACCCCGCACTTTTTAGCGGGTGATGAAATGGGAAATCACCAATCAGGTAATAATAATGCGTATTGCCAAGATAACCAAATTAGTTGGATTAATTGGGATCGTTCAGAAGCTGATTTCGCCTTGTTTGAATTTACCTCTAAGTTAATTGAATTACGCAAGCAGTCGCGACTATTTGGTGACTTGTTACTCGATGATAACGATGTGAATAGTGATAAAGTGACCTGGTATCACCCTGATGGTTATTTAATGGAAGAAGTCGATTGGCATGCTTCTAACTCACAGGCTATTGCCGTTGAATTAAGTGAAGTAGATCCTGAAGGTGAACATTGGTATTTGATTTTGAATGCTTCAACTTACCAAATTGCTTGTGAACTACCACCATTAATCGATAACAAAGATTGGTTTATGGCATTGGATACCAGTTGTTCTACAGGAAATTTAGTTGAAGATACAAGTAAAGTAGAGATTCCTGTTCATGCCAAAGCGCATTCAATCTTGTTATTTAAAGCTGTTAACCAGAAATAATGATTTATGTTTTTTATAAGCTGCATGAATTGTTTCGATTTTTATTTGTAATTTTTGCATATAATTTACTATGTAATGCCTAATACAAAAGCTGCTTATCAATAAGTGGCTTTTTCTTTTTAAGGATTAGCATAAGTTAATGGTTGCTAACATTAGTTACTGTTAATTAAAGTTAAAGTTAAAGTTAAAGATAAAATTAAAGATAAAAAGTAGACCAACAGCAAAAAATTATTGCTCAACAAAAACATCACTAGATAATTTCAAACAAATAAATATACTTCAGTTCATTCAAATTAATTAAGATTAAAGAAAAAGGCAAACACAGTGGCAAATATAAATGAGTATGCAAAAAATATCACTCCAGCACTTTATCAGAAACTAGCAACTGCTGTTGAAACAGGGAAATGGTTAGACGGTGCACCATTGAGTGAAGAGCAAAAAGCACATTCATTGCAATTAGTAATGGCTTACCAAAAAGAATTTAATATAGAACCCGATCATTTTACTATCGCTCAAAATGGTGAAATCTTTATGGAGTCTAAAAAAGTATTAAGGCAACAGTTTGCAGATCCTGATGATAACTCTGAAGTGCATCTTATTAACTTATAAATATTGTTCCTCTGCCATTAGCGCTAAGCGTCACTGCGCATCTGCGCTTAATAAATATGGTTAGTATTTTACACATACCTAGAGCATAAATGGACCGATCAAAAGGTAACTCATTCATGCACTAGTGTTTAAATACGTTTATCCAATACATTTCTACTTAAACTTCCCCCATTATTTATTGTCTTTAAGTTACTCTTCTATTAAACAATTTTCTGAATGGCTTAAAGCCATCATAAAATTTAAAAATATAACAATAATTTACGTCATCAGTACCTTAATAAGTTATATTAACGACGATAGAATTTTTCTTTTTTAAGTTTGATATAATGAACTTAAAAAGCACAAAGCTTAACTTTGGTGGCTATTTAATACAGAAAAATGTTTATGAATAATGACAACAATGATCAAAAGCTATAATGCTAGATTTGTTTGTATTGAAATTAATTAACTGAATTTTACTAATAAAGTTTAATCAATAGATCTTAACTAATGGAATGTATTTATAGTCTAAAAGTTGCACTGATAAACGATATATTATTAGGCTCTTTTTGAAAGAATGGTTTAGAGGAATTGTTTAGAGGAATTGTTTAGAAGAATAAAATATTCGTCACCAGCATCAAGCTGCTGGTGGATAGTTATACCCAAGGTATTAATCTCAATTATGTAAGTAGGTATTATGAATTTATCATTAATTAAAGATGAGTTGTTAGAAGCACAAACGGTCTTATCTGCATTCTTATCAGATCAACAAAATTTACAGAATATCGAAGATGCTGCTTCGTTATTAGCGGAATCTTTCAAAAATGAAGGCAAAGTATTAGCTTGTGGTAATGGAGGCTCTCATTGTGATGCTATGCATTTTGCTGAAGAGTTAACGGGGCGTTATCGTGAACATCGACCGTCGTACCCAGCGATTGCGATTTCAGATGCTAGCCATATTTCTTGTGTCGGTAATGACTACGGATTTGAGTACATATTTGCACGTTACCTTGAAGGCGTTGGCCGCAGTGGTGATGTGTTATTTTGTTTATCAACCAGTGGTAACTCAGGCAATATTCTAAAAGCCATTGATGTTGCTAAATCTAAAGGCATCAAAGTCATTGCTTTAACGGGTAAAGACGGTGGAAAAATGGCTGGACTAGCAGACGTTGAAATTCGTGTACCGCATTTCGGTTTTGCCGATCGCATCCAAGAAGTACATATTAAGATCATTCATATCTTGATCTATTTAATTGAAAAAAAGATGGCTTAGGTTTAAACAATGTGTGAATTATTAGGCATGAGTGCCAATGTCCCAACTGATATCTGTTTTAGTTTCAGTGGATTAGTAAAGCGCGGTGGTGGTACTGGCCCGCATAAAGATGGTTGGGGTATTACTTTTTACGAAGGTAAAGGTTGCCGTAGTTTTAAAGATCCTAGCCCAAGTTGTGATTCTAAAATTGCTGAATTAGTGAAAAGTTACCCTATTAAAAGTAAATCGGTTATCAGTCATATTCGTCAAGCGAACCGTGGTGGCGTTAATTTAGAGAATACACATCCTTTTATTAGAGAGTTATGGGGGCGTAATTGGACTTATGCTCATAATGGCCAACTAACCGGCTATGAAGACCTAGAAATGGGCTACGCTAATCCAGTGGGTCAAACGGACAGTGAGCGTGCTTTTTGTTGGATCATTGATAAATTACACAAAGAGTTTAAACAACCACCTGAAGACATGTTAGATATGTTTAGATTGGTAGCTCGTTATGCCGATCAATTAAAAGCATTAGGTGTTTTTAATATGCTTTTAAGCGATGGCGAATATGTAATGTGTTATTGCACTAATAATTTACATTGGATAACGCGCCGAGCACCTTTTGGTAAAGCCCAGTTGATTGATGAAGATATGACGGTTGATTTCCAAGAAGAAACCTCAGCAACGGATGTTGTGACTGTGATTGCCACTCGTCCATTAACCAAAGATGAAGCGTGGACCAAAATGGAAGAAGGGCAGTTTTGTGTTTTCCATTTTGGTGAACGAGTATTGTAATTAATTCACTTGTTATTAGTCATTTTTATTGGTCTTTTTATTTGTTAATAGTTTGTTCAAAACCATAAGCGAAATAAAAGCTGTTAATGACAAGTGTCCAATTTTATTAAACAAGCCTAACAATAGCGCTGTTGAGTATAAATAAGGTGGCGTATAGATGGCTGATTTATTAAAAGATGTATATAACCATGACTACCTTAACCATGTTGCAAACTCGGTAGCTGATTATTACCCTACTTTTCATAAAAATGATTTTATTGATGCAGTTTTTAATGATGATTGGAATAATAAAGAACTAAAAGCACGCACAGAACATATTGCACACCAGTTAAATACTTTTATTGAACTCGATTATTTACAAACGCTCGCTGTTATTAAACAAGTTTCGCTGCACTTCACTAGCTACAAAGGTATGTTTATTCCTGCTTTTGTTGAATTATTTGGGTTAGATGAATTAACCGCTTCGATCGATGCGCTGGCTCATATTACACAGTTTGCCAGTGCAGAATTTGCCGTTAGACCTTTTATTGAACAATATCCTGAACAAATGCACTGTATCTTATTAGCTTGGACAAAAAGTGATAATCATCATATACGTCGATTAGCTTCAGAAGGAGCACGTCCTCGATTGCCTTGGGCGATGGCATTACCTTCATTTAAAAAAGATCCAAGTTATTTATTACCTATTTTAGAATCTTTAAAAACTGATGAGAGTGAATACGTTCGTCGTAGCGTTGCAAATAACCTTAATGATATTGCCAAGGATCATCCGGATATTGTGATAGATATTGCTCAACGTTGGTTAACAGAAAGTGATTCGATATACACTAAACGCCTTGTTAAACATGCTTGCAGAAGTTTATTAAAACAAGCTCAACCAGATGCGTTAAGTTTATTTGGATTTTTACCGCCAAAAGACATAGAAGTTATCGATTTTGTTACAGATGAAAATGTACAACTTGGTCAAATGCTTCATTTTTCTTGTCAGCTACAACATCAAAAAAGTTTACCTCTCAGTAAATTGCGTATTGAATTTGCGATTGATTTTATGAAAAAAAATGGCAAACAAGCACGTAAAATATTCCAACTTTCTGAAGCGATTATCCCTCAACACAATAAAATGATTTCGAAATCATTTAGTTTCAAAAAAATCTCCACAAGACAATATTATGGTGGACAACATACTGTTGCAATCCTTGTTAACGGCGTGCAATTAGCCTCTGCCGACTTTTCTTTGATAAATTAATATTTTCTTATCTGCCTGTTATTATGGTATATACCCGTTACCGTTCAATGTACTTTGTTCAGTCGTTAGCTTGGACTCCAAATCAACGCGCAACATGATCACAAGGACGAGTCCTTATCGAAGGTTGCAACGCTGAGTTGATTTTCAAGCTAACGACCCAGAGGGCAGGCGGTGAAGTAATACCGATGACATTAAATAAGTTATTTTGATAAGTAAAATAGATCAGTTAATTAGTGTGATTGGTATAAACACCTGCGTTGTTAGAAAGTGTCGGTTTAACCCGTTAGATCTTCCTCTTTCTGCCTAGCATCTGTTCACTTCACCACTTGTTGAATTTTGTACCTTAAATGGTAACGGGTATAGGTACTGCCATTTTAAGCATCAGCCCCTTTATTTTTATGAATATGTCGCATTAATTCAGATATTAGCATTAAGACAATACGAGAAAACCGACTTGTTTGTAATGGATTACGAGAAAGATTTAATACTCATACTCCTAGTGCGATATTGCAATATTTATAGAAATTTAAAGGGTAATTTTATGAAATATAAGGAATTATTATGACAGAAGTAAAAAATAAAATGTCATTGACCAAGAAAGTCTTAATCGGCATGGCGATTGGCATATTAACAGGGTTCTTAATCCGTACAATCTTTGCTGACGTTGCATTTGTCCAAGATTATATTGTTAATGGGCTATTTTATGTAGGCGGTAAAATCTTTATTGCCACGCTTAAAATGTTAGTTGTTCCACTTATTTTTGTTTCTTTAGTTTGCGGAACAAGCAGTTTAAAAGATATGTCAACATTAGGGCGTTTAGGGGGTAAAACCCTGTCTTTTTATATGGTGACGACTGCGATTGCTATCTCACTTGCTATCTTGATGGCTAATATCTTTGAACCAGGTGTTGGTATCGACTTAGCTCAAGCAACTACCTTTGCATCTAAAGAAGCACCATCGTTAGGCGATGTTATTATTAACATGTTCCCAACAAATCCTATTAGCTCAATGGCTGAAGGTAATACTCTACAAATTATTGTGTTTGCAATATTGTTTGGTGTTGCTATTAGTTCATCTGGCAGCGCGGGTGAACGTGTTGCAGCAACATTTTTTGATCTCAACAAAGTGATCATGAAATTAGTGGTTATGTTAATGAATATTGCACCTTACGGTGTGTTCTTCTTAATGGCGAAGTTATTTAGTGAAATTGGTTTAGATGCGATCTTTAATCTCATTAATTACTTCTTAGTATTAAGTGCGACACTGATTTTGCACGCCTTAATTACTTATAGTACTTTCTTGAAAGTGTTTACAGGATTAAGCCCTGTTAAATTTTTCAAAAAAATGGAAACTGCAATCACTTTTGCATTTTCAACGGCATCATCAAATGCAACGATTCCAGTGACATTAGAAACAGCCACTAAATACCTAGGTGTTAATAATAAGGTTGCTTCATTTACTGTGCCTTTAGGGGCAACTATCAACATGGATGGTACTGCCATCATGCAAGGTGTTGCGACGGTATTTATTGCACAAGCGTTTAATATTGATTTAACTTTATCTGACTATGCAGCGGTGATCATGACGGCTACTCTAGCTTCTGTCGGTACTGCTGGTGTACCGGGTGTTGGTTTGATCATGTTAGCAATGGTATTAAACCAAGTTGGTTTACCTGTTGAAGGTATTGCAATGATCATTGGTGTTGATAGATTGTTAGATATGATCCGTACCGCCGTTAATATTACTGGTGATAGTGTGGTGACTTGTATCGTTGCTAAATCTGAAGGTGAGATGGACGTTGATGTATTTAACGACCCTAATGCGGGTAGAAATGAAGAACGTGTTGAAATAGGCTCGTTAAAAGAAACGAGTAATTAGTTTCCTTTCGATTTGATGATACTTTTCACGAAAGGTATATTTCAATAAAATATTGAGACAAATAAAAACCCAGTTTATTACTGGGTTTTTTATGGTTAGCGATTAATGGTCGTTTTTATTAATGTGTGCTTATTATTAATAATTAAAGATCAGATTTATGATGCTTTAGTCGCGACTAAAGGCATCAATGATACTGCACTCTGAGTGCTCATCACCCGGACACTGCTGAGTTATTTTAGTTAACTGATCCACTATCGCTTGTTGCTGTTTAATGCGTTCCTCAATTTCTTTAATTTTCTCTAACGCTATCTTTTTAACATCGGCGCTGTTTCTATCTTCATTTTCACACAACAACAACAACGCTTTACACTCTTTTAACGTAAAACCAGCTTGCTTTGTTTTATAAATAAAATGCAACTGCTGGGTAATTTCCTTGGTATAAAATCGATAATCATTTTCCTCCCTTGGCGGAGGACTGATCAGACCAATAGATTCATAGTGTCTAATAGATTTGACTGATAACCCTGTCTCTTGAGCTACTTGGCTAATTGACAACATACAGATTCTCCCATATTTAAATAAGTCCGTTAATGAATTTATTAACGGACTTTTATGCGTTTATTTAAGACGAGTACGTTTTAATAACAATGAGTTACTTAATACAGTTAAGCTTGAGATAGTCATCGCTATCGCCGCAATAGTTGGGTTTAAATAACCTAACGCTGCAGCTGGAATCGCTAACGTATTAAATATAAACGCCCAAAATAAGTTCTGACGAATAGTTGACCAAGTTGCTCGTGAAAGTTTAATCGCTACGGCAATCAAGCGAGGGTCATCACGCATTAAGGTCATCGCTGCCGTTTGTTTTGCAACATCACTGCCGCCACCCATCGCAATACTGACATCTGCTTTGGCCAAGGCTGGTGCATCGTTGACGCCATCACCGACCATTGCAACTAATGAATCTTGTTGCAAATCTGATAACTGCTGTAGTTTTTGCTCCGGTGTTTGCTCTGCATAAAAGGTTTTAATACCTAACTGCTTACTCATCGCCTGTACAACACTATGTTTATCGCCACTAAGTAAAATGGTTGATAGACCTAATTTATGAAGATCTTCAATCGCTTCTTTACTCTCTGGACGCAATTGATCTGCAATAACAAAATAACCAATTAAAGTGTGTTGATAACAAACGTAAATAATATTTTGATCTTGATCCACATTCACTGCATGTATCGCAAGTTGTTCGGTTAAATTAATATTAAAACGCGCTAATAATTTGCTATTACCCGCAATAAGATCGGCATCATTAAAGCGACCATGAATACCTTCACCATGAATACTTTGAATATCACTCACTTCGGATGCTTTAACATCAAGTGATTGGCAATGATCTATGACTGCTTTTGCAATAGGGTGCTTACTTGCTTGTTGTAAACCTAATAATAAAGAAAAGAAGTCATTATCAAATGACGTAATATTATCTAAGCTGACTTGTCCTTTAGTTAACGTACCTGTTTTATCAAATGCAATATGGTTAAGCTTATGAGCAAGTTGTAGGGTATTGATATCTTTTATTAAAATACCTTTTTGAGCAGCTAAACCAGTACCTACGACCATCGCAGTGGGTGTCGCTAAACCTAACGCACAAGGACAAGCAATTACTAATACGGCAACACTGTGCATTAAGGCTTGTTCAAAGTCGCCACCGACGAACCACCAAGCACCAAAAGTAATAACTGCAATACCTAAAACGATCGGTACAAAAATAGAACTTATTTTATCGACTAACTGCAAAATAGGGGCTTTACTCATTTGAGCGGATTCAACAAGCTGTATTATTTGGTGCAACTTAGTTTGCTCATTAACGGCGGTACTCTTCATTAATAACACACCATCACCATTGAGTGTGCCTGCAAAAACTTCGTCATCTATATTTTTTAAAATAGGACGACTTTCACCTGTTAATAACGCTTCATCTAAATAACTGCTACCTTCAACAATCACACCGTCAACAGGGACTTTATCGCCTGCTGCAATTTGTATCAGGTCATTAACTTGCACATGTTCAATTAATACACGTTTAAATTCTTTACCTTTTTTAACTAATGCATCGATCGCTTGTAATTGACTTAAGGCACTGACGGCTTTGCTACTCGCTTGCTTAGCGCGAAACTCTAAATATTTACCTAAACGAATCAACACAATGACTAATGCACTGGTTTCAAAATAAAGATGGGCAGTACTGCCTTCTAACAGCATATAAAGACTGAAGAAGTAAGCTGCTGAGGTGCCTAAAACAACTAATACATCCATATTAGCCGAGAAATTTTTGATACTATTCCAAGCGCCTTTATAAAAGCGAGCCCCAACAATAAATTGCAGTGGTGTTGCTAATGCTAATTCTAACCAAGGTGCTAACAATGGCGTGTCACTAAACACCATGTTTATCATTGCTAACCAAAATGGCAAACTTAATAAAACAGCGAACGCTAGACTTAATTTTTCTTGTTGTTGCTTTTTTTGTTCTTGTTGTTGTTTTTTCTGTAATTGTTGTTGTGAAGTAATTGCAATTTTACGTGTTAACTTATAAGGACTTAACGCGATTAACTGTTCAATAAATTGATCATTAATAAAGCTTTCTAAGGTTTCAATGTAAACCATTTGTGTTGCAAAGTTTGCTTTAACATCCAGAACTAATGGATGTTTTTTAAGGGCATTCAAGGTGGTTTCAACACAACTTGAACATGACCAATCAGCTTCAAAACTGATTTGTTGATAATCAGTTTGATAACCCTTTTTTTGTAATACCGATACAACTTCAGTTGCTATCGGAGTGGCTAATGCTGCTTCATCAATAGAGAGTGTCGCTTTTTCTAAAGTGATATTCACGTTGGCTTCAATGCCGTCAATCTCATTAAAAGCAGTGGTTAATTTGCTCGCACATGATGCGCAGTTCATTCCATAAACGGGAAATGTTACTTGTTGTAGTGCTGTCATAGAAGTTACCTCCGGCTTAATGTCTACTCAGAAATTACTGAATAGTTATTTGATAGATAAAGCCTAACCCTTCCCCTAAGGGTAATGTCAAACGTAGCATACAATTTTTATTTGTACTTGTAATTTTTGATTATTACCATAAAATTAACTGGATAAATAAACAGGTTTAAAGTAGATGAAAATGCAATTTAAGAGGTTGTTAAATAGCCATCTTACTTTTATGTCTTAAGGTTGCCCTAATATGTGTGCTGATGTGATCCTCCCTAAAAATAAGGTGACCTCTAAAGTTCAGGTTCAACGTAAAATTGTACATATTGATATGGACTCATTTTTTGCATCTGTCGAGATGCGCGATGAGCCCAATTACAGAGGCATTCCGCTTGCCGTCGGAGGCAGCACACTTCAACGTGGTGTAATAAGCACATGTAACTATGATGCACGTAAATATGGTGTGCATTCAGCAATGCCAACTTCCCAAGCTTTAAAATTATGCCCCCACTTAACCGTGGTACCGGGGCGTATGCAAGTTTATAAAGACATTTCTAAACAGATTCGAGCCATTTTTTTACGCTACACTCAAATCATTGAGCCGTTATCATTAGATGAAGCCTTTCTAGACGTAACAGATTGCAAACAATTACATGGTTCAGCGACATTGATTGCAGAAGCGATTAGAAATGATATCCGTAATGAATTGAACCTGACAGCTTCAGCAGGTGTTGCCCCTATTAAATTTTTGGCCAAAGTCGCGTCAGATATGAATAAACCTGATGGGCAATTTGTGATCCCGCCGAATGAAGTTCAAGGCGTCATTGATATGCTACCCTTAGAGAAAATACCAGGTGTAGGAAAGGTGAGTTTAAAGAAGCTTCACCAAGGCAATTTCTACCTTTGTGAAGATATTAAACATACCGATTATCGTGAATTACTGAGAAAATATGGTCGTATGGGCTTGTCATTATGGAATTATAGCCATGGTATCGATAATCGAGAAGTGATCACTGAACGTGAACGTAAATCAGTCGGCGTGGAGCGTACCTTTTCAACTAATATTTCTACTTTCGATCAGTGCTGGGAGTTCATTGAACAAAAGCTTTATCATGAATTAGATAAACGATTAGAGCGAGCTTCTCCATCGAAAGAGATCACAAAGCAGGGCATTAAGGTAAAGTTCGCTGACTTTCAATTAACAACGATAGAGCATGTACAAACGCAATTAGATCTCGCCCATTTTCGTGAACTTCTGCAAGAAATACTTCAAAGGCAAAAAGGTAGAGAGATTAGATTGCTTGGCCTCAGTGTCATGTTAAAACCTGAAGTAAAAGAACAACAACTTAAGTTAGACTTTTAACCTTTCTTAAATTCAGATAAACAATGCAATTCGTTTGTTAAGTGTCGTTGATTATTCCAGAGAAAATGTCAAATAAGCAACACAAGCTGAAGTCGGCTGAGTTGCTTTTAGATTGAAATAAAAACTAACTCAGCCTTATTACGCCAACACTAACCAATTAAATTAATTTAATCTAATCTAATCTAATCACCAAGGTTGATGCAGGAGATTTACGCACAATTCTTGAGGCATTTGGCCCAATTAATCGGTCGATCACATTCGGTTTATGTGCCCCTAATACAACCAAGTCAATTTTTAACTTTTTAATATTGTTCAATACCTGTTCATAAACAACGCCTACTTCAACAATACATTTAATTTTTTCTTGATTGGGCAAAGTGGTTTTGACCAGTTCACGAAGTTCTTCACTTGCAGCTAGTGCTGCTTTTCGTAGCGTACCTTCTTTAAAAAATGAGCCAACCCAAGAAGATCTGTAATCAGGTATCACGGTAATGATCGTCAGTTTTGCGTCATCCAGACTCGCTTGTTTTTCTGCTTCTATTAATATCGCAGCAGCTTCTTTTAAATAAGCTAAATCGATGGAACAAAGAATGTGCTTTTTCATATGAAAATCCTTCTCATGTTGAGTCTTATTGTTGGGCTTAAGTCTTACTGGCAACTGAGTTCATTACTTTATTATTCAACTTTTAATTGTTGAAATTGATTTTAAATTACCTTGTAAATCGCCTTTTCAATTTACTTTTAAATCGATTATTTACATTGAGTCTTGAAAGAAAATTGAATAAATATAGTTTGAATCATCTCATTTACTTTCTTATTGATATTGCGCAATAACTTAGTGTTGAATGATTGATTATACCGATTACATTAAATAAATGTTCTAAATTTTGCGCAGGAAAATGACTTAGTTTAAGACGTAAATTGAGGCCTTTCAAAGATTAAGTCGTTAATCGTCTATCGGAGAATTAATCAAAAGAGGTTAATTAGTGTGATTGGTATGATCTAAACAGTATATAGAGTATGTATGATTTAATTATTTTGACTTTTACATCGCTAGAAAGTTGTCATAAATACTATGGAAGTGTTGAGAAAGAAGGTGAATTACATTAAAGGTATTTAAGCAATAACGATAACTTCTGTTAACAATTAACGGTAATTGTTGTTAGCAAACCATGTTCCATCTGCTAAAAAACAACCCCAATAAAACCAGTAGTTTATTGGGGTTAAAGCAAATTTATGTCTTCGAGCGATTAAAGATTGAAAAACTATTCACTACATCGAAATATTACGAATGCCTTCATAAATAAACTGTATTGCTAATGCAGCAAGGATAACACCTAAGAAACGACGTAATATTTCATCACCCGTTTTACCAATCATTTTCTTAAGGTATTTAGAGGCAACCATAGCGACTAAAGTGATGATTAAGACACTCACAATCGCAGCACTCACGGAAAGGATTGAATCATTGCCTTCGGTATTTTGTGAGAACAAAAGAATCGCTAAAGTTAATGTGCCAGGGCCTGCCAATAAAGGTATCGACATGGGGAATACTGAAATATCAGAGTTTTTGTCTGTGTTAGTAAACTTCAACTCTTGAGTGATCATAATAAACGCAGTGTAAAACAGTAATAAACCACCTGATATACGCAGTGAATTGATATTAATACCCAGCTGTGAGAACAAAGCCTCGCCATAATTACCAAATAAAATAAGGGTAATACCACTAATAATAACGGACTTTACTGCCATTAAATTACGGTGTTTTTGGTCACTACTCGCTGTTAATGAGTTAAAAATTAATGCTGAACCGATAGGATCAATGATGACTAATAAACCAGTCATTGCGTGAAGATATAATGCAATATCCATGTTGCTTTCCTTTGCGTGTTAATTGAATACCAATCTAAGTCATTATCTAGTCATTTATGCTGGTTAAAATGAATTTTAGCTTCGTTATTGATTTTGTAATGAGAATACTAGTTACTGCAATCAACGCCTTGCTATCATCCATTTTCCCTAACGCCTAAATAGACCAATAATTTATCCAGATTGGTATCAATACGAGCATGTTTAAGATTCTTGAACACTTAAATGGATGCACTTAGACTTAACGTTAAGTACATCCATTTAATATAAAAAAGCGAATGATAACTGGCTTGTTATCATTCGCTTTTATCGTTTACTATCAATCTGTTTTGACTGTCTTTTACTTTACTTCATTCTACGTTCTTATCTTAGCAATGAATTAAAATATAAGATGTGCGATAGCAGTAATAACTGGCAACGTTACCAAGGTACGTAGAATAAATATAATAAATAATTCGCTAATGCTAACCGGAATTTTACTACCTAGCAATAATGCGCCCACTTCACTCATGTAAATTAACTGTGTTACCGACATCGCCGCAATAATAAAGCGTGTCATATCTGATTCAATAGACGCCGCTAAAATCGAGGGAAGGAACATATCTGCAAACCCAACCACAATGGTTGTTGATGCTTGCTCTGCTTCCGGTATTTGTAATAACTCAAGTAACGGAATAAATGGCATACCAAGGTAATTAAAGATTGGCGTATATTCAGCAATCATCAACGCAACAGTACCAATTGCCATCACCACAGGAATAACACCAAACACCATATCAATGACATTTTTGATGCCATCTTGTAATGTTGATTTTATACCATTAGATTGCTCTGCACGGGTTAATGCTTGATGGAATCCCCATGATAAAACATGATGGCCTTCAGGCGTTTTCTCATCGTTTTCTTGACGAACTGAGCCATCAATATAAAGATCTTTTTTATTGCGTAGAGGAGGTAATTTAGGCACAACAATCGCCGCCACAATACCCGCAGCACATACCGCTAAATAGAACGGTAAAAATAAGTACTCTAATTTAACTTGTGAAATAACCACCAAAGAAAAGGTAATTGAAACCGCAGAGAAGGTCGTGCCAATAACCGCCGCTTCACGTTGAGTATAAAAACGTGACTCATACTGTTTGCTCGTCATTAAAATACCAACACTACCATCGCCTAGCCAAGAGGCCATACAGTCAATTGCACTGCGACCCGGTAAGTTAAATACTGGTCGCATCACTTTTGTTAACAAAGTACCAAATAACTCTAATAAACCAAAGTTCAATAACAAAGGTAATAACAGCCCAGCCAAAAAGAAGACACACAGTAAAACTGGCAATAAATCATTTAATACCAATGCGCCGGTATTCGAAGAATAGATCATTTCAGAGCCAAAGCGCCAATAAGTTGCGGCAATGAAAAATGCACCTAATAATCGAATCGCTAACCAAACAGGGCTAACGTTTAATAAACCGTGGATAAATTTAGATTGTTGTAAAATAACCGGATTAAACAACTTACAAATTAAGCTTAATACCGCGGTAATTAACACGACCAAAGTCACGATCAAAGTAATCGAATCGCCTAAAAAAGCTTGCAACGCTTTTGAAATAATCGCAATCGGTATCGTCAGTGCATTATCGTATTGAATTGGTGCCATAAACAATATCAATCCAACCAATGATGGAAGGATAAAAGTTAATATTGTGCCTAGCGTAAATGATTTTCTTTCTGTCACTCTGTTTTTACCTTTACTTAAAATTAAGTTGCATAATTAGTAGGAATAAATAGCGCCATAATGCGCAGGGGCGCAAGAATACTTGCTTTATAATGTCTTGTAAATGTACATGTGATAACAATTATTGAGCAAGATCAGTAAAAATAGGTTTTACATTTTTTGTATTTAAAATCAGACTCTTAAAAGTTATTTATAAGTAAATTAAAAATATTTTCAATTAAATTTTTGTTGCGCCATGTCTAATTATCAACTTATAACTTCATATAATGTTTTCTAATAAACTATTTTTATACATAGATACCTCTTTAGGGTTTATAATTTTAAACAATAAATTCATGGATAGATAAGAAAGTGACCGATGAGCAAAGAACTAATTGTAGAATCTGCGAATAATTTAAAAAAAGCATTGCCGTTAATGATGAAATACTCAGTGCCTACTACACCAAGTAATTATGCACTTTGGTATCATTATGTGGCTGAAAAGAATTTAGCTTTAAAAGAGTCGATGGATCATCTATTAGCTTCCTCCAGCATTTGTCCGCCAATTCAAGCAGAATCATTATATAGAGAACATGTTAGCTCTCCTTTAGAGGCTGATACTTGGGAATTTCGTTCAACTATTGAAAAAATGATGACGCAGCTTGATCAGTTAGTAACAGATACACATTCTGACACTAATGAATTTGCTCAATCCTTTGAAAAAAATGTCGCCAACATTAGTAAAGTCGAAGAAGAAGGGTGGTCACTTGATGAAGTGGTTGGCTTGCTAAAAACATTAGAGAAAGATGCAAAACACATGCGCAGTGCAACGCAGTTTTTTGGTAATAGTTTAGCGATGGCAACCAAGGAAATTGGAAATTTAAAAGTACAGTTAGCGGAGAGTCGTAATGCCGCTATGTATGACTCCTTGACGGGGTTGTTTAATCGTTATGCATTTGATACTGAATTATCTGCCTACCTACAAGCGGATACCAAAGGCTTATGCCTTATTCTTTGCGATATCGATCACTTCAAAAAGTTTAATGATACTTGGGGACATTTATTGGGTGACCAAGTATTAAAGGCAGTAGGTCGAAAAATTAATGAAAGTATGCGAGACGAAAGCACTGCTTACCGTTTTGGTGGTGAAGAGTTTGTGATGTTATTACCTAAAACGAACATTCGCATTGCTCGACACTTTGCAGAAGCGATACGCAAAAAATTAGAAAAATTATCATTAAAAGACAAACGCTCAGGCCAAGTCATTAATAGTATTACGGCTTCATTTGGTGTTGTTGAAAGTAAACCTAATGAAACGATCACTGACTTTATTGCACGTGCAGATGAATACCTCTACAAGGCTAAAAGCCTAGGACGTAATAGAGTGCTGCCTATTTAACAATGAATGATAACGGTAATAGTTTGATACTAGCGCTAAATCTGAACCATTAGTTACATTAATAGATTTAGCTAGTTGACTAATAATTATTATGCCCATAAAGTAAGTTTCCTTTACAGTGTTAGTTGTTATACATTGTTGTTTATCATCATAAATTGTCATTTTAAATGTAAGGTCTCCTATGGAATTATACGGTAGCTATACTTCACCTTTTGTTCGCCATTGTCGTATTGCTTTGTTACAAACAAAGCTTGATTGTGACTTTATTGAAATAGATGCAACGCAAAGTGCTGAATTATCTCCCACTAAAAAAGTACCGCTATTAATTGATTGCGAATTAAAATTAACAGATTCAACCTCAATTTTAACGCATATCTATGAGCTAGCTGGCGAAGGTTTTTTAACTGATGTGGAAGAAGTAGAGCTATACCATATGACCAACACAGTGCTAGATGCGTGTGTTAATTTAGTCATGCTAGGTAAGTTTGACGGAATAACGCCTGAAAAAAGTGTTTACTTAACACGTCAACAAAAACGCATTGAATCTGGATTAGCGGCGATTAATGACAAAAGCTTTAGTGATGCATTACCACTGACAGATGCTGAAACAAGATTAGCTATTTTTCTAGATTGGGCTCTATTTAGAAACCTTATCTCATTAGAAAGCTACCCTGAGTTACAGAAAGTATTAGATCTTGCTAACACTGATCCAATGTTTTCAGAAACAGCACCAAAAGAATGATCACCTTATTAATTCTTTTGGTATTAGCTATGCCTTAAGCTTAGCGTTTATGTTTTAAAGAGTAATAAAAAGCCCCACTATTGATAGTAATAGTGGGGCTTTTTAAATTTATCACATTAAAATGGTCGTCTTTACCGATTTCGTTAAATAAGTAAAATAGATCTCTTAATGAGATCACTTAGATTCAAATAATTAGTGTGACTGGTATTATTAGACTCTATTAAATTTTAATGATTTTACAAGTGTTTGTAGAGCCTTGCTCATTATCATCACCGTGTGTTAACAAGATTAAATCACCTGTTTTAATTAAGTTTGCTGCTTTTAATGTATCTAATGCATTTGCAATAAACTCAACACTACTTGTCGTTGTTGATTCAAATTTAACCGGTGTCACCCCACGGTATAATGCACAATAGTTCAATGTTTGCTGATTACTCGATAAGGCATAAATCGGTAAACCTGAACTTAAGCGAGACATTAATAGTGGCGTAGATCCTGAAGCTGTCAGTGCAACAATCGCCGTTACACCGTTAGTATGGTTCGCAGCATACATAGTCGTCATGGCTAATGCTTCACCCGGATCATCAAAAGTATGGTTGATACGGTGATTTGAAACATTAATACTAGGGTGTTTTTCAGCCCCAATACAAACATCACTCATCGCTTTAACCGTTTCAACAGGGTAGTCACCAGCTGCTGTTTCACCAGATAACATAACAGCATCAGTCCCATCAAGTACCGCATTAGCAACATCCATTACTTCAGCACGTGTTGGCATTGGTGCACTGATCATCGATTCCATCATTTGTGTCGCAGTAATAACAACGCGATTCAAACGACGAGCAGTACGGATCATATCTTTTTGAACACCCACTAAACGGGCATCACCAATTTCAACACCCAGATCACCACGAGCCACCATCACAACGTCAGATGCTAAAATAATATCTTCCAGTGCCTCTTTTGTTTCAACCGCTTCAGCACGTTCAACTTTTGCTACAATCTTAGCAAAACAACCTGCTTCTTGAGCGAGCTTACGTGCGTAATGAATATCCGCACCGTTACGTGGGAAAGAAACCGCCAAGTAATCACAACCAATTTCAGCGGCTGTAAAAATGTCTCTTTTGTCTTTATCAGTTAACGCCGCAGCAGATAAACCGCCACCTTGTTTATTAATCCCTTTATTATTAGATAAAGGGCCTCCGATGGTGACAACCGTATGAACCTTGTTACCATTAACAGATTCAACTTTAAGTTGTACTCTGCCATCATCTAATAATAAGACATCGCCAGCGTCTACTTCTTGTGGCAATGTTTTGTAGTCAAGACCAACTTCTTGTTGATTACCTTGGCCTTTTTCAATATCACTATCTAGCGTGAATTTATCACCGATTACTAACTGGATTTTATTGTTTTCAAAAGTAGATACACGAATTTTGGGGCCTTGTAAGTCACCCATGATCGCCACTTCTTTGCCTAATCTGACCGCGATTTCTCTTACTTGCTGTGCACGTTTTACATGATCCGCAGCTTCTCCGTGAGAGAAGTTCATACGAACCATATTAGCGCCAGCGGCAATGATTTTTTCTAAATTATTATCGCGATCCGTTGCAGGGCCTAAAGTAGTTACTATTTTCGTACGTCTTGCCATGTTAACTCCTGTTACATATAAAAAAATATAAGGCTAAAGAGGGTTAATGAACTTATTTTAATTATTCTTTTTCTGTTCTGATTATATTACATTAATGCTTTCACACATTAACACGCTAATACTGTTAATACTCTTCATCACCGGTTTTTTCAAAACGAGAATCTTGAATATCAACTTTTACTTTCTTTAAGTTGTCTCTAAATTTTGCACCACGGCGTAAAGTAAAGCCAGTAGTTAGTACATCAATTAATACCAGCTGTGCAATACGAGAAGACATTGGCATATAAACATCAGTGTCTTCCGGCACACCTAAAGATAGCACCAAATTACTTTGTTCAGCTAACGGCGAATTCGCTTCCGTTAACGCAATAACAAATGCATCATTTTCCCGAGCAAGTTGCGCCACTTCAACTAACAGTTTAGTACGTCCTGTATGAGAAATTAAAACAATCACATCACCTTCACTACTATTAATACAGCTCATACGTTGCATTACGATGTCATCAAAACAAGAAACAGGAATATTAAAGCGAAAAAACTTATTAAGCGCGTCATGTGCAACAGAAGAAGAAGCACCTAAACCGAAAAAAGAAATCTTATTCGCCTGTGTTAACACATCAACAGCACGATTAATGAGGTTAGTATCCAGTCCATTTTTAGCCGTGTTCAAACAAGCCATCGTCGATTCAAAAATTTTCGATGTATACGCTTCAGGACCATCGTCTTCATTTACATTACGGTTCACATAAGGCGTGCCATTGGCTAAACTTTGTGCTAAATGTAGTTTAAAATCAGGGAAACCCTTAGTATCTAAACGACGACAAAAACGATTTACCGTTGGTTCACTCACTTCAGCAGTTTTAGCTAAATTTGCTATGCTAGAGTGAATAGCCGTTTCAGGTGAAACCAGAATCGCTTCTGCTACTTTGCGTTCGGATTTACTAAACGTATCAAGGTTTTTTTTAATTAGCTCTAAAGTGTTCATTTTATTATTTACTCGGTAGTAATAAGTTGGCGACTAGTAATTGGCATGCTGACTGAAAATTTATAACTGAAAATGAAATAAAACTACATAAAAGAACATTTCCAATGACAAAGTATAATAGATAAGTGACGGATTCATGTCATTTTATTACAGGCTAATAATGTTTCAGATCAAAAATTTAAAATTTAACGTAAAGAATTGAGAAATCGATCAGTCTCTTTATCAAACATGATGTTGAATAATCAGGAGTAGGTTTATGTTATCAGTGATTGCAGATGTAGGCGGTACCAATATACGGTTAGCGGTGTTAGACATAGCAACAACAGAAATCTCCAAAGTAAGAGAATACCCGTGTGCACAATTCATTACGCTCGAAGCGGCCATTGCTCAATACTTTACCACTTTTCAAGACCCTGTTATTAACGTGTGTATCGGTATTGCTTGCCCTGTAGAAAATGATCTCGTCACCATGACCAACCTTAACTGGCAGTTCTCAAAAAAAGAATTTAAACATAAGTTTTCACTGAAAACATTACATGTAATTAATGACTATACGGCGATCTCTTTTGCCGTGCCTTTTGTACCAGACCACCAAAAAATAAAAATTGGTGGTGGTGAAGCAGTAACTGATGGTGTCAAAGCGATATTTGGCCCAGGTACTGGCTTAGGTGTTTCACATCTCATCAAACAAGGTGAAAAGTGGGTAAGTTTAGATGGTGAGGGCGGTCATACTAGCTTTGCACCTAATACCTCACAGCAAGCAGACGTTTTATTATTACTACAAGCACAGTTTGGGCATGTTTCAGCAGAGCGCTTATTATCAGGGCAAGGCTTAGTCAATATTTATCACGCACTTTGTCGTTTAGCAGGTAAACAACCTGAATTTTTTGAAGCGGCAGACATTACAAAAGCAGCACTAAATAATGAATGTGAATTAGCCACACAAACCTTAACCTTATTTTGCCAAGCAATGGGCGGTTTCGCTGGTAACTTAGCACTGAGTTTGGACTGTAAAGGCGGCGTTTATATTGCCGGTGGTATTGTGCCTCGTTTTGTTGAATTTTTTAAAAATAGTGAATTCAGAACGTTTTTTGAAGCCAAAGGACGTTTCAAAGACTATTTACAAACTATCCCAACCTATTTAATAACCCATGAAAATCCTGGATTATTAGGCGCATCAGTCTATTTAAGGCAAGAATTGTTATAAATCACGGAATTATGAATGTTAACGGTTGATTTAAAGCACTGAGTTAATTATCATGCGCTCGCTTCATTGATACATCTTAAGTAATAGATTAATTAATGAACATTTACGGAGAATTGGCCGAGTGGCTGAAGGCGCACGCCTGGAAAGTGTGTAAGGGGCAACCCTTCGAGAGTTCGAATCTCTTGTTCTCCGCCACATTCGTTGAGCCCCCGTACTTCGGGAACCTCTTGAAGAACAGGGGCTTAGCACATCAAATGTAACTACCTACAGGTACAAAGCGTAGGTACAAATGAGTATTATGACTTCCCCATACAAACATCCTAAAACTGGTGTTTACTATTTCAGAATGGCTGTTCCAAAAGCGTTAATACCCTTTGTTGGAAAAACAGTCTTTAAGTCCTCTTTACGAACTAAGAACTTAGCAGAAGCAAAACAGTCTTTTGGAAAGTATCTTGAAGATGCTAATAACCAACTCGCTTTAGCTAAGTTGAAGCTATCAATAGAACCCTCAATTGAACTCACCGTGAGAGACTGCGCAATTATTGCAGAGCGTTGGTATAAGCGCGTTGAGTCCGAGGTCGATACATCTGGTGATTATGCTAGTTTCCTAAAGTATGAGCGTTATGTTTATAAGGATAAGGTAAGGGGTGCGGAGGAGCGTCTCCATGTGTTCGGTTTATCTGATACGTTTTCAATACGTGGTCGTGATGTTGTACAAGCTACTGAAGATGAATTTCAAGAGCTTTCTGATGGTCTGAAAGGTTTTATTGTTGACCAGCTAGATCGTGATGGTTTAGTAATCCCGCCTATCAGTGATTCATTCAGACTTCTAGTGATAGCGTTTTATGATTATGTCTATCGAATAGAAGCCTTATGTAGAGCTCGTCATGAGCGTGACTTTGGTTATAACCCGATTATCAACCCTATAGCTAAAGAACCTTTATCTAACTCACTAGGGACAGTAGGTAAGGTTACAAATCCTACAAATCTTATAAAGACAAAAAACTCATTATCTAATGTATTTCTGCGTTATAAAGATTCAGAACTTCTCAATGGTAAAAAGATGAAAACCTTGGATGAAACTGGTCTACAGATGAATCGACTTATTGATATTATTGGTGATATTGATGTGAGTGAGGTGAGTCGAGCTGATATCGTAGAGTGCAGAAATACTTTGTTACAACTTCCAAAGTTAAAAACAAAATCAATCAGAAGTCTTCCTTTATTAAAACAGATTGAGCAAGTTAAAAAAGAAGGGCTTGAAAAGATTAGTCCTACTACTGTTAAAAACGGATTGAAGAAACTATCTCCAGTATTTAGTTTTGCTGTTGAATTAGGTTTAATAAATACGAATCCTGTTATAGGAGTGAAACCCCCTAAAGCTAAGGAAAAATTAGAGTGTGACGAAGCTAAAGACTATACAACTGCTGAAGTAGAGTTGATATTTAGTGCTGATGTGTTTAAAGATGCGAATGCTCATAAACCTTATGGAATGGCTTGTTACTGGACTCCATTAATGTGTAGATATACTGGTGCAAGAATTGAAGAAATGGCACAGCTTGATAAATCAGATATTGTTAAACATCAAAATGGGATTTATTATTTCAATATTCGTAGGGGTGAGAGGCAGAGTGTTAAATCAAACTCCTCTTTAAGGCATCTACCAATTCCTGAACATCTTATTGAATTAGGTTTTCTTGAATATGTGGAAGCTTCTCAAGGTCGTTTATTTCCAGACCTTAAAGAAAATAAATATGAATCAAAATCATCCTATTTATCCAAATGGTGGAGCAATGTGGTAGAGGAACTAGGGGTCTCTACTAAGCAACCCTTTCATGCCTTTAGGCATACCTTTAAAACTATAATGCGTAGTTTAGAGGTTTCTGACACTATTAGTGATGCTATTACTGGGCACTCGCCAAAGGGGGTGGGAGCGTCTTATGGTACGGTTGAACTAACGATTAAAAAGAAAGTAATTGATCGAGTTCCTCGTCTTGATTTAACTAGATTATAAGCTGTTATTCTGATGATACTCCGCTTTTGTACATTCATCGGTCTACTTACTTATTAGTTAATACCTAGCGCAATATCCCACCAGCTTATTAACTTTTAGATTTCTTTCTGTGTTACTGCTGGTGGTTTTTAGCGTTAATATTTGTTTATTTTAGCTATGTTTAAAAACGCTCTTCAATGATTTTTTTATTAAGATCTTCGCTGCTCATGGTAAGGTCTACCTCATCAACAGGTTTACCCCAGAAGTGTGTTATGAACATGCCTAGTTTGCCTGACTCTATTGCTTTATTTGCTTTCTTCAATATTTCATAAGCTGTCTCTTGGTCTTCTTCTGCTAATGCTCCTTCCGTCTCCTCGGAGTCTTCAGGCATTGTCCAGTCAGTGTGTTTTTTTAACTCGTCACGGCTTGGTTTAAGCATTGGTAGGTTTGTGATAGGGTGTTTGGATACGTTGCTTCCATTCTTAAAGAATCCTGCTTCAATAATTTGTCTTCTGAGTTTACGCCAAGTACCTATGGTCGATTCAGCTAGACCTAATATTTTTACAGTCTCTTTCTTACTTGGCTCTTTGTCCCGCTGCATTAGATTAAGGAATTGCTGCCATTTTAGCTCATCCCTTTGGCTATTCGTTAACTGTAACGCGTTGTGCTCTGTGTTGATTGTTAGAGCTCTTTCAAGCGGCACGCCTTCAGTGTATACCTTTACTGTGATTTGTTTATAGCGGCCTCCTTTGGTTCTCTCTTTGATCTTGGAATAAGCCGCGTATCTATGGAATCCATCCACAATGATATATTGTTCTTTGTTATTAAGGTCTTCTATTACTTCAATGGGAGCAAGCCTAGCCCTTTTGTTATCGCTAAGGGTCTTAATAATGCCTTTAATATGATCCTTAGATGCACGATCTTGGTTTTCTTTTTCACCGTATGGGGCTGTCCTCGGGTCTCTCACTTGGTATCTTTTATCTTCTGCATTGATTGCTGATAGTGCTATTTTTCTACTTTCCATTTGGGTGTTTATTCCTCTTGTTATTATAATTATGGACGAGGCTATACATCAAAATATAGGGTAATATAAGGTGTATACCCAGTTATTTGTCATGAAAGCCAATTAAGATGCTGATATTATTGGGTTTATGTTTTTTTGTGTTGTGTCTTTGGTGTAGTCTAAATTTATTTGTGACTTCCTTTTAGGGTCTTCTCCTTGTTACCTCCACGCGTTACAACTACTGCCGATAAATAACTACAATCAAACGTCAAGGTGTCTCGGTGTGCCTATGTGCTGTATGACGGCAGTGGTCAACTCCTCATTTAAACCTTGAGGCTATCGTTGTGCTGTAGGAGAGCATAGGGGGGAGGGGTGAGGCATTGGTACGCCCATGACGATTGCATCGTTTAGTTCCTTTTATACAAAACGTGTTTTTAAAAAGTTAATTTTTTATGGTTAAGCAATTGGTTATTTAAAAAAGGTTGGTTTTAATTAACTAGGTTTTAAATAGTTCTGTTAGCTTCGTCTATAGTATCCATCGCTAAGACCTCTATATCTGAAATAATATAAGATGAGCAACAGCCGCAGAGAGACCATAAGTCTACAGATTCATTAATGTTAGCGTAGCCACATTCAGTACAGTTGTGTGACTCTATATGTTTATTACTATTCATTTGTTCTTTCCTTATTGATTTGATTCTTAGTGTTTCTTTATTGCTCTAGCATCTCTAGCTAAAGCTTCACTTTTAGCAAGCTCTCCTTGTCCTCTATCACCTCTTATCCAATTTATATCCATAGACTGGTTCAACTCATCCAATTGGATCCATAGGTCTTTATTTAATACTGGATTTTTGGTACTAGTTTTCCATTCTTTAAGTTTCCAGTTTTTAATATGTTGTGTAATACCCTCAATAACATATTTACTAATAGTAGTGATGTGTATCTTCTTATTTGAATTATTTTTCTTAATTATCTCTAAAGTTTTAATCGCAGAAATTAAGGCCATTTGGTTACTAGTGGTATGTGCCATTGAGCCATATCTTTCTATGCGTTTATTTGTACGTATTAATACTGCTCCCCAACCACCTGATTGAGCTTGAACTGTGCATGAAGCACTAATGTATGCTTTTACTATTTCGTTAGTTTCTACTGTTGTTTTCATATTTTTCCTTATGTATTAATTGAGTAATTATATTGTTATCTGCAAACTTAATGATGTTTGACGGTGCGCAGATTAACAGTAGCTAATATCCATGTAAAGTACTGATAACAAAGCTTTATATTATATTTTTGTCAAAAGGTAACAATGCGAAATAGTCAACAAAGTGCAACTAATTTTAAAAATAGGGGGGTTGTAAGAGTTGATTTAGATTAATTGAGAGCATGAAATTATGTAAACCTCATGCACTTGAAATGAATGCTTAAGTAAACTCTATTTACCTAAAGCTCTTTGTACAGTGGAAAGAGATACACCAACCTGACTTGCTATTTTTCTTAAAGAAACACCCAGAGATCTTAACTCTGAAATACGCTGGTGGTTTGTCTCGTTGACTGGTCTCCCTTTGTATTTCCCTTCAGCTTTAGCCTTCTCAATACCTTCTTGACGTCTCTCTTGAATCATTGCTAATTCAAATTGAGCAACTGCTCCTAGCATATTCAGCATTAGTTCTGACATGTGGTCACTACCACCAGCGTTAAAGCTTAGGTTTTCCTTATGGAACCTCACGCTAACACCTTGATTGTTCCAGTCGTTAATTAACTGCTTTAAATCAACTAAGTTCCTCGCTAGGCGGTCAATACTATGGACATGGATAGTGTCACCTTCACGAACATATTCTTTAAGTTCGTTTAGTGCTGGGCGCTTAGTTGAACCACCAGTGCATTTATCAATGAAAGTTTTATCGAAAGAGATACCTGTTTCATTAAGTTGGCGGTCTGTGTTCTGCTCAGTAGTTGAGACTCTAAGGTAAGCTATACTTGTCACTTGATGTACCCGTTTGGTTTTAAGAGGTCACAAATATTACTGTACCCAATATATAAAATCAACCCTAAAGGGTACTGTTTGATCAGTCTTTGACCGTAGTCATTTGGGTATACCTAATGGATACAATAAAGGCTATTCTAAAGTTCCAGCTAACTCTATTGCTCGTTTCATGTCCTCCCATACCCAGTACTTACAATTCTTTTTATTATCTTCAGATGAAAACTGTATATTTTTAGCACTGCCTTCAATAAAATTTTGATAGATGTCACTGTGTTCGTAAGTTATAGACGCTCTAAGATCTCTTATATTTATAAAGCTAATTTTCGTAAATGTTTGACCAATTCTATCTGTATTATTTGTTTCTGTAGCCGTAATACTATCCATAGATATCTTTATGTATTTTTGTAATGTGAGATCATTTGATATTTTATAGTTTGCATTATTAATCAAAATTTCTGGCGAGTTAAAGTTAGTTCTTTCATCATACGTCTTCTCTGACTTGTCGTGCTCAATTAGTCCTACAAGTAAAGCGAGGATATTTATGTACTGTTGTTTAGATGCGTTAGAGGCTAAACGTAAGCAAGATTCAAATTTATTCATTAATTGATCAATATCTCTTATATGCAAGTTGTATGCTTTAGATAGGAGAGCAACACTTTTGTTGACTGATACTTCAATTGATTGTCGTTCCATAAGTGGGAATAAGTTTAACTTAGAATATTTTGAATAGTCTATTGTATAAGCGTTTAAGTAACGCTCTATATCAGGCTCTGGTAATGTTGCTTTTCTATCAAAAAACCTTTTAAGATAATCTTTAGATTCGAAGCCTTGTCCATAAACGGCTTTAATAGAGTGCGATAACTGTTCTGTATCTGTTGCAACAAGAAAAACCATATTATCTGTTTTAAAGAAATGCTTTATTACTTCTAACATCTCAATTGCATAAGTGGGGCGGCAGCGGTCCAGCTCATCGAGTAGTATGACAACAGGGATATTAGCGAAGTAAGTTTCGTTTAATATTTTTGCAAGCTCAGAAAGAGAGTCCCTTATAGCTTTTATTGCATCCATTTGTTCTGAGTATTCGTTTACTATCGTATCAATATACTTTGTTGGCTCGCTTTCTAACATTGTAGATACCACTGTAGCACCTATTGTAGGCGTGCCTGTTGTAGCTATTGAAGCCAGACCAGCTAATCCTATTGTTAATCCTTTCATTATTTTTTCTATATGAATTTTTGTATTGAGTACAGAAGTCTCTTTTTCAATGCCTTTCACTAATCTAGATAGTTGTCCTAATAATTCACTAATTACGACTGCTAAAGGCTCTTTAGATAAATCGCTTTCCCATGCATTTATATATATAACAGGGTGCCTTTGTGTTATGAGGTGCGTATATATTCTTTTAAGAAATTCTGTTTTGCCAGCCCCCCAAGCACCGTTTAAATTGAGTACGAACCCGTCTTTTTCTCCAGTAATATAATCACATATAAATTCACCGTATTCTTTACGATTTAATTTACAATTATCGAAGTTATGAGTTTCTTTCCAAGTTCCAAATTTAGCATCGTTAAAAAGTAGTTCTGACATTATTACCTAATAAAAATTGATGAGTTATTTACATATAATAACCTAAATTTGATGAATTGTAGGGAGGAGTTATATACATAGTTATAAATACATTTAGGGTACAAATTAGTGGTACAATCTCGTAAATCAAGTTATCATTAACCTATTGATTTTAATAATTTTTATGTTGGTTAGTTACATTCGAGAGTTCGAATCTCTTGTTCTCCGCCACATTAAGTACCGACAAGGTACGAGAAAACCCGCAATGCTTTTACCATATAAGCTTGCGGGTTTTTTTATGCCTGAAAAGCGCTTTGTTGTGGCTAACTCAGAAAGAGGCAAAGAGAATTACTTCTTTCTATTGAGTCTCTATATCGTTATGAGGCACATAGCACCTTAGACTTTGATATTTTCAGGCTTCTCTCACTTGTATCTTCATCAACTGCATTTTTTGACATTGCCGTATTTCCACCGTAATTATTGCAGATTGTCGTGTTTCTGCATGATGTAAACTTTATCTTTCAATTGTAATTTCTTGTTTTACTGTTGAATTAACGTAATATAAATCTATTTTTAATCTATTAATTGGTGCCATATTTCCTCCTGAAATACGGTGTTTTGTAAGTTAATATGCTGTTAGCTGTATAAGGAAGTAGCGTGTATTTCGATGCACTAGTTAAAAAAGTGGAATCTGAATTTCCAAATAATAATTTTCATTTAAATGCTCAGGAATTCCTGATTTCAATTTCGCCTAAATGTGCTGAATTTGGAGTTGTAGAAATTCAAGATGATTGTGATGAATTTATAATTTTTATTGGTAAGTTCACTCACGTGCATATTAGTTGTCACGATGCGTCTTTGAATAAACAGCAACAAGCTGAATCTGCGGCATCTGAAGTGGTAGAGTTTTTATCTGATCTTTTTTCTGACAAAATTGTATTATGGGGTTCTACTGAAAAAGGCGGTGGGTATTATTACCCTGAGTTTAGTTCAGCCGAAAACCAAGATACTCAATGGCTTTGGTCTGGTGCAATATACAGCTAACAAATAAGGATAGGTGTCGCGCAGCCGACACCTTATCTGAGTGTTGGACAAGCCCGTATGAGACTCTTTGCTTTATATAGTAAATAGTGGAATGGGTTTTGGGCTGGCTCAATAATTCAACTTTCTTTAAGGCGAGTCTCGCTAATATAAAATTGATACCTCAATTATATCAGTATGTTATATTTTATATGTTGAATGCCATATCACCTCTCTGGCTTGTTAATCTTTTATTTGTGTCAATGATCTGTTTAAGACCGTACGTTTTCACGCATTAGTTTCTCAGTCGACTTAAGCCCATAAAATGCATTTCATGGTGACAGCATGGGCAAATACAGATAGCACGCTTGCGTTTTACTGGTGTCGCCATTGTGCTTATGTCGCTCCCCAATATCAGCAATATTTGTAGTCGCAGTTGTTTGGCATTACCTCTTAAAAACCCATAATCCCTCACCCGCTGCAGACCTTTTGGTAACACGTGTTGTAAGATTAACCATAAGAATTCGAGCACAGGTAAAGTACGTTCTTTAGTCATATTAGTGCTGCTTTCTTTATACTTAAATGTGACCATTTCCTCGGAGAGGTTAATAATGTCTTTATCGGGTAACACGCCACGATACAGATAACGTGATAAGTATTTAAAAGCAGAGGCACCAAATCCGACCTTACGGCAATCGACCATCCATTTTTTAGGCGTGTCAGTGGGCATGGTTAACTCAGCGCTGTGATTAATCGCATCAATGACTCTTGCCCGCCATACTTTAGCGAGTGCAAATTCATTAAACAGATATTTTGCATCACTTTTGTGCCATTGTTTCTTTGTCGTATCGTAACGTCCGCAGGGCACAATGATATGCACATGAGGATGACATTCACGTCGCCGATTATGCGTGTGTAATACGCTAGTAAACCCTAAACTGCCTTTATTCTCTCGCTTGCGCAAAGTCTTTTAATATGCCCGCCGTCACTTGTAACATCAATTGATACAGTGCTTTGGGGTGTTGACGAGCCAGTACTCTCAATTGATAGGGTAGCGTAAAGGTGACCATAAAATAGTGTACGGGTAATAGTTTATCGGTCTGTTTAGCTAACCAATTTGAAGTTGTTTGATGCAAACATTGTGGACAACTTCGATTCCCACAAGATGCTGGGAGTTGTTGGTCATGCTGACAATGGCCACAATGCCATTGGGTCGTTCGATTTACATCGTTTTTACAGTGCAGCATATCAGTGATAGCGCGACGAATATCTTGATTCAACAATCCACCATATTGTTGCTCCAGTTGTGCTTGATAGCGCTCAAGTAGTGCAATAAATTGGCTCATGATGCCTCCCATTGAATTGATAACCTTTCGGTTAACTGGTTCAAGGCGGTGACATTATCTTTTTGTTTGAGTGGAGTGAGTTGTGTGTATTTCGCTGTCGTATTCAGGCTGTGATGTCCCAATAGTATTTGCAGGGAGCGTAGGTCAATACCTTGCTCTAAGAGATGAGTTGCAAAGCAATGTCGTAATGAATGTGGACTGATAGATTTATTAATACCCAATTCAGTCATCACTTTTTTCAACGCTTTCTGCACACTGCCTTTATCCATCGGCACTTGTGTGTTTTTACCAATACTTGGAAATAACAACTGCGGATGACGATGCGTTGACCAATAGCAACGTAATGCAGAAAGTGTTCGTTTGGGTAAAGGGAGTAAACGGTCTTTACCTCCTTTACCTTCGCGAATATGCACTTGCATGGTATGGCTATCAATGTCGTTCACCGTCAAATCAAGGGCCTCACTTAAGCGTAATCCCATGCTGTACAAAACAAGAAAAAACACCTGATAACGCAATGCACGAGTGTGGCTAATTATCAGTCCAATTTGTTGTGGCGTGAGGATGTCGGGAATGCGTTTTACTTGTGGTGGTTTGACAATATTGAGCCATTCCCACTGTCTATCGAGAGTATGTTTATAAAAAAACTGTAATCCATTTCGGTCTAATTTAATGGTACTCCACGAGTGAGTTTGAATGAGTTGTGCAAAGTAACACTTTAAATCTGCTTTGGTTAATGTGTCAGGTGTGCGGTCAAAAAAGGTAGTTATCCTACGTACTGCACGAGAGTAGGCATCAATCGTGGCAGGTCTCATGCCTTGCAGTGTTAGGTTGGTCAAATGCTGTTGATATAAAAGATTAAAGTGTTGTTGCTCTGAGGTGTTCATCGCTTATACTCCTATTAGATATCACCGAAAAGTGATATAAATATAAGTATGAACGTTATTGGTATTTTGTTTTTCTGCCGCACAGCGGCTTCGTTCAACAAGCAATTCAACAGGACTAAAAACAGCGGGCTGTTCGCTTCGCTCCATTTTAGCCCACTATTTTTAGCCCGTTAATTGGGCGTTATGTAGCATCTGAGGGAGTTTGGTAAATGAAAATCGATCATACCAATATTGCTGGCATAGATTTGTCGGAGTACTTTCACTTTAAAATTAAATTTACAGGAGCTTCCACTCGTAGAGGCAGTAATTTAAAGTTTGAAGGTAAAGAAAACTGTTCTGGCTATAACATTAATAAGTATGTTTCTAATGGTATGTCCGTGAACGAGTATCAAAATCTGATTAAACAGCATTTTAACGAAAATGACCCTCAATTCTCCATGACCAAACATCTCATTTATGATATTAAAAAAGGCTTCATTGAGTTACATTTGTAGCTACATAACAAGTCAATTTAAACGGAACTAAAACAGTTGGTTAGGTTTCGCTTCGCTACACATTATAACCAACTATTTTAGTCCGCTTAATGTGGGCGTTAGTTTTTAAAATTTAAGGAAATTAGATTTGTTTACATTAAAAATAATTATTTATTCTGTCTCTGTCGTTATAGCGATTGTTGCACTATTTGGTAGTGCTACAGAAAATGGGAGACTTAATAATTTCGGGGTTAGCCTTTTACTTCTTATTTTAGTAGCTGGTATAGCAAATGGCTATGTAATGTATCATGAAGACCAGCAAGCTAAAAAATCCAAAATTGAAACTATAAAAGCAAAACGAATGATTTATGGAAGAATATTAAATGATGTAGAGGCAATTAAGTATGCTTTTTTATGGGAAAAGTATGACTTATTAGCCAAACAGACCCCTTTGTTTGACTATGAAAACAGTAGGAAAATATTTCTTAACCAAAATGAAGAGACTACATCTCAAATAAGTTCATTGGTTCAGTTTCCATTGAAGCAGCATACAAAGTCACTTTTGTCATTCTATGAAATATATAAGCCTTATCTAAGTTTTAATGATATAGATAAGATCACACACTACATAAAATCATCAGAGTCTTTAAATCTTCCAGATCTAATTTCAACTTACAATGCTAAAAATGGAAAACTAATTACACATTTGAATGATAATGGCGTTACAAGTCATAAAATTAATTATTTATTTCTGTCCTTGCATGCGATGGAAAAAACACTTATTGATAGTAAAGTAAAAATAGAAAGTGAATTTGACAAATTATTACCTGAATGTAATGAAATCAAAAATACTGATGCTTTGGAACTATGTTACTAGTCAAAACTAACAAATAAGGATAGGTGTCGCGCAGCCGACACCTTATCTGAGTGTTGGACAAGCCCGTATGAGACTCTTTGCTTTATATAGTAAATAGTGGAATGGGTTTTGGGCTGGCTCAATAATTCAACTTTCTTTAAGGCGAGTCTCGCTAATATAAAATTGATACCTCAATTATATCAGTATGTTATATTTTATATGTTGAATGCCATATCACCTCTCTGGCTTGTTAATCTTTTATTTGTGTCAATGATCTGTTTAAGACCGTACGTTTTCACGCATTAGTTTCTCAGTCGACTTAAGCCCATAAAATGCATTTCATGGTGACAGCATGGGCAAATACAGATAGCACGCTTGCGTTTTACTGGTGTCGCCATTGTGCTTATGTCGCTCCCCAATATCAGCAATATTTGTAGTCGCAGTTGTTTGGCATTACCTCTTAAAAACCCATAATCCCTCACCCGCTGCAGACCTTTTGGTAACACGTGTTGTAAGATTAACCATAAGAATTCGAGCACAGGTAAAGTACGTTCTTTAGTCATATTAGTGCTGCTTTCTTTATACTTAAATGTGACCATTTCCTCGGAGAGGTTAATAATGTCTTTATCGGGTAACACGCCACGATACAGATAACGTGATAAGTATTTAAAAGCAGAGGCACCAAATCCGACCTTACGGCAATCGACCATCCATTTTTTAGGCGTGTCAGTGGGCATGGTTAACTCAGCGCTGTGATTAATCGCATCAATGACTCTTGCCCGCCATACTTTAGCGAGTGCAAATTCATTAAACAGATATTTTGCATCACTTTTGTGCCATTGTTTCTTTGTCGTATCGTAACGTCCGCAGGGCACAATGATATGCACATGAGGATGACATTCACGTCGCCGATTATGCGTGTGTAATACGCTAGTAAACCCTAAACTGCCTTTATTCTCTCGCTTGGCAAAGTCTTTTAATATGCCCGCCGTCACTTGTAACATCAATTGATACAGTGCTTTGGGGTGTTGACGAGCCAGTACTCTCAATTGATAGGGTAGCGTAAAGGTGACCATAAAATAGTGTACGGGTAATAGTTTATCGGTCTGTTTAGCTAACCAATTTGAAGTTGTTTGATGCAAACATTGTGGACAACTTCGATTCCCACAAGATGCTGGGAGTTGTTGGTCATGCTGACAATGGCCACAATGCCATTGGGTCGTTCGATTTACATCGTTTTTACAGTGCAGCATATCAGTGATAGCGCGACGAATATCTTGATTCAACAATCCACCATATTGTTGCTCCAGTTGTGCTTGATAGCGCTCAAGTAGTGCAATAAATTGGCTCATGATGCCTCCCATTGAATTGATAACCTTTCGGTTAACTGGTTCAAGGCGGTGACATTATCTTTTTGTTTGAGTGGAGTGAGTTGTGTGTATTTCGCTGTCGTATTCAGGCTGTGATGTCCCAATAGTATTTGCAGGGAGCGTAGGTCAATACCTTGCTCTAAGAGATGAGTTGCAAAGCAATGTCGTAATGAATGTGGACTGATAGATTTATTAATACCCAATTCAGTCATCACTTTTTTCAACGCTTTCTGCACACTGCCTTTATCCATCGGCACTTGTGTGTTTTTACCAATACTTGGAAATAACAACTGCGGATGACGATGCGTTGACCAATAGCAACGTAATGCAGAAAGTGTTCGTTTGGGTAAAGGGAGTAAACGGTCTTTACCTCCTTTACCTTCGCGAATATGCACTTGCATGGTATGGCTATCAATGTCGTTCACCGTCAAATCAAGGGCCTCACTTAAGCGTAATCCCATGCTGTACAAAACAAGAAAAAACACCTGATAACGCAATGCACGAGTGTGGCTAATTATCAGTCCAATTTGTTGTGGCGTGAGGATGTCGGGAATGCGTTTTACTTGTGGTGGTTTGACAATATTGAGCCATTCCCACTGTCTATCGAGAGTATGTTTATAAAAAAACTGTAATCCATTTCGGTCTAATTTAATGGTACTCCACGAGTGAGTTTGAATGAGTTGTGCAAAGTAACACTTTAAATCTGCTTTGGTTAATGTGTCAGGTGTGCGGTCAAAAAAGGTAGTTATCCTACGTACTGCACGAGAGTAGGCATCAATCGTGGCAGGTCTCATGCCTTGCAGTGTTAGGTTGGTCAAATGCTGTTGATATAAAAGATTAAAGTGTTGTTGCTCTGAGGTGTTCATCGCTTATACTCCTATTAGATATCACCGAAAAGTGATATAAATATAAGTATGAACGTTATTGGTATTTTGTTTTTCTGCCGCACAGCGGCTTCGTTCAACAAGTTGCTTAAACGGAATAAAAACAGTTGGTTATCGCTGCGCGATTTTAACCAACTGTTTTTATCCGCTTAGCAAGGCGTTATACCTAAGGAGTCAGAGTGAGCGAGTATTTTGAAATTGCATATGCCGCTGTATCAAATAGATTATGTTTATTTACTGGTACTGGTTTTTCTAAAGCAGTTAGCTTGAATGAAGCTCCAAGTTGGCAAGGATTACTCGAAGAAATCTGTTTGTTAACACCTAGAGGTAAAGACTTAAAATTAGCTCTATTTCCCGAAAATGGAAAAAACCCACTGAGTTTAGAGGAAGTTGCACAAGTTTTATCTATAGAACTGTTAAGCAATCATAAAAATCTTCACGATGAAGTGTCTAAGATAATTTCAAAAGTTGAAATTAAAGGGAATAATTCTGCAATTTCTCAATTTTTGTCTACAAAATCTGTCCGTGTTGTTACTACAAATTATGATAAATTAGCTGAAAAATTGGCTGGGTCAGAGAGGTGTCAGTCTATAACTCCTGGGTTGCCAATTCCACGCTCTTCAACACAAGTGAAAGTCTACCATGTACATGGATCTATAGAGTCTCCTGAAAACATGGTCGTAACTTCAGACGATTATTTTAAATTTATGAATACAAACTCTTATTTTTCAAAGAAACTTAGTACTGTATTACATGAAAATACGGTTGTAATTCTTGGGTATTCATTAGGTGATGCCAATCTAAAATCAATTATTAACGACTATAAAGGTTTTTCTAGAGACCATGTAATTGGTGCAAATATTTTCTTAGTTTCGAGAAATGCTGTCGATCAATCAGTAAAAGACTATTATGCGCATTGTTACGGTATTCGCGTTATGGATTCGCTGGAAGTAAATGATTTTTTTGTTAATTTGAATATGTACCTTCCTGAGGCTGAAAAATGCACTGAATCCTCAATCGAAAATATTAGAAAAGTAGTTTTCCAAAGCGCTTATTTCACTCCATCGTTTCTAAAAATGGAAAATGCATTTTACGAAATTATATCTTCTATCGGAGCTATTGGTAAAAGCATAGAGCATCCTGAAGTCGTTCGGGCATTGGGGCAAATTATCGAATCTAAACGTAAACTAACTAGTGAAAATAATGCTTGGGAACAATATGAGCACCTTGCTAGGTGGTTGATATATTTATCTAGTATTTTAGAAATTAAGGGGACATCGATTGAGAAAGTATATTTAGATGCAACATTAAGATCTATGACCTCGATGTGTCGAGAACATCGTGTTGGCTATTCATGGCACGCTTACAACTCATGGAACATCCGTTGGTCAAGTATAATTTCTAAGAATAGGGTAATGATAAAAGAGTTTATTAAAGAAAAAACATACAATATAGATGCCCTCGCAGTGGTGAACCAAATTTAGGTATAACAAATAAGGATAGGTGTCGCGCAGCCGACACCTTATCTGAGTGTTGGACAAGCCCGTATGAGACTCTTTGCTTTATATAGTAAATAGTGGAATGGGTTTTGGGCTGGCTCAATAATTCAACTTTCTTTAAGGCGAGTCTCGCTAATATAAAATTGATACCTCAATTATATCAGTATGTTATATTTTATATGTTGAATGCCATATCACCTCTCTGGCTTGTTAATCTTTTATTTGTGTCAATGATCTGTTTAAGACCGTACGTTTTCACGCATTAGTTTCTCAGTCGACTTAAGCCCATAAAATGCATTTCATGGTGACAGCATGGGCAAATACAGATAGCACGCTTGCGTTTTACTGGTGTCGCCATTGTGCTTATGTCGCTCCCCAATATCAGCAATATTTGTAGTCGCAGTTGTTTGGCATTACCTCTTAAAAACCCATAATCCCTCACCCGCTGCAGACCTTTTGGTAACACGTGTTGTAAGATTAACCATAAGAATTCGAGCACAGGTAAAGTACGTTCTTTAGTCATATTAGTGCTGCTTTCTTTATACTTAAATGTGACCATTTCCTCGGAGAGGTTAATAATGTCTTTATCGGGTAACACGCCACGATACAGATAACGTGATAAGTATTTAAAAGCAGAGGCACCAAATCCGACCTTACGGCAATCGACCATCCATTTTTTAGGCGTGTCAGTGGGCATGGTTAACTCAGCGCTGTGATTAATCGCATCAATGACTCTTGCCCGCCATACTTTAGCGAGTGCAAATTCATTAAACAGATATTTTGCATCACTTTTGTGCCATTGTTTCTTTGTCGTATCGTAACGTCCGCAGGGCACAATGATATGCACATGAGGATGACATTCACGTCGCCGATTATGCGTGTGTAATACGCTAGTAAACCCTAAACTGCCTTTATTCTCTCGCTTGGCAAAGTCTTTTAATATGCCCGCCGTCACTTGTAACATCAATTGATACAGTGCTTTGGGGTGTTGACGAGCCAGTACTCTCAATTGATAGGGTAGCGTAAAGGTGACCATAAAATAGTGTACGGGTAATAGTTTATCGGTCTGTTTAGCTAACCAATTTGAAGTTGTTTGATGCAAACATTGTGGACAACTTCGATTCCCACAAGATGCTGGGAGTTGTTGGTCATGCTGACAATGGCCACAATGCCATTGGGTCGTTCGATTTACATCGTTTTTACAGTGCAGCATATCAGTGATAGCGCGACGAATATCTTGATTCAACAATCCACCATATTGTTGCTCCAGTTGTGCTTGATAGCGCTCAAGTAGTGCAATAAATTGGCTCATGATGCCTCCCATTGAATTGATAACCTTTCGGTTAACTGGTTCAAGGCGGTGACATTATCTTTTTGTTTGAGTGGAGTGAGTTGTGTGTATTTCGCTGTCGTATTCAGGCTGTGATGTCCCAATAGTATTTGCAGGGAGCGTAGGTCAATACCTTGCTCTAAGAGATGAGTTGCAAAGCAATGTCGTAATGAATGTGGACTGATAGATTTATTAATACCCAATTCAGTCATCACTTTTTTCAACGCTTTCTGCACACTGCCTTTATCCATCGGCACTTGTGTGTTTTTACCAATACTTGGAAATAACAACTGCGGATGACGATGCGTTGACCAATAGCAACGTAATGCAGAAAGTGTTCGTTTGGGTAAAGGGAGTAAACGGTCTTTACCTCCTTTACCTTCGCGAATATGCACTTGCATGGTATGGCTATCAATGTCGTTCACCGTCAAATCAAGGGCCTCACTTAAGCGTAATCCCATGCTGTACAAAACAAGAAAAAACACCTGATAACGCAATGCACGAGTGTGGCTAATTATCAGTCCAATTTGTTGTGGCGTGAGGATGTCGGGAATGCGTTTTACTTGTGGTGGTTTGACAATATTGAGCCATTCCCACTGTCTATCGAGAGTATGTTTATAAAAAAACTGTAATCCATTTCGGTCTAATTTAATGGTACTCCACGAGTGAGTTTGAATGAGTTGTGCAAAGTAACACTTTAAATCTGCTTTGGTTAATGTGTCAGGTGTGCGGTCAAAAAAGGTAGTTATCCTACGTACTGCACGAGAGTAGGCATCAATCGTGGCAGGTCTCATGCCTTGCAGTGTTAGGTTGGTCAAATGCTGTTGATATAAAAGATTAAAGTGTTGTTGCTCTGAGGTGTTCATCGCTTATACTCCTATTAGATATCACCGAAAAGTGATATAAATATAAGTATGAACGTTATTGGTATTTTGTTTTTCTGCCGCACAGCGGCTTCGTTCAACAAGACACTTAAACGGAACTAAAACAGTGGGTTACGTTTCGCTTCGCTACACATTTTAACCCACTATTTTAGTCCGCTTAGTGCGGCGTTATAACGCTCACTTTTACATTACTGGAGATAAATTTGCTATTTAAAGGTTACGTTGTAAATCATCAACATCGGGGGGGATTACCGATAAACAAAAAAAGTCAGTGGACTATCCCTGAATGGAAAGAATTAACTTTATTTCATGATGCAAAAATGAATGAATGGAAGTGTAACAAAGATAATTTATGGTCTGCTGATCCCGAGTTTTGTAAAATAGGTCGTGATATTAATAATGATTTATTTATAGCAAAGTTTAAAGTTGATCAAGGTATTTGGCATGGTTATCCCGTGTCACCAAAAGCTTTTGATATTCCACCTAAAGGAACCCTTAAAGATTGGGTGGTTAAAAATATAGTAAGTAAGAGAGATGCAGTCAGAATTGAACAAGGTAAATATTAATGCTAGGTCAAAAATTAACAGTTAACATTTGTGGCGATTATATTGAATCTTACATTTATTCAGGTGTTCTGTTCTTAATTGATGCCGATTTTAAACTGTCTATATATTCTTGGGATAAAATATGTGAAGAACTCCTTGCTAATAAAACACTATTTGAAAAATTAAAATTTAAAAGGTATTTGTTGGGTCACTCCTCTTCAATAGTACTTAAACATCAAGAGATATTTGAAGTTACTGAAAATGATATTAAAAAGCATAAACTGCATGAACTAAACATTAATGAATGGCCATCTGACATCAGCATTTATAATAATAGATTCTATTTTTCTTCATCAAATGGTGTTTCTTACTTTGATTTTTATTGGGAAAATGGATCAATTGATGGAGTGAGCAAAATTAATAAGATAATTGATGCCGCATCTTTTAAGTTAGCGCCTGGGTCACATAACCGTATTGCAGTTGCAGCTGGAAATGATGGCGTATTATCAGTAGCGCCTGAACGAAAATATATAAACGATAAAGACGTTAAAAGTATAATTACCGAGCCATGTAACAATCTTGATTGGTTAGGAAATAGGCTCATAGCAAATACAAAATCAGGTATAAAATTTGTCAACTATGAACCACTTATAAAACAGAGTGAGTTTAATGGAACTGAAAAAGAATTCTGGGCGAAAATTGTTGAATTGAAGCAACAAAAGCCTTCAATTGAAACGGTTAAAAAAATTGGTGAAGCAGATGTTTTATCTAGTATTTATCTAGGTGACAAGATACTTTATATTGATTCAGGTAATAATGTGCTCAACAGAGCAGGTGAAATATTAACAACGATTGATATACCAAATAATAATCAAGAATTATATTTTAGCTCGTCAGTTTTTGGTGTAATCGCTGAGTCTATAAACGATTTATACTTAGTTAATAGCAGTGGTATAAGTAAATTGGACGATAAGTTTGCGAACTATAGAAGCTTTCCAAGGGCTAAATTCTACGCCAATCAACTCCATGTAGTTAATGATGAACACTTATCTGTCAAAATATTCAGCAGTAATTCTGAAGATAAATTTTCGTATAATGTTAAAGAAATAACTGCATCTTAACGTGTTATAACAAGGCAATTAAACGGAACTAAAACAGTGGGTTACGTTTCGCTTCGCTACACATTATAACCCACCATTTTAGTCCGCTTATTGCGGCGTTAGCTGTATAAGGTATTTAAATGGGTAGTCTTGATTCTTGGGTAACTGAATTTAAAAAAATTGGTTGGTTCATTCCTCCTTATGTAACTATGGGAGAAATGGATAATATACTTGGTGCAAACATAAAAAATGAGGCTGATTTAACACAGCTAGAATTGGAAAATATCCTCTCGCCAATATATTCCGAGAATAATTTGGCTAACTTATTTATTGAAAAATATTCTAAAACTCCGTTTATTAAAGATTATATAAATATATTGGATAATGGTATCGAAGCTCATTTTATGGGATTACATTATTCAGCCGTAGCGACTTTAATTCCTGTCATAGAAGGGGCTTCAAGAAAATTAGCTATTAAACGGGGTGTGCATCATAAGCATGTAAAACAGACTATTAAAAATATATGCAAAAGCTGTAAAGATGAAGTTGTTAGTAAAAAACTTGGTGCGTATGAAGAGGTGGAATCAATGATCGATTCATTTGAGTTCTTTTTAGTAAATAACCTCTATTCGGAATCAAGTACATATCCTCACGAAGATAAAACTAATAGAAATGGAATTGCACATGGTTCATTTGATGATTCAGATTATGGTACTGCAATAAATTTTTATAAAACGATCGCAGCTATTAACTCGCTTTGTTTTTTGGCTGCAATTGATGCTGGTTTATCATGGTTTCCTCCAAAGGGTAGTGAAGAGGCATATAAAAAAGCAATGTATCATTCACTTTGTAATAAATTCTCTACTTTACGCGTGCAACACAGCTAACAAACAAGAATAGGTGTCGCGCAGCCGACACCTTATTCGGGTGTTGGACAAGCCCGTTTGAGGTTGGTTTACTCACGAAAGATCTGGACATATATGGTCACTCTTTGTAAATCAAGATTAGATTGATTTTTATTTTCTGTTTAATAATTGATTACGTACAAAAGACTCGTCACCCTTATTAATAAAGGGGTGTTTTCCTGATTAAACTTGTCTTTTGTACAGGATCGTTTTAGTCGATAAATCACCTTTGTCTAAACTGCTCTTTACATCATAGAGATAACGGTTTCTTGACATATATCCGGCGTCTTAATGGCTACTTTATGGGAAGCCGCGCCCTCCTGAATTCCAGAAGAAGTCTTACTCGCCTTTGCACCCATTATGCCTTAAAAGGCAGAAGTCCAGCTGAGGTTCCGAGTAAGACAAACCGTTTTAAATCATCAATGCTTATTACCGTTTAGGGTGGTGGATTAATTAAATCGTTTTTCATATTCTATCTGTTCATTGTGCTTTATCATGCACAAGCTTTAGTCACATCAAAGGGCTGTTTAGTCGTTAATACCGACCAAATTATTCTGGCTAGCTTATTCGCTAAAGCAACCACTGCTTTACACCCATGCATTCGCTCTTTTAGCGTTTTCAGCCAACAACTCAATACATCGTCTTTTTTCTCACACCAGTTCAGTACCGTGCGCGCACCATGAATTAGATACTTTCTAAGCGAACTATTGCCCCGCTTACTTATTTTACCCATTCGATTTGTTTCACCACTAGCATATTGTGTGGGTGTTAGGCCAATCCAAGCGGCTAGCTGCCTGCCATTTTTAAAGGCCCCCGCATCACCGACTGATGCCATTAAAGCGGCTGAAATAATTGGCCCGATACCTGGTATGCTTTGTAACAATGCATATTCATCTTTGTCTTTAATTAGGTCGAACAACTCTGTTTTTACTGCTTCAATTTGAACACTTATTCGTTGTATATTACGATAAATACGTAGGATAAAACTGCGTGCTATCGACGTTAATTCATTATTCGCATCTTCAACGATATCAGGTACTGCGTTCATCAAAGTCGTGATACCCGTTCCAACCACTACGCCGTACTCAGATAATAAACCTCTTAACTGATTCACGTCACCCGTTCTTGTTTTTACCAATCGTTCAGCAATCCGTTGTAGTGATTGAATGTCTTGTTGCTCTGTCGATTTAACCGCAACAAAACGAACTGTTGGACAAAGATCTGGACACCCACCTATTTGAATAATTGCGATAGTTAAACTATCTTTTATAAATGCGTATTTTTGCATTTAGGAGGTAGTTTATTATGACTCAATCTCGCCAATCACAAGTATCATTATCTGATACACCTTATTACCACTGTGTTTCGCGTTGTGTTCGTAGAGCTTACTTATGTGGTGAAGATAAATACACCGAAAAATCCTTTGAACATCGCCGTCAGTGGGTTGTTGAGCGAATGCATTACCTCGCTTCTCTTTTTAATATTGATATCTGCGCTTACGCTATCATGTCCAACCATTATCACCTGGTATTGCACATAGATGAGCAACATAATGAAAGCCTAACGCATGAAGAAGTTTGTGAGCGTTGGTGTCAGCTCTATTCAAAACCTGTATTAGTTGAGCGTTGGCAATCCGAGCAAACCACCTCAGAAGCAGAAAATAAAGCCGCATTAACTATTATTAATGGGTGGAGAGGGCGATTAGCTGATATTTCATGGTTTATGCGCTGTTTAAATGAATTCATTGCGCGCAAAGCGAATAAAGAAGATGAATGTTCAGGTCGTTTCTGGGAGGGGAGATTCAAGTCTCAAGCATTACTAGACGAAGATGCGTTATCGAAAGATCTGGACACCCACCTATTTGAATAATTGCGATAGTTAAACTATCTTTTATAAATACGTATTTTTGCATTTAGGAGGTAGTTTATTATGACTCAATCTCGCCAATCACAAGTATCATTATCTGATACACCTTATTACCACTGTATTTCGCGTTGTGTTCGTAGAGCTTACTTATGTGGTGAAGATAAATACACCAAAACGAAAGATCTGGACACCCACCTATTTGAATAATTGCGATAGTTAAACTATCTTTTATAAATGCGTATTTTTGCATTTAGGAGGTAGTTTATTATGACTCAATCTCGCCAATCACAAGTATCATTATCTGATACACCTTATTACCACTGTGTTTCGCGTTGTGTTCGTAGAGCTTACTTATGTGGTGAAGATAAATACACCGAAAAATCCTTTGAACATCGCCGTCAGTGGGTTGTTGAGCGAATGCATTACCTCGCTTCTCTTTTTAATATTGATATCTGCGCTTACGCTATCATGTCCAACCATTATCACCTGGTATTGCACATAGATGAGCAACATAATGAAAGCCTAACGCATGAAGAAGTTTGTGAGCGTTGGTGTCAGCTCTATTCAAAACCTGTATTAGTTGAGCGTTGGCAATCCGAGCAAACCACCTCAGAAGCAGAAAATAAAGCCGCATTAACTATTATTAATGGGTGGAGAGGGCGATTAGCTGATATTTCATGGTTTATGCGCTGTTTAAATGAATTCATTGCGCGCAAAGCGAATAAAGAAGATGAATGTTCAGGTCGTTTCTGGGAGGGAAGATTCAAGTCTCAAGCATTACTAGACGAAGATGCGTTATTAACCTGTATGGCCTATGTCGACCTAAATCCAATTCGCGCCAAAATGGCAACTAGCGTTGAAACATCAGAATATACATCAGCTTATGAGCGCCTATTACCTTGCAAAAAAGCTGGTGTTGCCCAACAACAAGACAAACCGTCAGATTTATATCATAAGAAACCACTGTTTGGCTTTATTGGTGATGAAAATCAAAATGATACGCAGAGTATTCCATTTTCACTATTAGATTACATCGAGCTTGTCGATTGGAGTGGCCGTATTATTCGAGAAGATAAACGGGGGGCTATTTCAAGCCAACGGCCTAGGTTATTATCAACATTAGGCTTAGAAAATGATATTTGGTTATCATTGGCGAGTAGTTTTGGAAAAGATTATCACGGAGCGGTGGGCTCTTTAGAAGCATTAGCTGCTTATGCAGGTAACACAGGCAAACGTTGGATAGCCAGTAAAAACCAATTACGGCTGCATTAAGTCGCGTATTTTTTATTTAAAACAAAATAAACACACTATTAGCAGCGGCTAACATCAGTCATACCTGAAAAAGTCATTATTTGCGAAAACTTCTCTTAATTTATGATTTTCTACTATCAAAAATTTTTAGGTTACCGTTTTAATAATGGAAATAGGATTATGTTTGATGGTTTAAGTCGATGGATGTCCGTAATTTTGGCATTCATTGGATACCCACTAGTTAATTACAATAAAATCAAAGCTTTAGGATGTAAAGGTGATGGGTGTCCAGCACTTTCCAAGGCACTATTCAAGGCTACAATGGCATTGCCATTAACTCAATAAATCCCGCATATTTAGCCCTCTAATCCCATTTATGACTCAATTTAATCAATTAGTTAACAAAAACAAAATAATCTATTTAATCTCAAGTAAATGTAAGCTACTGTCATTTTTATTTAAAATAAACAGGCTGAAAATGAGAAATTCTACAGCCTCGTTAGCACTACTGGAGAAAGTATGAATTTTGGTGATTTTCAAATACCGCTATTAATTGCTAAAAAAAGCATAAATAAAGGCCATGTTAACCTACAAATCGATAGATATGCAGGAGTTGCTTTCTATGTTGGTGACAAAGGTAAAGTTGTAACTTGCCGTCACATAATTCAGATGGTGCAAGATGATGAAGTATTAGTTGGTAAATGTTTAGTTAGTAATCAAATATTACCTATATCAAACATTAAAGAGCATCCTAAGTTTGATTTTGCCATGGGAGTTTTCCCTACAACACATAAGTATTCAACTTTTCCTATAGAAAATGTTGAATTATCTTTGGGTCAAGACGTTAGAGTTTTTGGGTTTAATAATATTGGTAAAGTAGGCGAGAATGTAGAAGTAAAAGCTAGGCTACTAAAAGGTTACATAGTTTCAATTAGTGATAAGTCTGATCACCCTGAAGCTAAATCAATTACAGAGTTATCATTTCCATCACTTAAAGGTTTTAGTGGAAGTCCTTTGGTAAGTACGCAGACAGGTCAACTAGTTGGAATGATGTTTAGTAATCTTGAATCTTCGATTGAGGTACATTCATTCATGGATGTAGAAGAAAATGGAGATAGCTTCAAAGAAGGGATTTATAGAATTATTGAATTAGGCCTAGCGCATCCAGTTAAGGATATAATTGAATTTATGTCTGAACTTGAAAAGTAGTGCTAACAAACAAAGAAAGATCTGGACACCCAACTATTTGAATATTTAGGAGGTAGTCTATTATGACTCAATCTCGTCAATCACAATTATCATTATCTGATACACCTTATAACGATTAACTATATAGCTTTTATGTTGCCATTGTTGAGAGAGCCTTAATATAACGACTCCCTCAATATCACTCTGTTTTACCTTATTGCCTGCTTATTGACTAAATAATGGATATTTAGCTATCACAGGTATGAAGACTTATGAAGGTAATACTTCATCAATACTTTTACTACCGTTAAAAATTTCCGTAATAGTGCTTTTCTTAGGTGGATTTTTCACAGAAAATAACAGTGCTTTAGCCACGTCATCGCGCGTGATTGTGGCTTGTTCTTTTTGCTCTGGTCGCTGATTAGTAAACTTGCCTTTACCTGTGTCATTGGTGAGCGATCCCGGGCGTATAATTGAATAATGTAAGCCACTGTGTATTAGATGTTCATCTGCCATGTGTTTTGCCACTAAATAGGGGTGCATATTTTCAGGCCCCTCTGATGGTGCGTCTGCACCAATCGAACTGACCATAGTAAAATGCTTCACATCGTTATTTTTTGCATAATCGGCTGCTCTGCAGGCTGCCCATAAATCTATCAGTATGGTTTTATCTACGCCAGTGTGACCGCCAGAGCCCGCCGCAAAAACAACATTTTCACAGTGTTTGAAAGCATGTTCAAAGTCTTTGTTAAGATCCTCTTCAATAATTGATAGTTTGTCATCATGAATATCTGATAGTTTGCTTTTATCGCGTACAAGTGCAACCACATGTTGATTGTTATCTAGCATCAATTGTGTGAGTTTTTTACCAATTTGACCACTTGCGCCAATAATTAATGTCTGTTTCATTTTATCTCCTGCTAGGTTTTAAGATTAGGTTTATATCATTAAAAATAATGCTTACTTTAGTTATTGTGAGTTTAGTTATTGCTTCTAGTTACTTATATTGTTCCTAGTAATTAGGGCTAGATAAGCCCTAGACTCAATATCACCAACATTAGAGGTGCAACTACTGTTCCACTTTTAATTGACTGATATAAAAGGATTAAATAATTTCTTTCTATAAGTTACATGCAATAAGTACAGAGGGGGTTGTAAGATTTACACGTGTAACTTGTTGTTTGCCTATGCGAAAAGTAGGGAAAAGTAGTGAACAACCAATTGCTCCAGTTCTATTAGTGCTTCGGAACGAAATCCACTTTTTTGAATTCAAATAATATAAGCAAGGATATGGTTATTAACTACCGCTACAAAGTTTAAAGCTTGAGGAGCTGCATTTAAATTGCATTGCAACTATTCAAATGAGAGGTTTTGTCTTGGAAATGCTAATTGATGTATTTGAGCAGTATCATCAAAATCGGTAAAAGCCATAAAACGTATTATCATTTTCAACTCTCGTTTAGAAACAATCATCATGCGCTTAAGGGGCTAGGTTATCTAACTGCATTAGGATTAAAATAATTAGCCTTTAGTGCCGATTCTGTTCAATGGGGTGCTGCTTATTTATTAGCAGTAGGTGTAAACGATGAGTCGATCAGAACCGGCCAATATACCAATAGGTAACATACTTTTTAGTGGCTCAAATCGGCTTCCATTAGAGAACTATGTAGGCTTCCATTAGAGAGCTATGAATAAATTTTGTTAATTTAAATACTACTTTTTGTATATTATTGTTTTAACAGACTATAGTTAATTTAATTATCTAAAAACTTTATCAATAGGTTGGATTAACTATGTTTGAATTACTTTATACCAGTGTGGCACCTCAATGCTTATCGGAAGCTGAGCTAATGGATATTTTAATAAAATCCCGAATCAAAAATAAGGAACTCGGTATCACTGGTTTGTTGATTTATCATGACAGGGAGATCATGCAAATACTGGAAGGTGAAAAAGCCACAGTTAAAGCGTTGTTTCAAACTATTTGTGACGATCTGCGACATACCAGTGCAGGTGTGTTTTATGAAGGAAATATTAAAGAACGTGCGTTTACTGATTGGTCTATGGCCTACAAATCTTTAGATGAAGAAGCTGTAAATAAAATTACACACGGTTATCAAGGTCTAAATAAAGCATTATCACCTGTTAATATGTTGTTAGAAAGCAACAACAGAGGAAAAAAGGCATTCATTTCTTTGTGTGATAATTTTAGATGATGTGTGATAATTTTAAATAATGTCTGATTGAGTTAATTATCGTCTGATAACTTTAAATTGCTTCTTGTTATGTTTAAAGTGCGTGCTTAATCATTGGTTAATTACATATTATTTGTCACATTTATTTTATCTGTGAAAGGAAGTGTATGAGTCTTTGTTACGAAGTCGCTATATTTAAAGTAGAAAAACACAATATTCCAAGAGTGATCGAACTTAGTCTTTTAATTTTTAATGAAATTAATGCTGATGAAAAGGTGATTACATCTTACGATATACTGCAAAAAACAGATGTTGCAGATCAAGTCTGTTGGCAACTGACTTGGATTAATGAACAAGCCGTTAAATCAACTGCGCTAAAATGGCCAAACTTACCGAGCACAAAAGAATTAGAATCGCTTGTGGGTGAAAAGATCTATTACGGTCATTTTTTGAGTTCAATTTAATAAGATAATGGATTGACTCAGCCGATATAAAAAAATTAAGGTTGAACAATATAGAGTATGGCTAGTTTTAATGAGTAGAGAGGCGTGTTGGTACTATTATTCAAGTTGGAGATTTTCCTAAAGCGAGAAATCCTGCCTTTTTTTAGCCTCTTTTCTGTTATTACCCTGCTATAGCTCTGTCATGGCTCTGTGATTTTTTACAACAAAAAATAATGTAAACCTTCTATGTTGTAGATTCAATTTCATCTGCTAATCGCGCTTGTTTATTACTGCGAATGACCGCTGTTAGCGCAATGCTTGACGATATCAACATGATGATCGCGACAGGTTGTAAGTAACCCATACTAATAAAAGCGGCTGATGCACTAATCGTAGCACCCATCGTACATTGAAAAGCGCCTAATACTGCAGAGGCTGTTCCGGCATCTTTTCCAAAATACTTCAGAAAACAAGCATTCGAATTTGCCATAACCCCACCATTAGCACTGATCATGATAATAAAGCCGATAACAGTGAGTGTTAAGCTTTTAGGCTCTAAGAAGCTGGAGAACACTAATAAAAGGCCACCCGTGAATTGCATGGTTAAGAAACAACGTAATAAAATAGCAGGTTCGAAACTATTTAATAACACGGTATTTAATCGGTTAATAATAATGATACCAAGAATATTAGCTGCGAATAACATGGAGAATGTGTCAGTACTGACTTTAAAAATCTCCATATAAATCATCGATGAATTAGTGACAAAGGTCATTAATACGGCAAAGGCAAATGCTTGTGCAATCAAATAACCAATTGCTTGTTTATGTCTAAACACATCTATAAATTTAATGCCTTTTCTGCGTTCTACGGTTATGGCCAATTCTTTCTTTTGTTTAGAGGATTGATGCGGAATAAATATTTTTGCCAACAAAATAGCTAAGCATGAAAATGCAGCCATAAAGTAAAAAATCCAATCCCAACTATGAATGGATAAGATAAAGTTACCGATGGTAGGTGCAATCGATGGGGCAATCATCATGATTAAAGATACTAAGGCAAACAGTTTGGCTGCTTCTCTGCCATCGGCATTATCACGAATAGTGGCAGGTACTCCTACGATTGCAATGCCACCGCCAATGGCTTGAAGCAATCTCCATGACCATAACTCGCTGATGTGTGAGCTGGTGGTGAGCAATACACTAGCAAAGGCAAAAATACCGAGGCCTAACATCATGATTGGTAAGCGACCATGTTTATCTGATAACGGTCCACCAATGAGTTGTCCAATCGCAAGACCAAAAATGTATAAGCTAACGGTCACCGATAGCATTGAGATATCAACCTGCATTTCATTGGCAATTAATGGCAGGGCGGGCAAATAGCTGTCGATTGCAAATGGTGAAACCGCGTATATCGATGACAGTGTCACTATTAAGCGTTTACTGACTTTATTTTTATTAGTTTGTGTCATTTTGACCTCTTATTTATCTTGCCAGTGAGATAATAAGTGGATTTTATCTTACTGGCAAGATATCTTCTTGTTAAGACGTTGTCATAAAGAGTTGGCACAAATGATTAAAAAATATCAATAAGAGTAAAAGAAAATGAGTGCAAAAAATAGTATGAGAGAAATGCAGCGTGAAGTTCGTGAGAACTGGCCTGAATGTGCTGACACTATCTCGTTTTCTTTGTTAAAAATGACGCGTATTCATGAATTATTCAAACATGAAATTGAATGTTGTATTGAACAGTATCAATTACAACAAGCTGACTTTAGTGTGTTAGCAACATTACGACGCAACCCTGAACCTTATTGCTTATCTCCCACTGCTTTATATCGCAGTATGTTTTTCAGTTCGGGTGGTTTGACAAAAATTTTAGGACGTTTAGCTGATGCGGGGTTGATTGAACGTATAGATAACCCAGAAGATAAGCGAAGTAAGTTAGTACAGTTAAATCATAAAGGTAAACAGTTAGTAGAGACGATCATGCCGGAGTTACATAAGCAGAGTAATTCGTTGCTTGAAGTACTTTCTGAAGACGAAACGTTACAGTTAGAGAGCTTGCTGCAGAAAGTGTTAGACCATAACGAAAAAAACTAGCTTCGACTTTGTACCTAAAAACTTTTAAATTGTCTCGGATCGCTGGCTTAAGTCTGCAGTTTTTTGTGTATTGTTTATGCTTTGTATGAAGAAGTGGATAAGGTTAAATATTTGTCAGCTGAAGAGTACGGCAAAGGTAAAAACATAAAAGGATTAACACAAAACCCCTGCAAGCTGAAAACATGACTCGCAGAGCTCTTCTGCTCATCACACTAGGCTTTGCCTAATTCGCCATGCGCCCCGAATTCAGAACATAAAAGGATTAACACAAACCCTTGTAAGTTAGAGAGTGATCGCTAAGTCAAAAGGTTAATCGTTTAAAGGTGTTTGAGTTTTTAAGGTTTTGGGGCGCTGGCTTCAGCCTGCAGAGTTTTGTGTGTTGTTTATGCTTTGGGCGAAGAAGTGGATAAGATTAAATATTCGTAAGCTGAAGAGTATGGCAAAGGTCAAAACATAAAAGGATTAACACAAAACCCCTGCAAGCTGAAAACAGGACTCGCAGAGCTCTTCCGCTCATCACACTAGGCTTTGCCTAATTCGCCATGCGCCCCGAATTCAGAACATAAAAGGATTAACACAAACCCTTGTAAGTTAGAGAGTGACGGTTAAGTCAAAAGGTTAATCGTATAAAGGTGTTTGAGTTTTTAAGGTTTTGGGGCGCTGGCTTCAGTCTGCAGTTTTTTGTGTGTTGTTTATGCTTTGCGTGAGGGAGTTAGGTTAATTAAATATTCGTAAGCTGAAGAGTATGGCAAAAGTAAAAACATAAAAGGATTAACACAAACCCTCGTAAGTTAGAGAGTGACGGTTAAGTCAAAAGGTTAATCGTATAAAGGTGTTTGAGTTTTTAAGGTGTCGGGGCGCATGCTTTAGCCTGCAGAGTTTTGTGTGTTAGTCAAGACAGTCATATGAAGTAGTAGTGTGACGTTAGTAATCAGAACATAAAATAATTAATACAAATAACGGTAATTTAAAAGTAAAACAAGCCACATACAAGGTGAAAGTAGAGGTGGCATTCATACAAATACTCTCAACTATACTTCAACTATATCTTAACTATGCTATAAATAAGCATTAATCCTTTTTTAGGTCTTTTTATGTATTCTACCCTACAGCAATATTTTGGATTTGATCAATTCAGACCGGGCCAAGAGCCGGTGATTCAAGCGCTCCTTGACGGCCATAGCGCTGCTGCTATTTTCCCTACTGGTTCAGGGAAGTCTCTTTGTTATCAACTTCCTGCATTGCATTTACCGCACCTGACTTTAGTAGTTTCTCCTTTGTTAGCGCTGATACAAGATCAACTGGAATTCTTACAAAGTAAGGGGATTAAAGCCGCGAGTATTCAGTCTATGCAAAGCCCTGCTGAGTCTGCACAGGTTTATAAAAGTGTTGCAAATGGTGAGATCAAGATTCTATTTATCTCGGTAGAACGTCTTAACAGCGAACGTTTCAGGGCCTTTTTGAAGAAAGTACCGATTTCATTGTTAGTGGTCGATGAAGCCCATTGTATTAGTGAATGGGGACATAATTTCCGTCCTGATTATTTAAAGTTAGCGAGTTACCGTGAAGAGTTTGCTATTCAACAAGTCCTTTTATTGACAGCGACTGCAACATCAAAAGTAATTCATGATATGGCCGCTAAATTCCATATTGATATTAGCAATATTACTTTGACCGGATCTTATCGTAGTAACTTAAACTTATCCGTTGTCGGTGTTGATGAAGCGAGTAAGTTACCGACCTTATTACCTTGGTTAAAAGACCGACAGCATAGCGCTGGCATTATTTATGTGACGCTACAGAAAACGGCAGAGCAAGTGGCGGAATCTTTATTACGACAAGGTGTACAAGCGACGGCTTATCATGCTGGTTTAGATTCTGAAATAAGGCAAGGTATTCAGCAACAATTTATGAGTGGAAAAATACCGTTAATTGTTGCTACTATTGCCTTTGGTATGGGCATTGATAAAAGCGATATCCGTTTTGTTGTGCATTATGATTTACCTAAATCCATTGAAAACTATGCACAAGAAATTGGTAGAGCCGGACGCGATGGCCAACCTTCAGATTGTTTAGTGTTAGCAAACAAAAATAACTTAAATGTATTAGAAAATTTTGTGTATGCCGATACTCCGGAAGGTTCTGCTATTGACTTCATTATTAACGAAATCTACCAAACTCAAGGGCATTGGGAAGTGGTAATGAACAGTCTTTCCACTCAATCTAATATTCGTTTATTAGCCTTAAAAACCTTACTTGTTTATTTAGAGTTGGAACAAGTAATAGAGCCTGCTTATAGTTATTACGCCGAATATAAATACAAATTTTTAGTCCCTGAAAATGAATTGGTTTCACGTTTTCATGGAGAAAGAGCGCAATTTGTACAAACTATATTGGCAACATCAGACAAAGCTCGGACTTGGAGTACACTCAATTTTGAAAAAATGCAGCAAACTTATCAGTGTGAAAGAAGTCGAGTATTAACCGCCATCGACTATTTGGATCAACAGGGTTTGATTGAGCTGCAAACAAAGCAAATGACACAAGTCTATAAAGTAGATAAATCTCAGATTACAGGGGATTTATTGGGTGAGTTAACGCAACGATTTTCACAGAAAGAAAGCAGTGAAATTCAACGTATTCATCATTTATTAGCTTTTTTTGCGAGCGATCAATGCCTTAATTTACAATTAGCACAGTATTTTTCAGATGCTAATTTGCAAAGTGCTTGTGGGCATTGCTCTGTTTGTGCAGGACATCCTGCGATTATGCCTGTCGTTGCTAGTTTACGACCATTACAACAATACGATGCTGCACAGCAGTGTATTGAAATATCAGAAAAGTTAGGGATTCATGATAGTGCTGTGTTGAGAGCGCGCTTTTTTTGTGGGTTAACAACGCCTATTTTTACACGTTTAAAAGTTCGTCAATTAGCAGGGTTTGCATCACTGGAAAATTATCGATTCTCGGGATGTATTAGCGTGGATAGAGGAAGGGTGCTTTAAATAATTTTTACATAGCTTGGGTATCTTTTTACATCGTTTTATTCGCTATTTTAGTTATTAATACCAATCACACTAATTAAGTTATCTATTTTACTTGTTAAAATAACTTATTTCTTCGTTGTAAATTTCGTAAAGGGAACAACCATTTAGCTCAATTTTCACCTTGGACTAAGTCATTTTTCCTGCGCAAAATTTAGATCACTTATTTAATGTAATCGGTATAACTTCAGTTCTGGATAATGGAAACGTAATATTCGACAGATTTAATATGTTAGGTTTTTATATGATACGGTATCGTTAGTTTCTGCTTTGTTTTTTAATTGGAGCGGTTATGTAACGTACTGTAACTTAATGTAAATTGTTACAGCATTCGCAATTCGTGTCATTTAAATAAAGTAAGCTCGTTATATAAGAAACTTAATGAGCAATGTTTGTTAATGAATAATGTTTGTTAATAACACTAAGAGAGAATAATTAGTTTATTAGCTGGCATTCAAAACATTCAAATAAAATATTAAAAGGTATGTCTTACACCTTAATTAAATAGTGGAGTCAATATGTACAAACTAATTGCCTTAGATATAGATGGCACATTACTCAATTCAGATAAAGAAATGTCGAATGAAAACAAAGCTGCAATTGCAGCGGCTCGTGCAAAAGGTGTGCGAGTTGTATTAGTGTCAGGACGACCTACAAGTGGTATGAGACCGTCATTAAAAGAATTAGGTATGGATTCAGATGATGACTATGTTTTAAGTTTCAACGCTTCTGTAGTGCAAAAAGTAAAAAGTGAAACAATTATTCGTAGCCAAATATTAACGGGTGCAGATGCAAAGAAGTTAGCTAAAGTAGCTCAACAATATAATGTTGATATTCATGCCTTTTCTCATCAAAAAGGTTTAATCACACCTGCGCATAATGAGTATACAGATCTAGAATCTAACATTAATGGTGAGCCTATTACCTTGATTGATTTTGAAGAATTAGCGGATGATGAATTGATATTAAAAGTAATGTTAGTCGATAAACCAGAGAAACTGTCTGCTGCCATTAAACAGTTGCCTGCTAGTTTGCATGAAGAGTTTACCATTATGCAAAGCGCTCCTTATTTTTTAGAGTTTTTAAATTTAAATAGTAATAAAGGCATTGGTGTTAAAGCGCTTGCTGAACATCTATCGATTCCTATGGAGCAAGTTATCTGTATGGGTGATGCCGGCAATGATTATCACATGATTAAATACGCTGGGTTGGGTGTTGCAATGGGCAATGCGACTGATGATATAAAGGCTATTGCCGATCATATTACGGCGAGTAATGATGAACACGGTGTTGCAAAAGCTATTCAAAAATTTGTATTAGATGTTTAATTAAAACAGGTGCTTTATTGAGATTTTAGGTTGTCTATTGTAAGTTTGATTAGTTAAACAACTAACTTATTAAAAGTATTAAATGTCTACTATGCTTTATTATTTAAACACTTATTATTCGTTATCTAGTAAATACAGTTATCTTTTAGAAAACAGTTTTCTATCAGAAGAAATAGATTTATTGCTAGATATGTAATTTCCATGACGGAGAGTTATTAATGAAGTTTCTGGTTTTTTTAGGAACGGTTCGTGATAGCACACCACCAAGGCCTGCACGTCTTGGTGACCGAGTTGCTAAAGCCTGTATTGAGTGTTTAACTCGTCGATTCGGTGATAATGAGTTTGAACTGGTTGATGCTTTAGATTATCCATTAGAAAGTGTTTTTAAACCGCATTTTTCTTATTCAAAAAGCCAAGTCCCAGTAGCATTAGATAAACTCGCTAAGAAAATACAAGAAAGTGATGGTTATATCATGATCAGTCCTGAATATAACCATTCAATGAGTCCCGCTTTAAGCAATCTATTAAATCATTTTGGTAGTTCTTTATTTTCCTATAAACCAAGTGCGATTGTTACTTACTCTGCAGGACAATGGGGGGGAATGCGTGCCGCCGTTGGGTTGCGATCTTTCCTTTCTGAGTTAGGTTGTTTGTCGGTTTCATCGATGATTCATGTCCCTAAGGCACAGGATGTTTTTACTGAAGCTGGGGAAATGAAAGAAGGGCAAGTGGAAAGTGCTTGGTTTGATTATTTCTCTCAAACATTTAGTCAATTAGTTTGGTGGGCTGAAGCAACCCATCAGCACAGAATGAAGGTCGATCCACAAACAATAAATAAAACCTTTAAAACAACACCTGCTGAGCGAAATGCTCCTTCATAATTTATACCAATCAAACTAATACCAATCACACTAATTAGCTGATCTATTTTACTTCTTGGATTTAGAGCATAAGTAAATAACTTATTTCTTCGTTCTAAGTCTCGTACGTAAAGAGGACAACCATTAAAGGGTTAACATCTTTTGGTTAATTCTCCGACAGACGATTAACGAAGTTAATTTTCAAAAAGATCTCAACTTATAACCTAAACTATTTTTACTGTGCCAATTTTAGATCTCTTATTTAATGTAATTAGTATTACTACTTACTTTTAAACTTTAGAGCTTAGAACTTAGACCTTCTCTAACGTTATCCTAGTGTATTTACTTTATTGGACAATTTTTAAATACATACTCATCACCATTTAAGGTGTAAAAATCGGAAAGTCGTAAGATAAACAGATTCTAGGCATAAAGGTAAAGATCTAACGGGTAAATCCAGACTTTATAACAACGAAAACGATTGCCTCGCGACTTGCCTTGGCATTCGAGTTAACGCCTGAATAATGCATCTTGATTAGTAACGGGTATATTAGAATAATGATAGGGGGTAATTATAAATAAAATTCAATTTTCTATAAAATTTCTCTAGTCGATTCGGATTATCATTGCCTTTATACTATAATAAAAATCACTCAACTGTTTGATTAAAATACACGTTTTTATATGGTGTTTTCTTACTATAAAAAATGACGTGGTCAATGTTTAAATCGAATTCAAATGAATAAACGTGGTTAATAGAGCAATATGACATTTTACGGTAACCAGTTAGATATAACAGAATTTACACGCTTTTACTTAGCTGCTTTTTATACTTTTGTTGCTGTTTTTTACACGGTTAAAGTGCTTGTTAATAAACGCCAGATCAATAGGCAGTCCAGCAATCAGGCTAGTATTCAACTTAGTACTCGAAATGATAGTCAACATAACACACAAAATGGCTCTCAAAATGACCATCTAGATAATAATCAACAAGAGGTAATATTCACCGGAGAGCGCTTTTGTTCTACATGGTGGAATCACATGACATTTCGTGTGTTTAGAGCCACTATCTGGATGGTATGTTTAGCTAGGTTGTTTCTTCCTAACGTTGATAATTATTTAGGTATGTTGTTCTTTTCAGAGTCATTCAGTATTGTACTTTTAGGTAATATTTTACTAACCCTAGGGTTTATGATGACTGTTATTATTCATTTTAAAATGGGTAAGCAATGGCGTTCAGGTATTGATCCGTCAGGTCCTAAGAAACTCATCACGGATGGATTTTATAAATTTTCACGTAATCCCATGTTTTTGAGTATTGCACTCTCTCAGTTTGCTTTTTTTCTTGCGCTACCTTCTTTATTTTCATTACTTTGTTTTATCATTGGTGTAATGGCTTTATACCGTCAAATTCTTTCCGAAGAAACGCATTTATTACAGCATTTTCCAGAACAATATAATATATATTCAACAAAAGTACGAAGATGGTTGTAAGGCTCTTTAAGATTTTGGGGCGCATGCTTTAGCCTGCAGTTTTTTGTGTGTTAGTAAAGAAAGTCAGATGCAAGTTATAAAGTGTACATTCATCTAATCTGTTAATGCCACTAATACCAATCACATTAATTAACGAAGTTAATCTTCGAAAGGCTTTAATTTACGCCTTCAACTAAGTCATTTATCTTGTGTAAAATTTAGATTACTTATTTAATGTAATCGGTATAAATTAAATCTGATTTTATTAAATACCTCATTGTTAAGCATCAAACGAATCTTATTAAGATTAAATAACCAACACAAAACCCCTGCAAGCTGAAGCATGCGCCCCGAATTCAAAACATAAAAGGATCAACACAAAACTCCTGCAAGCTGAAAACAGGACTCGCAGAGCTCTTCCGCTCATAACACTAGGCTTTACCTAATTCGCCATGCGCTTCGAGGTCAAAAAATAAAAGCAATTAACGCTAAAATGGGTAAGTTCAAAAGTGGCTGCTAATTTGAGAAAATTAACTGTGTAATGATGTTTAAGGTTTTGGGGCGCTGGCTTTAGCCTGCAGTTTTTTTGTGTGTATTTTTATATTTTGGTATTTTGAGGTTAAAGAGTTAGGTTGCTTCAATTTGTTTAAACTGAAGATTGAGTTAAAGGTTAAAGTCTAAAAAAAAAACAACACAAAACCCCTGCAAGCTGAAGTGCGCGCCCCTCGGTCAAAAGTGATTAATATTCACTTAATGACTTTAAATAAAGCGTGTTTTTAAATATTGTTGGGTTGGTGATTTTTTCTAACATAACTTCATCTGGTAAACAGTCGTCGTCAACATAGTCTACAAAGTCACCTGTAGCATCAAAAATCAAGGTATCAAATGCTAAACGATCTAATCCGTACAGACCTCGGTGGATCATGTCGGCTGAGAATACTAATAAATCACCGATCTTTAATGGAATCTTTTTTCCTGTTGATAGATCATCGCTGCTAAATTTACGTTTTCTTGCAAGGCGAACATCTAACTCTTCCTGAGTGTCCCACTGTTTATGAGAACCAGGAACTAACTCCATACCGGGTTCATCGAATAATGGAACACGAAAGTGCACAACTTGGGTATCTTGAATGGCTTTTTTCTGACCTTCAATATGATGATCGTATTGACAGTCACGGTGCCAAAAGTTTTCTTGTTGGCGACGTTGTGGATTAAAAAATAATTGTGTATTCATAAAAGAGGGATCGTTTGTTATCACTGTACTGATGATGTTCATCATTTTTCTTGAACTGATGAAGTTAAATAATTTTAAACGATCTTGGCTTTGTAAATATTGGCTTCCAGTTATTAATGAAGAGTTAAAGGCTTCTTTTTTGAAGAAGGTTTCATTATCTACTTTCCATGTCTCATGGAAGATGAGTATTGTTTCTCTTAATGCTGATATTTCAGCCTCAGTAAAATAATTTTGTATAACGAAGTAACCTTGCTGATCATATTCGTTTTTTAAGTGATTTAAATTACTAACCATTTACCGTTGCTGCCTTTATTCTATTTTTAAATTCGATGTCGCTAAATGCTCGATTTTCGCTATTTTCTCGTTTGTTTTTTGATATACGTTTTAGTCTTTTTTTGAGACTAGGTTCTGAACTCTGTTTAGGATTAGGCTTCAACTTTAGTCTCTGTTTCAAAACATGTTTAGTCTAGTTTTCAGAATTCCTGCTATGCTTTATTTAAGCTATGCAGTTGTTGTTTTAATTCAATAGTCTTATGAAATCGGTTTAACGATAAACAAACTTCACGTTATTTTTGGAAACGCATGATAGCGGAATATTAGTAAAACACCCATTAAGTTTATTGGTTATTTTCCTTTTGTTGCTCGATGTAAAACCCTAATTTACCAATAGCTTGCTCACGTTCAATTTCAGTTTTTTCACTAAAGTTTAAGCGCATACAATGTCGATATTTTCCTGTCGCAGAAAACAGAGTGCCAGGTGCAATACTGACGTCGCCACCTTTACATTGAGTGGCTAATTTTACGGCATCAAACTTTTTGTTGAGCTCTACCCATAAAACATAACCTCCTTGTGGAAAACTGATACGAGTATCTTTTGGAAAGTATTGTTTAATACATTTAATGAGGTGATCTCGTCCTTGTTTGTAAAGCAAACGTACTTTACGCGTATGGCGATTATAAGCCCCTGATTCAATAAAATCTGCTATAGCCAGTTGCGGCAATGTCGGACACATTGAACTACTGACGTATTTGACATGGGTTACTTTATCGCGATATCGACCCGGTGCAATCCAGCCTACGCGTATTCCTGGTGCGACGGTTTTTGAAAATGAACTGCATAATAAAACGCGACCATCTTCATCAAAGGATTTTATTGTTTTAGGTCGAGGGGATTGGTAACTAATGTCGCCATAAATATCATCTTCAATAATGCTGATATCGTAACTTTGAGCGAGCTGATAAAGTCGTTTTTTATCAGCTTCAGGCATGCTATATCCCATTGGGTTGTTAGCGGTTGGCGTGACTAAAATAGCTTTAATAGGCCATTGGTCGAGTGCTAATTCTAATGCCGCTAAACTTAATCCATTTTCTGCATTGGTTGGGATTTCAATTGCTTTTAAGTTAGCCGCTTTGATCGCTTGCATTGAACCATAAAAACTTGGCGACTCAATGGCCACTATATCACCTGGTTCTGTGACGGAACGTAAACACACTGATAAACCTTCTTGGCAACCTGATGTGATAACCAGATCGTCAGGATGTAATACGCAACCTGAGTTAATGGCTAATTTGGCTATCTGCTCTCGCAGTTGTAATGTGCCTTTAATATTGCCATAGGGAAGGCTGAGCGCTACTTGATGGCGCATTAATGATGACATTTTTTTTAATAAAGGATTCAAACTCGGCACACTCATGTTTGGCATTGCATGTTGTAATTGAGTCGTAGAGACATCTTCTTTTGCGAGTAATACTTCTAAAACATCTTGCCATTGAGATACATCAATAGGACGCTGTGCTGGACGAGAAGTGATCGGCAAGGTAGGCGTTGTGGTTTTATATGCAACAAAATAACCTGATTTTGGTCTTGCTTCTATTAAGCCTTCCATTTCAAGTTGATGATAAGCTTGTTGTACCGTGGAGATACTGACGTTATGTTCAGCGACTAATTGACGAATAGAAGGTAATTTGTCGCCTTCAACAAATAAGCCGCTATGTATATTTTCACGTAAACTATTCGCCACTTTATCGTATAACTTCATTTTCCATCTCCCTTTTAGCATTATGCCCTGTCGTTATTTTTGGATACAGTTTTATATTAAACGATATTTGAAACATTTAACCATACAGATAGGTCATAAAATCAACATACAGCCAGTAATTATAATTATCTGTATCTAAAAATTAAATAAAATTGAGTCTGTATTGAAAATGGAGCTTGTCTACAATGGTTTCTAGTCGCTTAGTTCAGCCTTCAACCCTCAGCTAAGCGAATTATATAATTGTTTAATAAAAGGATGATTGTGATGAATACTAGAAACACAATAAGTAGATTAATAAGGCAATACCAGACCCGACAGCAATTAAATGATTTGCCTTTGTATTTGATTGAAGATATTGGAAAAACACCTGAAGAGATTAAACATGAGTTAAGTAAAAATTCATTTAAGTTAGTTTGGGTTAACAAGTTAAGTGCGTTAAAAGCGGATATCAATAAAGAGATGAAAATTAATCTCTTAAGTCAGCCACTCAATAGATTATTTAGCCAGCTATTAAGGGGGGCTTAATATGGATATCTCTTTGTTGCTAGCCATCTCTTTATTTGCTTTTGTCATGTCGGTGACGCCTGGACCTAATAACATTATGTTATTAGCATCGGGTGCTCAGTTTGGTTATCAAAAGACATTACCGCATGTCTTTGGTATTTTATTAGGTATTGCTAGTTTATTGGCGTCAGTTCTACTGGGGTTAGGTGCGGTGCTCGAACGTTATCCTGATATCTATAATGTATTAAAAGTATTAGGCAGCCTTTATCTGTTCTGGCTTGCTTGGAAAATCACTACAGCATCGACAGATCCTGGTTCAATCAATAACGCACAAACAAATACTAAACCTATGACTATATTAGGTGCTGCTTGTTTTCAGTTTGTAAACCCTAAAGCGTGGGCAATGTGTGTCGGGAGTATCAGTACTTTTACGTTAGCAGGCGAACAATACCTTGAATCAGGTTTATGGATCATGTTGTGCTTTGCTTTAAATGGATTTATTGCGATCAGTTTATGGGCTTACCTTGGTGTCGGTATTGCACAGCGGTTAACGACGATTAAGCGTAAAAAAGTGTTTAATTATACGATGGGCGCAATGACGATCGGAACATTATTTTTTATATTGAATTAGTTTTTTATATCCAATTGGCTTTTTCATATTGAATGAGTCTGTATCTTTAAAGTGGAAGCGCAGTCATTGGCAATATTGAGCACTTCAGAGTTGAATCTACCCGTTAATTAAAGTCACGTTAGTTGAAAGCTCATTAACTAAGGCTATGTAACTAACGCTATATAACTAACACTACATAACCCATATTACACAGCTAAAATGGGTCAAGAATGAACACATTGATTAATCAATAATACAGTTTAGCTTATTTGAAATAAGAGATAGGGATTGAAATGAACAGAGAAATAAAATTAGTGATATTAATTGAAGTTCAGACTGGACAAGCAGATCAACAAATTGCGCTATACAATAAACTTAAGCTTTTAGTATTAGCTGAATCAGGTTGTTTACAATATGAAATGAGCCGAGTAACGGGTAGTGAAGTTCAATTTGTATTAATAGAGTCATGGAAATCACAAGATGCGTTAACTTTACATGATCAAACATTGCACATGAAAGAAGCTGATGCGTTGAGCCCCTCATTTAGAGTTGGGTCGGCAAAAGTGATTCAGTTATTTCAGCTTTAATTGCACGTTTTTAACTATTTTACTTTTAACTAATGGGTCTTCGATTATTGAAGGTTCATTATTAATTATGCATTTATGCTGTTTTTAATACTTATGTCTTAAATAAGTTAACAGAGAAAAGGTAGTGTTCTTAAGTCGCTAAATTTCCCTGTTAATTTATGTGTATTTTGTATAACAGTTATTGAAAAGCGTGCTTCACGTTGGCTATCTATTTTTTGTACTTGTAAAGCTTTTCTATAGGAATGTGACAATAGTCATCGGGGAAGTTTTGTAATCTATCTTGATGCTCGTCTGCGCTTTTTATATAGTTTGTTAATGGTTGAACTTCTACTGCAATTTTTTCATGATCACTTCTGCTGCTAATTATCTCATTAACGTCAGCTAGATGAAGTAATGAAGTGGAGTAAATGCCGGTACGATATTTTTCGCCAACATCAATACCTTGTTTATTAATGCTGTATGGGTCAATGATTTCAAAATAACAGGAAATTAATTGCTCTAAAGAAATGATGCTTGGATCAAATTGAGTTCTAACACATTCGGCATAACCATCGTAATCCCCATCTAGCTGTTGAGTTTTGCCATTTGCTCTGCCCACTTCTGTAAACGCAATGCCGGGTACGTGCCTTAAATATTCTTGGACTCCCCACAAACACCCGCCAGCTAAGTATATTTCTTGCATCTTATTTCCTCTAAATCCATGCCTTTAAAAAGCATTGTTATTTTGCCAATAAGTTAATGAATAATTAAAGATGATTTAAGCAATCAAGCAGTAAAAAGCCAAATAATAGATTAATAATATTTAAATTCAGTTTATTGAGCGAGCTGATATAAATCAAGTCTCTCTATGCTGGTGGGTGTTTTATTAAACAGATTGTTTAATTTAGTATCAAAGGATTTTAATATCCTTTATATTACTAAGGAATTAGATGCCTTATTTATTCAAAAAAACACAAACTAATGATGAATACATTTGTTTTATTAAACATGTTAATCAAATGTTTTATGTTTGTTTTTCTTGTTACTGATAATGATAATCATATGGATGATTTAGAGCTTCATTTTATTGAATTATATCGTTTTATCTGAGAGCTGAGTGGCTATCTATTATTCATGTTTATGGTATATAATGTTACGTATGTTAAATTATTGTTATTATTAGAGGTATAAATGAGCCTGTATTTAGATTACTTAAATGAAATAGAAGATCGTAAAGTTGAAGGTCTACATCCACTACCAATTGATAAAGGTGACTTGTTAGCTGAGATCATCACTCAAATCAAAGATACTGGTAATGAACATCGTGAAGCTTCACTTAATTTCTTCATCTATAACACTTTGCCTGGTACGACTAGTGCGGCTGGTGTTAAATCACAATTTTTAAAAGAAATCATTCTTGGTCAATCTGTTGTTGCTGAAATTACACCAGAATTCGCTTTTGAATTGTTATCTCACATGAAAGGGGGTCCTTCGGTTGAAGTGCTTCTTGATTTAGCCCTTTCAGATGACGCTTCAGTAGCAACGCCTGCAGCAGAAGTATTAAAAACGCAAGTATTCCTATATGAAGCGGATACAGAACGTCTTGAAGTTGCATTTAAAGCTGGTAATGCGATTGCTAAAGATATTCTTGAAAGTTATGCTCGTGCAGACTTCTTCACTAAACTACCTGAAATTGCTGAAACAATTGATGTAGTGACTTATATTGCCGCTGAAGGCGATATTTCAACGGATTTACTCTCTCCTGGTAACCAAGCTCACTCTCGTTCAGATCGTGAATTACACGGTAAGTGTATGATCACACCTGAAGCGCAAGACGAAATTCAAGCGTTACAAAAAAAATACCCTGGCAAAAAAGTCATGCTAATTGCTGAAAAAGGCACAATGGGTGTTGGTTCATCTCGTATGTCTGGCGTGAACAACGTGGCACTATGGGCTGGTGAACAAGCAAGTCCTTATATTCCATTTGTTAACTTTGCACCGGTTGTTGCTGGTACAAATGGTATTTCACCAATATTTTTAACAACGGTTGGTGTAACAGGTGGTATTGGTTTAGATCTTAAAAACTGGGTTAAGAAAGTAGATGCTGATGGCAAAACTATTTTAAATGAAAGCGGCGACCCAGTACTAGAACAGACTTACTCTGTTGAAACAGGTACTGTGCTTACTATTAATACTAAAGAGAAAAAACTATATAACGGCGATAAAGAATTGGCTGATGTTTCTTCTGCTTTCTCGCCTCAAGCTGTTGAGTTTATGAAAGCCGGTGGTTCTTACGCGATTGTATTCGGTAAGAAACTACAAACTTTTGCTGCTGAAACACTAGGTGTTCCACTAGAGCTAGTATATGCGCCTTCTCAAGAGATCTCTCATGAAGGTCAAGGTCTGACTGCTGTTGAAAAGATCTTCAACAAAAATGCAGTGGGCGTAATGTCTAAAGCGGCTTTACATGCGGGCTCTGATGTTCGTGTTCAAGTTAATATCGTTGGTTCACAAGATACGACTGGATTAATGACTTCTCAAGAACTTGAGTCTATGGCTGCTACAGTTATTTCTCCTATCGTTGATGGTGCTTACCAATCAGGTTGTCATACCGCGTCTGTTTGGGATAATAAAGCGCAAGCAAACATTCCTAAATTAATGGCGTTCATGAATAAGTTTGGTCTTATTACTGCACGTGACCCTAAGGGCGTTTATCGTCCAATGACAGACGTTATCCATAAAGTACTTAATGATATCACTGTTGATGATTGGGCTATTATTATCGGTGGCGACTCACATACTCGTATGTCTAAAGGTGTTGCTTTCGGTGCCGATTCTGGAACAGTTGGTCTTGCGCTAGCTACCGGTGAAGCAACTATGCCAATCCCTGAGTCTGTTAAAGTTACCTTTAAAGGTGAGTTGAAAGACTACATGGATTTCCGTGATGTTGTTCATGCCACTCAAGCTCAAATGCTTAAACAGTTTGGTGATAACGTATTCCAAGGTCGTGTTATTGAAGTACATATAGGTACTTTATTGGCTGACCAAGCGTTTACATTTACCGATTGGACTGCTGAAATGAAAGCTAAAGCATCAATCTGTATTTCACAAGATGACACATTGGTTGAGTCTTTAGAAATCTCAAAAAGCCGTATCCAAATCATGATTGATAAAGGTATGGATAACCAAATTGAAACTCTTAAAGGCTTAATTGCAATCGCTGATAAGCGTATCAATGAGATCAAGTCAGGTGAAAAAGCGGCACTTGCACCAGACAATAATGCTAAATACTTTGCTGAGCTAATTGTTGATTTAGACCAACTTGATGAGCCAATGATTGCTGACCCAGATGTTAATAATGCAGATGTTTCTAAGCGTTATACTCATGACACCATTCGTCCTGTTTCTTTCTATAAAGGAGAGAAACAAGTAGACCTTGGATTTGTTGGATCATGTATGGTGCATAAAGGCGACATGAAGATAATTTCTCAAATGCTGAGAAACTTAGAAGATGAAAGCGGTAAAATCCACTTTAAAGCGCCATTAGTGATTGCGCCACCAACATACAATATTGTTGATGAGCTTAAAGCTGAAGGTGATTGGGACGTACTTAAGAAGTATGCTGGTTTTGAGTTTAATGATGATGCTCCAAAAGAGTCTGCTCGTACTAAATACGAAAATATCATGTATCTTGAACGTCCAGGATGTAACCTTTGTATGGGTAACCAAGAGAAAGCAGAGAAGGGTGATACTGTAATGGCAACTTCAACGCGTCTTTTCCAAGGCCGTGTTGTTGAAGATACTGAAGGTAAAAAAGGTGAGTCTCTATTATCATCTACTCCAGTTGTTGTACTTTCAACTATCCTTGGTCGTACACCAACCATGGAAGAGTACAAAAATGCTGTTAAAGGCATCAAATTAACTGACTTTGCTCCACCACTAGATGCAATGACAACTGAACCAGTTGAATTTATTCAAGTGAGTAACGTTTAGATCACTGAGCAAAATTGGTTTTTTGATATTTAAAATAGTATGAAGTGTTAATAATATTTAATACTCATTCTACAAAAATTACCTTAAGCCAAAACTCATATAAATTAAGGATTGTACTCGAAAGAGGGCAATCCTTTTTTTATCACTATTTTTCAATAAATAAAATGGCTCAAACTTAAACTCATTTATTTTTCACTTATGTTAAATATTAATTCACTGTAGTTTTTTGATAACGACATACACGAACGCGTCTAAATGTCTGTGTGTTGAATGGAGTTCAATCTACTCAATTACTGTGTTCGGTGAATAAAAAGGAAGTTTTAATTGGAGGATGTTTTAGCGAGCAAAGTAGGGTTAATATTCACCGCATAGGTTTAAATACAAAGACTTAATAATATGCGGTAATACTTGTTATCGGTAAATTGTTATCGGCAAATTGTTATCAGTAAGTAGTTATTGATTATTTACTGTTAGATCAGGCTTTATTTATCGTCATTGATAATTTGGCCAACAATATCATTCATGTTCTTTTCGATAATACTTGGCTTTAAATATTGAGGATTATAAGGCGTGCCTGCTCTATCAATGTAAGCGGCTAACATGCCTGAAGACATTGCACCATGTGTATCCCAGTCATGGGTAGCGACTAAACGAAGTGAACTGATTGGTTGTTCTAAAAGGTCTGCAACAAACTGATATACTTTAGGATCTGGCTTAAAGCTGCCTGTTTCTTCTACTGAAACCACTTTTGAAAAATAACTGCTTAAACCCGCATTTTCTATTTGTTTTTTGATAAGTGCTAACGATGAATTTGAAAAGGCAATCGTTTCGTAACCGCTGTCACGTAACTTAGTTAACGCTGGTTTGATATCATCATGTGCATTGAGGCTAGCAAAAGTGGCTAAAATATCATCGCGTGTTTGATCTGATAAATTGACACCTTTACGTGCAGCTACATTGTTAAGTATATCGCCTGCTAATGTCGCAAACTCAGTTTTAAGTCCTGTTACTGCACAAACGGTTGATGAGTGTAATAACGTTGAAAACCAAAGTCCTAATACTGATTCATCTGCAAAAGCTTGTTGAAATTTTGGCTTAAGTTTGTTTAAGTTAAGTACTGTTTCGTTGATATCAAATAATACTGTATTACGTTTCATTGTATTTCCTTTGTCGTGCATTTTAAAAAATTTATTGGGCTTTGTTATTTATTCTTTTTAGTAAAAAGCATATTTTTTGTTAACAACATGCTTTTGCTGTAACAGGCACCTCAAGTTTATACATCACTGTTTTAGCAATAAACCCTGTGATGAAAATGATCACCGCTGATGTATAAAACATGCTTGTCATACCCCAAGAACTGATAATAAAGCCATTTAATGTGGTGCCTATTGCACCACCTGTGAATAAGCCAAATGAAGCCATCGACATAATTGAGCCTTTCATGTGTGGTATTTGCTCTTGTATTTTGGCAATAAAGACAGGCTGAAATAAGATAAAACCAGCACCAAACATAAATAGATATAAGCAAAATAGAACAGGGTTGTTGGTTGCAGATAAGCCTAATAACGCTAACGCAATTAAGGTTCCATTAAAGGGCATATAGTATTGTTGCAATTTTTTTCTGAGTCTTGGCATCGCTTTGCCAGCAACAATAATACCAAGGCCAAAAGGCGATAGCATTGCGCCGACAATAAAGATGTCATAGCCAAATCGCTCTGTTATTAATTGACCCGTGTAAGTAAAAATGCCAAACACGGTAAAACCCATTAATAGAAATAAAGGCAGTAATGAAAGCACACCTTTGTGACTTAACACTTTTTTATAGGTGGAAAGAATATTAATTTTATTACTAACGGGCTGATCTCTTTTAATCATCTTTAACATCACTATGGCTAAAATCAATTCCATCACTCCATAGGTTAAATAAACTAACTTCCAGGAACCAAGATGAGCAATGGTACCGCCTATGAGTGTTGCTGTAGCCGTTCCTAAGAATCCGTAGGACATTATTTGAGTTAGGACTTGCGGTCGTTCACTATCGCTAGTGGCTTGACCTAAATAAGCGAGTACCACTGGTAATAAACCGGCAGCAAAAGCACCATTAACAGCCCTGAAAAAGATAAGCGAAGGCAAGTCATAGGCAAGGGCACCTAAAATACTAAAGATCGCGGTTCCCATGGTAGAAATATGAATAATGAATACTTTGCCATAACGGTCAGATAAAGGACCGAATAGGATAGTAAATACACCAAATGCAAGCATATAGGCGGTAACAGAAGATGCCGCTGCATTAACTGAAAAGTCTAAATCTTCTGCAATGTTAACGATTAATGGGGCCGCTGCATAGTTGTCACCATTTGCTAAAAACAATAACGATCCAAACAAAAATATTACCGTGTTAGTTACTAATTTATCAGTCATCGTTTTATTCGCTATGTAAGTAAAATGGTTAAAGGTGATAAGTGTTAACTGCGCTAAGATTTAAATAAACTTTAAATTCCCTTGTTTCTAAACGATTGGTTAGAAATGAGGGGTGGTTTTGGACACTATTTTATTCATCGTTAGATCGAACTGAAGGTAATGTCGATAAAGTCGTTAATTTCATGTAATGAGTGCACTTTAGAAGCACTGGATATAGCTTGTTTAGCAATAATCAGATAATTCGCTTTTTTGGTGGCTGAAATTGTGTCTTCCCCATCGAAAATTAATTTATCAATGAAAAGTTGTTTTTGATATTGAACAAAAGAATCTATCTCATTCAATATATCTACATTAGTATCGCCACGGGTATTACCACTAAGTTCAGCTCTCGTGTTAGTCATTAGGCAACCTTTACTACAGTTTGCATCTGTATAGGTTACGAGGCAATCATAAAAATATTGTTTGATTGCTGCACGACCATCGTTGCTATGCTTGAGTTTTATTACAACAGGGGATAGCTTATTTCGGTAGCATCTTAAGCTTTGTAAAAAGACACCTTGCTTACTGCCGAAGCTCGAATAGATAGAGAACTTATTAATGCCCATTGTCGATTCTAAAAGACTCATTGATGTATTCTCATAGCCATTACGCCAGAAAAGCTCAGTCGCTTTTTCAATGACATCATTGTCTTCATAATTCTTTTTACGAGCCATGGCTTACACCTAAATAGTGTTGTCTAATGTTATCTAAACAGTCGGTTAGTTATTAAATAGTCTAATCTTGTTAGTGAAATTTTCAAGGTTTTAATTTAACTTTATTTTTAATAAAGGAAGTTGAGGGAGACATATATAGCGAAATGATGTTTAGGTTAATCTTTACATTCAACCTTTGATTCAACTTCATATTCTCAAATAGTCAGGGCACAAAAAAAGCTACACAAGTATCTGTATAGCCTTAAATATAGTAACGGGTAATAGGTAATGACTATTCGGTATTATTTTTCATCATCGAATAGTTTAACAATCAATTTGCCTTTATTTGCGCCTGTAGAGAATAAATTCAAGCCATCGATCGCTGATTCTAAACCTTCAAGTATATGTGAGCGATGTTTAATTTGTCCTGCCATCACATAAGGTGTTAGTTTTTCTAATAACTCAGGTACTTTATGAAAGTGGTCTGGCATTGTAAAACCTTGGATAGTGATACGACGTTTGATAACGTTTAACCAGCTTGGACCTGGAGCAGGCACATCGCTGTGATAATCTGAAATCAAACCACAGACTACGGCTCTACCATGAGCATTCATACGATCTATGATTAAGCTTTGAATTGGGCCGCCAGTATTTTCAAAGAAAACATCGATACCGTCGGGCGCTGCAATAGCTAATTGTTGATCAAGATCGTCACTTTTATAATTGATTGCAGCATCAAAACCAAGTTCGTTAACGATCCAATCTGCTTTCTCTTGGCTACCAACAACACCAATAACACGTAAACCTTCAGCTTTTGCTAATTGCCCCACAATAGAACCAACCGAACCTGCTGCGCCAGTGACAATTAAGGTTTCACCTTTTTGTGGTTTACCAACATTAAATAACCCTTGGGTAGCAGTTAAACCAGGTAACGCGAAGACGGATAAAATACTTTCATCATCTAATGGTGCGGTTACTTTATTAAGCCCTTTGCCATCGCCTACATAATATTGTTGCCATCCCATCATTCCCATGACTCTATCGCCAACAGCAAAATCTGGATGATTACTGACAGTCACTTCACCAATACCAGAACTACGCATCACATCGCCTAACTCAACGGGCGGGATGTAACTATTGGTATCTGGCGTCATCCAGCCGAACATTGCGGGATCTAACGACATATAGTTTTGTTTGACCAGTATTTGGCCAGGCTCTATATTTGGTATTTCTTTTTCTACCACGTTAAACATCGAATTGTCGACATGGCTACCTGTGTGGTGTTTAACTAGGTTTATTGCAGTAAATGTTGTCATTGCTTGTTCCTCTTGTTTAACCCAACACTGATTAAATGAATGTTGGTTGAAATCGATAAAACTATTATGCCGATTCGATAAGGTAAGATATATTGCCTAATTCGCTAATCTTTATTGTTATAAAGACAATAATGAAAATAGTAATAAAATTATTCAGCAAGGATTAATATGGATCAGTTACGTGCGCTTAAATATTTTGTTCAAGTTGTTGAAACAGGAAGTTTTACTAAAGCTGCCGCTGTATTTTCTGTACCTCCTTCATCATTGTCTAGACGCGTTGCTGATTTAGAGAAAAGCTTAGGGGCAACATTATTAAAAAGAACAACACGTGTACTGACTTTAACTGAGATCGGAAAAAGTTATTACCAACAAGTTAGTGAAATTATTAAAACACTAGAGGTGACTGATGAATCAGTTCGTTCATATCAAACAACACCCATGGGCATATTAAAAATTAGTTCAACGGTAGGTTTTGGTGAGCAAATTTTATTACCTTTATTAGATGAGTTTTCTACTTTATATCCTCAAATCACGCTAAATGTGACATTAAGTGATGAGCTAACAACCCTCGGTAGGGATGAAGTCGATCTCGCTATCAGAGGCGGATATGCGCCTGATGAACGAGTGGTCGCGATTAAATTAATGGATAATAATTTCATTCCTGTAGCAGCAACCTGTTATCTAGAAGAGTTTGGTTACCCAACGGATGCATTACATTTAAAGGAACACCAAGGTTTATACTTTAATACTCCAATGGGGCCTACACCATGGTTATGTGAAATAAAAGGACAGTGGCGCGATGTCTCTGCTGAACCTTATTTAATGTCTAACAATGGGGATTGGTTATTACAAAAAGCCATTGCAGGTAAGGGGATTTTAATGATGCCTCGCTGGGCATTGAGTGCTTACTTAGCAACAGGGCAGTTAGTTGAGTTAGATATTAAGCCTAGATTAACGGTTACTCAAAATCCTAATTTGGGGTTATTTTTATTGTACCAAAAACAACATTATCAAGTACCTAAACTAAAAGCTGCAATCGACTTTTTAGTCGCAAGAATCAAAGCAATTAATGTCTAAGCTAAGCGAATAAAATGTACGTTAAAATATTAAAAATAGATGCAGGTCGATATGGATTTTAATGAGTTAATAAAAGAGCTAAATATAGCTTTATCTCAAACACCAAATTCATTTGAAAAATGGATTAGTTGGTTAATCGAACAGCTAATGGTATTGAGTAATCATATTGCATTGTTTTTAATATTGATTTTGACATTATTTATTTTACAGCGATTAGTCTTTTTATTGTCTGCTAAGATGATGGGTGGAAAGGCTATCTACACGAGTGCGTGGATAGGCACGCCTATTCACGAATGTTCACATGCTTTATTCTGCTTTGTGTTTGGCCATAAAATCCAGCGGATTGTGTTATTTAACCCTGACAAACGTGGCACATTAGGTTATGTGACTCATTCTTATAATAACCGTAATCTCTGGCAAGTAATGGGAAATTTCTTTATAGGTATTGCGCCTTTATTTGGTGGTTTGTTAGGTCTCTATTTAGTCACTTGGTTTTTGATAGACGATGCGCTAAATTTATTTCATTTATTACAATTTTCTGCCTTTAATAACTTAGCAACGGTACAGTTATCGCAACTCACTACACTGAATAGTCAGATCATTCATTTTATTGAAAATGCCTATCTTGTATCGCCAATAAAAGTGATTATTTGGGCTTATTTATGTGCCGCTATTAGTTTGCATTTATCTCCTTCTAAAGAAGATCTAAAAGGGGCTTGGGTTGGCTTTATTATATTTATTGTTCTGTGTTTATCATTAATGATGCTTAATCAAATATTACAATTAACCTGGTTTTCTAGTTTAAAAACTATCATCAATATGACTTCAATGCTGTATTTTATTGGTATTATTCTCGCGAGTTTTTTACTTTTATGCTTATTTTTTTGTAAAGGTATCTCTTTAACTATTACTGGTAAATGGTAATCACTATATAAAATGTCAATGACGACTAAAGACAACAATATAATAGATAAAAAATAAAAAGGCGTTGTATAGAGAATCTCTAATCAACGCCTTTATTGGTTTTGTTTTGAGTGCCAAATAGTGCTAAATGCTAAATGTTAAGTATTAGGTAAAAAATACTCCAGCTAATACTCATTATGCAAAACGTGTTTTTTGTATCACGTAAAGTCGTTGGCCTAATAAGATCGCGGCAACGGTTAACCCGACCGTAATGCCTATCCAAAAACCTACTGCGCCTAAAGGTTCAGTTAATAAATCAGTCATGCCTAATACATAACCTAGTGGTAAACCTACGATCCAATAAGAGATGAAAGTACGGGTAAAAATAGCATTCATTTCTTTATAACCACGTAAAGCCCCAGCTGCAACGACTTGTATTGCATCAACACATTGGTAAATAGCAGATAAAAGAATTAAGACTATGGCTAGATCAATCACTTCTCGATGATCAGAATATAATAAAGCAATCTGCTCTTTAAAGATTACTGTGGAAAGGGCGGTAATAATTGATGCGCCTAAACCAATAGCAAAACCCGCATAACTGGCTTGTTTTGCACCATTATTGCTTTTCTTACCTAAGTTGAAACCGACTCTAATACTGACTGCATTAGCGATACTCATTGGTAACATAAAAATCATTGAAGAGAAGTTAATTGCAATTTGATGTGATGCGACAACATTCGCGCCTAATGGAGCAACTAATATTGCAATAGCTGCAAAAATAGTGACCTCAAAAAACATTGCAACAGCAACAGGTAACCCCAATTTACTGATGGATAATATATGCTTCATGTCAGGTTTAGTAAAATTGATAAACAGTGGGTAATGTCTTAGTTTCTTTGTGTAGTAAACATATCCGGCTAATGCCATGCTCATTAACCAATAAACAATCGCAGTTGCAACGCCGCAACCCGCACCACCCATTGCTGGTGCTCCCCATTCACCGTATACAAACATCCAGTTTAATGGAATGTTAACTAGTAGCCCTAAAAAGCCAATCACCATTGCGGGTTTTGTTAGTGATAGGCCTTCAATATAATTGCGTAATGCTTGAAATAATAAGAACGCTGGAATGGCAAAGATCATGGCGTATAGATATTTTACTGTGATCAAAGCAAGTAACTCTTCTATATCCATCAATGTCATTAACATGCCGGCATTAAATAAGATCACACCAATTGGAATAGACAGTAATAAGGCAAGATATAATCCTTGCTGGCCTGTTTTAGGAATTTGTTCTAGATCATTGGCGCCATGTGCTTGTGCAGTTAGTGGCACAACAGCCATTAAAACACCCACGCCAAAAAGAATACAGGGTAACCAAATGCTTGATGCGATTGCAACTGCAGCCATGTCAGTAGAACTCACTCCACCTGCCATGACAGTATCAACAAAACCCATTGCCGTTTGTGCAAACTGGGCAATAAATAAAGGAACACTGAGTTTGATGATTTTTTTAGATTCAATAAAAAAAGGCACTGCTAACTCCACTAAAGGAAAAATTATGGAGTGTATGTCGCGCGTTAACAGGGTGCAATTGAATTCGTAAATAATATTAAATGATAGGCCTCTTATTTTTTTTAAAAAACAAAGCAGAATTCATTTTAAAGAGTAAACTTGATGCTCTTTATTTTTGATAATATTAGGTGAGTTTGTTATGAGTTTGCAGCTACTTAAACACTTTTTTAATCCTCAATCGATCGCCGTTATTGGTGCGTCGGTGAATATAAAACGTGCAGGTTATTTAGTCATGAATAACTTACTAGCTGCTGGGTTTAATGGCCCTATAATGCCCGTTACACCTAAATATACTTCTGTGCATGGTGTGCTTGCTTATAAACAGGTCAACGATTTACCAATTGTGCCTGATTTGGCGGTTATTTGTACTAATGAGTTTCGTATTCCAGAGATACTCATTGCGCTTGCTGAAAAAGGCTGTCCTGCTGCGATTATTGTTACCACTGAAAGTGATCCGGTAATCTCAAAAAGCATTTATGACATTGCAGCAACAAACAAAATTCGTCTATTAGGGATGAGCAGTTTAGGTATTATCAATCCTCATAATTTAGTTAATGCAAGTTTGGCCCATTGCAATGCGCTTCCTGGGAATATCGCTTTTATTTCTCAATCTGCTGCAGTGTGTACGACGGTATTGGATTGGGCAACGAGTAAAGGCATCGGCTTTTCTGCTTTTGTCTCACTAGGCGATGCACAAGATATCTCCTTTGCTGAGCTATTAGACTATTTGGCGCGCGACTCAAAAACGCAGTCTATTTTGTTATATATCGATAATATTGATAATGCTCGTGAGTTTTTATCTGCGGCACGTGCCATTTCACAGCATAAAACTGTATTGGTGATTAAATCTGGTAGTTCTGTCTTAGGAGCAAAAGCGGCAGCCTTACACACGCGTGGTGCCTATGGACATGATAGTGTCTATGATGCTGCTTTTAAACGTGCAGGAATGTTAAGAGTACATGACTTTCATAAACTATTTGCCGCAGTAGAAACGCTAGCTTATTCAAATTATTTACACGGTGAACGCTTAGCTATTATTAGTAATGGCGGTGGCTTAGGTATTTTAGCCGTTGATAACTTAGTAGAAGAAGGGGGGCGTTTAGCTGAATTAGACGAAGCTTTAATGGATAAGCTTAACGCTTGTTTACCCAGTAATTGGTCGCATAATAATCCAATTGATATGATTGGAGACGCTGATCCGAAACGCTACGCAACTGCTTTAACGCATTTGATGGATAGCGATAAAGTAGATGCAGTCTTAATCATGCATTCACCTTCTGCGTTATCAGATAGTGAAGAAACAGCGCAAGCTATTGTTGATGCTATTAACAAACACCCTAAACGTAAACAAATTAATATTTTAACCAATTGGACCGGTGAAGCGGCGGCTAGACCTGCAAGGCAAATCTTTGCCAATGCTAAAATCCCAACGTTTAGAACGCCCAACGGTGCGATCACTGCTTTTATGCATTTGGTTCAATATCGCCGTAATAAAAAATTATTAATGGAAACGCCAACTAGTTTACCTGACCATCTTGTTTATGATGCTCAAGCAGCAGCTGAGTATATTCAACAAAATCTCATTGAACGCGGTGATTTTGAGTTAGATAAATCAGTTAAGTTAAGCACATACTGCACTAAGCCTTTATTAGATGCTTACCACCTCAATACGATTGATACCCATATTGCTTTAGATATCACTGAAGCGATTGAAAAAGCCAAGATCATTGGCTATCCATTAGCGGTTAAAATCAACTCTCCGAATATTCAATTCAAATCTCAAGTACATGGTGTGATGTTGAACATTAATAACGCACGTGAACTCGACTCTGCATTAAGATCAATTACCGACCGAGTTAAAACTGCATTACCTGATGCTGAATTGACTGGGTTTACATTGCAGAAAATGGTCGCATCGGGTTTAGCCTTAGAATTACGCGTGATGATTAAGCAAGATGCTATTTTTGGCCCTGTTATTGCGATTTCTCAAGACAGTGATGGACGTGACTTACAAACAACATTAGAAAATGCTGTCGTCGCTTTACCTCCTCTCAACATGGCATTAGCAAGATACCTTGTAATTCAAGGTATTAAAGATAAGAAAATCAAAGTCAAACAGCATGCCAAAGACTTTGATATGCAAGCCGTGTGTTTGATGCTGACGCAACTGTCACAAATGTTATTAGATAATCCACAAATTAATGATTTAGATTTAAATCCAGTGTTAGTTTCCGGTAAAGATGTGACGATTGTTGATAGCCAAGTAACGTTGATTCCAAGTGATTTAAATTTACCTTGTCGTTTTGCTATTAGCCCATATCCAAAGCAATTAGAAGAAAATGTCACATTAAAAAACGGTATTAGGATATTACTACGTCCCATCATTGCAGAAGATGAAGCAAGGCATCATGTATTTGATAATGGTTTAAGTAAAGAGGATCGATATAAACGTTATTTTTCTCAACGTGGGTCAATGACACACGAAGAGATGGCTATGTTGACGCAAATAGATTACGAACGTGAAATGGCTTTTATTGCGATACGAATTGATCAACAAAATGAAGAACAAGAAATATTAGCGATTATTCGTGCATCGACCGATCCGGATAATATAGAAGCTGAATTTGGCATGATAGTGAGTGCAGAGTTACAAGGGCTTGGATTAGGATCTATTTTATTGAAAAAGCTAATAAGCTACCAGAAAAATAAAGGCACCCAATACCTTGCTGGTATGACTATGCTCAGTAATACGGGGATGGCTATGTTAGCCAAAAAGCTAGGTTTTAGTATTGAACGAGATATTGAAGAGGGTATTATTAATATGCATATGGAACTAAAAAAAATGCCATCAGTCTGAAGTTCAAATAATGATAAGCATAATAATCATAACCTCAATCGTAATGATTATTATGCTGTAAACCACAATGATAATAATGATCATGTTATAAAACCCATGATCTTAAAAAATTATTGTTAATATCAATAAGTGTCGAGGTTTTATGCAAATAAGACATAGTAATTATTGAGCCTTCTTGTATATTAACAGTATTAATTTTCCTGATTTAAGAGTGCAAAAATAATGAGCAATTCAGACTCTCTCCTAGAAGAAGTTATTGAAAGAAATCCACAAGAAAAACACCTTAGCGATTACCGCCCATCAGATTATACGATTTCAACCATTGATCTTGAGTTTGACTTGTTTGACCATCAAACAAAAGTACAAGCTATTTCCCAAGTCCAGCGTGTTAGTAAAGAAGTCACGCCATTATTTTTGTTTGGTGAAGCATTAAATTTAGTGTCTATTTTAGTTGATGGTGTTAATTATGTAGATTTTGAATTAGTAGAAGATGGCATTGTTATTAACCATTTACCTGCGTCATTCAAATTAGAAATTAATACTGAAATTGATCCTGCTAAAAACCACGCATTTGAAGGTTTATACAAGTCTGGTGAAGCATTCTGTACACAATGTGAAGCGGAAGGTTTCCGTCGTATCACTTACTATCTTGACCGTCCTGATGTATTGGCTAAATTCAGTACTAAAGTGATTGCAGACAAAGCTCTTTACCCTTACTTATTATCGAATGGTAACCAAATTGATCAAGGTGATTTAGACAGTGGTCGACACTTTGTAAAATGGGTTGACCCTTTCCCTAAACCTGCTTACTTGTTTGCGTTAGTCGCAGGTGATTTTGATCTAGTTGAAGACAACTTTATGACCAAAAGTGGGCGTGATGTTAAGTTAGCTATTTTTGTTGATAAAGGTAATTTAGATAAAACGCAGCATGCGATGCTTTCGCTTAAAAATTCCATGCAGTGGGATGAAGAGCGTTTTAACTTAGAATACGATTTAGATATCTACATGATTGTTGCCGTTGATTTCTTCAATATGGGCGCGATGGAAAATAAAGGGTTAAATGTCTTTAATTCTAAATTTGTATTAGCGAATCAGCAAAGTGCAACAGACCAAGATTATTTAGGTGTTGAAGCGGTTATTGGCCATGAATACTTCCATAACTGGACTGGCAACCGAATTACCTGTCGTGATTGGTTCCAGTTAAGTTTGAAAGAAGGTTTAACGGTATTCCGAGATCAAGAGTTTAGCTCAGACTTGGGTAGCCGTAGTGTTAACCGTATCGCCAATGTGATGACTATGCGTGATCATCAGTTTGCTGAAGATGCAGGTCCAATGTCGCATCCTATTCGTCCTGAAAGTGTGATGGAAATGAATAATTTTTATACCTTGACTGTGTATGAAAAAGGTTCAGAAGTTATTCGAATGTTGCACACTTTACTAGGTGAAGAGAAGTTTCAAAAAGGCATGCAACTTTATGTACAACGTCATGATGGTCAAGCAGTGACTTGTGACGACTTTGTCGCTGCGATGCAAGATGCAAGCGAAATCGATTTAACGTTATTTAAACGTTGGTATTCTCAATCGGGCACACCACAGGTTTATGTGACCGACCATTACGATAGTGCTAATCAGACTTATCAAATCACTTTTAAACAAAAAACCTTACCAACAGCTGACCAAAAGAAAAAATTACCGTTACATATTCCTATTGATATTGAATTGTTAGACAGTAATGGCAATTCTCTTGAGTTATTAGAAGGTAAGAAGCATCGTGTATTAAGTTTGACACAAAAAGAACAAACCTTTGTATTCAAGCATATTCAAAGTAAACCAGTACCATGTTTATTCCGTGGTTTCTCAGCACCTGTTAAATATCAATACGCATACACTGATGAGCAGTTGTTGGATATTATGAGTTTTGCTAGTGATGAGTTTTCTCGTTGGGATGCAGGGCAAACGCTATTTAACAAATATTTAGTTAAGAATGTAAAAGCGTTGCAAAGTGGTGCGGCATTGTCATTACCAGATATTTTCATTGATGGTTTTAAGTCAGTATTAGTCAGCGAAACATTAGATCCATCTTTAGTGGCTGATATGTTTGCTTTCACTAGTGAAAATGGTGCTCGTGAATTATTTGAGCAAGTCGATATTGATGCTATTCATAATGCGCGTGATTTCATGTTAAAAGAAATTGCGATCAAATTACATGAATTATTTGTTGATACCTATTTGCGCCATAATCAACTTAAAGCTTATCAACCAAATATCGATGATATTGCTAAACGTAAACTTAAAAACAGTGCATTATCGTTCATTGCTCGTGTTGATAAAAAAGTGGCCGATGAATACGTATTAGCACAGATTGCATCATGTAATAACATGACGGATTATCTTGGTGCTTTAAATGCTGCAAACAGTGGTTTATTACCTTGTCGTGCTGCTGTAATGCAAGCTTTTGATGATAAGTGGTTTGAAAATGGTTTAGTGATGGATAAGTGGTTTGTGTTACAAGCTAGTATGCCTTCTGATAATGTGTTAGATAACATTGACGCATTATTTAATCATCGTAGTTTTGATTTTAGTAATCCTAATCGTTTGCGTTCATTAGTAGGGGCGTTTGCTCAGACAAATACTTACCGTTTCCATAATGTTGACGGAAGTGGTTATGCTTTCCTTACGGATCAATTAATCAAATTGAATAGCCAAAACCCACAAGTGGCTTCACGTTTAATAACGCCGTTAATTCAATTTAAAAACTTAGATCAGGTGCGTATTAAATTGATCAAAGCTGAGTTAAATCGTTTATTAGCACTGCCTGATTTGGCCGTTGATTTATACGAAAAAGTGACTAAGGCTTTAGCTCAATAAATGACCTTATAAACACTACTTATACTCGCTTATAGAGTCTTTCCTTTAAGCCTTTCTAATACTGTTAGAAAGGCTTTTTTGATCAATAATATTTATTATTATTAAAAAGTCTGCCTTAAAAACAGCGTAGAGTAAGGGGTGATTAGCTTAAGTCCGATATAATTTAGACTGAATAGATTAAATAATACCAATCTACCAATTACACTAAATTTAACAATCACACCAATTAACTGATCTATTTTACTTGTTAAAACAATTGATTTCTTAGTTGTAAGTTTCGTAAAGAGAACCGCCATTTACGCCTTGGATTAAACTGTTTTTCCAGCGCAAAATTTAGGTAACATATTTAATGTAATCAGTATAAATTTGATGAGCTAAGAAATTGCTAAAACTGTATTAAAGAATTTATTGTGGAAGTTAAATCAGCTGGGATAGAGGCGTATATATTGTATGAAACCTTTTACATTTTCAGTCTTAACGAATGATTTATATTTAACAATGTAAAAGGTTTATTTAGTTTTTTAGTGAATTAGGCGCTAAGTCCAATCTTAAAATTTGTATTCTATACCCGTTAAGATTTCACCTTCTATTAGGTAACCATCAGAACAGTCATCACCACTACAGAAAGATTCACTATGTCCTTCACGTAGTAAAGTTGCATATACTCTTAAGTCACTACGTAAAGCAAGTTGATCTGTGAATTGGTAACGAATACCTGCTGCCATACTTGCAGAAAATGCAAGATTAGACTCGTATGTATCACCTGTTGGATTGATGTAAGTTCCACCAAGGCCTAATGCAATACTCGTTGAAAATGGTGTCGTATTAGTAAATAAAATACGGCCACCTACATGTAAATATTGAACATAGATATCTTGATCGCCATCGGTACGTAAACTATTAGAAAACAGTAATTCACCTTCTGAGTTTTCTTTGTAATTCCAATTTAACGCAATCGCTTGTGAAAAATGAAGACCATCACCTGGATCATTTTCACCAGTCCCATCATCAAAATCGATGTCTAAACGTGAACCTAAAAATCCAGTAACAGTGACATAATCATTATTATACGGTTCTGCGCTAATTAATCTTTCGGCCAATACCGGTATTGAAAAAGTACTTAATACTAATGCTGATATGAGTTGTTGACGTATTTTCATGAAATATCCATATTATCAAATAGTGTTATTAACAATGAGCGACACTTTCACACATTGAATGAAATTGTTTTAACTATCAACAGGGTAAAGTAAATCCTGTTTAAATTCGAATTATTTATCTATTTTCTATCTATTATTTGTCTATTTTGTTGATACTGCTCTAGAGTTATTAGCGCTTTTTATAATATTTACGCTTTTTCCATTTTTGAATTGAGCTATAACGCCAAAATAACATCGCTCCCCAATAACCTAAAAAGGCACAAAGGCTACCAATGATTAAACAACCAACAAACAATGGTGGAGCAATGGTTTCAAATGCATTGACTATCCAGTGGTATGAAAGTTTAAAATGGAAATCTAATAGTGGTTCTTGAAGAACAAAAGCACCTAAGCGATAAGCGCCATAGAATAATGGAGGCATAGTAATCGGGTTGGAAACCCATACGAGTGCCACTGATATTGGAAGATTAACAGAAAAAAACATAGCTAAAAATGCTGCTAATACCATTTGAAATGGCATAGGCATCCAAGCACAAAATAAACCCACGGCGACTGCTCCAGCTGCGCCTCGTCTATTTAAGTGCCATAGATTAGGGTTTAGTAATTTAGACCCAAAACGTTTTAAATGCGGGTGAGCTTTTAATTTCTCTGGATTAGGGGTAAAACGTTTAATAAATTTTTTTGGCATATAATTAAGCTTTATCTACTCAAACGGGAAAAAATGCGCATAACAATATGGTTGTCTATTGTTACTTTTATTACCACACTTTATTGGCCACAGTTATTAGATACTAGTGGCATGTTTAGTTGTGCGTTGGTTATTTTTGTTTTCATGTGCTGGCCAAGATGGCGATATTTAACCGTTATTCCATTAACTGCACTGTATTTCAGTTCCTTCGTATACATGACTTTCTTAGGAGGGTCTGTAGCACTCGTGAATTCGAGTAGTATCGCTCAAAACAAATATTTATTAAATAATAATAATCATAAATTATCTGTTAATTTTATACCTGATGCACTTGCTGCTAAGGACAATAACATAACAGTGCATATTAAATCATTAATCAATACAAAAAATAGTGGTTATTTTGTTGCTCGTATTACTGCATTCAATGATCAAACTTGCGATTTCTGCCCATTAATTGAGATGCGTTGGTTTAGACCTTCTTTGCAAGTGCAAGCAGGGCAAGTACACCAATTTAAAGTGAGATTAAAAGCATTACAAGGAAATGCAAATCCCTCTGGTTTTGATCGACAAAAGTGGCGGTACTCACAACACATTGCTTATATTGCCAGCATTAAAGAGCACCTTAATGTAATAAATCCCCACATATCATTACGCGCTAAATTATATCAAAAAGTATTGCAAGTGACTGATTCTATGTCACAACAAGGATCGCTTGTAGCACTTATTTTTGCGGATAAAAGCTTAATGAGTATGACTGATAAAAATACGATTAAAGAACTAGGTATTGCTCATTTGTTTGCGATATCTGGGTTACATATTGGTTTGTTGTTTGTTTTCTCTTTTGTAATATTCAATGGATTATTGAAAAGGTTATTACCGGGCAGACTATTAGGTTGGTTTTCCTGGCGTTTAGTTAATGGGTTAGGGTTCTTTGTTTGTATTGGTTACGGCTATATATCGGGCTTCTCCTTACCCACTCAGCGTGCATTACTCATGTTGTTTTTAGGTGTGTTGATGTTATCTAGCAAACGAAAAGTTAGTTTGTTAGATCTATTAGTGCTGTGTTTTTGGTTAATGTTGTTGTTCGATCCTTTAGCTATTTTAAGTAGTAGTTTATGGCTTTCATTTGTTGCGATGAGTAGCATTCTTGTGTTCATTTGGGTGATGCATCGAACGAATAACATAAATAACCAAGAGTTACCTTGGTGGAAAGTACTTCTACAAAATACGATGGCATTGGTTAAAGGGTTAGTTTTGTTACAGCTTGTATTAACCTTGTTTATGTTGCCCATTCAACTTGTTAATTTTTCAGCTATTAGCCTTTTTTCTTTGGTCATTAATTTAATTGCTATCCCGCTTTTCTCTTGGTTGATTATTCCACTTACTTTATTAGGCAGTTTGATGTTGGTGATTATTGAACCTGTCGGTAGGTGGTTATTAAATGTTAGTAACTATTTATTAGAAAATTTCTTAACCTATGCAAGTCAATTCACGGTGGGTTACTTATCGATCTCAGATTTCACTATTTCACTGATATTAAGTGTCGGGTTGTTTGTTTTATTATTATGTTTATTATTTTTATTAAAACGATTTTTTATTATTAAGCCTATGTTATTGGTTCTTGTTACCTTTACTTACATTGGCTTTATTATTCTTAGAATGGCGGAATTTGCATGGGATGAAAAACATACATGGCAGGTTGAGGTGTTTGATGTTGGTCAAGGCTTAGCGATATTAGTTAAAAGTGAAGGGGAAGTTTTATTGTTTGACACAGGACCAAGCTATTCCTCTGATTATGCTGTTGCTAATTCAACTATTTTACCTTATTTGAATGCACGTGGAATAAATGAGTTAGATTATTTATTTATTAGCCATAGTGATAATGATCATGCAGGAGGAATGTTCGCAATACAGCAGAAACTACATATAAAAGAGACCTACGTTGGTGAAGCTGCATTAATGAATAATGAACGAATAAAAAATAAAGGGAATTCTCAAAAATACAAACAATGTTTAGCAGGGCAGTCTTTTAGATTAGGCAAACTAACGTTGAAGGTTCTTTCTCCTTCGAAGGTGGGTAAAAATAACAATGATAATTCTTGCGTAATAAAAATCAGTGATGGTAATAAAAGTGTTTTACTCACGGGAGATATTAGTAAAGTGGTAGAGCAAAAGTTGGTGAATGAGCATGTCAGTCAATATAAAAATAAATCGGAGTTAAAGGCTGATATTTTAATTGCGCCTCATCACGGTAGCAAAACATCCTCCAGTCAGGCTTTTATTCAACAAGTCGAACCACAATGGGTAGTTTTTTCTGCAGGTTACAAAAATCGATGGAATTTCCCCATTTTATCGGTGGTTGAGCGCTATCAATTACTCAATGTTGAGCATTTAACAACCGCAAATACTGGATTTATTCGCTTTAATGTGGAAAATCAGCATATTGACGTAAAAACTTATAGAGAAGATCTCGCTGCTTATTGGTATCATCGCCATCTTGCATTCTAAATCTATTATTTGGTGTATTCATGAAAAATAAAAAAGACAACGGCTGGGCTGTATTAAAGCGCTTAGTTAGTTATGTGAAAGAATTTAAACTCGCATTATTTGGCGGCATAGTCGGTATGATTGGCTATGCTCTGGTTGATATGACACTTATTTGGTCATTAAAACCATTAATTGATAATGGTTTTACTGGTAAAGATCCCTCTGTACTTGAAATGATGCCGTATTTTGTAGTGATCATCATTGCCCTTCGTGGTGTGTCAGCATTCTTAAGTTCGTATTGTATGGCTTGGGTAGGCACACATGTAGTAATGAAGTTACAGCGTCAGTTGTTTGCACAATTGATATTGTTACCGATCTCTTTCTTCGATAAAACCAATACGGGTGATTTGTTATCAAAAATAACCTATGACGCAAGTCAAGTCTCAAATGCAGCTAGTAATGCTTTAGTTAAAATATTTCGTGAAGGTGCAACGGTTATTGGTTTAGTTTCATTGATGTTTTATCAAAGTTGGCAATTATCATTAGTCTTTTTTGTGATTGCTCCTATTGTTGGTATTGCGATTAGTATTGTGAGTAAGCGCTTTAGAAAAATCAGTAAAAATTTACAGAATGCTATGGGGTTAGTGACAACGTCGTCTGAACAAATGCTCAAAGGCCATAAAGAAGTACTCATGTTTGGTGGGCAAAACGTTGAGAATGAAAAGTTTCGTCGAGTCAGTAATACCGTACGTACACAGAATATGAAAATGGCGAGTGCAAATGCTATCAGCGTACCTGTAATACAAACCATTGCTTCTTTTGCGTTAGCTTTTGTTCTTTATTTAGCGACTTTTCCTCAAATTATGGACACGTTATCGTCGGGCACTTTTGTGGTTATTATTAGTTCAATGTTGGCATTGATGAAACCCATTAAAAACGTTACTCAAGTGAATAACGAAATTCAAAAAGGTATTTCTGCCAGTCATAGCCTATTTGATATGTTAGACATGACAAAAGCGAAAGATGACGGCGAATATGAAGTTGAACGTGTGAAAGGTAATATTAGTATCGATAATATTATCTTTACTTATCCTACTGCTGAAAAGCCAGCGTTAAATAAAGTGAGTTTTGAAGTAAAAGAAGGTCAATCAATAGCCTTAGTAGGACGATCAGGCAGCGGTAAATCAACTATCGCGAACTTACTCACACGTTTTTATGATATTGATTCAGGTGAAATTAGATTAGATGGTAAAAATATTGAAGAGTACCGTTTAAGTTCATTACGTAACCAAGTGGCCATTGTGTCGCAAAATGTACATTTATTTAACGATACTATCGCTAATAATATTGCTTATGCTAGTGAAGGAAAGTTTACGGAACAAGATATTATTGATGCTGCTACCACCGCACATGCAATGGAGTTTATTGAAGGGTTTCCTGAAGGATTAAACACTATTATTGGCGAAAATGGGGCAATGTTATCGGGCGGCCAGCGCCAACGTTTAGCGATTGCACGTGCCTTATTACGCGATGCACCTATTTTAATTTTAGACGAAGCAACTTCGGCACTGGATACTGAATCTGAACGTCATATTCAAGCCGCATTAGATGAGTTACAAAAAAATAGAACGTCAATTGTGATTGCGCATCGTTTATCCACTATTGAACATGCTGACCAGATATTAGTGATTGATCAAGGGCAAGTCGTTGAACATGGCACACATGCTGAATTAATCACTGAAGGAAAAATCTATCATAGCTTGAGTCAGATGCAAGCATCAGGAGAGTTGTAATGCCATTTTGGTATCAATCAACTCGTTGGTGGGCGTGGTTGTTATTCCCATTGGCTTTAGCCATGCAATGTATTAGTGCTGTACGTTGTTATGCCTATAAAAAAGGGTGGTTAAAAAGCTATCAAAGTCCGTTGCCTGTAGTCGTTGTTGGCAATATTTCGGTGGGCGGTAATGGTAAAACACCCTTTGTAATTAGCCTATGTGAGTTGTTAATTAAACAAGGTTATAAACCGGGTGTAGTTAGCCGTGGTTATGGTGGAAAGTCAGGAGCCTATCCATTGTTAGTCGGGCAAGATACTATTGGAAAAGAAGCTGGTGATGAACCTGTTTTAATTTATAAACGTTTAAATATTCCTGTCGTCGTTGATCCGGTTCGTTCCAATGCAGCTACTTATTTAGCTGAACAGTGTGACGTTGATGTCATTATTACCGATGATGGACTTCAACATTATGCATTACAACGCGATATTGAAATTGTGGTTGTAGACGGTAAACGACGTTATGGTAATCAACATATTATGCCGATGGGACCTCTTAGAGAGCCGGTCAGTCGTTTAAAAACTGTAGATTATATTATTAATAATGGTGAAAATTATGTTGGTGAATTTACTATGTTATTACTGCCCTCAGAATGTAAAAGAGTCGATGGTCAAGCTGATATATTAACACTTCAATCTACTCAATCAGTCAATGCGTGTGCTGCAATAGGTTACCCTCCGCGCTTTTTTGATACACTCATAAAACAAAACTTCATATTACAAAAAAAGATCGCATTTGCAGATCATCATGCTTATACAGAAGATGATTTTAAGCAATTTGAAACAACGATACCGCTATTAATGACAGAAAAAGATGCAGTAAAATGTACCGGCTTTGCACAACCTAATTGGTGGTATTTACCGATTGATGGACAATTACCGGATACATTTACTCAACCATTTTTAGAAAAATTAAAACAGATTAAGGAATCAAAATGTTAGATATTAAACTATTGGATATCATTGCCTGCCCAATATGCAAAGGTAAATTAGCTTATAACAAAGCTGATAATGAACTGATCTGTAAATTTGACCATTTAGCTTATCCTGTGAGAGATGGCATTCCAGCATTGTTACAAGTTGAAGCACGTAAACTGAGTGCAGACGAGAGATAGTTATGTCATTTATTGTAGTTATTCCGGCACGGTACCAATCTACCCGATTACCAGCAAAACCATTGGCTGATATTTTGGGTAAAACCATGATTGAACGTGTTGCAGAGCAAGCATTAAAAAGTGGTGCTAAACAAGTCATTGTGGCCACTGATGATCAACGTATTGTTGACGTTTTAAAAGACTTAAATAATATTGATGTCTGTTTAACATCTAAAAATCATGAATCAGGTACAGACAGGTTGGCTGAAGTTTGCACTATCTATCAATTTGCAGACGATGAAATAATCGTTAATGTGCAGGGCGATGAGCCTTTAATTCCACCAAGTGTAATAAAGCAAGTCGCCAATAATCTATTTGCTAATGAACAAGCGAGTGTTGCCACATTAAGTGCCCCTATTACTGATCAAGAAGATGCATTTAATATTAATGCAGTTAAAGTTGTTACAGATAAAAATAAACTCGCTTTATATTTTAGCCGTGCGACAACACCTTGGGATCGCGATAATTTCACTGCAAAAAACCAACAAGCAAAAAATGTTAATTTGCAACATTTACAACGTCATATTGGCATTTATGCCTACCGTGTTAGCTTTTTAAAACAATACGCACAATTATCTGTATCACCTTTAGAAATGATAGAGAAATTAGAGCAATTACGTGTATTGTGGCATGGTTACAAAATACATGTTGATATTGCCTGTGAATTACCGCCGGCAGGTGTTGATACAGCTGATGACTTACAACGTGTCATTAAAGTATTGTCTGATAGAACGCTTAACAGTAAGGAATTATAAAGCATATGCGCATTTTTCTTATCTGTTGTTTTAGTTTGTTGCTTGTTGCCTGTGGCGATGACCGTGCAGATCGACTGCAAGCAAATATTAAAACAGCCGATTATTTAATTGAAAACTTAGGTAGTAACTTAGATACAGATCGTATTCGTAATGCGATTATCTTGCAGCAATATGCAACGTTATTAGCTAAAGAAAAACCCGACCTTAGTCCATTGCTAACTGAGCTGTCTAAAGATGCCACTCGTAATGGTCCTATGTACCGTTCGTTAACTGATCGTCTATCGACTTTAAAATCGAGACCTGATGTATTAGGCGATATCGAAGCACAACTTTACGAAAGTGAAACGTTAGTTGAAGCTTCTGACCCAAATTTATATAGCGATGCTTTGTCGGATCCTATCAATGTTATTGCCGATATGTCTGATGGTGAATTGGCTCGAGTTAATGCAATTAGCCAAGCCCAAAGCTTACAAGCAAATGGCGCTGAAAGTAATGGTGCTGGTAGTCAGCTAGTGGGTAATCCTGGTTACGGTCAATGGCAATCAAACAGTAGTGGTGGTTCATTTTGGCAGTGGTATGCCGCTTATACTTTATTTTCTGCCATTTCACCTCGTCAAATTGGTTATGATCGTTGGTCTTCTCGTCGAGACTATAGTTACTACAATGATGTGGGTCGTAATCGTTATACTTCACCGCAACAAAAGAAATCTCAAGATGATTTAGCACAACGCACGAAGAAAAAGTTTGGTAATAAAGGAAGCTTTAATAGCCCTTACGCCAAATCTAAAACCGGCGCTAGTAGTATGTCTACTGCGAGTAAGCAGGCACAACGTGCACCAAGTTTTTCAGGGAAATCCAGTTACTCTAAACAGAAAGCATCATCGAGTAGTTTCAGAAATAGCACATCGACCACTTCACGTGGCGTTAGACGCGGTAAATAGGATAGTAATATGAATGAATTAATCACAACGTTAGATCTCAGTGGATCGCTGATAGGTTATTTAGCAATTGATATGGCAGTGGCTATCTTATTATTAGGCTGTATTCGTTATGCGATGGGTATGATTGGTAAAGTTGATACTGCTGATGAATTAGCAAAAAAAGATAACTTTGCTTATGGCATCAGTATGGCTGGTGGTGTGGCAGCAATGGGTATTGCGTTAAGTGGTGCGATCACTGGTGAACTAGCAGGATCATACCAAATAGAGTTTATTGGTATGCTTAGCTACGGTTTAGCAGGTTTAATTTTAATTAAAGCAGGACGTTATATTCATGACAAATTTGCGTTACCTGATTTTAATAAACAAGAGTTAATTTTAGACCGTAACATTGCTGTTGCACTGGTTGATGCCGCTTCAGTTATTGCCACTGCAATTGTTGTACGTGCTGCCATTATGTGGGTTGATGGATTAACTGTAGATACCTTTATTGCTTTGATCGCAGCATGGATTGTTTCACAAGTTATGTTAGTCATTATTACTCGTCTTTTTGAATGGAAATATGCAAAAAATAACGGTATTTCTTTCCAAACTGCATTGGTTAATGAACACATTGCATTATCGTTACGTTACAGCGGTTACTTAATTTCCACGGCTATGTCGGTAACGGCTGCTAGTTACTTTATCATTTTTGATGCAAATGCATTATGGCTTGGTATTGCTCAATGGGTAGTTATTAGTATTATTTTAATGGCTTTATTAACGGTTCTTACAGCGATTGCTAAGTTTCTTGTTTTATGGGGGATTAATCGCCGTGAAGAGGTTGAAGATCAACAAAATGTTGGTATTGCAACAATTGAATTAGCAACATCATTCTCGATTGCATTGCTATTGATGGGCTTGATGTCTTAATTTAAAAATCTCATATCGTCCGAACCTATTAAGCCATCTATTAGATGGCTTTTTTTATAAGCGAATAACAAGCAATGCAATCAAACTCACTTAATAGTAAAAAAATCAAACTAGTGATCGATGATGCTTTATTAATTTTAATCATGGCAACATTAGCTTGTTGTGGTTTAATTTATGAGTACCTTCTCTCTCATTATTCAGCACGTATTTTAGGCAGTGTGGAAACTGTTATCTATGCCATTATTGGTATTATGATTGTCTCTATGGGCTTAGGGGCATTTGCTGCTAAAAAAATCAAAGATGCCTTTCAAGGTTTTGTCATTTTAGAGTTAACCGTGGCATTAATCGGTTGTAGTGCGACTTTATTCATTGCTTCTGTGATCGGATTTAGTCAAACCTTACCGCAAATCATTGCTGATACTTATCAGATACCAAATGATGTTTTAATCAAAGGTGACTTTTTAGCCAGCATCACTTGGCTTAGTATTAATTTACCTTATTTATTCGCCTTTATTTTGGGCTTCCTTATTGGTATGGAAATTCCTTTAATTGCACGTATTCGTGAAACCATTTACGGTCATCATTTGGCACATAATGCAGGGACTATATATGGTGCAGATTATATAGGGGCAGGTGTAGGTGCCGCTATATGGGTACTGTTTATGCTAAATATTGAAATTAGCCAAGCAGCAGCATTAACAGCGTCACTAAACTTAATTGCTGGTTTTATCTTTTTAGTTCGCTTTAAACAATATTTACGTCACAAAGTTAAGTTGATCGTAGGCCATTTAATATTGGCAGTCTTTATCGTACTCATTTTTGTATCTGGCGGGCATTGGCAAAAGCAAATGCAAAACATGTTATATCTAGACAAAGTAGTTTATCAAACTCAAACACCTTACCAAAACCTGGTATTTACAGAGCGTTTGTTAGGTGGTGGTTATGAACCTATTTATAATTTTTATATTAATGGGCGCTTACAATTCTCTAGTCTTGATGAACATATTTATCATGAGTTTTTAGTCCATCCTGCTATGCAAGCTTCTGCACGCCACGATAATATTTTAATTATTGGCGGTGGTGATGGTTTAGCATTAAGAGAAGTTCAAAAATGGAATCCTTCTCATGTGACCTTGATTGATTTAGATCCTAACTTGATCGCGTTATTTAAAACACCGGAAGCATTTTTACCACCTCATCTGAGTGATAAAATTGAACGCTTAACACAAGACAGTTTTAATCAACCTGGTGTTCATGTTATCAATGATGATGCTTTTATTGCTATTGATCGCTTGTTAGCAAAAAAACAAAGCTTTGATACCATTATTGTAGATTTACCTGATCCTAGCCATCCTGATTTGAATAAAGTTTATAGTGTGAATTTTTATTACCGCTTGAAGCATTTATTAAGTGGAGATGGTGTCATTGTGGTGCAATCTACCTCACCATTCCATGCTCAATCCGCTTTTATTTCAGTAGGGAAAACATTACAAAAAGCAGGGTTTAGCACTGAACAATATCATCAAAATGTACCGTCTTTTGGTGAATGGGGTTGGACTATTGGCAGCAAAAGTGGACAAACCCCATCGCAACGTTTAGCTAAGTTTAAACAGATTGAGGTGCCAACTAAATGGTTAACATTACCATTATTAAACGGATCGTTTGTGTTCAATAAAGATTTTTATATTAATAAAGATAAAATAAAAGTTAACTATCTTGGCACTAATGCTTTATATCAATATCATCAAAAAGCATGGGAAGTAGAAACGGAGTTTTCAAACTAATATGGTAACAAGCACGCTAGCCTAACTAAACTTAAAACCCTTATAAAATATCTACATAAGGGTTTTGAATTTATCTTCAGCAAACCTTTAATAATTCTTTTTTTGTTGGAACTTCTAAATAATTCTATTCGCCCCAGCTATTCAATCTTGTATTCATTCAACATTTAACGATTACTTTATTCAATATGCAGTGTGGTTGCTTAACAACGTCATCAATAGGTCTTATTTTTGTAATCTGGCTGTCATCGATTGTTCTTATTCTATTTTAAACTGAATAAAAGGATGATAATAAAATGATTTCAAGTCAGCAGGTATTCAAGAAGTATTTCCCGCAACTAATAGAGAATTCATTACAACATAAGTTGTTAAGCTCATTGTGTAAAAACCTACTGCATGAAACTGAGTTTTTGCAGTTTGCCGAGCGTTATCCTAATTTGAAAGGATTTGATTTAATCGAGAAAACACTCGATTATTTTAATTTTAGCTTTACCACTGTAGATAAGCAGATTGAACGTATTCCTGTCACGGGACGTGTTGTGATTATTGCAAATCATCCTATTGGCACGTTAGATGGTTTAGCCTTATTACATTTAGTTAAAAAACTAAGAAATGATGTAAAGGTAGTCGCTAACGAATTGTTGATGGAAATAAAACCCTTACATAATGTGTTATTACCTGTGAATAACATGTCAGGTAATACTGCAAGACAAGACTTACTTAATATTCATGAGTTTTTATCAGCAGACGGTGCAATTATTATTTTCCCCGCTGGTGAAGTTTCCCGTTTTACCGCAAAAGGTATTAAGGATTGCACATGGCAAAAAGGCTTTTTAAAAATAGCTTCTCGAGCAAAAGCACCGATATTACCGATTCATATTAAAGCGAGAAATTCTTGGACCTTTTATGCATCTTCATTGTTTTATAAACCTTTAGCTGGTTTGTTATTAGTGAAAGAGATGTTTAAACATAATGAGCAAAGTATTCAAGTTAGTATTGGTAAGTTAATTCCTTTTAGTAGTTACGGCCAAAATCAACTATCGACTAAGGTCAAAGTTAATTTATTACAAAAAGAAGTTTATCGCGTTGCGAAAGGGCAGCAAAGTTACTTTAAAACTGAAACGGTCATTGCTCATCCAGTTGCCAGAGTTGAATTAAAACATGCCATCAAAGAGTGTCAGTTATTAGGGATTACCTCTGATGGTAAAAGTATCTATTTATTAGAAAATCCAGAGCATGGCGTTATTTTAAAAGAATTAGGTCGATGTAGAGAACTAACTTTTAGATCAGTAGGTGAAGGCACTGGTGAAAAACGTGATTTAGATAAATTCGATTTAGATTATATGCATATTATTCTATGGGATAAAGAACAATTAGAATTAGTAGGGGCATATCGATTTACCACAACTTCTCGCTTAATATCAAAGCAAGGAGTTAATGCCCTATATAGCGCACAACTATTTAATTACCAAGCGGATATGCAACCTTACTTTGAGCGAGGCATTGAACTTGGGCGAAGTTTTGTACAGCCTCGTTATTGGGGGAAACGCAGTTTGGATTATTTATGGCAAGGTATAGGTGCTTATTTAGCGATGAACCAAGATATTCGTTATTTATTTGGACCTGTTTCATTGAGCGCTTCTTTACCCAAAAAAGCCCATGTATTTTTAGTGTATTTTTATCAATTGTACTTTCCTGCACAAGGGTATTTAGCGATAGCAAAAAACGCTTATTCATTATCGGATGAATTAGATAATGAGTTACTTACTTATTTTAGCGGTGATAATTACGCAAAAGATTTCATGAAGCTAAAAACCATGATGAATAATATGGGCGTCAGTGTACCGACTTTATATAAACAATACACTGAGCTTTGTTATGAAGGTGGGGTACAGTTTGTCGACTTCAATATTGATCCTGATTTTAATCATTGCATTGATGGTTTAGTCGTCGTTGACTTAAGTTTTTTAAAAGAAAAAAAACAAAGCCGATATATTGATATTCATCTTAAAAGTGAAACGATCAAAAAAATTGTGGCTTAGCCTTAACCATTTACTTAACCATTTACTTAAGCATAGAAACAGAAACAGGCATTTTGATTTAAAATCGTGTTTTTTTTGCTGTTAGCCTTAATGGGCGATATAATGCGCGCCCTATATTTTACGTCTTAAAAAGGAACTACAGCAGTGTTCGAATTCCCCCAAATTAATAAAAGCAGTGTTAAAAATGATGTGCTTTCAGGTTTAACTGTTGCACTTGCACTGGTTCCTGAAGCGGTGGCTTTTGCCTTCGTCGCAGGAGTAGAACCAATGATTGGTTTATACGCTGCATTTATGGTGGGTTTAGTGACTGCTATATTCGGTGGTCGCCCTGGTATGATTTCAGGTGCAACCGGTGCTATGGCTGTGGTAATGGTTGCATTGGTAAGTGAGCATGGCGTTCAATATCTATTTGCAGCGGTGTTATTAGCTGGTTTATTACAGGTTTTATTTGGTGCATTTCATCTCGGAAAATTCATCCGTATGGTCCCGCACTCGGTAATGATAGGTTTTGTGAATGGTTTAGCGATTATTATCTTCTTAGCGCAATTGGGGCAGTTTAAAGTTAAAGATGCAGCAGGCAACTTGACATGGCTTCAAGGCGAAGCGATGTACATTATGTTAGGGCTCATTGCATTAACCATGGCAATTATTCATTTTCTTCCAAAATTAACTAATGCAGTACCGTCTACTTTAGTGGCTATTTTAGTGGTTACTTTATTAGTTTACTTTGTACCTGCATTAGATACGCGCACCGTCTTAGATTTTCTACAAAGTATGAGTGGTGATGAAAACGCAACAATAGCAGGCACATTACCTACTTTTTCTCTACCAGTTGTTCCGTTCACAGTAGAAACCTTACAAATCATTTTACCTTACTCACTTATTCTAGCAGCAGTTGGTTTAATTGAATCATTACTTACATTAACCGTTGTAGATGAAATGACAGGTACGCGTGGTCGTCCTAATAAAGAATGTGTTGCACAAGGTGCATCTAACATGATTAACGGTGTATTTGGCGGTATGGGAGGTTGTGCGATGATTGGTCAATCAATGATCAACATCAATTCAGGTGGTCGTGGTCGTCTATCTGGTATTACTGCTGCATTAGCATTACTTGCCTTTATATTATTTGCTTCTGGTTTAATTGAGATAGTTCCGCTAGCGGCTTTAGTAGGCGTTATGTTTATCGTGGTATTAGGCACATTTGAATGGGCTTCATTCAAGATGATGCGTAACGTGCCTGTTAAAGATGCATTTGTTATTGTATTAGTTAGTGCGGTGACTGTCGTGACCGACCTTGCGATTGCTGTATTTGTAGGTGTGATTGTTTCTGCATTAGTATTTGCATGGGAACATGCTCGCCATATCCACGCTAAAATAGACCAAAACAAAGAAGCGACTGAAAAGTCTTATAGCATCAATGGTCCTTTATTCTTCGGTTCAGTAAGTAACTTTTTAGAGTTATTCGATGTTAAGAATGATCCTCGACATGTTGTTGTTGATTTTGCTGAGTCACGTGTTGCTGACCATTCTGCGATTGAAGCGATCAGTGTATTGAATGAACGTTATGTAAAAGAAGGTAAGAAATTACATATTCGTCATTTAAGTAAAGATTGCCGTAAGTTATTACACAAAGCAGGTGTGTTGGTTGAAATGAATGTGATTGAAGATCCATCATATGCGGTGGCATCTGATACGTTAGGTTAATTTAACTATTAGTTTTGGATAGTATTTTAAAGCAGGTTTAATCGCCTGCTTTTTTTGTTTTAGAATTGATGTGACATATTGGGGGATACGGTTTTAATAAACCGTTTGAGATATTTTTAACGAGTTGACTGGCGAATAGGGCGATAATCAGCATCACACTTAGGACTTAATTGGGTGGATTTTGGGTTCCAAACTGAAAACCAAATATGTTTATTTCTAAATGTTTTCTTTTTATTTTTCATCTTCTTCTCCTTTTTAATTGTCAGTTACCTTAAAGCTTATTTATTGCAAATTTGTGACAATATAAAAAAAGATAACTGATCCAAATTAATAAAACAGCAAAGAAATAGCTTTTTAACCATAATATGAATATTATTGTTATTCTACAGCGGGCTCTTATTGTATGCTTGTTAAACGAGGCGTCATAGGTTGTTTACATGAAAAACCAGTGATTAAATAATAGCTATTTTAATGAAGTGGATATGCAGTTTAGTCATCTACTTTCTATATTTCTTATAGAAAGCTGCATTTAACTTGAGTTAAAATAATAAAGTTTTAATTTTATAGACGATAATTGTAATCTGAAGTTATGCACAAACTGTCATAATTAAATTTTATAATGTTTGTCAATTAGTATAATTGGTTGAGGTAAATTGTGATTAAAAAAATTGGTGTTCTAACAAGTGGTGGCGATGCGCCTGGTATGAATTGTGCAGTACGAGCAGTAGTTCGAACTTGTCTATCACACGATGTCGAAGTATTTGGTATCTACGATGGTTTTGCAGGATTACATGAAGGTAAAATTGAACAATTAGATCGCCACTCAGTATCTGATGTTATTAATCGTGGCGGTACATTTCTAGGGTCTGCTCGTTTCCCTGAGTTTAAAGAAGAAAGCGTTCGTAAAGAAGCCATTAAACAATTAGAAAAAGTCGGTATTGAAGCATTAATCGTTATCGGTGGTGATGGTTCATATATGGGTGCTTTGAAATTAAGTGAAATGGGATACCCATGTATTGGTCTTCCTGGCACAATTGATAACGATATTGCAGGCACTGATTTTACAATTGGTTTTATGACTTGTTTAAACACAATCGTAGATGCAGTTGACCGTTTGCGTGATACATCTTCTTCACATAACCGTATCTCAATTGTTGAAATGATGGGACGTTACTGTGGTGATTTAACTCTATGGGCGGCGATTGCTGGTGGTAGTGAATATGTTATCGTCCCTGAAAAAGAATTTGATGAAGAAAAGCTAATTAAACAAATTCAATTAGGTGAAGAGAAAGGTAAAAAGCATGCGATTGTTGCAATCACAGAGCATATTACTGACGTTAATGCTTTAGCTAAACGTATTCAAGAAAGAACTAAACGTGAAACACGTGCAACAATATTGGGGCATATCCAACGTGGTGGTTCTCCAATGGCATTTGACCGTATTTTAGCAAGTCGTATGGGTTCTTATGCTGTTGATATTTTAATGGCAGGCAAAAGCGCACGCTGTGTTGGCATTAAAAGCGGTGAAATGGTTGACCATGACATCGTTGAATGTTTGACAGAAATGAAGCGACCATTCCGTCAAGATTTATACGACTTATCAGACGTTCTATATTAGATCGTTAATAGATAACTCGATTTAGCCTACCTTTTGGTAGGCTTTTTTGTATGTGATAGTTTAGTTTTTGTTGTCTTTATAAAAATGAGTTACCTATTTTGATCATTAAGTATTTTTACAAACAATTATTATCGTATACGACTAACAACCCTCTATTAATAACAATTATCTTTATTAAGGGATTTAAATTTTACGCAGAAAAAATGATTTCGTTTAAGGTGTAAGTTGAGGCCTTTCGAAGATTAACTTTGTTAATCGTCTATCGGAAAATTAACCAAAAGATATTAATGCTTTAATGGTGGTTCTCTTTACGAAACTTACAACGAAACGATAAGTTTTTTTAACCAGTAATAATAGATCAGTTAATTAGTGTAATTGCTATAACACACAAGAATGAGATTTATCATGTCCGATCATCTAAATAATGTATTTATAGATTTTATTTCTTTTAATGAAAATCATAAGCAATTTGCTAATTTGCAGGCACCTTATTATCAACTTGGATTTATATGTAGTGTTCAAGCATTACCTGAGTTAGTGGACCTTGAACAATGGTTGTCTTATTTATGGTTAGACGGAGTGGATATTAGCTTCGATAATGAACAGCAAGCTGCTGAATATGCAAAACAAGTGTTAGCGTTAGTGTCTAATATTCAAAATTTATATCAACAAGCCATTCCATTAGATGATTTAAACAGCCAACAATGGCTAACAGAGCAAGATACATTATCGGATTATGCAATTCAGTTTGCTAGTGGATTTTTAGTCGCTATTGAGCTTTTTAATGATCATTGGGTAATGGTTGAGCAAGATTTTAATACTCAGAATATATTACAAACCACTATTTTATTGTTAAGTAAATTAGCACCTGCCGAAAATATAGATCAGCAACATGTAGAGCTTTTAGCACAGCTACCAGAACCTGTTGAAATATTAAGAATACTACCGCAACTATTAAGTAATTTAGCTTATAGTGCAGCGCAAAATGCGCCAGCTGATCTATAACGAATCAAGTAATGCCTCGCCATTATTTAATACCGTCTATCTATGATCAGTCTTTTATATTAATAATTGGAATTAACCATGCTTGAACAAATAGAAGCAAAAAATGCATACTTTTCATTAATCGCAGAGAATGATGACTTTGTTGTTATTAATAAACATGCAGGAATTAATTTTCACAGCGAAGATGGCGAGTTTGGTGTTGTTGTTGCCGTTGAAAAATTTTTAAAGCAAAAGTTATTCAGCGTACATCGTTTAGATAAAATGACATCAGGCTTGTTATTACTGGCTAAGTCATCGCAAGTAGCAAATGGTTTATCTGAATTATTTAGAACTCAACAAATTCAAAAATATTATGTAGCAATTGCCGATAAAAAACCTAAAAAGAGCCAAGGCTTAATTAAAGGTGGAATGGAAAAGTCACGCCGTTCGATGTGGAAGTTAACGCGAGGTCAAGATAACTTAGCCATCACTCAATTTTTTAGTTATTCATTAGGTGAGGGAAAACGTTTATTTGTTGTTAAACCTAAAACCGGAAAAACACATCAAATTCGTGTTGCATTAAAAAGTGTCGGCAGTGCCATTATTGGTGATCCTATCTATGCAGCTGAAGAAGCTTATCGTTATGATCGTGGCTATCTACATGCGTATCAAATTCAATTTACCTATGCTGATCAAGCTTTTAATTTTATGGCGTTACCAGATACAGGATCTGAGTTTTTGTCTGAGGCTTGCCAAGCTAAACTATCCACGTTAACTGATTGTAGTTTATTGAACTGGCCAAAAATTTAAAATAGCGAGTAACTATTATTTTTCATCTACTAATGGCTATAATACCAAAAGAATTAATAAGGTGCTCATTCTTGCAGGTTAAAATCCCCCCTAACTGCGTTGTGAGTTTTGAAGTGAGAACAACTATCTCCTACAACTCACGCCTTATTAGTGTTAATTTTTCCTGAGCAATCTCTGAACACTTATTTAATTCCATTGGTATAACTTTAATTGGTCATCAATATTGTTTTAAAAATGTGTAGTGATAAGAAAGTGGATTAATAAAAAAGCTTGTTTACTATTGTAAGCAAGCCTTTTAATTTTTTGGGTTAGATAGTGTAATGATTATGTTTATTGGTTAGTGACACTGAACGTCATTTACTAAACTTTTAGGTTCAATAATCCCATTACTTCTCTTGTACACTTTCAAAGGCTATTAAGCGAATTCAGTCCAGATTGGCGCGTGATCTGAAGGTTTTTCAATGCCTCTTAATTCGTAATCAATGTCCGCTTCTACTGTTTTCTCTGCTAATGATGCTGTTGCTAAGACGACATCAATACGTAATCCTCGATTATCATCAAAACCACGAGAGCGATAATCAAACCAACTGAATTTTTCATTTTCTTCTGGGTGCAATAAACGGAATGTATCGGTGAAGCCAAAGCTCATTAATGTTGCCAACCATTCACGTTCTTCCGGTAAGAAACTACATTTTTTAGTTTGTAACCAGCGTTTTGCATTAACTTCACCAATACCGATATCTAAATCTAGTGGAGAAATATTAATATCGCCCATCACGATCACTTGCTCTTCTGCCGTGTGGTTTTCATTAAGATAAGTGTTCAGGTCTTGATAGAATTGACGTTTATAAGGGTATTTAGTTTCATGTGTTTGATTTTCACCCTGTGGAAAGTAACCATTCAAAATATGAACTGGTTGCCCATCTTCATCATCTACCGTTACCATGATCATGCGTTTTTGATGATCTTCATTATCGGTCGGGAAACCATACTGTACTGAAGTCGGCTTTTGTTTACATAACATAGCCACGCCATAATGCGCTTTTTGACCATGATAATAAACGTGATAACCCATCGCTTCTACTGCTTCAATTGGAAAAGCATCATTATGGACTTTGATCTCTTGCAGACCGATCACATCTGGTTGGTGCTTGTCGATGATTGCTTGTAATTGATGAAGACGTGCACGAAGCCCGTTAATGTTGAATGAAATAACTTTCATAGAAAATAGCCTTTACAGAATCGAAACGCTGAATGTACCTTGTTGAGCTTATTTACTCAACTGAGTAATAGAAATATTAAGCTGATTAAGTTAGAAATTTAAACATGTTGAAGAATACTGAAGTGCTTAAAGTAAAATAGAGGCGCAGTGAGCTCTTTAAAGATAATCGAGCTCACCATTTATTTATTCTGTTTATCTTAACGTTTACTACTATTAAAACAACTGCCATAAGGGAGTCGAGTTTAATTTAAAGTGGTGATGACATGGCGTAAATGCTCGGCGGTCTCTAACCCACTATCAGTTAAATATCCTCCGTCATGTTGGGAAATAAGACCTTTATCAAATAGAGATTGAGCAGCTTGAATGACTGAATGTGCTGCTTCTTTATGAATTTTTAATCCTTCTAGTTGAGACGTTTCAGGGAATTTAGCAAGTAATTTCATTTCTTCTAAAAAAGTATCAGAGTAATTTTTAATCATCTTTTAATTCACTTCTATTGTTTAAGGAATTTTTATCATAAGCTTTGATTTATAAAAAGCAAAAATTACTAGAAGGGAATTTGGGCTAGATCAATTCTCCATAAACTTATGTTATTAAAGGTGATTTAGCGCACTAAATAGATAGATGGATAGAAGGGTAAATAGATGAGGTGTTTTCCATAATACTAAAAGAATTAATAAGGTGATCATTCTTGCTGGTTAAAATCATCCCTAACTGCGTTGTGAGTTTTGAAGTGAGAACAACTATCTCCTACAACTCACGCCTTATTAGTGTTAATTTTTCCTGCGCAATCTCTGATCACTTATTTAATTCCATTGGTATAACTAAAAAATGCAATAAAAAAGGAATGCGATAATGGCACTCCTTTTAAAATAATTTATGTTGTTATTTATTCTGAAGTCAAAGGTACTTTTGTATCGTTAGTTTGTGCTGCTTCATTTGGCTCTTTTTTGACTTTAGGGCTTTTCACTAAAGGATTTTCTTCAGATGTATTGTCACTGCTTATCTCAATCAATTTATTACCGTCAAATGTTAATATTATCTCTGACTGTTGTACTTCTTCGCCACCTGGTTTGATATAGCGAATATAATACCATTTTGACGAATCAAACTGGTCAATCAACATTGGGGATCCTAATACATAAATAATTTGTTGTTGAGTCATACCGATTTCTATTTCAGCTAATTTCTCACTATCAATATAATTTCCTTGTACAACATCAATTTGATATACAAATGTATCGTATAAAAAAGAGCAACCAGAAAGGGAGAAGGTAACAGCAAGGCAGGCAAGTATTTTTTTAATAGTCATGGGCTCATCAATAATTAGGTGATAAAAATTCTGTGTCTGATAATACCCAAGCAAGCCTAACAAGTAAAAATATTAGCGAAGAAATTTTGTTAATCTGATTTATTGGGCGAAGTTATCACTTAATTGCTTAAAATTAAGACTAAATACTACGTAGAAACAGAGTTAGCTTTAAATTTAGCGTAAATTTACGTAGAATTCAGCTCTTTTGTTTTAATCCGTTTTCTTGTCTTTGTGAATTATATAAATGCCATTATTTGCGTTAGGAATTAATCATCAAACTGCTCCAGTAAAATTGAGAGAACAAGTTGCTTTTGCACCTGACTCTTTGAATACTGCTTATACCGATTTATTAGCGCAACCCTTTGTGAAAGAAGCGGTAATCATCTCAACATGTAATCGCTGTGAAATTTATTGCAACTTTGAGGGGAACGATAGTAGTTCACTTTTGCGATGGCTGACTGACTTCCACAATATAGAAGCAGGCAGTTTTGACGATAACTTTTATTGTTATCAAGATCAGCAAGCTATTTCCCATCTATTTCGGGTTTCCTGTGGGTTAGACTCATTAGTATTAGGTGAGCCACAAATATTAGGCCAAATTAAGCAAGCTTTTGCTGTCGCAAGTCATGCTAAAGCCGTCAATAAAAGCTTAAATAAGTGGTTTCAATATGCGTTTAAAGTGGCTAAAAAAGTTCGTACAGATACCCAAATCGGCGCAAATGCAATTTCAGTTGCCTTTGCCGCAGTGAGTTTAGCAAGACAAATATTCAGTGATCTAAAACAAAGCCGAGTACTATTAATTGGTGCTGGTGAAACAATTGAATTGGTAGGTAAATATTTACTCGAACATGAAGTGCCTAATATCACCATTGCTAACAGAACCTTAGCTAGAGCTGTTGAGTTGGTTGACAAGTTTGATGCAAAAGCAATTACATTAGGGCAAATTCCAGATCAATTGTCTAAAGCAGATATTATTATTTCATCTACCGCGAGTCAGTTACCAATCATTGGTAAAGGCATGGTCGAATGTGCATTAAAAGATCGCCGTCATCAACCTATGTTATTTATTGATATTGCGGTTCCACGAGATATAGAGCCACAAGTTTCAGAGTTGAACGATGCTTACCTTTATAGCGTCGATGATCTACAAGGTATTATTGAAGAGAATAAGCAAGCACGAGTTGAAGCTGCGATAGAAGCTGAGAAAATCATAGAAATAGGTGTTAATGATTTTATTGCTTGGCAAGAATCATTAAAAGCAGTGGAAAGCATAAGATTGTATCGTCAAAATAGTGAGCAATTAAGAGATGAATTATTACAACGTGCTATTGCTTCATTAGCGAATGGCAATGACACTGAAAAAGTATTAAAAGAATTAGCATTTAAGTTGACCAATAAGCTTATACATCATCCAAGCCAAGCGTTAACTACCGTTAGCAAAACCGGTAACGAGCAAGATTTAACGCTACTTAGACTGACATTAGGCTTAAGCCAAACAGATGAATTATAAGCACAAAAAGAATAGCTAGGCTATTTACCTATTCATAAGAAGAGATAAAAATGAAAGCATCAATTGTTGCAAAGTTAGAGATTTTAGTTGAACGCTATGAAGAGGTTCAAGCGTTATTAGGTGATCCTGACACTATTAGCAACCAAACAAAATACCGTGAATTAACTAAAGAATATTCTCAACTTGAAGAAGTTGTACTGTCGTTTAAAGCATTCCAATCAGCGCAAGAAGACTTAGCTGCAGCGGAGCTTATGCTAGAAGATGACGACGAAGATATGCGTGAAATGGCGCAAGATGAAGTGGTTGAAGCTAAAAATGCTGTTGAAAAGTTAGCCGATGAATTACAAATCTTATTACTGCCAAAAGATCCAAATGATGATCGTAACTGTTTTGTTGAAATCCGTGCGGGTGCGGGTGGTGATGAAGCGGCTATCTTTGCGGGTAACTTATTCCGTATGTATAGCAAGTTTTGCGATACTAAAAAATGGCGCATGACAATTATGACTAGCAATGCCAGTGAGCAAGGCGGTTATAAAGAAGTTATTATGCAAATTGAAGGCGATGGTGCTTACGGTCTAATGAAATTTGAGTCAGGCGGCCATCGTGTTCAACGTGTGCCTGAAACTGAATCTCAAGGTCGTATCCATACTTCAGCTTGTACTGTGGTAGTGATGCCTGAAATTCCAGAATCTGAAGCAATTAAAATTAATCCTGCTGATTTGAAAGTGGATACTTTCCGTGCCTCTGGTGCCGGTGGTCAGCACGTTAATAAAACCGATTCTGCTATTCGTATTACACACGTACCAACGGGTACAGTGGTTGAATGTCAGGATCAGCGTTCACAGCATAAAAACCGTGCACAAGCAATGTCAGTACTACAAGCACGTTTGCAACAAGCAGAAGATGAAAAGAATAATGCTGAAGAGCAAGATATTCGTCGTAGCTTAGTAGCCAGTGGTGACCGAAGTGAACGTATTAGAACCTATAACTATCCGCAAGGCCGTGTAAGTGATCATCGTATTAACTTAACTATCTACCGTCTAAATGAAGTATTAGAAGGTGAATTAGAGGCATTACTCGATCCAATCTTACAGGAAGACCAAGCTGATAAATTAGCTGCACTTGCACAGGGTGGCTTGTAATTGCGTATTGATGATGCGTTAATCTGGGCAGAGTATACGCTAGTTAATAGCGATTCTGCTTTATTAGATGCGCAGGTGTTATTGGCCTTTGTTTTAGATAAAGAAACCATTTATCTACTAACTTGGCCTGAACGCGATTTAAGTGCACAACAAAAATTACAGTTTGAAGGTTTGATTGAAAAACGCGTTAATGGTCAACCTGTTGCTCATTTAACAGGAGAGCGTGAATTTTGGTCTTTACCGCTGAAAGTCAATAACAGCACCTTAATTCCAAGACCTGATACGGAAATATTAGTTGAGATAGCGCTAACTAAAAGTACTGTTAACGCGCATATTTTAGATCTTGGAACGGGCACTGGAGCAATTATTCTTGCACTTGCAAGCGAATTACCTAATGCCGTTTGTACCGGTGTCGACTTTAGTGAGCAAGCCATTCAGTTAGCGATTGAAAACCGTGATAGCTTACAATTTCATAATGTAAGCATTTATCAAAGTAACTGGTTTGAAAATGTGCATGGTCAGTTTGATATCATTGTTAGCAATCCCCCTTATATTGATGCTAACGATGTGCATCTCAAACAAGGTGATGTACGTTTTGAACCTTTATCTGCGCTAGTGGCTAATGAACAAGGATTGTCTGATATTCGCCATATTTGTGAACAAGCAAAACATCATTTAAAAGAGGGAGGGTGCTTACTCTTTGAACATGGTTTTGAACAAGGTGCTTTAGTGCAAGCAATTTTACGAGAAAATGATTTTATTAATATAAAAACAGAGCAAGATTATGCTAAAAATGATCGTGTTACTTTAGGCCATTTAGCGTAACTTGTAACAAGCAATCACATTAATGGTTTGATATTACTGGTTAAACAAGCATTAGTTAAAGACAAACCAGTTAAACATAAAGGTAAGTAATACCTTATCACTAAGCATTTATTATTTATAAATAGGACAAACATGTATTCAATTTTAAAACACACCCACATGACATTCATTTTATTAGCTATCATCATGTTTATAGTCAGATTTTATTGGCTTAAATCAGGCCATGCTAATGCACAAAAAGCCGTATTTAAAAAAATACATATACATACCAATGTTGCAATTATTTTACTTGGCTTAGCATTAATGGGGCTATTACACTTTAACCCTTTTGCTGAAGGTGGATACTGGTTATTAGAAAAAATGATCGCTTTTGTTGCATACTTCTCAATGGTGCAAGTGGCATTAAATACTAAGACCAAAACACACATTCAATGGTTAGCGTTTATTGGTGCTTTCGGTTGGCTTGCGTATATCGCTAAATTAGCATTCACTAAACAAGCCATTTTATTAGTGGGGTAGACAGTGGAATTAGACGAACTGGGTGTTGTTGAACAACCCGTTGTTAACACGAGCATTATTCATGAAGCGATAGATTATAGTGCTTTTTCTCTTTTACAGTTAGCCAGTATGGCTGAAGCTGAAATTACTGGACAATCAATCTTACAATTTCAAGATTCAATGCGTTTACAATTGATTATTGTTAAGTCTCAAGTAAGAAATAAAACGCAACAAAACTTAGATAAACTACAAACTTTATTAAACAGTGTTTACCACGATCAAGGTTTTAAAGGTGATTGGAAAGCATTTTTCAAAGTTAAAAATGCATTAGTATCAAAAGTATTATCGCGTCGTAAAGGGGTGCCTATTAGCTTAGGTATTCTATTGATTGAGATGTTAAAAGAGACAGGTTTCAGTGCTTTTGGTATCTGTTTTCCAAGTGGCTTTATTGTTAAAGTCGAGTTAGAAAATGGACCTGTTTATATTGACCCTTTTAATGGTGATATTGTTGATACTCAACAACTAGAATTAAAGGTACGTGGTCAGTTAGGTAACCATGCCCGTTTAACACCTGATATGTTGCAAGCGGATAGTACTGAAACTATCATTAAACGTTACGTGAGCGTATTAAAAGCAGCTTATATTCAAGCTGAAAATATTGAATTAGCATTACTGTGTAGCGATATTTTATTACGTTTAGACCCAGAAGATGCCTTTGAAGTAAGGGATCGTGGTTTTTTGTTTCAGCAATTAGATTGTTTTCAGCTGGCGTGCAATGATTTTACTTATTTTATTGAGCAATGTCCTGAAGACCCAATCGTTAATTTATTAAAACGACAAATTAAACAAATGAATGATGAGCATAATGCTCAAACTATTCATTAAACAAACTAAGTAACTTTTTTGACAACTACGGTTGCCAACGAATAAGAGAGTAAAGATGAGCCAGAAAATTATCAAAGTAGGCAATATTGATGTTGCAAACGATCGTCCATTTGTTTTATTTGGTGGGATGAATGTTTTAGAATCTCGTGATCTCGCGATGAAAATGGTTGAAACGTATGTTGAAGCTACTTCTAAACTGAACATTCCCTATGTATTTAAAGCATCTTTTGATAAAGCAAATCGTTCTTCAATTAACAGCTACCGCGGACCTGGTTTAGAAGAAGGTTTACGTATTTTTGAAGACATTAAATCTACTTTTAATGTGCCAATTATAACTGACGTACATGAACCGTACCAAGCAAAACCAGTTGCTGAAGTTGTAGATGTTATTCAATTACCTGCGTTCTTAAGTCGTCAAACTGATTTAGTACAAGCAATGGCTGAAACTAATGCAGTTATTAATGTTAAAAAAGCACAATTTTTAGCACCACATGAAATGCAACATATCATCACTAAATTTAAAGAAGCGGGTAATGATAAAATTATCCTATGTGAACGAGGTAGCTGTTTCGGTTACAACAATCTAGTCGTTGATATGTTAGGTTTCAGTACGATGAAAGAAACAGGTTACCCAGTTATTTTTGATGTGACACATTCACTTCAAAAACCAGGTGCGCGTTTAGATAGTGCTGATGGCCGTCGTAGCCAAGTAGTACAACTAGGTTTAGCGGGTATGTCACAGGGTATTGCAGGGTTATTCTTGGAGTCTCACCCAGATCCAGCTAATGCTAAATGTGATGGCCCATGTGCGTTACCATTAGATAAGTTAGTGCCATTCTTAACGCAAATGAAACAAATGGATGACTTAGCAAAAAGCTTAGAGCCTATTGTCACTGAATAGTTAATACTGAATAAAGACTAGTGACAAGTGTTGCCAAACAATTGTCACTAGGTAATGACGACTCTACATAATTGCTATTAATTTCTTAATAGCAATGACTAAGTCACTGTTATTAAAAAACGGTTACTAAGTTCTGCAATAAATAAGGTTATTAACATTGCTGATAACTAAACAATCACGTTGTTTTATCTCCATCGCTGCCTTACTAGGTGCAACGGCGGTTATGTTTGGCGCTTATGCAAGTCACGGTTTGTCGACTTGGGCAAATACGGCGCAAGTCTCTCAGGTACAAGTTGCTGCACAATACCAGCTGTTTCATGCCATCACACTAATAGTAATATCACTATTAAATTCAATGTTTACAAGTCGGTTACTGACCATTAGCTTATATTGCTTCACATTGGGTACTGTATGTTTTAGCGGTAGCCTATATTACTTAGTATTTTTAGGCTCAAAATTATTAGTATTAGTGACTCCATTAGGTGGTTTATTACTCATACTCGCGTGGTTATTTGTCGCTATTGCCATGCTATTTACACAAAGAAAATAAAGGTTTAAGTCTGTATGTTAGGTATTCTGTTATATTGTCGCCCTGGTTTTGAAAATGACTGTGCAAATGAAATTCAAGCTAAAGCGAGTGAGTTAGAAGTTTTTGGTTATATTAAAACCCTTAAAAATAGTGGTTTTGTTTTATACCATTGTTATGAGCCAACACAAGTGGAGGCATTATCAGAGCAGATTAATTTTGCTCAACTTATCTTTGCTCGGCAAATGATTGTTGCGGTCGCACTGCTTGAAGACTTACCTGCAGATGACAGAATTACACCTATTTTAGACATTACACGTAACTTACCAATGGCAGGTGATGTTTATGTTGAATGTCCTGAAGGCGATGAAACCAAACCCTTATTAACATTTTGCCGTAAATTTACGGTTCCTTTCAGACAAGCCCTTAAAAAACACAATAACCTAACAAACAAAGAAAACCTAAAAAAACGACGCACACATGTTTGTTTCATGGATTATGAAACAGCGTATGTTGGATATTCACTCCCTAAAAATCGTAGCGAATTGCACATGGGTATCACTCGTTTACGTTTTCCTAATGAAGCACCTAGCCGATCAACACTTAAATTAGACGAAGCTTTCCAGACTTTTTTAACCAAAGAAGCGCAAGAAGAACGTGCTCATTCAGGTTTACGTGCGGTTGATCTTGGCGCATGTCCTGGCGGGTGGACTTATCAGTTAGTACGACGTGGTATGTTTGTAAGTTGTGTTGATAATGGTGTAATGGCCGATAGTTTGATGGAAACAGGGCAAGTCACTCACTTTATGGAAGATGGATTTAAGTTTGAACCTGAGCGTAAAAATATTCACTGGTTAGTGTGTGACATGATTGAAAAGCCTAAACGAGTTGCTAAATTAATGGCGCAGTGGTTAATCGATGGTTGGTGTAAAGAAGCTATTTTCAATCTTAAATTACCAATGAAACAACGTTATCAAGAAGCGACTGATGATTTGAAATTACTGACGGATATGATTGAAGAAGCGGGATTCAATTATGAATTACAAGCGAAGCATCTATATCATGATCGTGAAGAAATCACTGTTCATGTGCGTTTAACGGATAAAGTATACGGGCCTTTGTAAAGTCTTCAATAAAATATATATTGATTGACAATATATGCTGAACGGTTATCAATAAAAAGAGAGACTAATTAGTCTCCCTTTTTGTTTGTGTTGCTAGAACAATAAATTATAGCAATCACATTACATAAGAACTCTAATTTGCACAGAAAAAATGACTGATTTCAAGGCGTAAATTAAGATCTTTCTAAGATTAACTTCGTTAATCATCTCTCAGAGTATTAATTAAAAAATATTAATTCTTTAATGACCGCTCTCTTTACGAAACTTCCAACGAAGCAATAGGTTGTTTTAACCAATAAAATAGAACGGCTAATTAGTGTGATTGATATTAATATCACTGTAAATATAATTGGTCGATATAAAGGTTAACTGGCCCATCTAATTCATACATATAAAAATCAACTCCTGCCATTTTACTTAAATCCATCTTTCTTAACTGAACACCATCCCTGATTGTATTTAATGGAATGCTAATCTCACTGAAGCCTGGTTCAATATGTAATTTTTTCTCGTAGCGATCTTTATAGTTTGGTTTTGATTTGTCGTAATGCCCATCAGTGATCAGTAAGGTAACAGGTAATGTTTCAAGTTTTGTCCTTCCTACTTTATCACTTTCTGTAATTTCTGCTTCAGTGGCGGTATTAGGATTATAAAAACCTATGACTAATTCTTTGTAATCTTGCCAATCACCTTCGAAATAACGTAGAGCAACACCACTATATTCACGAGGAACAAAAGTCACTTTCATCATTTTATTGATGGCTGAGGGTAAATGACTTAGTTGTTTATTTTGCTGCATATTTAATTGTTTAGGTATTGCCAAGGATAAAGACTGATCTGCTTTCCAGCGTGTTAAAGCAACGTCTTGTTCAAAAGAAGCTAACACTGGAAACTCAGCTTTTGCTTTAATTTCATCATAAACACAGAGTGTAGAAGGGGAAAGTAAATAACCAAGCAAGCAAAAATAAAGTAGCTTATAGCGCCAGTGAATATAGTGGTGACTAAATAAAATAATGCTCAGTAACATGCCTACGTAATTCAAAAAAACATCTTCTAGTTCTCTAGAACGTCCAAAAAAAGGTTGGATTAATTCAATTGATATTCCAAAAATGAAACAGAAAGCCGTCATTAATAAGAATTGTTTTTTGAGTGAGGCTGTTTTTACGGTGGGCTGGTAAAGTAAGAATAACGAACCCCAAAATGCAAACACAGTAACGTGTCCAATAGGCCATAATGCATCAATTAATCGATCTGAAATAACAGTGTTGATATCAATGAATAAAAGTAAGAAGAAACATAATGAAATAATCGCAAGTGCTATTTTTTTAAACATTTTTATCTCGTGTGAAATAAATAAAATAGTGAAAGGAGAGTTGATTTTATCATTACTATTTATTGACTTACAAAACAAATAAGCGTCAAAAATAATAAAGGGCAAAAAAGAACAAATGAGGTTGAGTGATGACTTGATGGTGATGAATGTTAATACAGTGACCATACTATTTAATGTTAAAGGTCGTTCATCGCTATGTTGCTTAAAGCTATTTAGTTAATCGCTTTTTTATTGATAGCTTTTCGTTAATAGTTTTTCATTAATAGCTTTTCGTTAATAGAAAGGGGCTTAATAGAATTGAAACTGTCGAACTCAATAGTTATTGATTCTTGAATTCAAGTGATAAGTTCGACATCTCTCTGATATACCTTTTTAATATAGCTTCTTGGTTTACTTTTTCGATACGGGTTTCTAGTATTGCTTACTGACTATATCCATCTAGGAAGTGAGCAATTTTCTTAATTGCTATCGCCATCTCATCGACACGTGGTAAACAAACGATACGGAAGTGATCTGGTTTGTGCCAGTTAAAGCCGGTACCTTGAACAATTAGGATCTTTTCTTCGACTAATAAATCCATTGCAAAACGTTGATCATCTTTAATGTTAAAACGTTTTTGGTCTAATTTAGGGAAAAGATATAAAGCACCATTTGGTTTAGTACAGCTCACACCCGGAATATCATTCAATAATTTCCAAGCTGTTTGCGTTTGGTCATATAAACGGCCACCAGGGACAGTCAGTTCATTAATGCTTTGATAACCGCCTAATGACGTTTGAATCGCATGTTGCATCGGTACATTGGCACATAAACGCATACTCGCTAGAATTTCTATGCCTGATATATAATCACGTGCTTGCTTTTTCGCACCACTTATCATCATCCAACCAACACGGAAACCACACACTCTATAAGCTTTTGATAAACCATCAAAGGTTACAATCAAAATATCATCGGCTAAAGTTGCTAATGGAATATGGACTGCATCGTCATAAACAATTTTTGAATAAATTTCATCAGAAAAAACAATTAAGTTGTGTTGACGTGCTAACTCTACAATTTGTTCTAGTAAATCTTTGCTATAAACGGCACCCGTTGGGTTATTTGGATTAATTAACACAATACCTTTAGTGCGAGAGGTGATTTTTGATTTGATATCGTCGATATCAGGAAACCAGTTTGATTCTTCATCACAAATATAATGTACCGCTTTACCGCCAGACAGGTTAGCTGCAGCTGTCCATAATGGATAATCAGGTGCTGGGACTAAAATCTCATCACCGTTATTAAGTAAACTCTGCATTGCCATTACGATCAATTCACTGACGCCATTACCAATATAGATATCATCGGTATCTAACGATAAAAGCCCTTTAGCTTGGTAATGTTGCATGACGGCTTTACGCGCAGAAAACAGCCCCTTGCTGTCACAATAGCCTTGGCTATTAGGTAAGTTTTTGATCACATCCATCAACACTTCTTCTGGGGCTTCAAAACCAAATTGGGCGGGATTACCAATGTTCAATTTAAGAATACGCTGACCTTCATCTTCTAATTTCATCGCTTGCTTTAATACAGGTCCACGAATGTCATAGCAGACATTATCTAGTTTGTTTGAACGAACAATTGAATACATTTAAACCCCTTAAATCCTAATTTCCATAATGCTTTAAACAATGACATAAAGTACCTTATCTGATTGATTTAGTGAAGATGAAATCAACAATATGATGAGGTATATTCAGATAATGATTAATTATATTCAATGATTGCTTATATAGTGTGAAAATAATTAACTTTTATGGAATACTAATACTATTTAATGCTTTATTAAGGTTAATTATGATCGAACTCAAACACTTAAAAACGTTATCAACACTAAATAAAGCAGGTAGTTTAGTAGAGGCTGCAAAGCAATTGCACTTAACGCAATCTGCATTATCACACCAGTTAAAAGAATTGGAGCAACGTTTAGATTGTTCTTTGTTTATTCGTAAATCACGTCCAATTCGTTTTACCATTTCAGGTTTACGCATTTTAGAGTTAGCAGATCAGGTATTACCGCAAATTCGTCAAGCTGAACGTGATATATCACGCTTTGCTTCTGGCGATGCAGGGCGTTTACACATGGCGATAGAATGCCATTCGTGCTTTCAGTGGTTGATGCCGGCCATTGATAAGTTTCGTGATAGCTGGCCTGAAGTTGAATTAGATTTTTCAAGTGGTTTTAGTTTTTTACCTTTACCCGCATTAAAGCGAGGTAACTTAGATTTAGTGGTGACGTCAGATCCTCAACCGATAGAGGGTATCAGTTATATCCCTCTATTTAGTTATCAATCGATGCTGGCATTAAGCCGTCATCATCCTTTAGCCAATAAAATTTATATTGAAGCAGAAGATCTCAGTGAAGAAACGTTGATCACTTATCCTGTTGAAAAAGAGCGTTTAGATATCTTTAATGCTTTCTTAACACCAGAAGGAGTGGCACCTGCAAAAATTCGCCAAGCAGATATGACTTTAATGATGTTGCAACTAGTCGCAAGTGGTCGAGGCGTAGCAGGTTTACCAAATTGGGCTTTGTTTGAATACCTCCAAAAAGACTATGTTGTTGCGAGGCGTTTAGGGAAAAATGGCGTTTGGAAAACACTTTATGCAGCGGTAAGAGAAGAGCAAAATTCATTAGCCTTTATAGAAGATTTTATCACAACGGCCATTGAAAGCTGTTTTAGTAATTTAAAAGGGATTAAAGTACCAGAATCTTTACCTAACGATGCTACTGCTAAAGCGTTTGAGTAAGCTAATTATGTTTTTCGGGTGTAAATTAAAAATTTTTGAGTGTAAATTAAAGTTTTAGATAAATTTAAGCACATTCATTGATCTTTATGCGGCTCAGCGAAGTTTTAATATTGTACCTTTACACTGAGCAATACATAATGAAATACCAATCAATTTTCGATAATCAATAAGTAAAAACTAATAAGTAATAACTAATAATTATTATTAAAAATTCACTAATCAAAATAGAGTAACCCATATGAGCTGTTGTAATGCAAAAGGATTAATGCCGTTAGCTGATGCGTTGGAAACAATGCAACAAGCGTTGTCGATAGTATGTGACAAAATCACGTTACCATTATCGGATGCGCTAGGCTTTACACTTTGTGAAGATATTGTGTCACAAAAGAACGTACCACCTTTTAACAATTCAGCAATGGATGGTTATGCATTACACGTTGATAATCTAAAAGATTGTTCTGCTGAAAATCCGGTTAAATTAACATTAGTCGGTAAATCATTTGCAGGAGTGCCTTTTAATGGGGAAGTCGATACAGGTTGTTGTATCAGAATAATGACAGGTGCATTAATACCTGATTCGTTAAATTGTGTGGTTATGCAAGAGCAATGTTTAGCAGAAGGAAAGCAGATTACTTTTAGTCATGCACCTGAAATCAATAACAATGTTCGCTTTGCCGGCGAAGATTTAAGTATTGGACAGCACGTTTTGCAAAAAGGACATAAATTAACGCCACGTGATATCCCTTTACTTGCATCATTAGGTATTGCAAATGTTGAGGTTTATCGAAAACTTAAAGTAGCGGTATTATCGTCTGGTGATGAGTTAAAAAGTTTAGGTGAGACGTTACAGCAAGGCGAAATATACGATAGTAATAGATATAGTATTATGGCTCTTTTGTCTCGTTTAAATGTTGAAGTGATTGATTTTGGCATTATCAAAGATGATTACGCTTTAATTAAAGCGGCAATGATCAAAGCTGATCAACTAGCTGATGTTGTAATAACAAGCGGCGGCGTATCAGTGGGAGAGGCTGATTTCATTAAAGAAGTGTTAAATGAAATAGGTGAAATAGGATTTTGGAAACTAGCCATTAAACCAGGCAAACCGTTCGCTTTTGGCCAGTTGCAAAACAGTGTCTTTTTTGGGTTGCCAGGAAATCCGGTTTCCGCTATCGTAACTCTATATCAATTAGCTGTGCCAGCAATGGCCAAAATGAGTGGTGAGCTTGTTAAACCTGCTCTACGCTTGAATGCAATATGCAGTGATGCATTGTCAAAAGCACCAGGAAGAACTGATTTTCAACGTGGTACCTACTCAGTTAATGAGCAAGGCCAGCTAGTTGTCTCAACTACTGGAAATCAAGGTTCTGGTGTGTTTAGTTCAATGAGTCAGTCAAATTGCTTTATTGTACTTGAACAAGACCGAGGCAGTATTGCCGAAGGTGAAACGGTGGTTATTGAACCGTATAGTCCTTTAATGGATTGATGTTTAAAATAAAACGATAGATAAACTGATATAAAAAAGTAAAAACCATAATATTTCTTAATTTAAGATTTAATGTTTTTCACTTAGCAAAAAGTTAAATAAAAAAAGTGCCTAAAACGATAAAAACAGTACTAATAACATTATCAATAACAATATTTTTTATAATATAAATAGAAGTAAAAGATAAATTAAAAACTAACTACCAGCACAACGAAGTGCTTCAGGACAAATTATGATTAAGACAGATGACGTGAATATAACTGCAATCAAAGAATTATTACCCCCTATTGCTCTATTAGAGAAATTTCCAGCTACATCTGAAATCAGCCGTACTGTTTCTGGTTCTCGTAATGCAATTAGCAAAATTTTAAGCGACGAAGATGACCGTATGTTAGTGATCATTGGTCCTTGTTCAATTCATGATACAGAAGCGGCGCTTGATTATGCTGCTAAATTAATGCCGCTACGTGAAAAATACAAAGATTCACTAGAAGTGGTTATGCGTGTTTATTTTGAAAAACCACGTACTACAGTAGGTTGGAAAGGATTAATCAACGATCCTGAATTAAACGGCACGTTTAATATCAACAAAGGTCTACGTACCGCTCGTAAATTATTATTAGATATCAATTCAATGGGGTTACCTGCTGCAACTGAATTCTTAGATATGATCACGCCACAATACGTCGCAGATCTCATGTCATGGGGCGCAATCGGTGCACGTACTACAGAATCTCAAGTTCACCGTGAATTAGCTTCTGGTCTTTCATGCCCAGTTGGTTTCAAAAATGGTACAGATGGTACAATTAAAGTCGCTGTAGATGCAATTGGCGCAGCTAATGCTTCACATCACTTTTTATCGGTTAACAAATTTGGTCATAGTGCAATCGTAGAAACAGCCGGTAACCCAGATTGTCATATCATTTTACGTGGTGGTAAAGCACCTAATTATAGTGCGGAACATGTTGCTGCCATTAAAACTGATTTGAAAAAATCGGGTCTAGCTGAAACACTAATGATCGATTTCAGCCATGCAAACTCAGAGAAGAAATTCGAAAATCAAATGAAAGTGTGTGATGACGTTTGTAGCCAAGTTGCTGGTGGCGATAAAGCTATTTCAGGCGTAATGGTTGAAAGTCATTTAGTTGAAGGTCGCCAAGATTTATGTGAAGGTGTTGCTGCAACTTATGGTCAAAGTATTACTGATGCATGTATTGGTTGGGATGCAACAGAAACATTATTAGCAAACCTCTCTGCAGCAGTAATTGCTCGTCGTGGCTAATTACTTGTTATCAGCTAAAGGTTAGCTTATTGTAAAGCACTGTGAATACAGTGCTTTTTTTTGCTTTATTGAATTCAAATAAAAAGTTAAATATCTTATAAAATTAAATACCTATATGCTTTATATTAAATTATAGAGGTAAATTTTACACAGAATAAACAATACAAAAAATGAAGTTTACTGCTAATAAAATAGATCATTTATTTACCGTGATTAGTTTTAGTAAACATTATTAAATAAATTCAAGTGAGACTAATGTCCGTAAAAAATAAACCAATCATGATTTTAGGTTGTACTAGTGATGCAGGTAAATCACTAATAGTCACGGCCATTTGTCGGTTACTCGCTAACAGAGGTGTTAATGTCGCGCCTTTTAAAGCGCAAAATATGAGTAATAACGCTGCTATTACAGAAGATGGTTTAGAAATTGGCCGTGCGCAATATTTACAAGCGATTGCCGCTAAAGTTACTCCCTCTGCGTTAATGAATCCAGTTTTGCTTAAACCCAGTGCAGAGACCTTTAGCCAAGTTATCATTAACGGCAAAGTCGATACTGAAATCTCTAATATGCCTTGGATGGCTCGTAAAAAACTACTTTGGCCAAAAGTTCTAAAGGCATTAACAATACTTCAAAGTGAACATCAGCAAATAGTGATCGAAGGTGCGGGTAGTCCTGCGGAAATCAATCTACGCCAGGGTGATATCGTTAATATGAGTGTTGCGTTAGCTTGTCAGGCAGATGTGTATTTAGTTTCTGATATTGACCGTGGTGGTTCTTTTGCACATTTATTAGGCACTTGGTCATGTTTAGCAGAAGAAGAGCAGAAACTTATTAAAGGGTTCGTCCTTAACAAATTCCGCGGCGACCCTAAGTTGTTAGGTAATGCGATGGATTGGTTAGAAGAAAAAACAGGTATTCCTACGGTTGCTAACTTGCCTTATCATCGTCATCAATTACCAGAAGAAGATAGCTTCCGTTTAGGCACAACTTGGCAACACGGTGCTATCAATGTGGCTCTGATCTACTATCCTTATGCCTCTAATATGGATGAGTTCGATGCGTTAACTTATCAAAATGATGTTAACTTAGTGCCTGTTCAGAAAAACCAAGATCTATCTGTTTTTGATGCAGTGATTTTACCGGGCAGTAAAAATAGTGGTAAGAGCTTAGCGTTTCTACAGGAAACGGGGTTGGATAAACAGATTCAACAATTTAGTAAAACGAATAAATTAATACTGGGTATTTGCGGAGGGTTGCAAATCCTTGGCAACAGTATTAATGATCCATTAAAACTGGAAGATGGCAATAAACAAGGTTTAGATATTATTGATTTAAGTACTACCTTAGCGCATGACAAAGCTACGCTTCAGAGAACCTTCGATTGGGTTGGTGAAAAAGTAGAAGCTTATGAAATTCATCATGGAGAAAGTGTTGTGTTAAGTGAAGCCGTTAAACCTTTTATTAATGACAATATGGGATGGCAACAAGCTAACATTTATACATCTTATTTACATGGCTTATTTGATAACGCTGTTTTTTATAATTGGTTTATGCAACAACTGGGTGCAGCCCAAAATGGTATCAGCTGGAAAGCACATATCGATCAAGAATTAGATAAATTAGCAGACATGTTCGAAGAGCATGGTTGGTTATAACAATGAATATTAAGTATCACAGTAAACTTATACTAATTGCCTTATCTACGGGAGCATTTAGTAGTCATGTGCATGCAGCTGATAGTTCCTCTTTTGACTCAACTGAAGAAGCCTTTGCCATTGCGACATTAATGTCTGATAGCGGTGCGTTGACTTTTGGTTTTACTAATTTTGATTTAGAAGTGGATGACCCTGGCTTTGGCGATGAAGATACTGTTGATTTAAAAAACAGTTTAAATGTATTTGTAATTCCCTATACATGGGATTTAGAGCCTAAGAGTGATGCTTGGGATCATGCTCTGACTGTACGTGCTTTTTATATAAATTCAGACCGTGACAGTGAAATCTTCTCTGATGTCACAGATGAATTAAAGCAAGACACCTTTGGTGTGTATGGTAGTTATTCTCAGTTTTACCATGTTACTGATCATTGGTATGTAACCTCCGCTTTAGGGTTACATCTTATCTATTATAAAAATGATTATAATTATGGTGATGGTTTTCCAGAAGAGACTAAAGCAACCTTTGATAACAATGAATTCAATATCAGTGCTTTCACTGCCATTATAGAGCCTGAAGTAGGTATCGGTTATGAAAGAGAAGAAACCTGGGGCACATGGAGAGCACACAATAATAACAACTATATATATGGGCAAGGTTTAGCAGGCTCTATTGATGACCCTTATAGCATTAATCCAGAAGGTTGGCGTGTCACTAATGGTGTAGAATTTACGGTGGGTGTACCTGATTTATGGGGTGTTGGTGATTTTTTAACTATCGACCTTAAAAGGATTGATCTGTTTGGTGATTTAACTGCTATTGCAGATAATGGCTATTATTATGAAACGAGTTTCGGTTGGGTAATTGATACTAATAACCAAATTCCATTGCTAGATAATATTGGTATCGGGCTTTCTATTAATTATGGAAGTTCAATCAGTGGTGCAACACTAGTGCTTTATTGGAACGAATAATAAAGCACATGTTGTATTGATTATGATAATGAAGTTATCAATAACGTTAAGGATTTAAGCGAGTTATCACCCATTCAGTCTGTTTTTTTGTATAAATAAAACGATCATGTAACCGATCTGCTTTACCTTGCCAAAACTCAATTTTTTCAGGGATAACACGGTACCCCCCCCAGAACTCAGGTAAAGGAATGGTTTTGCCTGCAAATTTTTCTTCGTAAAACTTCACACTATCAACAAGTGTTTGGCGTTGATCTAATACTTGGCTTTGTTTTGAAGCCCAAGCTCCAATTTGACTACCACGTCCGCGAGAATGAAAATAAGCTTCAGATTCTTCATGGCTAATACGCTCAATTTTACCTTCGATACGCACTTGACGTTGTAAAATATTCCAATGAAATAATAAAGCAGCAAAAGGGTTTTGCTCTAGTTCACCGGCTTTTCTACTGCCGTAGTTAGTGAAGAATACAAAGCCATTTTGATCAACTTCTTTTAATAACACCATACGTGAAGAAGGTCGTCCTTCAGTCGTACAAGTTGAAACTGACATCGACTCAGGTAATACAACACCTGTGCTTTCAGCCTCTTTCAACCAAGTATCAAAAAACTGAATTGGGTCATTAGTGGTCGTGAGTGCTTTATTTTCAATTAAGACACCTTGTCCTAAGGTGAATGCGCAACGAAGTTTACTGAGTAATGACATGGTTTATCTTTATTAGTTAGATTGAACAGTGAGTGGAGTGTATAATTTGCGCTTATTTTTGTCGAACTTATTGTTTTTTATCTAACAAAAACACTTCATAAATCAATAAAATGACACTCTCGGCCTTATTTTAGTCGTACTAGGATGATAGATAAATGAATGACCGTTTTACCGATGATGAATTTTGCCAATATTTAATCGGCATATTGGCAAATGTTTTTCCTGATTTGAGTATAGAAGGCGGGGCAGACGAACCCTTTTATCAAGCAGCAAAAGACAATGCCAAAGCAGTGATCTATTTTCGTGATAATTACCCGAGAAGCCTATTGCATGAATTGTCTCATTATTGTTTGGCTGGGTATCGAAGAAGAATGTTAGACGATTTTGGCTATTGGTATTCGCCATGTGGCAGAAGTGCAGAAGAACAGAATAAATTTGAAATGGTGGAAGCAAGGCCTCAGGGCTTAGAAAAAGTCATGTGTGAAATTCTGGGGATTAAGTTTTCGGCGAGTATTGATGATTTTTCAGGAAGACCACCATCGGATGCATTTTTGCAGAGACTGGAAGCGGCTTATCAAGAAATGCTGATTAATCCACCGCCTACTGCTTTAAAAGTATTAAATGGTTTAAAAAACCAGTGCACACAGTAAAACTAATCCATACTGATGCAAGGGTGAACCTCAAACACGATTGTATAAAAGTGCCATTCACAATGGTCATCATCAATCATTAAGTAAACGTTAAACAAGATTCAAAGCTAATAGCCTACATGGCCTTTGTAAGTTACACTGCGCCCATTTTATCCGCACAAACTAAGTCATCCAATCATGTGATGCAACATAATAGGCGCGTTTTAATGAGCATAGAATTACCAGAACAAGAATCAACCATTCTAAAGTACTTAGATATCACGCATTACATCGATACTAATGCGCCAGAAGCACAAGAAAAACGTGAAGCAAAATATAAAATCGGAGAAGCTTGTAAAGAAGTAAGAGACATTATTAGTGATGATGAAGCCTTTAATGATTGGATATGGACAAACATCATTTCAGAGTGTTCAGCAACAGAGATTGAAGAAGTCACTACGAATACATTAGTGGCTTGGTCTAAACTGCCTGAATTTGGCACATTAGTACAATGTGAAATTGTCGGATTTACGCATATTTCTAAATTACTACAAAACAAAAATGCAGACATGAAAGCATTAGTATTAGAGACGATTGCAAACAACGACCCTGAAACAGCCAAAGAGTTGATTAAAGCTATTCTTAAGCCAACTATCGACTACACGCCAATCGTTGAAGATAAAGAAAAACTAGCCACTACAGTCGAATCAGTTAACAAACTGTCAAAAGAAGCATTAGTCGCATTAGTAAAAGCGATGCATCAAGAAATGATTAAATAATAACTAACTTATAGTTAGCTCATACATCGTCAGTTATACGGTGTTAACCATAACTAATGGATTACTGTTGCGGTTAACATTGAATATCTATTTTAGCTGCAAATAATTTAGTATCACTACCGGTTTAAAAGTCTTTAGTCTTTATTTCAAAAGACTAAAGATGCTGTAAGTCGAATATAAAAAATAATTTTTCATTGAGGTCTATTTAGGATTCTATTCATTATTTTCATTTACTCATCTAGTGGTCTATGACTAGGTTCATTATCATCCATTTTAGGTCGTGACTGTTCAGATCTTGCGTCTTCTTCAAAATAACCTTTTTCACCCATATAACAACCAAAAATTTGGTTTTTACCTGGCGCTGAAGCATGGTAATGATAACCACGAATTTGATCTGTTTCACCACTGCACTCGTCCAGTCCTTCTGCTTCTATAGTGCTCTTGTCTGTCTTTGCATAAATAGCATATCCATCTAAGGCATAACCAATCATTGGTGAATGTCCATCTTTTTGGATACCAAGCTCAGCGCATCCATTCGCAGCGTGATAATGATAACCTTCATGTGGATTAGCATGTCCACCGCATTGGTCAAATACCCCTAGCGTATGACTGCTTAGTATCATATCAAGTGGAGCTGGTGGCCCTAATAACACGCCATTTAATGCAATACCTGTATTGTCTCGACCTCTAATCTGAGTGGGTTTGCTAGTGGGTACCGGTTTTGTTGGGATAAAGACTGTTTTCTTTATGCCGCCATCGATTTCATCAAGTGGGCATTCTAGACAAAAATTGTTAAACCCTGGAATTGGTCGTGGATCGCCTGCTACTTCACAGCCTCTCGCACCACTTATGATGGTGACTTTACCTGTTTTTATATCATACATTTGCCATTGTTTATCTTTGTAAAGCGTCGATAAATTTTCAATGAATTTTCCATCTACTTTATAAACAGTGCCTTTGCCATCAATCCATGTTCCGCCTTCCTCTTTACTCGATGAAATGTTTTGGGGGCAGTAGGGGCCTTCCGGGGAGGTCTCAGGATCGGCAGGAGCACCAGCAATGGTTAAACGATAACAGGTGGTTTGAGTTCCTCCGCTCAAGGCGCAATCGACAATTACAGGGGCAGTTGTTAGGGCGCCTGAGATAAAATTATCAGTGTTAATTGCTTCTTTAGTAACGTTCGGCTTTGAAGTGCTGAGATCACTTTCACCGCAAGCTATTAACATAAATGGGATGGCGAAAAAAAATAAATAGCGCATAACTATTCCTTGAGTTTTAGGTGTTTAATGAGGATAGATTGAGTATAGGGTATAAATGTGTAAGAAGTATGGACGCTAACGAAGGCTTACGGTTAAATATTTTTCTGATAGCAGAGCTTGAAAATCTCTAAATTATTTACAGGGTCTATTATTTTTTCATATTGATTTTCAACTTGAAGTTAATGAGTTTGTAACTTAGTTTATTTGAACATGTGTAATAAAAACGCTTATAGTTTAAGCAATAAAACGTTCACTCACATGTTTTACTTTTTAGGACAAAAGTAACTTTTTCATATTAATTTTATGGATTGTTTAATTACGGTGATGAATATATTAATAGTGGAATATTAATTGCTTTATTAATCATCATATTTTTCATTATATCGTTGGGTGATATCAATAAATATATTTAAGGTATTTAAAATAAAGTGTTACTAGTAAAGGTGGGTTGATTGTTTACTTCTACATAAATACATCGTTTTAATAGAACAGACCTTAAAAGATACCACTAAAATAGTGCTTTAATAAATTAATCAGGAGAAGAAAATGCAAGAAGTAAATCAATTAAATGTGTTTGTGGCAGATGATAGTAAGCCTAGTAAGATGCTGACTATTATCATGTTACAAAGCTTAGGTTGTTCGGTGACGGGTGCTGATGATGGGCTCGAAGCCTTAGATATAACCAGTAAGCAGCCATTCGATCTTATTTTCTTAGATGAAAACATGCCAGGCTTAAAGGGCAGTGATGTCGCAGAACAACTATGTATTGTTGAAAGTAGTGGAATAAATAGGAACACACCTAAGGTGTCGTTGACAGGACTTGTGGGGGAAGACGCTGTTGAAAATCTATATAAAAAGGGCATTACCCATCATATTGAAAAACCTGTCACAAAGGCAATGTTAGAAAGTTTTTTGACATCATGGCATGAAGGAAATTAACTAAGGTAAAGTAATAAAAATGATTATCAAAGTATGATACTAAATGAAATATTCATTGTTTTTTATTAATTCTACATTTTTAAGTTAAGCTTTCTGGGGGAGATATTAACACCAGCAGTAATAACAATACTTACACTAATAGCAATGCCAATTTTAATCGTATTATCAGAAAAACAGCATTATCAACAAAAGTATCATTAATAGTGAGTCTGTCATTAGGTTATAAAATTGGTTTCGTGGTGATTTGCTTTATTCTTAGTATAAAGCAGAAATAAACTTTTTTAATTCATCTACATAAAGTTAATAGGTTGCTATAGAGTGTTTAACCTTCTATCTAGGGTTACTTTTTTGCAAAATACCAATCAATATAAGAAAATTTAAAGTCATTTTGCATAGAGTGGATCTTATCTTTTTCATACTCCCTTTAGCCCTTAAGATAATCTATTTGTTAAATAGTTAATTAAAGTTTCTTTCGCAGTTACAAACTGACTTAATACTGCGATTGGTCATTCAGCATATGAACTTCCTGATTTTCTATATAAAGAAATATTTAAGATTGTCCTATGCACGATATTATCGGTGGTATTGGATCATCGATAATATCGTTATATTTCGCAAAAGGTAGTAACAGGTGACCCATTGAATCGCATGTTAATTCACCACTAGATGCAGGAGAAGCTCCTTTAACCTGCTCTTCATCAGGATAATTTTCTGTAGACGGTATTTCATTGAGTACCAGTTGTGGCTCTGCTTGTGGTACAGACAGTGGCGGTCAATGTGGTTGTCCCGCTGGTTATTATTCTGTAACAGGAAGTATTGTAGATAGGTTAGGTTTGAAAGATTAATGTTGCCCTAATGGTACTGAGTTAGCAGGTTCAACTACATTAGGTCTTGTTGTTAATGCTTTATGTACAGGTTTAAATATTAAAAAAGAGAAACAGTTCTTGATATAAATGACGCTTTTCAAAGTGAATTAGAGCCATTTACATCTCCTTTTCAGGTTAACTTGCCTTAATTAGATGGGAGAGTAGAAGGTGAACGATGGTTTAATACGTCCTCAAATGAAGAACAGAATAACTAAATAGATTTTATTTATAAAATGGGAAGAAAGCATCATCGTTTTCTTCCCATTTTTTATATCTTATTCTCTATGTCACTCGCAATTTGCATGTGATTAAAAGAAATTTATAGGTTATGACTAGTAATTTGATTTGCATTTTGCGAGTGAATATTGAGATAAATATAAAATAAAGCCATAAGTAATTATTTAAGCTTTTATATTCAAATGATTACTCACTTTTTGACGTTTTTTTCATGTTGGTCTGTGAATTGCAGTATTAGGTATTAATCTACTTAAATTATCATAGGAATAAAATGCGATGAATACACCTGAAATTGACAATAGTGTACTTGAAAATGTTGGTGGTTCACCCAATTTAGAAAATTTGACTAGCATTATCGATAGTGCAATGAAAAAACCAACACTTTTCTATGGTTTATCAGCCGCTGTTTTCTATGCAGAATAGCAAGTTAATTGGTTTCGAAGCTCTAATACGTTGTCATAGTCCTCAATTTGGTTGTATTTCTCCAGATAAGTTTATTCCCCATGCAGAAGAAAGTGGCCAAATTGTTGAGCTAGGTGGGTGGATATTTCAACAAGTACTGTTGGATCTCAAGCGTTTCCTCCAATACGGATTAAAAGATATTGTCGTTTCTATTAACGTTTCTGCTGTTCAGATAGCGAAAACAGATATTTTTAATCAAATAATGACTTTGGTGGAAAAATTAGAGATTCCAACGCGTTGTATCAAATTAGAATTAACTGAAACTGCATTAATTCAAAATCCGAAAGTAATTGCCAAGGTGTTTGATGCTTTTCAAAGAGAGGGGGTAGAAATTTGGGTAGATGATTTTGGGACTGGTTTTTGCTTCTTTAAGCTTATTACGTGAATTTAAAGTGAATGGTTTGAAAATAGATAAAAGTTTTGTAGATGGCATTGCCACCTGTAATGATGACTTTACGCTATGTAGTGCGATAATCGCAATGGCTCAACGTCTAGGCATGCATATTGTGGCTGAAGGCATTGAGGATGAGGTGCAATTACAAATACTCAACCAATTAGGGTGTGATACAGCGCAAGGCTATTTATTAGGGCGACCGGCTTCTTTTGAAGATAATTTACAACGTTGGAAATGATCTTTAGGTTATTTTTTGATGTTTATTGTGAAAATTAAATATACATTTTCAACATTAAACTGACGCTCTAAAACTCTGTTAATGTCTAATTTTTAAGGCTTTAAATGGCTATAATTGAGCTAAAACAAGGTAGTTTATAAAATCAGTACTATAGTTACTTTATGGTTATTTTATAGTTGTTTTATGTTTATAACGCATTGGATCATAAAGAAGAAAAATTAAATCGGTGATTAAAGAATGGATATTTTAATTGATGAAAGTGTTATTGAAAATATGAAAGAGGATTTAGGGGAAGATACCTGCCAAATATTAATCGGTTTGTTTATTGAAGAAACGGCCTCGTTATTCGCCGATTTAAAAATTGCTTTTGAAGCAATGGATTTAAAAGCAATTGAAAGTGCGACACACATCCTTAAAAATTCGGCGGTACTTTATGGTGCCACTTCTGTTGCAACGAAAGCTAAAGAAATCAATGATAGATTATGTTTACCATCAAAGCTGGCTACCAGCACAGATTATCAATTATTAGAACTGATCCAAACAACACTACAAGCGTATAACAATAAATATTACAAGGTTATTTAGTAAGGGAATTACATGCCAATAACATCGCAAAAAACGTTAGTTTATATTGTAGAGGATAGTTTATCTAGCGGTGCTTTATACCGTTCTCAACTTGAAAAAGCAGGTTATGAAACCAAGCATTTTGTAGATGGTTATTCTGCTCTAGCTGCGATAAAAGAAAAGATGCCTAGTGTAATCATTCAAGATGTTTGTTTACCAGATATCAGCGGACTAAACGTTTTACAATTTGTAAACCGTCAAGAGTCGCCGGCACGCGTCATTATCATTACTTCAAATAGTTCTATTGAAGTCGCTGTTGATGCAATGCGACTGGGTGGTTTTGACTTTATCGAAAAGCCTTTTTCTCGTGAAAGAATGGTGACGTCAGTACAAGATGCGCTCAAACAAATCCATTTAGAAGAAGTCGAGTCTAAAAAAGTAAAAGTTGAATCATCGGTTATACCTGAACTGTCATTTATTGGTGAATCTTTGGCAATGAAAACGGTATTTCGTCTACTGGATAGTGCATTACGCAGTAAAGCCAGTGTCTTTGTTACTGGCGAAAGTGGTACAGGTAAAGAAGTCTGCGCGCAATATTTACATAGTTATAGTGCTAGAAAAGAGGCACCTTTAATTGCTATCAATTGTGCTGCTATACCTGGTGAGTTATTTGAATCAGAGTTTTTCGGACACATTAAAGGATCTTTTAGTGGCGCTGTTTCTGATAGAAAAGGAGCCGTAGAAGCGGCTAATGGTGGTACTTTATTTCTAGATGAAATCTGCGAAATGGATCTAAATTTACAAGCTAAATTATTACGTTTTTTACAAACGGGTACATTCAGTCGTGTGGGAAGCACAGACGTTATTCAAAGTGATGTCAGAGTGATTTGTGCAACGAACCGTCACCCTGCAGCTGAAGTTGGCGAAGGGCGTTTTAGAGAAGATTTATATTATCGATTGAACGTTATTCCGATTCAATTACCGCCTTTGCGTGACCGAGGAAATGATATTTTATTACTCGCGAATACTATTTTAATTGATAAAAATGATGATAATCAAAAAACATTTCATCAATTTTCGCCTCAGGTAGAGGCAATGTTTATGCAATATGATTGGCCTGGTAATATTCGAGAATTGCAAAATATTATTGAAAATATGGTGGTAATACATTCAGGGACTGAAGTGACGCTTGATATGTTACCGGAAAATTTTGCTCAAGGTGCTCATCATAAAGTGGGCCCTATTACGACCGCAGTTCATCATCATAATACTCACTCACATATCACTAACAATGCGTTGGAGCATCAGTCTGAAATTAAAGATATTATTCCAATGTGGTTGGTAGAAAAAATTACAATTGAAAAGGCCATTGATATTTGTGAGGGTAATATTCCTCTCGCTGCTGCTCACTTAGGTGTGAGTGCTTCAACCATTTATCGTAAAATAAAAAGTTGGCAAAACGGTGTTGCTTAATTACACATAGAAATATACCCGTCACCAGTCAAGCTGTAAAAATCAGCAAGTCTTGAGGTAAACAGATTCTAGGCATATAAGGTAAAGATCTAACGGGTTAAATCGAGACGTTATAACAACGAAGGGGTTGTCTCACAACTTGACGTGCGGGGCGCCAATTCGTAAGCCAATACTGCGTGGTAACATTCGATAAGGACTCGCTATTGTCATCATGTTATGACTTGTATTGGTGTCCGAGGTCGCGACTGAATAATGGATCTTGATTGGTAACGGGTATAGTACTTGTTAGATTTACTATTGTAGCTCTTCAATTTTAATTAAACATAAAGTCCTGACGTTATTGTTTGCCCTAATACTATCTTAGTAAATATCTGTTAGTGCTTTGATTAGTGTTTTGATGCTTTTTAAAATGCGTCGCAAATTAATTCGCAATATGAGAATGCTAATGTTTAATTATTGGTTTTTATATGTCGATATATTTCCCATAAAAAATATTTAATATATATCAGTCATTTATGATTTGTTTTTTAATTTTGGGATGATGGAATGTTAATTGCCTTATTATAGATATTAGTCACTAAGCAAAGGCAAACTGATGAAAATATTAATTCCATTATTGATGACCATTTATATTTCGTTTTCTGTTTACTCCGTGAACGCAAGCACCATTGCAAATGGTGAAAATGCGATTAATCACTCTGTAAAAGAAATTGAAAATACTGAAGTGAGACCTTTAGTCTTTGGTGTCGTTCCTCAACAATCTGCAGCTAAGTTGGCTAGAAACTGGATACCTTTACTCAAATTTGTAAGTGAAAAAACAGGTGTTGAGTTAAAGTTTGCAACGGCTCCCGATATTCCTACTTTTGAAAGACGACTTGCTAATGGCGATTATGACATCGCGTATATGAACCCATATCATTATGTTGTGCTTAATAAAGAAGTCGGGTTTAAAGCGTTGGTACATGAGAAAGATAAAAGAATTAAAGGCATTATTGTGGCTAATAAAAATAGCTCAATCAATAAATTGGAAGACTTATCAGATCAAGTCATTGCTTTCCCTTCTCCAGCTTCTTTTGCTGCAACCTTGATCCCTAAAGCTAATTTAATTAATAAAGGTATCGGTTTTACATTTCAATATGTTAATTCTCATGATGCGGTTTATCGCAATATTGCCGAAGGCCGCTTTGTGGCTGGAGGAGGCATTATGCGTACTTTTAATGCCTTGCCTGAAAGCGTTAGAAGTAAATTAAAAATTATTTGGGCATCAGACAAGTATACACCGCATGCAATTGCTACTTATCCAAGTGTTAATGAAGCTAGTCGACAAAAATTAATTGCTGGTTTTTTAGCGGTTGAAAGTGCTGATACGAGTGTTCAATTGCTAACGCCACTTGCAATGAAAGGGTTTGTAAAAGCGAATTGTAATGATTGGGATGATGTTCGTGATTTAAATATCAACTTTTTACTTGGTCAAAAATAAACGTAGATATGTATTTACAAGGAAGTTATTTATGTCGTTTCGATTAAAAACAATGCTAATGATAGGACTAACAGAAGCGCTATTTTTACTGTTATTACTGTGGCAAGCATTAGCTTATATTGAACGCTCTGGTGAAGAAGCGCTATATAGCCGAGCGAGCGAAACGTCACATCTATTTAGTTTATTGGTTAAAAGTTCGGTTATTTCGTCTGATATTGCTTCTCTTGATGAAATTACTCAGCAAATAGTAAAACTGAAAGACATTCGTTATATACGTGTTATCGATAATATAGGTGTTTTGGCGCAAGCGGGTGACACAAGTAGCTTAAAAAATGGCTTTATTGAAGATACTAAAGTGTATCAAATTGACGATGGTCTTTTTGATGCTCAAGTATTAGTGTCGGTATCAGGAGTGGAATTCGCAAAAGTCCAAGTGGGTTTATCTGTTGACTCATTATTGTTATTTGTCACTGATGCTCGTTATCGTTTAATTATGATCGCATTAGCTGAATTATTGATTGTCGCTTTAGTCTCTTTAATTTTGAGCCGATATTTAACAAAAGGTTTACTCGCTCTACAAAAAGTAGCATTAGCAGTTACTAAAGGAGATATGAGCTCTCGAGCAACAATCATATCAAAAGATGAACTTGGTGTTACCGCTGGAGCTTTTAATGTTATGTTGGATAAGATTAATTGCGATCAGAAAAAACTTAATAAAAATGCAATTCACCTCACTAAAGCGAAGCAAATAGCAGAAGACGCCTCTCAAGCTAAATCCAGATTTTTATCGCAAATGAGCCATGAAATACGTTCTCCAATGAATGCAGTTTTAGGTGCAGTCAATTTAGTAGCTGAACAAATTAAAGAGCCCCCTGAATATATTCGCTTGTTAAATACGGCTAAAACCAGCGGTAATGCGTTACTTGGTGTTGTGAATGACATACTCGATTTTTCTAAAATTGAGGCAGGGCACATGGAGTTGAAATTCAGTGAAGTTAACCTAGCAGAATTAGTGGAAGATGTACTGAACAGTGTGGAAGCAAAGACTGCTAAGAATGAGTTAACCTTGTTAGGAGATGTATCACCAGGCGTGATTGGACGTGTTATTACCGATGCAATCCATTTCCGCCAAATACTGAATATTCTTGTTGATAATGCTTGTAAATTTACAGACAAAGGCGTGGTGATGGTATCACTTAGTCGCGTGACATCAGAAGATGGTGATGAAATGTTGCACGTAAGTGTGAAAGATTCTGGTATGGGGATTAAACAGAGCTCTCTGACTAAGATATTTGATGAATTTGAACAAGTCGATTCAACATTAGAAGCAAGAACCTCTGGTACTGGGCTTGGTTTAAATATTGCCCAAGGACTTATTAATTTAATGAAGGGGTCTATTGGTGTTAGCAGTGTACTAGGCGAAGGTAGTGAATTTTATTTTACCTTGCCCGTTATATTTGTTGACCAAGCTGAATTGAAAATGCCTATGCTTGAAGGGCCAATGGTATTGGTTTCTAGCAATCACAGTTTACGTACTATTTTTACCGAAAAAATGAGTTACATGAATGTTGATTATTTTGAGTTTGATAATATTAGTGTTTTACGCGAGCAAATGGACGAACGTTTTTTAAGCAATACTGCTATCTGGTTAATAGATGATAACGTATTGAGTAACGCCGAAGAATGTCATAATGATTGGGTAAATAGCCTTAACATTAATATCAATTGTATTAGTAGCCTAGGGAAGGAATTGCCTTTACCTTATCGAGATTTTAACCGTATAAATAGACCGATATTTTGTCATGATATATGCTATTTAAGTTCCATTAATAAAACTAATGTATCGGTAAAAATAAAAAGGGTACGTAGTCAGAATAATCAGAAAAATAGTATCTTGTTAGTGGATGATATAGAAGCAAATCGTTTCATAGCAGGGGAAACCTTAAAGAATCGTGGTTATAAAGTGTGCTTTGCTTGTGATGGTATTGAAGCGCTAGAGATATTAGAAAAACAATCATTTGATGTGATTTTAATGGATGTTCGTATGCCAAGAATGAATGGCATCGATGCAGTAAGATATTTAAAAAGTGGTGAGAGTCTTAATCGTCATACACCTGTTATTGCGATGACAGCTAATGCTGAAGTCTCGGAAATGGAGAGGTGTAAAGCGGCTGGAATGGATGACTTTATTGGTAAGCCTTTTGATACTCAAATATTAGTTGAATGTATTAATCGTTGTATATACAACACTAAAATTAAGATGCAATCTATTACTGAAACTAAAGCTGAAACTAAAGCTGAAACTAATATAGAAAATAACTACGATGAAAGTAATAACAACCATGCTACTAACAACACGAATAATGGCAAAGATGAGTTAACAGAAGAAGCATTTTTATCGAAAGAAGTATTACTATCAAAAGAGTCGCTTAAAGCTTTAGTTGCTGATACATCACCTGTCGCCGTTTTAACCTTAATTGGCTTTTTTATCGATGATATCAACCATCGTAGTGAGTTGATTAACCAGTCCCTTAAAAGCGCTGATTTAGAGGGGCTTGGTGATCATGCTCATGCATTAAAAAGCTCAGCAGGTTCACTAGGTGCTGAAGCTATGTTTTCATTCTGTAAAAATTTAGAGCAAGCTAGTTTAGCAAAAGACCTTCCTAAAGCTGAAGGTATCTGTAAACAGCTAAATCTTATAGCTGAACGGACTTTAGTGGTTTACAAAGACTTCAAAAATAGCCAAACAGACTCTGCTTAAGGTTCAATTAAAAGATTAGCTAAAGCTATTAAAAACGAGCTTTTAAACAATATAGGAGCTCGTTTTATTTTTCATGTTAATGAAATAGATTAAGAAAGCATTAGTAGCTTCATTTTTTACTGCATGTGCTGCTTTTGGCGCTGTAATAACTTACTTGGTTTAGTAGAGTCTTTTACTTGTGCAGCATAAAGATTAAGTGTGTTGAATACACTTTTAAGGCCTGAAGCCGTGTAGTCTCGTTCAAGTTGTGGTAGTACTACTTCATGTTGTTCAGGAAACAAAGCAACAACGGATTGTGAAATTAATTCATATAAGCGCTTAAGATTAATCTTATGTGTTTGGCCCGTCTCGTCGAATATCCAGTTAGAAATTGCCATAAAGTTATCAAAGGGCTTATCAGCGAGTAGGTAATCTAAGGTGTGTTTAAATCGTCCTGAATTACCGATCATATCCCAATATCTTGCAAAGCGATTAACCAATTGCATGGTGGCAAAATCGACACGATCCGTACTTAAAATATTAAATGGTGGTAACGGGTTAAAACGTAAATCAAAATTTTCAGTGTGTCTAATAATCGGGCTTCCTTTAAGGCGCTTTAAAATACCCATTTGTATTTCATGTGGCTTACACGCGTATAGCTGATCGAAACTATCCTTAAAAGTATCAAAAGTTTCACCTGGTAGTCCAAAAATTAAATCGGCATGAATATGTGCGGTCGTATTTTCTTTCAACCAGATTAAATTATCTTTGGATTTTTTGTTATTTTGTTTACGACTAATATTAGTTTGTACTTGTTGATCAAAGGTTTGAATACCAATTTCAAACTGCAATGTATTCTCAGGAAACAGCGCTAACATTTCTTTTAGTTTTCTAGGCAGATGATCTGGTACAACTTCAAAATGCAGATACAAGTCATCGGTCATTCTATCTAAGAAAAACTGCATAATTTGTAGTGACGTATTAATGTCTAAATTAAAGGTTCTATCAATAAACTTAAAGTTACGAGCACCACGTTCATACAATGTGAGCATTTGCTTTAAGAACACGGTTAACTCGTAAGGATTGGATTTAGTGTCTAACGAAGACAAACAAAATTCACATTTGAAAGGGCAGCCGCGAGATGCTTCAACATAGAGTAAACGATTCTTTAAATCTTCATCGGTATAATATTGATAAGGCATTTCAAGATCTTTTAAATCAACGGGTTTTGATTTCATGATCTTTGTATCTGGTGCATTATTGCTCAGAAGATCTCTACAAAGCTCATAGAAGCTGATATCTGCTTCACCTGTTAATACATAATCTGCCGTTTGAACAATAAGTTGCTCTTCTGATTCATAACTTACTTCAGGCCCGCCGAGTACTATTGTAACTTCTGGGGCAATGACTTTTAGTAGGCTAACCACATTAGTTGTTTCAACAATATTCCAAATATAAACCCCAAAACCTACTATCGATGGCTTGGCCGCTAGTATTTGTTCAACAATATCTAATGGACGAGTATGAATAACAAATTCTTTAACTTCACAATTATCTTGCAACTCTTTTAAGTTCGCATACAAGTAACGTAGCCCTAAACTAGAGTGAATATATTTAGAGTTAAGCGTTGAAAGTACGATGCTAGAAGGAGTTAACCCCTCAATAACGGGTACTTTCTCTTCATTGTTACCAGTACGCATAATGGTGAGTTCATTATCGAATTGTTGAATAGTCATTAAAGCTCTTAAATCTCGGGGGAATATATGCGCGACATAATACAGTAATCGCTTATGCTATTCAGCGTCTATTTTCTCTAATGAGAAAGGGAGCGATTTAATGTTTCATATCTACATAAATGGACCCTGTAAATAACTCTGTCTAATTGCGAGTTTACATTGTCTTATACCAACGAGCTAAAAGTGTAGCAAGTTGTTTACTAGGACTCCCTTTCTTTTCGCTTTCTCGGGTGAGTGCAGACCAAGCAAGATCAAGTCCTTTTGATCCTAGTTTAGTTGAGCTAATTCTTTGGGTTTTAAGGGCTGCACTGACCGCCCACTTTGACAAGATGCTTACGCCTAAGCCCGCACTGATTAATTCAATAATCGCATCGGTCATTTCAACGATCTCTAACTGTTGTGGAATAATGCCTGAAGGACTAATAAAACGGTCATATTCAAAGCCAGGTAATACGGTTTGGCTATAGGTGTAGTAATGTTTATCTCTGAGATCTTCGGCTTCAATGAAATCTTTACTGCTTAACGGATCGAGATAGGGCGTTACGAGTATTAACTCATCTATAAAAAGAGGTGTCTGGCTAATACCTGGTGTAGCAAGGTGCCCTGGTGCAATCACAATATCTACTGAGCCATGTTGCAAACTACTTATTGGGTTTTGTGTCGCAGAGGCGACTAATCTTATTTTTAAGTTCGAGGTATTTTGGTTAACAAATTTAATAAAGTCAGGCAGCCAGTAATAGCAAGAATAAGAAGCAACACCCAAGCGTACTACTTGATTATTTAGACTCGCATTTGATTCAAAATCTGTCTCTGCTCGTTCTAATATAGGGAGAGTTTGTAATGTCGCTTTTGTTATTAATGATCCAGCGGGTGTTAATTTTAAACGACGACCTTCTTTTTCAAAAAGCTTTCCACCTAATCGACGTTCAGCTTCTGCAATGCGGTGGCTCAATGCTGATTGACTAATACCTAAAGCATCGGCTGCTTGCGCAACATTACCTAACTCTGAGATAGCTCGGAGCATTTGCCAGTGTTTGATTTCAAGTTTCATTGAATGTCCCATTGGTAAATATGAGTAACGTCATATTAAGAACGCTACATTAATAGCTTTGTCTCTTTTTTATATTAATATTATGCATGTATTTATTTATATATTCACTTATATATTAATGTAATTTCCTATACCGTCTATCGATACAAAGTATCAAATATACTTTAGTAGAAAGAGTCTAAGGTTTTATAAGGCAATTTATAAACATTTAATGATAGGAATAAAGGAAATGGAATCACAAACGAAGGGGCCATTGTTGGTGTTATTAGCTGCTATTGGATTTGGTTTTAATCCATTGTTTGTTCAGATTCTTTTTGCACAAGGCATGACACCTGAAGTGGTCACGCTTTATCGTTTTGTTTTACCTTGTATTTTGTTGTTATTTTTTTTACCTACTCCTGTGACTTTGTGGAGAGAAGTGAGCAGAATGTTAATGATAGGCTTAGCTAACGGCCTTGCTATGTTAGCTTACTTTTATGCTTTACAAACTTTACCGTCCGCCACTGCTATTTTAATTTATTATACTTATCCTTTTTTCTCGCTATTGATTGGTGTGTTAATTTTTAAACGTACAGTCAGTATCAATGCTTTATTATCTGCAGCGTTAGTGTTAATTGCTGCTTCGTTAGTGATTGAGCCTTCACAATTATCTATGGAATCTAAGTGGCTGGTCATGGGCTGTTTTTTAGCACCGATGATATTTGCTTTTCAAATACAATATTTAGCAAAACCTAAACAGAACTTATCTACACTTGGCCGTATGGCTTGGAGCACCATAGGGCATTTAATTGTGTTGATTCCGCTCGCTATTTATAGTTTTCCTGTGATGCTCTTTCCTGATGGACTTAATGGATGGTGGGCATTATTGGGGCTCGCTTTTCTTGCCGCAGCCTTACCTCAATATTTATTTGTAATAGGTGCAATTAAAACAAAACCTGAAGTTATTGCTATTTTGGGCGCTACTGAGTTGGTAGTCGCTATGCTGTCTTGTTCATGGTTGCTTGATACTGCCTTAACACGGCTTGATATTACTGCGATGTTATTAGTCATTGTGGCACTTTGTATACGACACCCAAAGTCTATTGCACAACCTAAATCTATGTTATTGGTCGTTGAAACAGATTTAAAATAACAAGATCTTGTCTTATTTAGAAAACTAATTAATAAAACTTAATATTATGAAAGGTAGTCTAATGGAGGAATTTTAATAATGTCTGCTATAAAGCAAGGTTAAATAAACAGATTTTTTGACCTCCTCTACAAATCTATAACAACTTTACATTTATCAAATCTTTTATTGATCTAACACTGTTCTCATCAAGATTATACTATTGATAATGGTATAAAGCGTGTTTAGGTTCAGGAGGCTACAAAGTGTATAGATATTTAAAATATATGTTGCCAATAGCCATACCATTATTGATTCTTTATTTACCATTATCTGCTTTTCCTTTTGAAGGTATGACGATTGTTCAACAACGTATTGCGGCTATTTTCGTATTCGCTACGCTCAGTTGGGTATTAGAGCCAATCCCTATTTATGCTACTTCTGTCGCAATTATTGCGCTTGAGCTGTTTTTAGTGTCCGATAAAGCGATCATACTTTTTCGTGGCGCAGAAGGAACTGAGCAATATGGTGTTGTAATCAATCATGTCGATATCATGGCTACCTTTGCCAGCCCGATTATCATGCTTTTTTTAGGTGGGTTCTTTTTAGCTATTGCCGCTACAAAATTTCGTTTAGATGTTAATTTAGCAAGAGTGTTACTTCGTCCATTTGGTGATAATCCACGTTATGTCATGTTAGGACTGATGTTGATCACGGGAATGTTTTCAATGTTTATGTCAAACACCGCAACAACTGCCATGATGTTGTCAATTTTAGCTCCTGTGATTGCATTGTTTAGCCCTAAAGATCCTGGTCGTATAGCTTTTGCTTTATGTATTCCTCTTGCTGCTAATATAGGTGGAATTGGAACTCCTATTGGTACGCCACCAAATGCTATTGCACTTAAATACTTACAAGGTATCAACAGTATTAATTTTGGCGAGTGGATGGCATTTGGGGTGCCTTTTGCTTTGTTAATGATGGCTTTTTCATGGTTTCTTATCAATAAACTTTTCCCTGCTAAACAACAGAAAATTACATTAGATATTCAAGGCGAGTTTTTAAAAACACCGAAAGCGTTGTTAGTTTATACGATATTTATTGTTACTATTTTATTATGGTTAATGGGCTCTGTTCATGGAATGAATTCTTATACGGTGGCAATGCTCCCTGTGACTGTTTTTCTCATGACTGGTATCATTACTAAAGATGATTTAAAGAAAATTTCATGGGATGTATTGTGGTTAGTATCCGGTGGTATTGCATTAGGTTTAGCATTAGATAAAAGCGGTTTAGCGGAATTGATCGTTTACAGCATTCCCTTTAACTCTTTTTCTCCTTATGTGGTGTTAGTTGGCGCTACCTTGATGAGTTGGTTGATGGCTAATTTTATGTCTAATACTGCAACAGCAAATCTGTTGTTGCCTATGATGGCAGCATTAGGCGCTTCAATGACTTCATTAGCTCCATTGGGAGGTGAAGTCGCTTTGATATTAGTGGTTACCTTTGCCTCTTCACTCGGTATGGCATTACCTATTAGCACGCCGCCTAATGCGTTAGCTCATGCTACTGGCCACATAAAAACAAATGACATGGCTAAGGTAGGTATTATCGTTGGACTATCTGGTGTATTACTAAGCTTTGTTGTCGTTTGGGTATTGAATCTATTAGGTCGAGTTTAGAACAGGCATCTACTTTAGAGGGAAATCATGGATAAATTACATCTTGTTTGTGTCGATGAAGATAGCGAAGTGACGTTTAAACTATTACATGATCTCGCGCCATTAACTGAATTTTTAACCTTCACTCAATGCCATTCAGCCGATGAAGCTATAACTAAGTTAGATAGTATTGATAGACAAGGAGACTTTGTCGCAATATTAGTTTCTGGGTTAACTGAATGCGCTGAATGTGCAAAGCAATTGTTAGACGTTATAGCGGAAGATACTCGATTTGATCATACCAAAAGAATATTGATTGCCAATGATACGTCAAAAGAGGTACTGATTAATGCGATTAATGTGGCTCATATTAATCGTTTTTATGAATTGGACTGGGATGCTGAGCTTTTATTGCAACAAGTTAGAGTACTACTAACAAAATACATTTTTGCCAAAGGGCTAGATTATGAAAAGTACCAATCTCAGCTAGATTCTGAAACAATATTAAAGCGTATGCGAAAGCGACTTTGACTTTTTATTTGTTATTTATTATTTTTTATTTTTTATTTGCTCATGATTTACCCATTTTTACTTACTGTTGGGTTGTTTATAACGATTTTAGCTTGGGTATTTTTAACTATTAATTGGTTAGCTTTATAGTGTTTAAATGTTAATCGTGTATAAATTTAGATCTTGGATTCAAACAATAAGTGCACTTAATAAAATTAATGCACGATTTTAGATTATAAAAAAATGTAAATTATTAAGGGTTATTCTTCGTCTGTCCAATAAATAACAACTTGTTGTTTCCCCCATTCTCTGGCTTTCTCAACATCTTTGCCCATGTAAATATCGATCTTCTTTTTCCAACGTTTGTTCATTTTATCTAAGACTCTAAATGTGCCTTCAAAACCTTCGATTTTGACTTCTTGTTGATGAGTGAGTCCAAGTTTTATCAGATCTCTGGATACGGCAATAGACTTCATGCCTGGTTTTAGCTTATCACCCCATGCTGCATGGTTTGGTGTCGAATCAGTTTCTCCTACACTCGAAGTATAAGCACTAGCAGTTACCGTTAATGATTGTTCTGCTATAGCAAAACCCATAAATGACATAAGAGTTAGCACAGTAACGATATTAAGGTTGGATTGCATAATAAATAGTCCTTTATTCGTTTTTATTAAAAGTCATCACAAGTAAACCTAGTATTCAAATTGACTAATAGCGAGTACGTCACCGTTTTCATTTTGAAGTTCAACTTTCCATTGGCCATGCATATTTGGCTGGACAAATTTACTTGAATGGCTTCTCCAACGATTGCCTATTACCCCTATTCGTATTTTCGCAACGTCTTCATCATTTAAACTCCATTGATAATAGAGCGTCGTATTTTTTGAGTCATCAACTTGAGAGAAGGCATAGATCGTTGCAATGTTATTTTCAAAAGTAATATCGTTGATAGTGCCTACAGGTTCATTTTCTATTACATTTTGTGAAATGATAAAGCGTGAAACATTATCAGAAAAGAACTCTGTTTTAACTTGAGTGAACAGTGCCGATGGATTATTAGTCTTTATTTCAGGTGCATCAGTTGTCGCCGTATTTAAGGATGTCGATGTATTACCTGTTAAATTGTTCATTTTATCTTCGATAACAGGGGGTTGTTCAGTCTGATAACTTGTGACGTCTGGCACTGTTGTATTCTCAATTGATGAAGTCTTTTGATTTAACTGAGTAATAGCAGAAGTGATTTTTGTAAGCTCACTTTCTATGTCATCAACAGGTGTTGCATCGCCATTGATATTTTCAATACCAGGGCTGTCTAATTGAGTTTGCTCTTGTGCCTTTACTTGTATTTTTGTCTCATTTGGTATGTTGGCAGTTGTTGTTGAACCTGAATTTTCTATTGAAGAAATTTGGGATACCGTTGTTGCTGGCTCTGTACTGTCAGTTTCTGCTGCTATTGTTTGATTCTCATCAGTATTGTCTTGGGAAAAATAATAAGTACCGTAATAAACACTACTGCCGATGGCCATAAACACTAGGAGAGAACATCCAATTATTCTGCCCCAGTGGTACTGATATTTTTTTTCATCCTGAGTGATACTAGTTTGTTGCGGTTTAAAATTAACTCGGATGGTAAATTTTTCCGATTCTTTCATGCTTTTGATCTCACTGAGGTGTTGATAAGTAATAAAATATTGGACTATTAATACAATTAATAATTCAAAGATACTTTTAGGCTATTTTCATCTAATGTGATTATTATTTTACTTATTTGGTATGTATTTGCTACTTTTCTAAGTCTAAATCGTTAAATGAATTGATGTTAATGATAACTTAATCATTGAATAGGTAGAGTTGGGAAGGGCAGCTACACTAAGATTGAGTGTTAAGTCCTAAAAATCAATCTAGTGCGTGGTTAGATTCACTGCAAGCAACTAGTTAGGTTATTTGTTTGAAGTCTGTTTTTGAAAGCATAATAGCTGATTGTTAGCGGGCATTGCGTGATCATTTATTAAATTAAGATTTGCTAAGCTTGCCAATATTAATATGTCTTCTATATTACGAATACCACTGTTTTTATCTCTCTCTTTTAGCCAAAAATCAAAGTTTTCATTGCTTTCGCTAGTAAATTTCCCTTTATATTTAAAAGGACCGTAAATGCAAATATGATCCCCTTCTGACAAGTTATTCGCAATGCCTTCAAAAAATTTAACCACTAATGGCCAACTTATTATGTGTAATGTATTCGCTGTAAACAATGCATCTATTGGTAATGCTTTGTTTGGTACAGGCCAATCTTCATTTAAATCCACTATAATAGGTTTTACAACATTAACGAGTAAACTGTCGTCTAACCATTGGCTAATGCCGAAGTGGTTGATTGCTAAATCACTGGTTTGCCATGTTAAATGTGGTAAATGTTGAGCAAAGAAAACAGCATGCTGCCCTGTACCAGAACCGATTTCTAATACATGTTTATTTGATGAAAATACTGAAGCTAACAGATCAAGGATAGGTTTTTTGTTATTTTCAGATGCTTGGGAAAAAGGTTTATTAGTCATTTTTAATCTAATTTTTTGAAGGGTAATAATTCGCGACATTGTGCTTGGTAGATTAGCATATGAGTTTGCTCTTGTTGACAAAAATCTTTAATTGCATCTTTAAAGCTTGGGTGCATTATCCAATGATAAGAATAAGTTAGGATAGGCTCAAAGCCTCTTTGTATTTTGTGTTCTCCTTGTGTACCTGGGTTAAAGCTTGTGAGATTATTTTCAATACAAAACTCAATACCTTGGTAATAACACAATTCAAAATGTAAATTATTATAGTATTCAGTACATCCCCAATAACGCCCATATAATTGTTTGTCATCGTAAAAAAATAATGCACAGGCAACATCTTCTTGGCCATTATCTGCAATCAGTAATAATACATTACCAGTCATTTTACTGACTATATCTTTAAAAAACTCTGCATTTAAATGCGGCTGGTGGCCACGTTTTAAATAAGTTAATTGATAGGTTAAGTAAAAGAAATCTAAGTCTTTTTCTGTTATTTGATGGTTGAATAACCGTCGAATGCTAATCCCCTGTTGTGACACGGATAATCTTTCTTTACGTGTACTTCTTCTTTTACGTGATGTGAACGTATTTAAGAAGTCATCGAAGGTTTTATAATCACGATTAAACCAATGAAATTGTACCGTATTACGTTGATAGACATCTTCTGGTAACGTTGTTGTTATTTCATCGCAATACAATAAATGCCAACTGTTAATTTGTTCTTGTTCACAATGTTGTATTAGCGGTTCAAATAAATTGCGTAAGTGTAGCTCTGAAGATAGTAATTTATCACTATTGACAGGCGTAAAAGGAATGGTCGCTACTAATTTAGGATAATAATCAATGTTGTATCTTTTAAATGCATCTGCCCAATCCCAATCAAAAACATACTCTCCCCATGAGTGACTCTTTAAATACATTGGCATTATTGCCAGTACATTATTATCAGCTTTGGCAATTAAGTGATGGGGTTGCCATCCTTGTTGACTACAAACCGATTTGCTATTTTCAAGCGCATTAAAAAAATCATAACGAAGAAAAGGGCATTTTGAATGATTTAATTTATGCCAATCACTCTCATTTACTGCTTCAATAGAATTAACGAAGTTAATGTTTATATGGGTGGTCAATTGAAATTCCTTAATTGCTATCTGGAAAAGCTTATTGTTCGTAACTAATGTTGCTATCACTTTAATAATTTTTGTATATCTAATTTATTACCTAGCATACCGCGATAAACCATGAAGATAGGTACTATTTTTGGCTTATTAAATCTTTAAAGCACTTTAATGTGCTTGAAGTGTTTATTCTAGTGCTATGTATGATCTGCCTGAGTTTTGTACTCGTATTGGAATGGTATTGATACCAACTAATAAAATGAAGTTGAATTTCTTATAATAAATTTAAGGCTAATATTAATGAAATATGCGATGAAATACACAAAACAGAGTATGTTGAGAGTTCTATTAATAAGTACTTTTATGTTGATTGGCAGTGGAGGAGTAATGGCGACAGAAGAAGCTAAATATCAAGTTAACTATCAACAAGAAAACTTTCAAGTTCGACAATATGAGGCTCACATTGTTGCAGAGACGATTGTTGATAGTGAATTTGAAGATGCAGGTAGCGAGGCTTTCCAACGTTTGTTTAAATATATTTCAGGTAATAATACGGCTAAACAAAGTATCGATATGACAGCACCTGTTAGCCAAGAAGCCGATGGCCAAAAAATTGATATGACATCGCCAGTAGGGCAGCAAAGTGTGAACGGTCGTTGGGCGGTTAGCTTTATGATGCCTGCGTCTTCATCTTATGAGACTCTTCCTAAACCTAATGACAGTGAAGTTGTATTGAAACAGGTACCAGAACGATACATCGCTTCTATCGAGTATTCAGGTTTTTGGAGTGAGACATCATATAAAGAAAATAAGAATAAGTTACAAGCATGGATAAGCAAAAATGGTTACCAAGTAATAGGTGAACCTATTTGGGCCCGCTATAACGATCCATTTACTCTCTGGTTCTTAAGACGTAATGAAATTTTAATTCCTATTGAAAATCCTTCAATTAGCCAGTAAAAATATCCGTTCACGGATTGAAAATATTATTTGGGACGGTGTGTTATTTAAGTCAGTTAAATATTTAATACATCGACCTATTACAACTCAATCGATTGCAACTTATTTTGACGTCATCTATATTTTCATCTTTTTCATACTTCTTTTTATGCCTATCATTGATTGAAAATATTCAATAAAATAGACCTGATTACTCATTAATTAATAGTCATTTATATTGATAGGTTTCCTTCTTTAGTCTGTTCAATGAGGAAGTTTATATCTGTAGTGATAATATAAGTGTTATAGTGATCAATAGCTTATGATTTAAATTAGCGCTTTAAAATAGTGAAACATGTTATTCATAAGCTTGTTGTATATTAAAAAAGCACAAGTGTTCGCTGTATTTTACTAAATAAAGTAGGTTAGATTCACATGAGTAATAAAATATACCATCATCCTGTTCAGATTTATTACGAAGATACAGATCATTCCGGTGTCGTTTATCATCCTAATTTTTTAAAGTATTTTGAACGTGCTCGTGAGCATGTGATTGATAGTCAACGTTTAAATAGATTATGGAATGATCAAGGTATTGGTTTTGCCGTTTATAAAGCTAATATGACTTTCCAAGAAGGTGTGGAGTTTGCTGAAGTATGCGATATTCGCACTAGTTTTATTATTGAAGGTAAATATAAAACACTATGGCGACAAGAAGTTTGGCGCCCTAATGCAATCAGACCTGCCGTTATTGGTGATATTGAAATGGTATGCTTGGATAAAGATAAGCAATTACAGCCTATACCTAATGAAATTTTAGCCTTACTCGTATAAATTATATTTTTAGCAATGTTACGGCTCTCTCAAACTTATTAAAATAACGATTTCACGCTTGCAGAAATAGTATTTATAAGTCATTTTAGTACTTTAAAAAAGGGATAATTATGATTTTTGCAAAAAATGAACAACGCTCGTTTCATCGAATGGAAATTAATTTACCTATCGAAATTACAAAAGATGAAAAAACGTATCATGGGATTTGTAGTGATTTAAGTAGCACTGGAATGCGAATTTCGCTAGAAAAAGCAGAATTAAATGAAGGTGATGAAGTGAATATTCATCTTCGTACTGATGATGAGCGCTTTTTGCCATTAAATGCGACTGCCAAATTATTGCGAGTGAATAAATCGGAAGATGGAAGCTTTTCTGCTGCCGTTGAGTTCTTAGATTTAGAATAAACGTTAATTAGTTGAATCACCAACTCATTTAATTGGTTAAAACAGTTGGCAAATACTGTTATATTTTATAATCAAAATATATTTTTTAGAACTCTATTTATAAGAGCTCTGTTTATAAGACATTTCTTTATAAAGCTGGAGGCAGCCACTTGTAGTTCGTACTAACTTGTTTTTAAGTCGACTGATTAATTTGTTAATAAATGTTTAGCATCAAAATATTTTATAGTTTGTTGTAATGTACTTGTACGGCATATTGCTAATGATTGTTCATTAAACAGGGTTTGATGGCATTGCCAAGGTGCAAATTTGTCTAACGAATAATGATCATTAAAATTGATATCTACGTTTTGTGTTAGTCGTTTTTTAAGGTCAAAGTAAAAAGTATCTAAGCCCAACGCAATCCCAATCCCTGTTGCCTTCACAAATGCTTCTTTTAATGTCCATATTTCAAAAAAACGTTGTTTTTGTTGTTCCCCTGTTAAGTGGCTAAGTTGCTTATGTTCTTGTTTTGCAAAATAACGTCGACTAATCGGTTCAATACTGATCTTTCGTTTTGGATTTTCTATATCACATCCAATGTCATCATTTGCACAAACTACCATTACAATTAATTCGTTGTTATGGCTAAGGTTAAAGCGAAGTGCATTTATATTATCAACCAACTCAGGTTTGCCGTGCCGATTGCGTATAAATTTTAATGATGCAGGTGTCTTGTTTGTATACTGAGCGAGTATTAAGCGACATAGCGCTCGGGTAACGGTAGATGTATGTTGGGCCGGTTTGTTTTTATATTGTTGGAGTTTTAACGTCTCTTCATTACTCAGCAAAGCACGTAATGATGTCATTGCCTCTGTTGATAATTGATGAGGTTCAATAAACCACAAATCAATATGGTTAGTGTTTAAAGCGTTAAGAGAAGAGCGAGGTAGAAACAATTATTCACCATTTATAAAAATAAACTTATAAAGTAAAAAAGATAGCTAGGCTATCTTTTTTATAATCAATTTAGCATTATCTAAATGATTTATTTAGTTGATTCTGGACGTCTAAATGCATTGATTTGTTTATTTACTTCACGACGTTCTTTTGATAACTCAGCACCAGTGATGATATGGTCGTCAACACGATCTTCATAGTCAGATTGCATGTTTTTGATAATGTTAACAATATCTGCATGACTCATATTGGGTGTGATGTACTCAGATAAGTTTGTTAATAGATCCACACGTTTGCGGTTATCACGGATTTTTTTCTCGTTATCAATGATTTCACGCTTTAGTTTGTTTTTACGTCGAGTGTTTTTTACCAATTCAAGAACAGTACTCATTTATCACACCTTTTTATTTATACACTTAATGATTATTTAAATAGTAACAAATAATATTATTCGTTTAATTAAATCAATAAATTGCTGATTTTTACTTAGAATTTAATTATACGCTGCATATTCATTTACGAAACCGATTTTTTAAAAAAATGTTAGATAAATGACATATTATTGGACTTTTATGATTTTTTTGTAAAAGATAGTCGTGTCATAAAAACGTAATAACTTACTGTTTATATAAAAACTCCACTGCAACATCATAACCAGAGGAATTATTCATGACAGATATCGCACGTAAATTTTATATACTAGATACCAATGTTTTATTACATGAACCTTTAGCTTTATATTCCTTTCAAGAACATAATGTTGTCATTCCCATGACAGTCTTAGAAGAGTTAGACCGTATCAAAGATAGGCAAAAAGATGTTAGTAGAGATGCTCGGGTTGCAATCCGTAGTTTAGAACAACTTTTTCAAGATGCGACAACAGAACAAATTAGCCAAGGAGTTGAAATAGACCATAAAGGTGTTCAGTTAGGTGGCGTTATTTCTATTTTTGCTGATCATCATGCCTCTTTTATACAAGAATCTTTTAGTGAAGATGAACCTGATAATCGTATTATCAACGCTGCGTTATACCTACAGAAAAGTAAAGCTCCTGCCAAAGTTATTCTAGTCACTAAAGATATCAATATGCGCCTTAAAGCGAAGGGGGCTGGACTTAAATTCGTAGAAGACTATAGAACTGATCAAGTAATTGATGATGTCGATCTATTAAGCAAAGGCTATCAAAAAGTAGAAGGGCAATTTTGGGATAACATAAAAGAATGCGATACCTTCAATCGCGGCGAAGATACTTACCACCAACTAAAATCTGAAAAAATACTTAACCCTTATACTAACCAATATGTCATTGATGAAAAAAACGATTTTGTTGGAAAAGTGACAGATCATTTTAAGGATGAAGTTGAGTTATTAGACATCGGTTATGATCGTTTAATGAATCAGCAGGCTTGGGGAATTACACCAAAGAATATATATCAAGGTATGGCGATCAATGCGTTGTTAGATCCTAAAGTCGATTTAGTGATTTTAACGGGACCCGCGGGATGTGGGAAAACCTTACTCGCTGTTGCAGCTGCCCTTGAGTTAGTGATTGAAAATAAACAATACGATAAGATTATCGTGACGCGAAATACGCCTGATATTGCCGAAAATATTGGTTTTTTACCTGGAACGGAAGAAGAAAAAATGATGCCTTGGTTAGCTTCGGTGACTGATACATTAGAAGTGCTACATAAAAATGATAATTGTAGTGCCAGTTCCGTTAACTACATTATGGATAAAGCCAATATTCAATTTAAATCAGTCAATTTTATGCGAGGCCGGAGTATCCAAAACAGTTTTGTATTACTGGATGAGTGCCAAAACTTAACCGCATCTCAATTGAAAACTATCATTACACGTTGTGGTGAGGGCACTAAAATAGTGTGTTCTGGCAATCTTGCTCAAATCGATAGTAATTACCTTACACCTGTCACATCGGGATTAACTTATATAGTGGAGCGTTTTAAGGATTTTGAAGGAAGTGCCAATATTTATTTAAATGGTGTTATGAGAAGTCGATTAGCTGAGTTTGCTGAGGAGCATTTATAATATGAATTTAATTAGAAATTATTAAGACTGAATCATTTTATCTATCATAAATGAGAATTCATTTTGTCTAATAATACTGATGTACCTTTTAGAAGGATACCGAAAATATTGGTATCTAAAGATAAAAATAATTATTTTTATGCAGGATATTTAGTCCAATTGATATAACGCAAAGCCTTATTCATCTGCTGTAGTAGCTAGATATGAATATCGTTAACCATCTCAATGACAGAGTTAAATACAGTAGAAGTACATAACATGATTTAAATAAGCTTTAATCATGTTATGTACTCTTCAAATACGGATTAAATTATTTTAAACTTTTTGTTTTTTACGATAAAAACCAATACCAGCTAAACTTAGCCCAAATAAAAGTATTGATGCAGGTTCAGGTACATTAACAACTGCACCACCACCATCAGCTCCATTGGTATTTATATTGTTTTGAGATAAAAAAGTCGCAGCACCAGTGCTAGTATCCAGAGAAAGAGTTGCACCAGAGTAAGTAAATCCATACAAAGTATTATTAAGGTAATTCAAACCATAAACTGAAGAATATCCAGTTGAACCAATCAATGTTCCACTACCATCTGTAGTATTCAATGACCAAAGGCTATCTCCATTACTACCTGTTGAAGATGATAGATAAAGGTTGCCTAAATCATCAAAAGAAATATCACCAGATGAATAATATGAGCCCGTGCCTATTAAAGAGCCACTGCCAGTTGTCGTATCGATTGTATATAAACCATTTCCACCACTACCGTACAATGTACCATTACTAGCGAATGTCAAACCGTTTACACTTGCACCAACATTTCCGATTAAAGTAGTCGCTGCTGTTGTTTGGTCGATCGAATAAAGTCGATTACCGCTCGTGACACCATACAATGTGTTTGAAGTACTTAATGCGATATCATACATAACCCCTGTATTACCTATTAAAGTAGAGTTATTAGTACTGACATCATAATCATATAAGTTACCATTAGATGCGCCAATAAACGTCGCATGTGCTGAACTTACACATAAAATTATTGCACTGCTTATAGCATAAATTATAGGTTTCATTTTATATCCTTATTTTAGGTTTTATTAATTAAAAAAGCATCATTGCTATTTTCGATTAAATATAAAGCATAAAATATTCCAATTTAATAAAACACAGTAAGATCAATTAACTGTCAATTAAAAATAAAGTGTGACGTGTTGTATCATCCAAAATATAGTCTAAATAAAAAAATGTGTAAAATATATCGACAAAGAATCACAGTTCATAAGTAAGTTTAATATTTTTAAGTCGCTCTTGTTTTATACAAAGAACAAATGTCGGCTATATACCCGTAACCGTTCAAGGTGCTTTGTTCAGTCGTTAGCTTGAATGGTAACGGGTATATATAAATGTAAGGCGATCAATGCACTATTAGACCCTAAGGTTAATTTGGTTATTTTAACGGGCCTAGCAGATACTGGGGAAACCTTGCTCGCTGTTGCAGCTGCCCTTGAGTTAGTGATTGAAAATAAACAATACGATAAGATTATTGTGACGCGCAATACGCCTGATATTGCCGAAAATATTGGTTTTTTACCTGGAACGGAAGAAGAAAAAATGATGCCTTGGTTAGCTTCGGTGACTGATACATTGGAAGTGCTACATAAAAATGATAATTGTAGTGCCAGTTCCGTTAACTACATTATGGATAAAGCCAATATTCAATTTAAATCAGTCAATTTTATGCGAGGCCGGAGTATCCAAAACAGTTTTGTATTACTGGATGAGTGCCAAAACTTAACCGCATCTCAATTGAAAACTATCATTACACGTTGTGGTGAGGGCACTAAAATAGTGTGTTCTGGCAATCTTGCTCAAATCGATAGTAATTACCTTACACCTGTCACATCGGGATTAACTTATATAGTGGAGCGTTTTAAGGATTTTGAAGGAAGTGCCAATATTTATTTAAATGGTGTTATGAGAAGTCGATTAGCTGAGTTTGCTGAGGAGCATTTATAATAAACTAGCTTATTTGTAAAAAGTATTGGCTTTTTAATGTGCATAAAGCCAATACTGTTCATTTAAAGCTTAAGGTGTTAACTCTTTTCTGCTTGTGCTCTTTCTAATCTTTTAGCTTCTTTGATCATATTGTTTTTATACTTCAATTCTTTTACTTTAATTTTGTTATTTTTATCTCGACTATTTTTAATTAAATCATTATCGAGTTGATGTTGTTGTGATTTTGCTAATTTGTCATAAAGAACAACATTCACTGAGGCCGCTAAATTCATACAACCAATCGTTGGAATATAAACAACTGCATCAGCTTTATTGATCACCTGTTGTTTGATAGTGCCGTCTTCTGGGCCGAATAAATACATGGCATTTTCAGGGTGTTCAAAATTCGGTAATGGAATTGCACCTTCAATTAAATCAACACAGACTAGTTTCATACCAGGTTCTAACGCTGTTAATAGATCTTCGTAATGTACTAAGGGGACAATTTCGTGGACTTTTTGAGTGTCTGCCGCTAAACGAACCGCGCGATTAAATCGATCGCCAGAGTAAACCACTTTCTGTGCATCGTAACAACCCGCTGCACGCATAGCGCCGCCAACGTTAGATGAGCTTTTAGGATTAGTAAGGGCGATCATGGTACGAATTTTTGAGCTAGATTCTAGTTTATTTTCAGACATAATAAATTGGCACAGTAAGTAAGAGTTGAGGGTTGGAATAGGTTATAAGCATGTTAGGTTTCATTTACTTTACTTTTGATAGAGTTCAATCGTTATGAACTTCAATTGTCAGATAATAAAGGAGAAAAAGCTAACACGCTTTTAATGATTAACTATTATTTATTTAACTAATTGCAATAAAGAATAGTAAATTATAACGCTTCGATTTGGCCAAGTGCTTCAGTAAACTCTGACAAACCTAATTCAATATCATCTTCATTACCAACCCAGTTAAGGCCAACGATTACATCGTCTTCAACTAAATCTTCTAACCAAAACTCAAACCAATCCGCTAATGCAATAGGTGCTGGCGTATAATCTTCCCATTCTTCGATACAATGAGTTTTTGCAAGCGCTTCAGACGACCATAAAGGCATTACTTCAGTTTCTTCATAGCTCATTGAATCCATCACGACCCAATCACCACTTGCTTTATCTTGTAGTGCCCATAAAAGTTGACTTTCTTTAACGTCATCTTGGAATTTTTCTAATGCAGCAATGTTCTGAGTCATGGTGCTTCTCTCTTATCATGAAGTAGTAAAACTAAAAACGCTTAGTATACGGGTTAAGACGATAATTGATAGTCAGAAATAAGGATGTTTTGGTGCAATGAGTTGATAGTCAGTTTTTTTAAATTCTGTCATAATTGCGTCGACTAAAAAGGAAAAATCATGGAATTATTACAATTAGAACATTACGGAAAAACATTACGCCTTGAAGCATCAATGGCTGGTTGGCAGCAACTCTATTGGGGAGACCAAATTGTATCGCAAATTACGGCGAGCGAGTTCGCGGAAGGTAAAAAAAGTCATGAGTTTGAACTATTTCAGCAAGCGGCATTAAATGAACTCCCTTTAACACCTGATGCAGACCAACCAGAAAGTGTGACAATAAAGTGTAAGTTAGATATCGAACTTGAATGGCAGCCTTTTTTGCTTAATTATTCATTTTATGAAAATGAAGAGTTAATAAAAGAGGCGTCCCGTAACGAAAAAGATATCGAACAACAAACACCGATAAAAGTGGTTTCAGAGCCTAAAAAAATAAGTATTCTTGGATTAGGCTCATTAGCACTAAAGCTATTTAAAAGCGCCAAAATCATTAAAGTAGTATTAGCTGGAGCAAGTATTGCTGCTTACAGCTGGTTTTTCTCTTTTCAATTTGCAGCTGCATTGATAGCTTGTTTAGTTTTTCACGAATACGGTCATATTCGAGCTATGAAATATTTTGGCATGAAAACTAAAGGTATTTATTTAATTCCGTTTGTTGGTGGGCTCGCGGTATCCGATGAAAAAATTAACACACGTTGGCAAGATGTGGTGATTTCGATTATGGGGCCGACGTTTGGACTAATAATGTCATTAGTGTGTTTAATTATTTATTGGTTAACAGGCAGTGAATTTTTTGCTGGTTTAGCGACATTTAATGCCTTGCTTAATTTATTTAACCTTTTACCTATTTTACCGCTTGATGGTGGTCATATATTAAAAAGCATTAGCTTTTCTATGAACAGTAAAATTGGTTTGTTAGCTTGTGTGTTAGGTGCTGCTGCGGGCGTCTTTATTAGTTACGCATTAGGATTAGCACTATTAGGCTTTTTACTATTAATAGGCAGTGTTGAAATAGTATTTGAATGGAGAGCACGTTTTAATAGCCATTTATTACCATTAGATCGTTACGGTCAATTATTTTCAACAACTTGGTATCTACTAACAGTGGGCGCCTTAATAGGTATCATTTTTTATTTTGCAAAATCGGGTGATCAATTATTATCGCTTCCTTTAATTATATTAGGTAGCTAATCGTTAGGTAAATAAGCGAGCGCGATAAATTAGACATCCAAAAAGTAAGTTAGACCGTGCTCGGCAAGGTAAAATATTAACATTTGATATCATGATTCTTTTAAAGTAGATTAGCGTTAAATTTTTTACAACTTTTATACCTTTTTATGGTCGTAAAAAGTGTTCGTAATAAAGCCAGTCTCTACTGGCTTAATTTTTATAGTCATAGATGTTTATCAAAACGTTTTATTTTATATTGGTTTAACGTTTAATAATCAACATTTAGCATCAATGACATAATTAATTACGCTTATAACTATTTTCTATATTCTATCTGAATTTGTTACTGATATTTTTCAGAGAACACTGCATAATAACTTTAAATTATATATATCCTGTGACTTTGTAAGGAAACACATGAACAATAAAAGACTAACTCACCTTAAGGCACTTGAGGCTGAATCAATTCAAATAATGCGTGAAGTAGCCGCTGAATTTGATAACCCAGTAATGCTGTATTCAATTGGTAAAGATTCGTCTGTGTTATTGCATCTTGCACGTAAAGCCTTTTACCCAGGTAAAATTCCTTTCCCATTACTTCACGTTGATACTGACTGGAAATTCAAAGAAATGATTGAGTTCCGTGATAATTTAGCGAAGAAGTATGATTTTAATTTGTTAGTACATAAAAACCCTGAAGGTATTGCAATGGGCATGGGGCCATTTACACATGGTTCAGCTAAGCATACTGATGTAATGAAAACACAAGGCTTGAAACAAGCACTAGACCATTATGGTTTTGATGCTGCATTCGGTGGCGCACGTCGTGACGAAGAGAAATCTCGTGCTAAAGAACGTGTTTATTCATTCCGTGATAAAAAGCATCGTTGGGATCCTAAAAATCAACGCCCTGAATTATGGAACATCTATAACTCAAAAGTTGACCGTGGTGAAAGTATTCGTGTGTTCCCACTATCTAACTGGACTGAGCTTGATATCTGGCAGTACATTTACCAAGAAGATATCGAAATGGTGCCACTATATTTCTCTGCACCACGTCCAGTTGTTGAACGTGATGGTTCATTAATCATGGTTGATGATGAACGTATGCCACTTGAAGAAGGTGAAGTTCCACAGATGAAAAATGTACGTTTCCGTACATTAGGCTGTTACCCATTAACAGGTGCGATTGAGTCTGAAGCTAAGACACTACCTGAAATCATTCAAGAGATGCTGTTAACAACAACATCTGAGCGTCAAGGCCGTGTAATCGATAACGATTCTGCTGGTTCGATGGAAAAGAAAAAAATGGAAGGTTACTTTTAGGCCAACGCTTAAATAACCCAGTCCTATAAAGAGTTAAGGAAAAAAAATGACTAACGATACAAATCTAATCGCATCGGATATAGAAGAATATTTACGCGTTCACGAAAACAAAGACATGATGCGTTTCATCACTTGTGGCAGCGTAGATGACGGTAAATCAACTTTAATCGGACGCTTATTATTTGATAGCAAAATGATCTTTGAAGATCACATGGCTGCTATTGAAAAAGATTCTAAAAAATTCAACACAACTGATGAGTCTTTTGACTTAGCATTATTAGTTGATGGTTTACAGTCAGAGCGTGAGCAGGGCATTACGATTGATGTTGCTTACCGTTATTTTGCAACAGAGCAACGTAAATTCATCATTGCTGATACACCTGGACATGAACAGTACACACGTAACATGGCAACGGGTGCTTCAACATGTGATTTAGCAATTATCCTGATTGATGCGCGTCATGGTGTACAAGTTCAAACTCGTCGTCACTCTTACATTTGTTCTTTGTTGGGTATTAAGCATGTTGTTATTGCTATCAACAAAATGGATGCTGTCGGTTACGATCAAGAAGTTTATAAGAAAATTAAAGCAGATTACCGTGAATTTGCTAAACAATTAAACATCGCTGATGTTCGTTTTGTTCCAATTTCAGCGCTTAAAGGTGATAACGTAGTAAACCAAAGTGAAAACATGCCTTGGTATCCTGGTTCGCCATTATTACGTTTACTAAATACAGTTGAAATCAGCAGCAATGCTATTGATCAATTCCGTTTAGGTGTTCAATACGTAAACCGTCCAAACTTAGATTTCCGTGGTTTTGCAGGTACTGTTGCATCAGGTGAAATTCGTGTTGGAGATACTATTGAAGCGTTACCTTCTGGTAAGCAAAGTAAAGTGAAAGAGATTGTTACTTTTGACGGTAACTTAGAAGTTGCATATCAAGGCATGGCAATCACTCTAACACTTGAAGATGAAATTGATATCAGCCGTGGCGATATGATTGTTCGTCCGCATGAAAAGCCACAATCAACTAAAAACTTTGAAGCTGATGTTGTTTGGATGGATGAAACGCCACTAAACGTTGATCGTGAATACATCATCAAAGTTGGTAGTAATACAACGGTAGGTGCTGCTACTTCTGTGAACTATCAAACAGATGTTAATACAATTCAACAGAAACCTGCGACTCAATTAGCTTTAAATGAAATTGGTAGTTGTAACTTTGAAGTCGCAAAAGAAGTTCAGTTTGATGCATATTCAGATAATAGAGCAACAGGTGCGTTCATCATTATTGACCGTTTAACTAATGGTACTGTTGGTGCGGGCATGATTAAACGTCCACTTGAAGCAACTTCTGGCCCTAAATCAGCTTATAGCGAATTTGAAGTTGAATTTAATGCATTAGTTCGCAAACATTTCCCGCATTGGGAAGCAAAAAACATCCTAAAAGGATAATTGCTAAATAGTATTCGGTTGCTAGTGTTAGGCTAGCAACTGAGTACTCTTAACTGATGGCCTATTCATGACTCTTCATTCCTATTTTGTTCTCGCTGTTTTCATCTTCACTATCATCGGTTTAATCAAATTCCAACAACGTCCAAGTTTAGTCTTTGGCGTGGCATTAATGACTTTATTCTCAACACAAATGGTCACAACAGACCAAGTTATTAAAAGCCTTTCTAATCAAGGTCTATTAACGTTAATTCTGTTAATGCTGTGTTCTATTGCCCTTGAAAAAAACCCGTTTATTGCGTTTAGTTGCCATGAAGGTGATTAAACCAAGTTATAATTCAACATGGTTACGATTATTCGGCTTTACTGTTTTTTCATCTGCTTTTTTGAACAATACTGCGGTTGTATCAACTATGTTAGCGCCAATTCGTAACAATCCTAATCACTCTGCAAGTAAGTTATTAATTCCATTATCTTATGCCGCTATTTTAGGTGGTACATTAACCTTAGTTGGGACATCAACTAATCTGATTGTTAACAGTCTTGTACTTGACGCTAATTTACCTTCATTAGGCTTTTTTGACTTTACCTTAGTTGGTTTATGTTTAGTCGGTGCGTGTGGGCTTACATTATATGTATGTCGCTCTTTGCTGCCTGATATTGATATGAAGCTAACTGATGCACCTTCTTATTTTATAGAAGCTAAGGTGAATCCTGATTCTAGTTTAGTGGGCAAAAGTATCGACCAAAACGGTTTACGTCATTTACAGTCTTTATTTTTAGTAGAGATTATGCGTGGTGATTTACAGCTTACGGCGATCACGCCAAATGAAGTGATTCAGGCGAACGATAAACTCATCTTCAGTGGTGACATTTCTAAAGTTAACCAGTTACGTTTATTTGATGGTTTGTCTATTTTTGCTGAAAATAGTGGCTTACCATTAGGTAATTTAAGAGAAGTGGTTGTACGACCTGAAAGTGTATTAAACGGTAATACGTTAAAATCAGTTGGTTTTCGTTCTTTGTTTGATGCCGCTGTTGTTGCTATTAAACGAGATGGTGAAAAAGTGTCAGGGAAAATCGGCAAACTAAAAATAAAACCTGGTGATTTTTTAGTGTTAGCGGTTGGTGAAGATTTTAAATCTCGTCGTAACATACGTAAAAACTTTATATTGTTATCGGATGTCGAACTAGATTCGCGCTTATCAGGTAAAAAAGAACTTTTAGCTATTTTGGGTTTTGTTGCTGCTATCGCTTTAGCTGCGATAGGTATCATCCCTTTATTCAAAGCCGTATTACTATTACTTGGTGTATTACTTTTAAGTGGTTGTCTAACTAGTAGTGAGTTAGTAAGGCGTTTTCCTACTGACATTTGGGTAATTATATCGGCAGCTATTGTTTTATCTTATGCATTACAAAATAGTGGTGTTATAGACAGCTTTACACAAGTTATGAGCAATCATTCAGGCTCATTCAGTCCATTGCTTGCGTTAATTGCAGTGTATGCTGTGACCTTATTGTTGACCGAATTAGTCACTAATAACGCCGCCGCGGCATTGATATTCCCGATTGCTTATGGTCTCGCTACGAGTATTGATGCGAATCCGACTGCCTTTATTATGGCGGTGGCTTTTGGTGCGAGTGCTAGCTTTATCAGTCCTTATGGTTACCAAACGAATCTAATGGTGTTCAATGCTGGGCAGTATAAATTAAACGATTTTATTAAAATTGGTATACCTGTCAGCTTGGTTTATAGCGTGACATGTATTATTGCTATTGTTTTTGTATTTGGTCTATAAGTAGCAAACGTTTATTAATTAAATAAGAAGTAAGTCTTTATTGTGTTTACTAACTTCTGTTATTAGAGAGAAATATTATGAATAACCCGTATATAGAAAAAGATGTTGATGGTGAAAAATCATCTGATGTTGTATGGCATCAAGCGAGCGTTTCACATCAAGACCATTGCCAATTAAACGGCCATAAAGCGGCAGTTTTATGGTTTACAGGCTTGAGTGGTTCAGGTAAATCTACAGTCGCTAATGCGGTTGATTTAATGTTATTTCAGCACCAAGCTAAAACGTATGTGTTAGATGGTGATAATGTACGTCATGGCTTAAATGGTGATTTAGGCTTTTCTGATACTGACCGCATTGAAAATATTCGTCGAGTAGGTGAAGTGTCAAAGCTTTTTGCTGATGCCGGTTTATTAGTCTCTACTGCCTTTATATCACCTTTTATTGCTGATCGTGAAATGGTACGTTCACAGTTACCAGAAGGGCAGTTTATTGAGGTGTTTATTGATACGCCTTTAGCAGTGTGCGAGTCGCGTGATCCAAAAGGTTTATACAAAAAAGCACGTGCTGGCGAAATAAAGAATTTCACTGGTATTGATAGTGCTTATGAAAAGCCAGTTAATCCAGAAATACATGTTGAAACAGATCAAAAGTCTATTCAAGCTTGTGCTCAACAGGTTATTGATTACTTAAAAGAAAATAAGTATTTATAAGGCTTTAATAAGTACTTAATGAAATACTATTATGGTTAATTTATTCTGAGATGTTAGGCATGATGTTTGACAGATAGTTAAATTTTTACAATTATTGTGCATGTAGTATATAAAATTAAAGCCCTCTGAGTCACTTATAGCGAGTCACTCAGAGGGCTTTATTATTTTTAGTCTCTTATTAAGCGTATATTTAATGCTTACAGGCTTAAATGTTAAATTAGATTAATGACTCTTTGATAATTAACTTTTTTGCTCAATTCCGCCTAAGCATAAATATTTAATTTCTAGGTAGTCATCTAATCCGTATTTTGATCCTTCTCTGCCGCTACCTGATTCCTTAATGCCACCAAAAGGTGCTGCAGCATTAGATAATGCTGTTTCATTAATGCCGACCATTCCATACTGTAATGCGTCTGATACCCTCCAGACTTGATTCATATTTTGAGAATAAAAATAAGAAGCTAATCCTGCATCGGTTGCATTTGCTTGCTCAACAACTTCTGTCTCATCTTCAAAAGTCATAATTGAAATGACGGGACCAAATATTTCTGTTTGTGCAATGTCCATTTCATTATTCACATTAGTTAATACCGTAGCAGGGTAGAAACCGTCAGCTTTTAACGAGTCATGTGCTTCGTCTTTATTAGATAGTGTTAATTCTGATTGATATGCTATTTCAGCACCTTGTTCTATTGCTGAGCTGACTAATGAACTGACTTTATCAACGGCTTGTTGCGTAATAAGAGGGCCAATATCAGTTGTCGAATCAAGGCCATTACCTGATTTTATGAGTTTAGTTGCTTCGATAACTTTTTTTGTAAATTCACTTGCGATACTGTTGTGAACAAATACACGATTGATAGCAACACATATTTGTCCTGCATTTTTAAACTTATTAGATATCAAACCATTAACAGCAGCATCAATTTCAGCACTTTCAAATACGATCAATGGGGCATTACCACCTAATTCCATTGACACTTTCTTAACGCCTTCAGCGCATTGTGCGAGTAATGTTTTCCCCACGCCCGTTGAGCCAGTGAAACTGAATTTATTCACTTTAGGGTGCATGGTTAATACTTTACCCACTTCAGCTGATTCGGTGCTAACCACCACATTAAAAATGCCATCGGGTAAACCTGCGACTTTAGCTAAATGGGCTAATGCTAGAGCAGAAAGCGGTGTGTCAGCTGCTGGTTTAATCACAAAGGTACAACCTGCCGCTAAAGCGACAGAAACTTTACGTAAAAGCATCGCACTTGGAAAGTTCCAAGGTGTTATTGACGTCACTACTCCAACGGCTTGTTTATTGACTAATATTTTTTGTTGGCTCGAAAGGGCAGGAATGATATCGCCGTAACTACGTTTACCTTCTTCACTAAACCAGTGTAAGTAGCTCACACCATAACGAATTTCAGACAGTGCTTCAGCAACCGGTTTACCTTGTTCTAATGTTAACAAGCGTGCTAAATCTTGCTCATGTTCTGTAATTAGTTTAGCCCAAGCAGTAAGGTGATCTGCTCGTTCATAGGCTGTTAGTTTAGTCCAACTTGGAAAGGTTGCGGCAGCAGCTTCAACGGCTGTTTCGGCATCATTTTTTTGCGCATTATGAATTGAGTTTAAGCATACCTGTGTGGCAGGATTGATTACTTTGAATTGCTCAGAGGGTTTGTCGGTTGTTAACCAATAACCATTAATGAATGAGCCAGATTTGATCAGTTCTTTATTTTTAATATCATGCATTTAGTTATATCCTACTTAAGTTGTAGTCTATTTAAAATTGGCGCTTTTGGCAGACTATTTGTGCAATAGCGCGATTTGGGTTGTGCTTAATGCCTTCAAAATAAAACAATACATCCCAATCCTTGAAAAGTGTTTTAAGTTCGTCCTTTTTTAATAAAAATTGTTCGCGATGAGGTCTACCAAATACGCGGTTTGCTTCGGTGAATGTTTCATAAATAACAATGCCACCAGGCTGAATCGCTTGTTGAAGTGCGTTGAATAATGGTCGGTGTAAATATCTGAATACAATAATACCCTGTAACTGCATTTTACTGAGTATCATAGCATCGACTTGAGATTCAGACTCAAAGTCTGCACACCAAGTATCCTGTTGAAGAACATTGTCACTGGTAACTAAGCTATCTAATGTTTGCTGTTTAATATCAGCGAATAACACATCAATACCCTGTTCTTTTAAATACAAACCATTTTGACCTTTACCACAAGCCAAGTCTAATACTTGTCCGTGCTTTGGTTTAAAAAGGTGTCCATAGTCTTGTAATAATTGCGCACTTAACATGTTGGTAGCCTCACGACACTTTCAGACATATTTAACATGGTAACGCATGAGACTTTGTTATTAAACCCTTGTAAGAAAATGAGTTTATATTACAGTCTCACACTCAGTTTGATCCATATACGCTAGCATTTTATAGGGGCTCAGCTTAAAAATTAGTGAAAGATAATCGCTATTGGTTATTGTAAGGCTTCGATTAAGTCTCGTACGTTTTTAAGCGGAATGATTTTTTGGTCGCCTTTCACAAACTGTTGCATTGAAGCGTGATAGGCTACAGAAGGAATAAAGATCTGCTTTTTTCCATGGCTTAACGCTTCACGTACACGCGGCACAATTTGTGGTATTTGACGTAATTCTCCTGTTAACGCTAACTCACCGATAAACACTGCATCACTCGGTAAAGGCTTCGAGTTAATTGAGCTGAGCAAGGCAGCTGTTACGGCCATATCGGTTGATGTTTCAGAGTCTGCCATTTTTAAACCGCCTACTAAACTGATATTAATATCGTAATAAGTAGGAATTCCACCGTGTTTTTTTAATACCGCGGTGATTAACGACAAACGGCTGTATGAAACACCGATACAGTTTCTAATTGATTTCTCGCCTTCAACTTCTGTCGCTAAGGCTTGTATTTCAATTAAGAGGTTTCTGGCACCATCTTTAATCACTGAGATAGCAGAGCCTTCAAAGTGCTCTTCACTACCCGATAAAAATAAGCGACTTGGATTATCAACAGAGCGCATGCCTTTTTCGGTCATTTGAAAAATACCCACTTGCTCAGTATCACCAAAACGATTTTTATCGGCACGTAAAATTCGTACAGAAGCATCATTCACTTCAATATGAATCGCCGTATCAATAATATGTTTGAGTGTTTGTGGTCCCGCCATCTGAGAGTTTTTATTTACCTGCCCGACTAAAATTAAAGTAATACCGTGTTGCTTACATAAACGGTTTAATATTTTTGCACAGGTCTTAACTTGAGTGACACCGCCTGCAGAGCCATCCACTGAATTTGATTCAAAGGCTTGGATTGAATCAGCAATTAGAAATTTCACTTTATTTTCAATACATTGATTAACAATATCTTCAATACTGTCAGTATCAGACAGTAAAAAATTATCTTCATTAAAATGTAGGTTTAACCTTTCAATGCCACGTTTAGCCCACTGACTTAAACTTTCTTCTGCGGTGACATATAAAGTGGACATGGTTTGTGACATGACAGAAGCCACTTTAGTGAGTAGGGTAGTTTTACCAGAGCCCGGATCGCCACTAATCAATACTACTGAGCCCAATGTAATGCCATCACCTAATACGCGGTCTAATTCACTTAAACCAGTTGAGACACGTTGTGCATTTTCTACTTGTACCGATGAGATTCGTTGCACGCCATTAGTGGTTACACCGGCATAACCACCGACTTGATTACGATTAATGGCGGCATTAACTGATTTAGTGGTACTCGATGCTTCTCGAAATTCAGTAATGGTATTCCAAGCTTTACATTCGCCGCATTGACCTTGCCATTTAGTATAATCAGCACCACAGTCACTGCATACGTAGGAAATTTTTGTTTTTGCTTTTGCCATGAATTTTTCCGTATTATCAAATCAGACTATATGCCTTATAGTCTCAATAGTCTTAAATGTTTTTTAACATTGTTCTTAGTATGCTGTTGTTTTCAGTTGTTTATTTTTATCTTTTTACTCATCCAACGCTAAATGTTGATTAAATAACTTTATCGCTTGATTGGACTTTGAATAGTCATAACCATGAGAAGTAAGGTGCCTTAGTGCTTTGGTTTTTTGTTTTTGGTCTGCAATCGTTACTTTGAATTTCTTAGAAAGTAACAAACAAGCTTCATCGAGGTCATTAAACGTGGGTGTTGGAAAACCTTCATTATGTGATTCAATGGCTAATGCAATAATATCGAAACTATGGCCTTTAGCCTGTAAGAATCCCATTGCTTTCTGTTTTAGATGTTGAGTGACAATCGCTTCTCGATATTTATTACTTAATAATTGCTGAGCAGCATCAATGTAATTGAACTCATTGTCATCAAATATTTGTTTAATTAACTGTTCGCCAATGCCTTTTAATTTTAAATCTTGTTTTATACGGGTCGCGCCATAACCTTTATTTTGCGAGCCACGAATAAAGGACTCAGTAAAACGTTGGTCATCAAGATAATTGTAATCTAAGCATTCATTGATAACAGTTTCTATCCATTCTTGGTTATCGGTTTTACGTTGAAGCTTTTTTAATAGTTCTGCTTGGCTATGGTCCCGACGTGATAAATGCCAAAAAGCACTTCGACGAACCCCATCAATATCCTTTGCAATCTTAATTGGCTTATTCGCAAACATAATTGACTCGCTTAAGTGTGTTTATATACAGTATAACGTTATATTAAATATTATTACAGGTATCTTGTGTTCATTGAGCAGGGAAGGAACAATTAAAAGGGTTGTATTGTGTCATTATCACCCTATAATATGCGCCCCCAGATTGATATAACAATATAGTTAATTAGGTTAGCTAACCTAAGCTATCACTAAACAGCTGGGGCACATAATAAGCGGGTTCCCTCACCCCGTTGTTACATTAAAAAGTGGCAGTAAAAGCCACAATAAAAAGGTCAAAATATGTTATCACTTTCAAACACGCAAATTCGCCGTGCGCTTACGCTATTGGTTGGATTTCACATCATTATCGTTTGTGCTAGTAATTATCTAGTACAACTGCCATTTACTTTATTTGGATGGCATACCACATGGGGAGCTTTTAGTTTCCCTTTCGTCTACCTTGCGACAGATTTAACCGTTAGAATTTTTGGACAAAAAAATGCGCGTCGTATTATCTTTAAAGCGATGTTACCTGCGTTAGTTGTTTCTTATGTCATCGGTGTACTATTTCATCAAGGAATATTTCAAGGGATGGACTCACTCGCAAACTACAATAGTTTTGTATTGCGTATTGCCGCAGCAAGCTTTGCTGCGTACTTATTTGGTCAATTACTGGATATTAAAGTATTTGCAAATTTACGCCTTACTAAATCTTGGTGGATTGCACCGACAGCATCAACTTTATTGGGTAACTTACTGGATACCTTAATCTTTTTCTCTTTGGCTTTTTACGCTTCAACAGATGAGTTCATGGCAGCGAATTGGCCTGAAATTGCGATGGTAGATTATGGTTTTAAATTGTTAGTGAGTCTGTGTTTATTCTTACCTGCATATGGCGTGTTATTAAAAGTGTTAGAGAAACGTATTATCAAACTGCCAGACCCAGTCTCGTTAGCTTAGAAGCAATACTTTAGAAGTAATGGTTTATCAAAAACACTTTATAAACTATAAAATACTATAAAATTAATCAACCAATAAAAAGTTCAAAGGGAGAGCTTCTTATTGGTTTTTTTAGTGTTAATCCTTTCTTTAATAAATCTTTCTTAAATATTACTTACCCACTTATATCGACTATTACTCATTCGTTATACCTATTGTTAGTGGTTAGCTTTAACCTTACCTTTTAAAAAATAGGATTAATAGTTGTACTTATTAACGGACAATTGCAACTCATCAAATCATAAAGAAGCAATCACTAATGCAGGCACAATAAGTGATGTGAATGAGTGGCTAATACCGTTAAACGTCAACATTTTATGGGAAGTGTATTAGTAACGGGAAGCTAATACCGATCATATTAAATAAGTTATTTTAACAAGTAAAATAGAGCAGTTAATTAATGTAATTGGTATAAGTTTACTTTGAATAAACCTGCTGTAATGAAGACCATTCAATATCTTCCCAACTATCTGGGTTAGGCCATTGCTCAGGGGGAGCTGTTAAATCAAGGTATTCAATCTTAGTGACAGAATCTCCTTCAAATACATTATCAACAACAATCTTTGAGTTTGGTGCAGTACAAATGGTTAAAATAGTTTTTATTGTTAATAATAATGTAGGGTCAACTTGGTCATTCTGACTTTCATAATCATAAATAACTCTAATGCTTTTTTGTTTAGAAACAGGGTGCTTTAATAATAAAAAATATAATAAGCCACCGTGTTTTGATTCTTTAAAACATTTAACTGATTTTACTTTATAGCGTTCAGTTTGTATTTTTTGTGCCGCCAAATCAGCCTTAATATAAGTATAACCACTTTCAGAGGTTGATAACCATCTTCTCGTTGAGTTCAAAGCAAATAATCCAGCAACAATAATAGCGATCGGAAATATAACGGTTGAATAATCACTACTAACACCAATATCAATAGAAGCAAAGGTAGCTAATATTAAGCTACTGATAAACCAAAGAATACAAAAACCAAACAAAGAAAAGACCCAAAATACAGCGGTATTGAGTGCTGCTTTAAGGTAACGTTTTTTAGGTGCTGGTAACGTGCCTAACACTTGAGCTAAATAGAGGTGCTCTATTTCGTTCATCTCACGTAAGTGTTCAGTGTTTGTATTGTTACTCTGGTTATTAGTCTCGTTCATATAGCGCTATCCACCATGATATTGAGTGAATTTATTTTTCTTTCTTCTCTTTATTTTCTTTGTCTTTAGTTTCGTCTCTTACAAATTTTATGTCTGAAAAGCCCATGCGTTCAAATTCATTTGCACGGTAGTTTTTCATGATACCTTGGCCACGTGAACTCATTTCAAGTTGCTTCTCCATCGCCCAAAATGATTTTAAATCAACACCTTCTGCAGCGGCTACCGCTTCAAAAATATCAAAATGTTGGCTGAATGAAAATGCGATGGTTTTTTTAGTGCCTTGATAAAAATAAGTTACTTGGCGTGCCATAAAAATTGTCTCTATAAATAAAAAAAAGGATTTTAACACAGCTTTAAGTGTTGCTATAACATCCTTTTAAATTTAGTGAATGATATGTCTATAATGAAGGAATAAATAGTGAAAATGATTATTTAATATGCAGCTTGAAAGTATTCTATTTATCTTAAAGTGACTGTTTTAGGCATTTTGGATAATTTAATCCCTGAAAATGTTATAAGACTCTGATAATCAGCATTGCATTGCGCATTTTAGTCGTTTTACATTAGCTTATTGATATAATGTTCATAAACTACTCAATCAATTATTGAATCCTGATATTAGTAATTATTCACGAATCAATCGTTTACTCAAATATAAAGGCTTTAATATGTCGCTTAATCTTTCCCACAACAACTTAATGTCTTTAGCTGATCATACATTTAAAAAGTACGCGTCAAATGCGTTTGTATGTAATGTAGGTGAAGATGGTTTAACTTATCAAGAAGCACAACAAAAAGTTATTCAACTGCAAGCAATGTTTAAAGATTTAGGATTAAAGCAAGGTGATAAAATTGCGATATGCAGTGAGAATATGCCACATTGGGGAATCGTTTATTTAGCGATAACTGCAATGGGCGCGATCGCCGTACCTATTTTACCGGACTTCCACACTAATGAAATTCATCACATTATTAAACATTCTGAAGTAAAAGCTATTTTTGTTTCCCATAAGTTAAGCGCTAAATTAAACGAAGATGATTTTAGTTCAAGTTTATCTTATGTTTTCTCATTAGAAACTTTTGATTTGATTGAAGATAAAACACCTAAGCATTCAGAGTTTTTTGTTAAAGGTGTGCAAACGATTGCGCAAATGAAAGACAAAGCAATAAAGTTTGCAAAACAAAAGAAACTACTAAAAATGAGTGAGATAGATAATACGCTAACAATCAATCCAAACGATCTTGCGGTGATTATTTATACGTCAGGGACAACAGGACAATCGAAAGGGGTTATGTTAAGCCATTACAACTTAATGTCTCAACTTTACCAAGCTAACACGCTAACAGACATACACGAAAAAGATCGTTTCCTGTCTATATTGCCTTTAGCGCATACTTTTGAATGTTCGGTTGGTTTCTTAGTCCCTTTTTCAAATGGTGGTTCTATCCATTATATTAATCGTGTACCTTCACCAAAAATCATCTTAGCAGCAATGCAAACCGTTAAACCAACGTGTATGTTAAGCGTGCCACTGGTTATTGAGAAAATTTACAAAAACAAAATATTAGTTGAATTTAATAAAAATAAACTGACTAAGTATTTATATAACAATGTCGGTTTTGTGCGTAAAAAACTGAATAAAATAGCAGGTCAAAAGTTAATGCAAAGCTTTGGTGGTGAAATGAAATTCTTTGGCATTGGCGGTGCTAAATTATCCAGTTACGTAGAACAATTCTTATTAGAAGCTAACTTTCCTTATGCGATTGGTTACGGGTTGACTGAAACCGCGCCTATTATTGCAGGTGCTGTACCCGGAAATACTCGTTTAGGTACGACGGGTATATTTGTACCAGATATCGAATACCGCTTTCTTAAACAAAATGAAGAAGATAAAGAAGGTGAGTTACACGTTCGTGGCCCTAATGTCATGTTGGGTTATTACAAAGAAGAAGAACGTACCAAAGAAGTGTTAGATGAAGATGGTTGGTTTAATACTGGCGATTTAGGCTACGCAGATGAAATGGGTATTTTAACGATTAGTGGTCGTACTAAGAATGTCATTATCAGTTCAAGTGGTGAAAATATTTATCCAGAATCCATTGAAAATGTTATTAATCGCCACTCGTTAGTGATTGACTCAATGGTCTATGAGTTAGATAAAAAACTCGTTGCTAAAATTTACATCGATTATGACTTGTTTGATGAACAACATAACCTTAAAACTGAAACTGATTCAGACTTACACAAAGAGATCCTTGTGCTGTTAGAAGATATTAAAAATGAATCAAATGGACTTTTATCTTCATTTTCTAAGTTGAACTCAGTGGTTGAACAAACAGAACCTTTTATCAAGACACCAACGAAGAAAATTAAACGTTATATGCATATGTAATACCAATCACAATAAATAGCTTATCTATTTTACTTGTTAAAAAAGCCCACTTCCTCGTTATAAATTTCGTAAAGGGAACAGCCATTTACATCAATTTACGCCTTGAATTGAACTGTTTTTCCAGCGCAAAATTTAGATAACATATTTAATGTAATCGGTATAACCTTATAAAATAAAGGTAAGTAGGTAGCTTAAAATCAAATTTACTTAATGTAACTTAACTAATACCAAAAGAATTAATAAGGTGATCATTCTTGCTGGTTAAAATCCCCCCTAACTGCGTTGTGAGTTTTGAAGTGAGAACAACTATCTCCTACAACTCACGCCTTATTAGTGTTAATTTTTCCTGCGCAACCTCTGATCACTTATTTAATTCCATTGGTATAAGTTAAACAGAAGTTATTGATCGAGTAATCTGATTTTTAGCTTATCAATAAAAAATGGAATCAATAAATTTACTTATTGATTCCATTTTTGGGTTTTAAATAAAATTTACAGTTAAATAATAAATCTGATTAACCAGACTTAGAATTTATAACCAAGATTTAAAGATACAGAGCGTCCTGGTGCTGGTATCCGTCCAATGGCAGAAACATCCAATCCTCTAAAGTAATAGTCGTTATCGAATGCATTATTTAAAGCGACGCTCGCTGTTAAGCTTTGTGTCCCTTTCTTATATAATTCAGTTGCCGCTGTTAAATTAACGACAGTATAAGCTGGTAATTCACCGACTTCACCCGTTTCATCTTCCTCAACAGTATTTGCTGAGTCAGAAAATGCTTTACTATAATAGTAAGCACTTAAACCTAAATCAATATCGTTATAGTTGTAAAATGCACTTGCAGAGAGTTGATGTTTTGAAGCATCTTGAAGTTCATTACCTTTGTTATCCCCTTCAAGTTGTTCTGTATCAAGATAATTGTATGAAGCTCGTAAGGTTAATTCTGGTAAATTTTCTGGTGAAAACTGTCCTTCAATTTCAACCCCTTGACTACGAGTTTTACCAATGTTTTCAAATTGTGTACCTGTACTGTTCGACTCTATTTTATCTTTGTTATCAATTCGATATAAGGTTACATTGATACTACTATTATGCGTTGGTGTAAAACGAGTCCCTACTTCATAGTTCCATGAAATTTCAGGGTCTATTGAGTCAATTTGTGTTGTGCTTGTTAAATGGGATACTTGTGGTGTACGTAATGACTTTTGCACATTTGCAAAAGCAAACCATTGCTCAGATAAGGTATAGCCTAGTGTTAAACTAGGTAACACTTCTTTAATGTGCTGTTTTTGTTGTGCGCCGGAGACAACTTCATTATAAGACAAATTAACATCTTCGTATCTTACGCCTGGGGTTACTACAAAACGGTCATCAAAAAATCCAATTTTATTACTTACGTAATAAGCCATTGCATTAGTGGTTACTTTTCTATTACGTATTAGTCTTGGTTCAGTCACACCATCATAAAAAAATCTATTAAGACTTTGATCAATATCTTCATGTACATAACGAGTCCCAACTATCCAATCTTGTGTTATCTCCCCATCAATAAAGGCTGTTGCTCTAGGTTCAATTCCAAAAATCTCAAACTCTCGTGGGGCTGTATGGAATAGTGTTGGAGGGGTTAATGTATTGGCGTCATTTTCAAATGAAAATTCTCGGTCACTTTTATTAGCAAAAGTGATCAGATCAAATTCAGCATAATCAGCAATACCAATATCACCTAATATTTGGTTGTAAGTTGTTGATAAACGTATAGTGTTAGCATCAAATGCATCATTAGTACGTAATGATTGAATTCTATCTTCTTTATAGGCTGCTGGATTTAAGGCTCCAGGTAATTCTGTATCTGCCTCATAATATTGAAGAGTTGTTGCTAATGATTTGTCATCACTAATTTTCCAATTTGTTTGTAACATCCAATTCTGCACATCTGTATCAGAGTGATCTCTAAATGATTCTCCGCTTAAAATATTGCCACTAAAACGAATATCAAAATATTCATTAACTGAGCCACCCGTGCTAAAAGAAGTATCATAAAGTACTTTTTTGTTACCGAAAAAAGTTATCTTTTCATTTAAACTTGTTGTCCATACTTCTGGGATAGGTTTAGAAATAAGATTAATAACACCACTTACATTATTAGGCCCGTATTGCACTGCTGAACCACCACGTACAACATCAATACGATCAATCATTTCTAAAGTTGCAGGAAATAAAGATTGCCCATTATGACTGTACGGAGCGAGACTTAGAGGAATGCCGTCTAATAAGAATTGAGCATGGCCACTGCGGCTTGATGTTACACCACGTATAGATACATTAGGTAGAACACCTGTACCTGTTTCATCTAAGATCTTTACTCCTGGTATTTGTTGAAGTGCTGTGTCAATAGATCGAGCACCTGTTTTTTCCAACTCTTTTGATGTTAAAATACTACGACTACCTGTAAATAATTTAATATCTTCAACTTCTGAATTACCTAAAACACTCGCCGTAACAACAATTGGCTCAATTTGATCTGCTTCATCTGCTTGTACATAGCTTGATATAAGTCCTGTAGTAATAGCAATTGAGAGCGTTGTCATTTTGAAATGAGCTATTTTACCTTTCATTCTTTATTTCCTTATAGTGAGTTATTTAGGCTGTTTTTAAACACTTTAAATAATAGTTTTTAGGTCTTGTCTATTGGGGTAATCGCGCCGTCTTCAGCATGTTTTTGAGTCGTTTGAGCATTAAAATTAACAACAAATAAATTTATGTGGTTGCATTTAAATTATGATTAATTTTACTCGTTATACATCAATAATTAATGGAAAACGGCATAAGTTAAAACCTTTGTTTATCTATTAATATGTTCATGAATTTGAGGATAGATTTACGAACAACCAGTGTTTTAGTGATAAATAATATCTGCATTAACTAAAAGCTAATGATAATCAATTTCATTTATTTCGCAAGGTTTATTAACTATTGTTTTGTAAATAGATGAAGGTGGGTTTATTGATGATCGGCTCATTCATAATAATTGCCTTTAAACCAAAAACATTTTTTAAAGTTGACTGTGAAATGGTTTAAGCTATTGATATCATTTTAATAATTTACTTTCCTCTTTTTTAATAATTTAATACCATCAGCAGTAATAGGAGGTTGGGGGAAAATATGTAGGCTTTTACTTTTTTTATTAATTAATTTGATCAAATGTTAATTATTCAAAGCTACTTTCTTGGTGTGCTTGTTAATACAGAGCGAGATGGCTTTTAATAAAGCAGATTTATCTCAGCCATTAGGGACAATTAGATAGATATCTCGTTTCAGGAGTAGCAGCTTTACATTGTCTAAAAATTATTGGCTTGCAATGAAAGTTAAGATTTTTCATTGCTGAAATCATAATGTAGTTACACCGTGCTTAAATCGACCTAAATACCTAAGTATTATTTGTTATTGAGCTCAGTAATTTCTTTTGCAATTGCTTCAGCAGCTAAAACACCACTGCTTAATGACCATATATTGGGAGATGTTGTAATTAACTGGCCTGATTTTGCGACAGCTAATAACTTCCAAAGTGGATTTTTTTTCCATTTATCGATAACGGTTGTTTCAGTATATTTCCCTACAAATAACCAATCTGGGTTTGTTTTCAAAAATTGCTCAAAGCTTGTTTGTAAGTAAGCTTTTTTGGAATTGTTTATTAACGAACTGCTTAATCCTAATGCTTTAATAACACTGCCTGCATAAGCATATTGACTATGCATCCACATTCCTTTGTCGCTGATAATGGCAAACTGATATGTTTCTTCTGTATTAAGTTGATCTTTAAAATCAGACATTAGTTGGTAGTGTTGTTTCAATCGTAAATTTACGACTTCAGTTTTATCAATGGCAGCTGCAATTTTTTGTACTTCTATTAAATTCTCACGGTAAGTTATACCTCTACTTTTAAGCATCAATGTTGGTGCTATAAGTGATAAACCACTATATATAGAGCTATGGCGACCACTATCGGCAATGATTAAATCAGGTTTAAGAGCTGAAATTGCTTCTAAACTAGGTTGGTAACGAGATCCAACTGATTTCCAATCACTAATGAGGTTTCGAACACTTTTAATGATCCGTGTTTTATCGCCATCATCGGCGATACCAACTGGAGAAACGCCTGCAATAGCAAGTGCATCGACGAACGAGAAAGCCAATACAACAATACGCTTAGGAGTTTTCTCAAGTGTTAGTGTGCCTGATTGGTGTTTAATAGTGACGGCGTTAACTTGAAAACTAAAAAAAATGAGTAGCAGGGCTAATAATATTGAAGGTAAGCGAAAGAACATCTTTAAATCCATTTAACAATAAGATGAAAATGATAACTGTTATCGGGTATGATGTCATTAGATTTTATGGGGTATGCAGGTTGTTTGTATTTATTAATCTACGAATTTTCACATTATTTAAATACAATATTCGTTAGATCTTTCTCTTTCGACCTAGCACCTGTTGACTTCGCCGCTTTCTGGATTTTGCACTTTGAATGGTAACGGGTATATATCAATAACCAAAAGATCACCTTATTTTTAATTTAGAGTACGCCATGCGCATTGTTTATATTGTTTTATTTTGTCATTTTTTAACCGCTTTTACTGCATTAGGTATGCCTTTATTTATGCCGAGAATGTTGGACAGTTTGGTTGAAGGTGAATCGCAATACTTGATAGGTGTTATGTTTATTGTTCCACCTTTGTGTGCTGCTTTAACTGCTCCTTGGTGGGGGCGTTTTGCAGATAAATATGGTAAGAAAAAGTCGTTATTAAGGGCGCAAGGTGGACTAACAATTGGTTTTTTATTATCAGGGTTTGCAGATAATTTATGGCTATTTTGTTTTGGTTTAATAGTACAAGGCATTAGCGGCGGAACACTTGCTGCCTCAAATGCTTACCTTAGTAGCCAATATAAAGGCTTAGCATTAGCTAAAAGTCTTAATTTAACTCAATTTTCAGCTCGTTTAGCATTAGTGACTGGTCCTATCTTATTAGGGTTATTTACACAAATAGCTGAACCGTTAAATATTTATCGTTATTTATCCTTACTGCCTTTGAGTGCATTGTTAGTGAGCCTGTTTTTGCAAAGAGACGATTTAAAAAGTAGAACAATTGTTCACTTAAACAATCAGAAAAACCAAAAAAATACTGTTACTCAATTACTTTTTTTACAGTTTCTATTTTGTTTTTCAATGGTGGTCACTTTTCCCTATTTCTTACCTTATGTACAAACATTAGGAAAAATTAGTGATAGCATAATTGGGTTTTATTATAGTTTGCCTCATCTTGTGTATTTATTATTTGTCTTTTTTATCGGGAAATTAACTTTATCGGCACAAAAGCAAAGTTTATTCGGCTTTTCTCTATTAGGGATAGCTTGTATGGGACAATTTAGTTTACAGAATATGGATAGTCTTATCTATTACCGTCTGTTATTTGGATTAGGTATGTTGCTTTGTTATAGCGGTTTACATTTATTACTCACCCAACAATTACAACAACATCAAGCAGGATTATTTTTCGGACGGTTTGATGCGTGGGGGAAATGGGCTGGCGTTTTAGCTGGATTAATGGCAAGTTTTATTGCTCATTATTTCTCTCTGCATTGGCCTTTTTTAATGTCTAGCTTCGCTTGTTTAATCGCTATTGTCATTTTAGTTACTGACACTAAACAATCGTTTACTCAGAATTATTCGATTATTGATACATAAAAGTACTAAAGAATCTTTAAAATTAAAATTCTGGAATCGATCACACATTACTACTTCTATTTACTCCTAATGCTTTAATCCGACATTATCCTGATTCAAATCAAAGTTGTGAGTGCTCTTTAAATACATTGTAGTTACTAGGTAAACTTTATTAGTCACAGCAATGTCATTAAGGAGCTAAGAATGGAATTTTTCTCTATGTTAATAAATGATCCAGTAGTCGCAGCAGGTGTCGCTGTTATTGTAAGTACAACTGGTATCATAGGTTATATCGCATATTACTTTATCAAAAATGTTATTAACTCTAAGCCACGTTAATTAGACTCTTTATAAATTTATTTTTAGTGAACATTTTCCATATTATTTAAGTACTGTTGATAGATCATAGCTAATGATAATTATCACTGAATAATAGTTATTAGGGAAAATGCAGGTATAATTGTGCCTAGTAATATTTCCGAAAAGAGATTTAAATCATGGCAAAAACTGCATCAGCACTTCACATTCTAGTAAAGCATCAAGATAAAGCAGAAGATATAATTGCTCAGTTAAAGAAGGGCGCTAAATTTCAAACGTTAGCAAAAAAGTATTCTACTTGCCCGTCAGGCAAAAAAGGGGGTGATTTAGGCGAATTCAAAAAAGGTCAAATGGTACCTGCTTTTGATAAAGTCTGTTTTACTGCTGAATTAATCACCCCACACCTCGTAAAAACAAAGCATGGTTGGCATGTAGTCAAAGTGTTATATAGAACTTAAGTTGTTATTTATTTTATGTGATTCCCTTTAAAACTTACTTTCTACGATTCTTTGCGATTTCTAAAATTTGCACATTTTTTTCAATGCTTTTTATTGCACTTCTTTATCTTAGATATTTCATTATTTTTCTAATCATAAAGAAGTAATTATATTATAAAATGATGTTTTTCATTTATTTTTTAAGATATCTATTTGTTTTATGGTTATTTTTTTGATTTTAGCGTTTCTGAGTGTCACAATCAGTTCAGTAAAAATGGATCTCAATTAAGATGTGAAATGATGGTTTAATAATGACAAAAATAATAAACGTCATATTGAATCATTAATCCCAATACCTAGCTAATAAGTGCCTCATTAAAATGAATAACCATGATATTTTAGGGACAAATGACTCTTGGTCAAATAAAGCGATCAGAAAACAATTCAAATTGTTATCGCTTAAAATCCATCCAGATAAATCTGGCTCGAGTGAATTATTTAAAATTGTTCATATTGCTTATAAAAAAGTAATGAACGGTGGAGGTAACGAGCATTTTGTTTATTTGCCTTCTAAAGAAGTTGCCGTCGATGAAACGACACTAGATCCGGAATCATTAAAGATTCAAGTTCTTCAGTTGATCGAAGAAATTAGAATTAAAACAGATTGTTTGGATGAAGCTAATGCACAAATTCGTAAACTGACTGCTGACTCAGATGTCTCTAAAATTGCAGGACAGTTGAAGTTAGCATTAAGTGCTTTATTTATTATGATTGTTGGAGGCTCATTATTACTGATGTCAAATTGGAATAATGTCGATCAGTCAATTACTCCGTCGACACGCTTTTTTCTTAGTACTATGCCTAAGACGTTACCTGAAATACCTAAACTGTTACTTAAATCTAAAACGCGTGATTGGAGTAGTGTTCCTGGATATTCAAAAGAAGGAGATTTTGGCGATTTCATTCTTATCACAGAGTTAGGTATTCCGACGTTAATGTTTAAAATTGATCAAACATTATATAACAGTGAGCAAAAAGCAAAATTAAGAAATGAAAAACACGGTTCTTGTGAAGCAGCATTAGGTATTAATGATTATCAAAAAGTAGGGCTAATAAATCCATTTGCTCGAGCAACCATCGATTCTGATTTTGTGTTCTCTATTTGGTTATTCGATAGTGTTGACCTTGAGATATTTAAAGACTTCAAAACACTCACGTTAATTTGTGATGACTTGATTTACAGTGCAGAGTTAAAACTGAAAAAATAATGGTTAGTTACTAATTAACTTTTCAATTAATGACACTATTACCCACTTCATAGAACTTAGACGTTAAGATCTCTAGATAGGTAATAATGTAGAGTTATAATAGTTTTAGAGATATAGCGGTTTATACTCATAGTTAGTAGTTTGATAGAAAGTTAGATTAGGAGCAAAGGGAGTGGGTATATTGTTATATCCACCTTTGGTCTTTTTTATAATCAATAATATAAGTAGCCTTAATTCCTGACAAATAAATTGATACAGTATTGAGGTTAAGCAACTAATTTTTTACCTTAAACAAATACGAGTCGGTTGATAGCATATTTTTTTAATTTAGAGCTTAACGTTGTGGGCTTTAATCCCAGTAATGCTGCTGCACCATCTTCACCATAAATTTTTCCATTACAATCCCTTAAAGCTTGTTCTAAATTACTTTTCTCCAATTGTTTATGTTGTATTGCACTGATCACATTGGTATTAAGGTTTCGGCTAACAGTACGGCTTTCTATATTTGTTTCTCTGCCTAAAAAATCAAAACTCAATTTATTACTTTTAGACAGAATAACCTGGCGCTCTATAATGTTTTCAAGTTCACGAATGTTGCCCGGCCATGCATAATCTTGTAAATATTGCATTTGCGATAAAGGGACTTTAGGTATTGATTGATTGAGTTGTAAACAAATCTTATCGATGAAGTGTTTTACTAATAAAGGTAAATCATCCATTCGTTCTCGTAATGGCGGTGATTTAATAGGGAATACATTTAACCTAAAATACAGATCTTCTCTAAACTTGTTTTTTTCAACTAACTTTTTTAAATCTCTGTTGGTTGCTGCAATCACTCTCACATCAACATGGCGTGTTTTAGACTCACCGACACGTTCAAATTGTTGTTCCTGTAATACTCGTAATAATTTACCTTGTAGTTGTAGTGGTATTTCGCCTACTTCATCTAAAAAGATAGTGGCGCCATCGGCTAACTCAAAGCGGCCTACTCGATCTGTAATTGCCCCAGAGAAAGCGCCTTTAACGTGGCCAAAAAATTCACTTTCAAATAATTCTGATGGAATGGCTGCGCAGTTAACGCGAATGAGTGGCCTTACTTTACGTTGACTCGCTTCATGGATGGATCGTGCAATAAGCTCTTTACCTGTACCCGATTCTCCAATAATTAACACATTGGCATTAGTGGGGGCGACTAATTCGATTTGGTTCATCATATGTTTGATTTTAATACTTTTACCAATCATGTATTGATGATTAAAATCTGCATTTATCTCTTCAAGTAGATAAGCATTTTCCATCTCTAAGCGTTGTTTAAGGGCATCAACTTCTTTTAGTGCTGTTAATAGTTTATCTTGAGTTCGTTTACGCTCGGTGATATCTCGAAAGATAACGACCGCACCGATTAAAGAACCCTCTTCAGTGAGTGGGGTACTGGTATATTCCACTGGAATCGGTTTGTTTGTTTTCGACCAAAATACTTCGTTATCAACACTGTGTACGGCTCCGTCATTAAAAGCTTCATAAATAGGGCAGGTATGTACTTCATAGTGACTGCCATTAAGGTGTGAGTGATGAATAATGTCATGTATTTTCTTACCCATTAATTCGGGTTTAGTCCAACCCAGAATGTGTTCCGCAGCTGCATTCACAAAAGTGGTTTTACCTTGCGAATCAACACCGTATATACCATCACCGACGGCTGTCAGTAAAAGTTGATTTTGTCGTTCTATTTGCTCAAAAATAGTTTCATCTTTATTCCAATGAAAAAAACCAGATTGATAATTAGATTCAATAATTGCGTTAAAGTGTCGCTTAAAGGTTATATGACTGTCTTCACAACTCAATAAAATATGACTCTTTAATTGAGTGGCATTGATGCCTAAATGTATAGTTTTATGTGCTATATCGATAAACAAATCACTACTCCAAGCTGAACCTTGAGCTAACACTTGTTGTGTAAATAAATGTAACTTGTCTATGCAGCTTTGGAATAGCTGAGTGACTTTCTTTTGTTTTAAATCCCTTTCGTTTAATCCAAATATTTCTTCAGCTAATTGGTTAACTGCCAATACTTGGTTGTTGATCGGGTCAATCAGTAACATGGCCGTTGGAGCGTTTAAGAACAGTTGGTTCAACATATAAGTACAGCCTTATTTTATATCCAAAATTAATAGCTTATGACAAAGCAACTATTAAGCCAGTGTCAACGATATTTCGTCGTGTTAGCAACTGTAAATCGTTGTTCAACGTTTTTTCGTGGTTTTTTATTCCATTAAGTATTTTTAAATTAATTAAAAAACAATAAGTTAATGCTTTCTTGTCTATTGGCATACTTAATGCAATCTATAAAACAGACAACTACTAATTTAATAAAGAAGGTTGTTAGCAGTGGTAGAGCGAGACGTTAGATAATATTGGTTAATATTTTTGCACCATTATCGGGCGGTTTAATCTTAATTACCGTGCTATTTCACACATTATAAAACGGTAAATAAAAACAGTAAGGAAACAAAATGAAAAAAATTGATGTAACTGAAGCAATATTTGCAATTAAAAAAGACAGAGAGCTAACGTGGGAAGCTATTTCTGATGCGATAGGTATGTCTATTGTATGGACGACCTCTGCTTGCTTAGGTATGAACAGTTTTACTGAAGAAACTGCTGATAAATTGATTAAATACTTAGACTTACCGATAGATAGCAAAGCGACTTTGCTTGAGAACCCAACAAAGGAATGGGATAAGGCTGTACCGCAAGATCCATTAATTTACCGCCTTTATGAAGTTGTTGGTGTTTATGGCGATACGTTAAAAGAAGTTATTCAAGAAAAATTTGGTGATGGCATCATGAGTGCTATTGATTTTACAATGGATGTAGACAAACAAGAAGATCCTAAAGGAGATCGAGTGATTGTTACGCTTAATGGAAAGTTTTTGCCTTATAAAGCTTGGTAAAATTTTTAAATAGATTAAGAAATTGAAGATAGGTACGCAAGGATTGTTCCTCAACAAGTACGTTGAATATAAAGGTAAGTGATTTATTAATGTATTTTATATAAACACTTACCAAACTTAAAAGTGAGAAAATTATGTCATATTTAGAACCTACAGAATTTGTTACAAAAATGGTTGATACTGGAGAATCAAAAGTTTTCATGTCAACTAAGGATACGTTAATACGCGCATTTATGGCTGGCGCTATTTTGGGACTGGCAGCGGTATTTGCTATCACAGTTGCAACAAAAACCGGTAGTCCAATATTAGGAGCTTGTTTGTTCCCTGTTGGTTTTATTATGTTGTATCTAATGAAGTTTGACTTGCTAACAGGTGTATTTACTTTAGTACCGTTAGCGTTACTTGATAAACGTTCGGGTGTGACGCTTTCGGGTGTTATGCGAAATTGGGGATTAGTGTTTATTGGTAATTTCGCTGGGGCGATGACCACGGCATTTTTCATGTCATTCATCTTAACTTATGGTTACTCAGCAGATGGTGGTGTTATCGCTGCTAAAGTAAGTAGCATAGGTGAATCTCGTACATTAGGTTATCAAGAACACGGCATCAGTGGCTGGTTTACTATCTTTATACGTGGCATGTTATGTAACTGGATGGTGTCAATGGGCGTTGTTGGTGCACTAATTTCTACTTCAGCAGGTAGTAAAATGGCGGCAATGTGGATGCCAGTTATGTTGTTCTTTTACATGGGTTTTGAACATTCAATTGTTAATATGTTTTTATTCCCATTCTCAATGATCATGGGTGGTGATTTCACTGTTTACGATTATTTACTATGGAATGAAATTCCAACGGTATTGGGTAATTTAGCAGGTGGTTTATTATTAGTTGGTTTACCGTTGTACTACACGCACGTTAAAACATCTGCAACTCGTAAAGTGTTAAACCGTGTTTAATTTTTTTAATCACAGCTTATTTAATTTTCTTTACTAAATAGGTTACAAGATAAAATAAATAATATTCGGAAGGCTCCATGATTAACGTTATGGGGCCTTTTTTGATTTTAATAGAGCATAAATATAAAGCTGATTTTTATCTTTTAATATGAAGTACCTAGTATTAAGCCAATTAAAAGTATCGGTAGATTGTATAGGGCATGATACCTGTGTATATTAGCCTTACATTTTTGTTTTAGTGAACTTAATCTATTGACTGTCAAGCAGCATAAAAACGCAACAACCACTCCAGAAATAAGAGCTTTTATTCGCGCTTCTGAATTGCCGACGGCAGTATTAGCACGCCTTTTAAAAATATCTGAATCTACTGTGCGTAAATGGCGTCAACGTGAAACGCTTGAAGATGCTTCTCATATCCCAAAACATTCTAAAACAACACTTACCTTGCAACAACAATACGTTGTAGTGCAATTACGTACCCATTTGATGCTCTCACTCGACGAGTTATTAAAAGTGTGTCGTCAATTTATTAATGAAAATACTTCCCGTGCAGGCTTACAACGTTGTCTGAAACGACATGGTGTTTCTAAATTAGCCGATATTGATCCGGCTGGTGAATTGATTGAGCTTGAGCAACAGGTAAGCGTTGCGATTCAAGATAATACTTCCGACAAAGTAATGAATTCAGTGGTTAATCCACAAGCTATGTTAGAAGTCCTAAATCAATTGCGCCTCGAAGAACTGAACAAAGAACAAAGCAGTGAGCTTGCTAATCACGCTCGGACAGCGAAAACACGTAGCTTAACCTGTTCAGATGTCGTGCAAGTGAGCGTAACAACGTTGCCTGAATTGGATAAAAAGTCAGATATAAAGTCAGAAAAAAATATTAAGCAACATCGCCTATTAATCGCTAATGATCCTGACAGTCAGTGGGTTTATGTGGATTTATATCAAGACGATGAAGCGGATGCTGCAAGACGTTATATGAAACATGTTTTAAAGCACGCACCTTTCCATATTCGTCGTTTATTAGCGGCAAATTATAATGAATTTTTAAGCAGATTTCATTTGTTGAGTGAACAGTAAAATTCAGCAAATTAATAGTAATGCCATTGGAGAAAATAATGTCAAAAAAGCAAACCACCAACACCGCGTCAGATAAGCGTATTAACTCTCGCTTACAAGAAACGCCGATTGCAATTGTTGGTATGGCTTCGGTTTTTGCGGAGAGTAAAAACCTTGGACAATTTTGGGATACCATCGTTAACTCTGTTAATGGCATTCAAGATGTACCTGAAGATCGTTGGGCGATCGATGACTATTATTCAGCTGATAAAAAAGAAGCGGATAAGAGTTATTGTAAACGTGGTGGTTTCTTACCTGAAATTGACTTTGACCCAATGGAGTTTGGCTTACCGCCGAACATATTAGAATTAACCGATATTACACAGTTAATGGCATTAGTGGTTGCGCGTGACGTACTAGCAGATGCGGGTGTCAGTGAAGAAAGTAGCTTTGACCGCGATAGAATGGGTATTACATTAGGTGTTGGCGGCGGTCAAAAGCAGGGCGGACAATTAATGTCTCGCTTGCAAGGTCCGGTATTAGAAAAAGTATTAAAAGCGTCTGGCTTAAATGCTGAAGATACCAATATCATTGTTGACAAATTTAAAAGTGCTTATATTCCGTGGGAAGAAAATTCATTTCCAGGCATGTTAGGTAATGTTATTGCGGGGCGTATCGCTAACCGTTTTAACTTAGGTGGCACCAACTGTGTGGTTGATGCTGCGTGCGCCGGTTCTTTAGCGGCTATTAAAATGGCGGTGTCAGACCTTTTGGAATATCGTTCAGATATGATGTTATCAGGCGGTATCTGTTGTGATAACTCGCCTTTCATGTACATGTCATTCTCTAAAACACCTGCGTTCACGGATGGCGATTGTATTCGTCCTTTTGATGATAAATCAAACGGTATGATGATCGGTGAAGGCGTGGGGATGATTGCATTAAAACGTTTAGAAGATGCTGAACGCGATGGCGACCGTATCTACTCAGTGATTAAAGGTATTGGTAGTTCGTCTGATGGTAAATTTAAATCTATTTATGCACCACGTCCAGAAGGGCAATTAAAAGCCTTAAAGCGTGCTTATCAAGATGCTGGTTTTGATCCAAGAACGTGTGGATTAATCGAAGCCCATGGTACGGGGACTAAAGCAGGTGATGCTGCTGAGTTCCGAGGTTTAGAATTACTGTTTAGTGAGAATAATGATCAAAAACAGCATGTCGCATTGGGTTCTGTTAAATCACAAGTTGGTCATACTAAAGCAGCTGCAGGGACAGCAGGTTTAATCAAAGCAGCACTGGCATTGCACCATAAAGTATTACCAGCGACCATTAACGTTGATAAACCTAATGAAAACTTAGACATTGAAAATACTCCCCTGTATATCAACTCTGAAACGCGCCCTTGGATGCCTCGTGCTGATGGTATAAAACGCCAAGCAGGTATTAGTTCATTTGGTTTTGGTGGTACTAACTTCCATTTAGTGTTGGAAGAATATACGTCAACTCAACAGGGTGCTTATCGTTTAAATGAAGTTGCACAATCATTCTTAATCGCTGCGAATAGCAAAGCTGACTTAATTAATACGATTGAAGCTGAATTAAAGGCGATCAATGTTGATGTTGAACTGCAACCTTATGCGTTTAACCAGTTAGTTGTTTCTCATCCAGTTAAAAAGATCAAAGAAGATCACGTTCGTTGTGGCTTTGTAGCAAAAAATGCAACACAAGCTAAACAAATGCTTGAACAAATTATTAAACAATTAAAAACTGAACAGAGTAAAGAGTGGTCAACGCCAACCGGTATTTACTATCGAGAACAGGGATTAAAAACAGCCGGTAAAGTCGTAGCTTTATTCTCAGGTCAAGGTTCGCAATATGTCAATATGGGACGCGAATTGGTTTGTCATTTCCCAAGTATGATGGCAAGTCAGGTGTCGATTGATCAACAATTCCATCAAGCTGGCCAAGCTAATTTATCGAATATAGTTTATCCCATTCCTGTGTTCGACGATCAAAAAAGATCTCAGCAGGAGTTGGATTTACGTTTAACACAGTATGCACAACCGGCTATTGGTAGCTTCTCTGTTGGTCTATTTAATACCTTTAAGCAAGCAGGTTTTAAAGCTGATTTTATGGCGGGTCATAGTTTTGGTGAGTTAACTGCATTATGGGCAGCAGAGGTTATTTCAGAAACTGATTACATGGCCTTAGCGATGGCGCGTGGCCAAGCAATGTCATCACCGCAAAACAGTGATCTTGATGCCGGAACGATGGCTGCAGTCATTGGTAATGTCGCAGAGATTGAACTGCAAATTTCAACAATCAAAGATGTTAGTATCGCGAACTATAATGCGAATAATCAAGCAGTGATTGCGGGTAGCAGTGAAGCAATGGCGACAGCCACTTCACAGTTAACTGACAATGGCTTTAAGGTTATTGCATTGCCTGTTTCTGCTGCATTCCACACTCCTTTGGTTGCACATGCACAACAACCATTCGCTAAAGCAATCGATTCTGTCACTTTTAACAAACCTAAGGTAGCTGTTTATGCAAATGCGACTGGTGAAGCACATAGTGAAGACCAAGCGGCTATTAAAACATCGTTAAAAGAACATATTTTACAGTCAGTACAATTTAGTAAAGAAATTAATAATTTATACGATGCTGGTGGACGTATTTTTGTAGAGTTTGGCCCTAAAAATGTGCTGACTCGACTTGTTGATAATATTTTAGGAGATAAAGCAGACGTGTTTAGCATTGCAACCAATAGCAATGCTAAACAAAGTGCTGATTTACAATTACGTCAAGCGGCTATTCAATTAGCAGTATTAGGTGTAGAACTGGATAATATTGACCCATACTCTGCCATTGCTCGTCCAACCATTGCACCTAAAAAGTCACCTTTAGCCATGAAGCTATCAGGCGCCTCTTATGTTAGTCCTAAAACTAAAAAAGTTTTTGAAGATGGTTTAACTGATAACTGGAAAATCTCTAATACACAACCATCAACACCCATTGTAAAAGAAGTGATTAAAGAGATAGTGGTTGAAAAAATTGTAGAAAAGATCGTTTATGTTGATGCTCAAGGTCAGCCGTTAGTGAATCAACCTTCATCGATTCAAGGCTCGTCCATTAAAGAAAGTGCACCAGCTAATAATGACAATCAACAATTAGCTTCAAGTATAGAAAATAGTGTCGATCAATTTGTTAAGCATCAATCTGAATTACTGGCCGTACACCAAGCTTACTTGGAAGGGCCGAATCAATATGCCGATACTTTTAAAAGTGTATTAGCAGCACAAGCGGGTCAACAAACATTACCGGAAGGGTTAGATAGAACGTTAGCGATGTATCATGATTTCCAAACGGAAACATTGCGTGTTCATGAAACGTATCTGAATAATCAAACTGATAATATGCAACAAATGTTGAATACGGTATCAAATACTCAAAGTCATGATGTTATTTCGAATGATGCTGCTTCAAATGCCAGTGAAAATGGTAAAACAACGACACCAACTACTTCAAAAAGTACACCACAAGCAACGCCTGTTAATGCCTTAAATTTACAACAGCAGTTACAAGCTACACATCAAACCATTCAATCCGCTCAAGCTAAACCATCAGTTGATATTCAGCCAGTTAACAAACGGAATGACGAAGTGGTGCCATTAAGTGGTGCATTAAGAGGCTCAGCTCAAGCCATCGAAAACACTATGTTATCAGTAGTGGCTGATAAAACAGGTTATCCAACAGAAATGTTGGAACTAAGCATGGATATGGAAGCGGACTTAGGTATCGATTCTATCAAACGTGTTGAGATTCTAGGGGCGGTGCAAGATGAAATTGCAGACTTACCAGAGTTAGACGCTGAGCAGTTATCACAAATGCGTACCTTAGCGGAGATCGTCACTTACATGAACTCAGTGATGGGATCTGTTGTGTCGAGCTCTGCTAATACTGCATCATCCATCGCTAGTTCAACATCGTCTATCGATACAAAAGCTATTGAAACGACTATGTTATCGGTAGTGGCTGATAAAACAGGTTACCCAACTGAAATGCTAGAACTAAGCATGGATATGGAAGCGGACTTAGGTATTGACTCTATTAAACGTGTTGAGATTCTAGGGGCGGTGCAAGATGAAATCGCCGATTTATCTGAGTTAGATGCTGAGCAATTATCACAAATGCGTACTTTAGCTGAGATCGTCACTTACATGAAATCAGTGATGGGATCTTTTATCTCTAGCCCAGCATCAACTGTTGTTAATTCAGCTACATCTATCGATACAAAAGCTATTGAAAATACTATGTTATCAGTAGTGGCTGATAAAACAGGTTACCCAACAGAAATGTTGGAACTGAGCATGGATATGGAAGCAGACTTAGGTATCGATTCTATCAAACGTGTTGAAATTCTAGGGGCGGTGCAAGATGAAATCGCCGATTTACCAGAATTAGATGCTGAGCAGTTATCACAAATGCGTACCTTAGCGGAGATCGTTACTTACATGAATTCAGTGATGGGAACTGTTGTGTCGAGCTCTGCAGGTGCTGTTAATCCTACTAATGCAACGGCTAACACAGTATCAACTGTCGCTAGTTCAACGTCGTTTATCGATGCACAAGCAATCGACATTAACGTTATTGAAAACACTATGCTATCAGTAGTGGCGGATAAAACAGGTTACCCAACAGAAATGTTGGAATTAAGCATGGATATGGAAGCAGACTTAGGTATCGACTCTATAAAGCGCGTTGAAATTTTAGGGGCGGTACAAGATGAAATTGCCGATTTACCAGAGTTAGACGCTGAGCAGTTATCGCAAATGCGTACCTTAGCGGAGATCGTCACTTACATGGACTCAGTGATGGGATCTGTTGTGTCTAATCCAGTATCACCAGTTGTTAGTTCAACGTCATTTATCGATACACAAGCAATCGGCATTAACGTTATTGAAAATACCATGTTATCAGTAGTGGCGGATAAAACAGGTTATCCAACTGAAATGCTAGAATTAAGCATGGATATGGAAGCGGACTTAGGTATCGATTCTATCAAACGAGTTGAGATTCTAGGTGCAGTACAAGATGAAATCACCGATTTACCAGAATTGGATGCTGAGCAGTTATCGCAAATGCGTACCTTAGCTGAGATTGTCACTTACATGAACTCAGTGATGGAATCTGTTGTTGCTAGCTCTATAGATGCTGTTAATCCTACTAATACAACGACTAATATTGAATCAAGTGTTGCTAGTGCATTGTCGTCTATCGATACACAAACTATCGAAAAGACAATGCTATCAGTAGTGGCGGATAAAACAGGTTACCCAACAGAAATGCTTGAATTGAGCATGGATATGGAAGCAGACTTAGGTATCGATTCTATTAAACGTGTTGAAATTCTAGGGGCGGTGCAAGATGAAATCGCCGATTTACCAGAATTAGACGCTGAGCAGTTATCACAAATGCGTACCTTAGCTGAGATCGTCACTTACATGAATTCAGTAATGGGATCTGTTGTTGTTAGCTCTATAGATGCTGTTAATCCTACTAATACAACGACTAATATTGAATCAAATGTTGCTAGTGCAACGTCGTCTATCGATACACAAACTATCGAAAAGACAATGTTATCAGTAGTGGCGGATAAAACAGGTTATCCAACTGAAATGCTAGAACTAAGCATGGATATGGAAGCGGACTTAGGTATCGACTCTATCAAACGAGTTGAGATTCTAGGCGCAGTACAAGATGAAATCACCGACTTACCAGAATTAGATGCTGAGCAGTTATCGCAAATGCGGACTCTGGATGAAATCATTTGTTATATGCAATCAGTACAAACAGGTCCAATAGTGAATGCTCATTGTTCATTGAATGTTGCGAATGAAGAAACACCTGTTAAGCCAACACCAGAAAAATCGATTGTGCTAGATCCTTCACCAAGTGCAACGGTGGAAATAAAAAAGCTTGCTGCACTTGAGTGTATTAACTCAAGTGTTGAAAACAAACATCTGCTATTAGTAAATGATGGATTAGATAGTGGAGTAGCAACAGCTAACGAATTATCAGCATTAGGTTGGACAGTTACCGTATTAACGCCGAGTTGGGTAAAAAGTAAAATCACTAAAGCCTTTAATAAATCAATTTTACAGGTGAGTTTATCTGAGTTAACTGAGCAAACATTAAACCAGATATTACAAACACAAGCGCAATGGTTGTCAGTTATCTATTTACATCCTAAAACGGCTGTAGAAGGCATTGCCTTTGAGAGTCAGTATAAGAAAGGCTTACAGTTGGCTTTCTTATTGGCTAAGCTAACTAAGCTTAATCAAAACATTAATGAAAAAGATAACGGTGACCGTGCATCGTTTTTAGTGTTAACACGCCAAGGTGGTGATTTTGCTACTCAGAATATTGATAAAAAAGCAGATCTTGTACAAGGTGGCTTATCTGGGTTAGTAAAAACGTTAGCGCATGAATGGGATAATGTGTTTTGCCGTATTGTAGATATTCCCACTAAATATAATGCCAATAAAGTGGCGAAGATTGTCGTTGGTGAATTAAATGATAAACAATGTCTGCCAGTTGAAGTGGGTTTCAACACTGAAGGACGCTTATCTTTAGTTGCAAAAGAAACAGATAGTTATCAATTAGAAAGTGGAAATCAATTAGATCAAGATGCAGTCTTCCTGGTTAGCGGCGGCGCAAAAGGGGTGACAGCGCATTGTGTTATTGAAATTGCTAAGCAGTATCAATGTAAATTTATTTTACTAGGTCGCTCTCGTTATCAAGCGCAAGAAGATAATTGGTCATTAAGTAGTGCCACTGAAGGTTATTTAAAGAAAGCAGCAATGCAACACCTAATAAATAGTGGTGAAAAGCCAAGTCCTAAATTAATTAAGCAGATGATTAGACCTGTATTAGCTAATCGAGAAATCACACAAACATTACAAGCGATTGAAACATTAGGTGGTATTGCTGAATATGTTTCTGCGGATGTATGTGACAAAGAAAAGCTTCAACAGGCTATTAATCCTATCTGTGATTTATGGGGACCAATTACTGGTGTTATACATGGCGCAGGGGTGTTGGCTGATAAGCTTATCGAACAAAAGACATTAGCGGAATTTGACCAAGTTTATAACACTAAAATCGAAGGATTGAATGCCTTATTAGCTTGTTGTGAGTTAGAAAAGCTTAAGCATCTAGTACTATTTTCATCTGCTGCCGGTTTTTATGGCAATCCAGCTCAGTCAGATTATGCAATTGCTAATGAGATCCTTAATAAAGCGGCTTACCGATTTAAGGCGTTATACCCAACAACGCAGGTATTAAGTTTCAACTGGGGTCCTTGGGATGGCGGGATGGTAACACCTGAACTTAAACGTATGTTTGATGAACGTGGTGTTTATATTATCCCTGTACAATCTGGCGCAAGCTTATTAGTCAGTGAATTAGCGGCTAAACATAATCGTTGTGTGCAGATTGTTGTGGGAACTGATATGTCAGGTACTGATAGCGAAAGTATTGTGGATCAAAGTATTGTTGATCAAAAGGCTGATAATGAAAATGTAGTGAGAGAATCAAGTCATCAACAGATTAAAACCTTTAATCATTTAGATAATGCTTTGTTAGTCGATCACAAAATTGATGGTCAGCAAGTCTTACCAACGGTTTGTGCTATTGCATGGTTAAAATCAACCTGTGAGAGCTTATACCCAGAATATCAGTATCAAGGTATTGAAGACTTTAAACTGTTTAAAGGTATTGTTTTTGACGGCTCACAGGCTGGTGAATATGTTATTGATACTAAGATCCTCGATCATAAAGTGCTTAACAGCAAAACAATCAAAGAATCTGACAATACTTTACGTATTGAAGTGACGGTGGGCAGTGAAAATAAACAAGGTAAACCTGTTTTTCATTATAAAAGTACGGTGAATCTTGCTAAACCATTAGTTGAAAATACACCATTAACATATCAAGGTATTTTACCTAAACTCGTTAAAAAACAATCTGTACAAGCAGCATCATTATACGTTGATGGCAGTTTATTTCATGGTCTGAGTCTACAAGGTATTAAGCATATTCATCAATTAGATGATTCAGGCTTATTACTGGAATGTGTTATTGATAAATCAGTTACTCAAGCTCAGGGTGAGTTTTTACTTGAAGAAAGCAATGTTTTTGCCAATGACTTGGTTTATCAAGCGATGTTGGTATGGACAAGTAAGCAGATGGGATCGGGTAGTTTACCTACCAGTACTGCAGCTTGGCAGGTGTTCCGAGAAGTGAAAGTGGATGAATTTTTCTTTATAAAACTCAATATCATTAAAACAACCGGACAAAGTGTATTTGCTGATCTGTTATTGATTGATCAAAATAATAAAATCATCAGTAAAATAACCGCTGCAGAAGTTACATGCAGTGCAAGTTTAAGTGAGTTATTTAAGGCTAGCGCTTAACCATGTTAGTAGTGATTGGTTTGGAGGTAAGTTTTGCTTCAGTCAAAGGGATTGATGCATTCGATTACCATCTTTATAGCAATAAGCCGATCACACTTATAAAGCAAGATGATCTTGGCCTTGTTGATGATACTAATTTATTGCTTGAACGTTTATTAAATACCAATCACTTAGTCGCTTCAGACGTTGAACTTGTTTTATTAAACGGATCTTCAAATGATCTTATCAATAGAATCGGAGTTGCGTTTGCTAATATAATCAATGCACTGTCATTGAATGATGCTTTGTTAACGGCCTATCAGCGAAGTGAAAATAATAAACGTGCTGTTGTCATATTATCTATTAATAAATTACAACGGGATGGCGTTGCTGCTGTTTTAGTGTGTGCTAAATCGCTACTAACAGATGTCAGAATGACTGAACCATTGCTAACGGAAGCTAAAAAAACAGCTCAATCTCTTCAGCAGCTGAGTTTATGCCATGTTTATGCAGAAATTAATGCGCATTCATCTTGCGTTAATGGCAACAAATTAAATGTTATCTCTGACCATATTCAAGGCTTTATCGCTGGCAATCAGTTGCAGCCTGATCAAATTGAATCGTTATTAACAACGTCATCTTTAACGGATCAAACCAATAAAGAACATCAATATCAATGCTTACTGGCATTTGAAAGCCTTAATGCTTCATCTTATGGAGTAGGGTGTAAAGTAGATGATAACGTAAATCATGATGTCACTAATGATGTAACTAATGCAATATCCCCAGAAACGTTAAAACCTAGTTTACTTACAAACAAACCGACATTACTAACAAGTGTTGATTGTATTGAAAACACATCAGGTCATTTTGCTGCAATGATCTCTTTGATTTCATCTGTCTTGTGTTTAGATCAGTATTATCGTTTAGGCTCTAAACAAAGTGTGATTGAAGAAGGTAATTCATTAATCAAAGCACGTTGGGAAGCCTCTGGTTTTTATTGCTTAGCGGATTCTACTAGTTACTTATTTTCTAAAGCATTGCTATCTAAAACGCTATCTAAAAACCAGTTATCTAAAAGCGTGTTAGCTGAAAAGAGTACTAAGCGTTATATGGCTGTGAGTCATATCGAAGACTCATCGCATCAACTAATACTGCTTTCAAAAGATCATGAGGTTTTAAAGCAAAGTACCGACTCTGAAAGTGCATCATCGAAACAGAATGCCATCAACAATGGCTTTCTTGCACAACAAGCTATAAAGCCGGTTATTTTTAGTGCTCAAAGTATTGAACAGCTAATCGACACATTAAAAGAAGCGCTGCTATCTGATGATCTACTCTCTGAAGATCTGTTACATGAAAAGATGAACGAAGGTCTGTCTTCAAAGCCGTATGGTGAACTTAAAAATTTAGCACTATTTAAACAATTTGCTGCGCGTCAATATGCAGAGCATTTATATCAACATCAATCATCTGTAGAAACCAGTGAAGCTGAATCTGGTACTGATGATCACTGTTACTGTGTTGTGTTATTAGCTTGTTCATTTTCGACATTAAAAAAACAACTACAGTTAGCATTATCTGGCATCCCAAGTTCATTAGACAATAATAAACCATGGAAAACACCATGGAATAAACCATGGAAAACACCAGCCGGTAGTTATTTTAGTGCTAAGCCTATTCGCCGAACAGCAAACAAACAACAGCAACCGCTGAGCTTTGTTTACCCAGGAGTGGGGGCGTTATATGTCAATATGGGCAAAGACTTGTTACGTTTGTTCCCCGAAGCCTATCAAGCACTATTAAATATCAGCGATGATTTAGCTTTTAGCCTGCAAGATCAATTAATCACGCCACGTTTAATAAGTAAACCTAACTATAGTCAATCGGCTGAGCTTGAAAAATCACTGCGTTCAGAACTCGCTAATATTGCAGAAGCAGGCGTCAGCTATGCTTGTCTACTAACGACAATATGGCAACAACAATTACAAATAAAGGCGACCTGTGCTGCAGGCTATAGCATGGGAGAGGTAAGCATGTTTGCAGCGCTTGATTGTTGGAAAAAACCTCAGGAAATGAGTCAACGATTACGTGAAAGCCGCATTTTTACAGAGCAGCTTTCAGGGACTTTAAAGCGTTTAGAAAGTGCATGGGGAGTTTCTGTCCCTATTTCTCCTACAGTCGCAACGAGGACAGCTACTACAAAGACTTCAACTACTTCAACTATTTCAACTATTTCAACTACAGATAGTGATGATGGCGTTTGTCATGTGAATGAGAGTGCGACTAACAACAAACCACTGTGGGAGTCTTATCACCTTAAGGCAACCGTTGAGCAAGTTGAATCGCTTATTACTTTATTTCCACGTGTTTATATTACCATTGTTAATACTGATGACAGCCTTGTTATTGCAGGTGATCCTGAACAATGTCTTAAACTAGCTGAACAATTAAAAGTACGTGCGATTGCTTTAAATGTCCCTAATATCATTCATTGTGATTTGGCTAAAAGTGAATATGAGAATATGCAAAAACTCTATTCATTACCGGTTAAACATAAAATATCAACTCAGTTGTATTCAAGCTCTTGTTATTTGCCTGTGCCTCTCACTGAAAAAGCAATTGCAGTCAGTATTAGTAAATGCTTAACAGAACCAGTTGATTTTCCGCGTTTAATAAACAGCATGGCCAAAGCAGGCGAAACAGTTTTCATAGAAATGGGCGCAGGTAAATCCTTAAGCACATGGATTGAGCGTATTCTAAAAAATCAGCAACAAGTGAAGCCTGTTACTTGTTTATCAGTTAATCAGAAAAATTTAGATGACTACAGCGCTATTTTAAAAACCATCGCGCCTTTAATCAGCCTTGGTTACCCAGTTAATTGCCAGTCCTTTTTTAGTGGTTCGTTAATACGTCCCGTTAAGAAACTGACGGCTTCAGTTTTAGTATCATAGAGAGTATTTATGGAAAACATCGCCGTTATAGGTATCGCTAATTTATTTCCTGGCTCAAGCGCTCCAGAAGAGTTTTGGCAGCAGTTATTACAACAGAAAGATAACCGCACACCTATCACTGAAGCGGAGTTAGGCGTTAAGCCTGAACAATATTTGGGTAAGAAGGGCGAAAGTGATAAGTATTACTGTTTGTATGGCGGTTATATCCGTGACTTTCACTTTGATGCAGCCGAATATCTATCAAACAAAGGCTCTGCGAACATTAAGGCGCAGGACTTAAATCAACTAGATGATTTACATCAATGGTCTTTATATGTAACGAAACGTGCGCTGCAAGATGCTGGATATTGGCAAAGTGAACGATTAAAAAATTGTGGCTTAATTTTAGGGAATTTATCTTTTCCTACTAAGCAATCTAATTATTTGTTCATGGATTTGTATCGTGATGTAGTTGAACTTGCTTTACAACAGACGGTACATAAAAACATATTGCTAAACGCCTATGCTGAAACTAAACAAGTCTCAGCAGAAAATGCATTAGTTGCTGGTTACCCTGCAGCTTTATTGGCGCAAGTTAATGGATTAGGTGGTAACTACTTTGCGTTAGACGCAGCCTGTGCATCTTCATGTTATAGCGTAAAATTAGCTTGTGATTATTTGCAAACAGGTAAAGCAGATATGATGTTAGCAGGTGCGGTGTCTGCTGCTGATTCATTGTTTGTTAATATGGGCTTTTCTATCTTCCAAGCGTTTCCTGAAAATAACCGACATGCGCCTTTTGATAAAGACTCTCAAGGCTTATTTGCTGGACAGGGAGCGGGCATGATGTTGCTTAAGCGACATAGTGATGCCATTAAAGATGGTGATAATATTTATGCCGTCATTAAAGGTGGCGCATTAACCAATGATGGTAAAGGGGAGTTTGTCCTTAGCCCGAATAGCAAAGGGCAGGTGTTAGCCTATCAAGAAGCTTATAAAGATGCGCAGATAGACCCATTACATGTTGATTATATTGAATGTCATGCGACAGGTACCCCAAAAGGTGACAAAGTAGAGTTAAGCTCTATGGAGCAGTATTTTAGTCAATATAATCATAAACCTTTGTTGGGCTCAGCAAAATCAAACCTTGGTCATTTGTTAACGGCGGCAGGTATGCCTGCAATGACGAAAGCCATCTATGCTCTAAACAATAAAGTGATTCCGGCCACTATCAATGTTGATAATGCAATTTCTACGCAACAAGCTTATTTCTCAGCGGCACAAATTCCGACAACCACTATTAATTGGCCTGAAAATACGCATAAACCAACTGCTGGAGTGAGTGTCTTTGGATTTGGCGGTAGTAATGCACATCTAGTTCTACAAGCTGGCGACACACCTAATACAAGTAATGACAAAATATTAAATAAAGTCGATAAGCTTGCCATTGTTGGGATGGATTGTCATTTTGGTTCGATAGACAACCTCATTGATTATCAACGCTTATTAACAAGCAATCAAAACGCTTTTAAAGCCTTACCTAAGCAGAGATGGCAGGGAATAGAACAACAAAAATCAGTGTTAAATAAGGTCGGTTTGTCTAACGCACCATTAGGTAACTATGTAAGCGACTTTGAGATTGATTTCTTACGTTTCAAAATTCCACCCAATGATCAAGACAGCTTAATTCCTCAGCAATTATTAATGATGAAGGTCGCCGATAATGCACTTAAAGATGCAAAGGTAATTCCGGGAACTAATGTTGCGGTATTAGTGGCGATGGGATTAGAGCTAGACTTACATCAATATCGAGGAAGAGTGAATTTACACAGTCAAATTCAACAAAGTTTATTGGATCAAGGTATTGAGCTTAACGATCAACAATTAACTGAACTGATTAATATAAGTAAACAAAGCATTAATGAACCTGCTCAGTTAAACCAATATACTAGCTTTATTGGTAACATCATGGCCTCTAGGATTTCAGCATTATGGGACTTTAGTGGCCCTGCATTCACCGTATCAAGCGAAGAAAACTCTGTTTATAAATGTGTTGATATTGCTGATAATTTATTAAAAACAACCGATGTAGAGGCGGTGGTGATCGCAAGTGTTGATCTTGCGGGTAGTTTTGAAAATATCAGTCTAAGACAACGCTTTAACCCTGTTTCTGAAAATGCATCAGTTACTTCAACGCCGGAACAGCAATCTCAATGGTTAGTGGGTGAAGGTGCAGGGGCAATCGTTCTTAAAGCCAGTAATAAGGCCAATCAAGCTGTTACCAGTGAAGGTGTTTACGCCAACATTGAAGCTTGTTTGTTTACTATCAATAACAGCACGTTAAATAGTAATCAAACAGCGAATGATCAACTGATTACGCGCACATTAAAACAAGCAGATATAACGCCAGAGCAAGTCACACAAGTTGAAGCTTTTGCTGTGGGTAACCAACATCAGTTAACGAATGAATATTCAACACTGTCTAATCATTATAAAAATGCCGCTATTGTGTCGTCTAAACAAACTGCAGGACATTGTTATAACGCATCGGGCATGGTGAGTTTAATTGCTAGTGTGTTAGCCGTTAAAAACGCATCATCATCTAACTTCTTGGCTATCAACGGTTTAGGCATGGACAACAGTATTGCGCATCTCATTCTTTCAAATAGCAATGCGACGAAACCGATCATTGCAAAGTCTGACGCTATCAGCAAACCGAGCTTAATTAAAAAGGTGACGTTAGGTGGGAAATCAATATTTGATTCCATTTGTAAAGAACAACACAACCCATTGGTGATACAAATCCAACACAAATTTAATGATAAGTTTGGCAATAAGCTCGACAAACAAATTGATTCAAACACTAAACCTAATTTTAATATTTCTAATGTTGATCCTATGGCTGAAAAAATGCAAAGAAAAGTGACTGAAAAAATGCCAAGAAAAGTACAACTATCTCCTTTAACTGAGGCTGCTTCGAACAATACAAGCAAGTTAAATAAAACAGAATTGACCTCTGAAAATACAGTATTTACTAATGTCAGTCATACTATTAAACAGCAAAGTCAAACCCACCAGGCGTTTTTACGTGCGCGCTTTATGGCAGAAAAACAGATTTCGAGTTTAATTAAACTACAAGCACAAGTTTCTGCTGGTGAAGTTGAAAGTAATTTACAAGAGTCTGATATCGGTTCTCAACTTTTACAGCCTCAATCTATAAAAGATCAACCTATACAGCCTCAACCTTTACAACATCAATTTACAGAGCATCAGCAACAAGCGTCTGTGATGACTGAACCTCAAGAAACGATAAAGCCGTTAGGTGTAATCGCTATTCAAGGGCAGAGTGGTTATCAATACCCTGATTTACAATTAATAGAGCAATACAATAAACCAACAAAAGTGGTGTTTGATACTGCTCAACTTGTTGAATTTGCTGAAGGGGATATTGGGAAAGTATTTGGTGATGAATATAGTGTGATTGATACCTATAAACGTCGTGTTCGTTTACCGACGACAGATTATTTATTAGTAAGCCGCGTTACTGAACTTGATGCGAAGACACATCAATATAAAAAAGCATCGATGTTTACAGAGTATGACATTCCATTAGATGCACCTTTTTTAATTGATGGACAAATTCCATGGTCAGTGTCGGTTGAATCTGGACAGTGTGATTTAATGCTTATCTCTTATATTGGCATCGACTTTCAAAACAAAGGCGAGCGCGTTTATCGTTTATTAGATTGTGAACTGACTTTTTTAGAAGAGATGGCCTTTGGCGGTCAAACGCTACGTTATGAAATTCATATTGATTCTTACGCTAAAAATGGCGAGCAATTGTTGTTTTTCTTCCATTACGATTGTTATGTTGGCGATAAAAAAGTACTGATCATGCGTAATGGCTGTGCAGGGTTCTTTACCGATGAAGAGTTAGCAGACGGGAAAGGTGTGATCAGTACTGCAACGGATAAAGCTCAATTAGATGCGGCTAAAAAATCAGTATTTACACCGTTAATTCACAATACACAAACACACTATAACTACCAAGAGATGTTGAAGCTCGTACAGGGTGATATCAAAGGATGTTTTGGTGATGCCTATGATCAACAAGGTCGTAATCCATCATTGAAGTTTTCATCTGAAAAATTCTTAATGATCGAACGCATTACTAAGATTGATAGAAATGGCGGTCATTGGGGCTTAGGTTTATTAGAAGGTCAAAAAGAACTGTCGCCAGAACACTGGTATTTCCCTTGTCATTTTAAAGATGATCAAGTGATGGCCGGCTCTCTCATGTCTGAAGGTTGTGGGCAAATGGCGATGTTCTTTATGTTGTGGTTAGGTATGAATGGACAGGTTAATAATGCACGTTTTCAACCTATGGCTGGTGAAGCTCAAACGGTTCGTTGTCGAGGCCAAGTGAGACCGCAAACTAATACATTAACTTACCGTATGGAAGTGACTGATATCGGGATGTCTCCACGTCCTTTTATTAAAGCTAATATAGATATTATCCTTGATGGTAAGGTGGTTGTTGACTTTAAAAACCTCTGTATGGAAATTAAAGAGCAAGTCCAGAACAGCCCATGTCCAGTGGAATTACCTACTAACGTCATGCTGATTGGTCAATCACCTGTAAATAAACAATCTCAAAGTAGCTCACTCAATAAAAATATAGAGTCGTCACTTAGTGGTGAGTTGTTGAGTTTAGACACACCAGATGAACGTGGTATTAAACCTTTTGTACATGTTGACCGACCTCTGATGCGTGTTGAGTCTGATTTGACGGCAGCGACTAACAAAGGTGTCGTGCCTATAAAGCATTTCCAAGCGCCATTAATACAAGGACAAAATAGAACCCCTGACAGTGTGCCGTTTACGCCGTGGCATCTATTTGAATTTGCTACTGGTGATATTAGTCAGTGTTTTGGTCCTGACTTTGATGTTTACCAAGGTCGAACACCACCAAGAACGCCCTGTGGTGACTTGCAAGTGGTAACACAAGTCATCGATGTGCAAGGAGAGCGTATGGACTTTAAAACGCCTTCTAGCTGTGTTGCTGAGTATGTTGTACCTGAAGATGCTTGGTACTTTACTAAAAATACTCATCAAGATTGGATGCCTTATTCATTACTAATGGAAATTGCATTACAACCGAATGGCTTTATATCCGCTTACATGGGCACCACATTAAAATACCCAGATAAAGACCTGTATTTCCGTAATTTAGATGGTCACGGTGAGTTAGTTAAACGTATTGATTTACGTGGTAAAACCATTGTCAATAAATCAGTATTATTATCAACAAGCATGGCAGGTGGGGCGATCATTCAAAGTTTTAGTTTTGATTTGAGTGTCGACGGTGAAACTATTTACCGTGGTGGTGCTGTGTTTGGATATTTTAGTGCTGACTCATTAACCAATCAACTTGGCATCGACAACGGTAAGGTCACCTTACCTTGGTTTGTTAACCACAAAATACCACAGGCAAAAATCAAACAAATTGATTTAACGAACAAACAACATAACCTGTTTACAGTAGACGAGAAAAAACCTGCATATCGACTTGCTGGTGGGCAATTAAACTTCGTTGATACCGTGAGCATTGTAGAAGGTGGTGGTGACCATAAACTCGCCTACATCTATGGTGAACGTACTATTGATGCCAGTGATTGGTTCTTCCGTTATCATTTTCATCAAGATCCGGTTATGCCTGGTTCATTAGGTGTTGAAGCTATCATTGAGCTATTACAATGTTATGCTTTGACAAATGACCTAGGGAAACAATTTAAGAATCCTCGTTTTACAACGTCTAATACAAAAGTGGCGTGGAAATACCGTGGACAAATTACACCTTTAAATAAACAGATGAGTTTAGATATTCATCTTACAGAAATTATTACAACCGACTCAGAAGTGTGCTTAGTAGGGGATGCAAACTTATCGAAAGATGGTTTACGTATTTACCAAGTGAAAGATATTGTCCTGAGTATTGTTGAAGCTTAAAGAGAAAAATAATGACGCAAGCAGTGAATAAAACACCATTGATCAGCATTAATAAAGCGAATGTAGATTGGAACTGGTCTGTTAAAGAAGCGAACTTAAAAAAAGATGCAACAAGTTTAAAGAAAGCATTATTGGCGATAGATAAACCGCTCTATTTTGCTAAATTACAAAATGATATTGCGGTATGTCATGAGCTTGCGAACACCAACAATGATGCACAGGCACAAAGCTCAGTCATTGCTTTTGCACAAGCGATTAAAGCAGAAGAATTAGGCAGTGAAACCTTTAAAAAGGCACACAACGTAAAATATGCTTACCATGGTGGTGCAATGGCAAATGGTATTGCTTCCGTTGAATTAGTTATTGCCTTAGGCCAAGCGGGTTTCTTATGTTCATTCGGTGCTGCTGGGTTAATTCCTGATGTCATTGAAGACTCTATTAAACGTATTCAAACAGCATTACCTAACGGTCCTTTTGCGGTGAACTTAATTCATGCTCCAAGTGAAGAAGCATTAGAATCAGGCGCCGTTGAACGTTTCTTAAAGTTAGGCGTTAATACTGTTGAAGCATCGGCTTTTTTGGCTTTAACTGAACATATTGTGCATTACCGTGTTGCAGGGCTGTCACAAAATGCAGACGGTAGTATTAATATTAATAATAAAGTGATTGCCAAAATATCACGTACTGAAGTGGCTGAGAAGTTCATGTCACCGGCACCACAAAAGTTTCTGGATAAGTTATTAGCAGCAGGAAAAATAACAGCATTACAAGCTGAGCTCGCGCTAAAAGTGCCGATGGCGGATGATATTACTGCAGAAGCTGATTCTGGTGGGCACACGGATAACCGTCCATTTCTAACGTTACTGCCGACTATTATTAAACAGCGAGATCAAATTCAAGCTAAATATAACTATGTGGTGCCGCTGCGTGTTGGTGCGGGTGGCGGTATTGGAACACCTGAGTCTGCACTCGCTGCCTATAATATGGGAGCGGCTTATATCGTATTAGGTTCGGTGAACCAAGCTTGTGTAGAAGCAGGTGCGTCAGAACACACTAGAAAATTATTAGCCAATGTTGAAATGGCGGATGTCACCATGGCACCTGCTGCTGATATGTTTGAAATGGGTGTTAAATTACAAGTGGTAAAACGTGGTTCTATGTTTGCTATGCGAGCGAATAAGCTTTATGAATTATATAGTAACTATGCAAGTATCGAAGACATCCCAACACTTGAGCGTGAAAAAATAGAAAAACAAATATTCCGTCAAAATTTAGATCAGGTTTGGGAAATAACCAAAGCATTTTTCCATGAGCGAGATTCGGACATGTTGGCAAGAGCAATCAACGACCCTAAACGTAAAATGGCGCTGATATTCCGTTGGTATTTAGGCCTATCATCACGTTGGTCAAATATTGGCGAAAAAGGACGTGAAATGGATTATCAAATATGGGCAGGCCCGAGTCTAGGTGCGTTTAATAGTTGGGTAAAAGAGTCTTATTTATCTGATTATGAGCAGCGTAAAGCGGTTGATATCGCTTTACACTTGTTAACCGGTGCTGCCTATTTAGCACGAATAAACCAACTCAGCTACCAAGGTGTTTCAGTCCATAGTAGCTTATTAAATTATCAACCTGAGCATTCGTTTGTAACACCATAAAGTACGATCCAATTATTAATAAGGCATTAAATGACCGTTAAAAAACAAAACAATCCATTATTTGGTTTGAAGCTTGAAGTGTTACTGACTGAACTATCAGACCATTATACTTGGCCTGGTTTAAGTGAAGCGCTTTGTATTGATCGCTTTAACTTTCATACTGGGATGAAATCAACGTCTAAATTTTTACGCAATAACCAATGGGCTCGTGAAAAAGTAGAGGTGTTTTATTTATATGAATTTAAAGCGTACCCATATCCTGAGCCTAAATTTTTAGCCAAACCGCCAAGAGATCGTAACATTCCGGAAGAACAATCGCCTGGAGAACCTAATGCGATTACTGATGCATTAATCGATCGTGTTGATATCGCATGTAAATACCGTATTTATGACAAAGTAAGTACGATTAAAGAAGAGCCAGTTTATGACCCAAGTAATCCTTGGGGCGTTAAATAAAACAGCTTATTAAGCTTGTGTATATGCATTAGCATTAGAAAAAGGAATAGAAAATGTTTGCTTGGGAAGTTAAGTTTTTTTCAGAGCTATCAGCTTTACGGTTATATCAAGTCTTAAAACTACGACAAGATATATTTGTACTAGAGCAAACGTGCTTTTATTCAGATATGGATAATCTAGATCAAAAATCAATTCATGTTCTACTCATATCAGAAGAAGATGATGACCTAGTCGCTTATTGCCGAATTTTACCCGCTGGTTTGTCTGATCCTGATGTTGCTATAGGCCGAGTTGTTGTTGCTGAAAATTCACGTAATCAGGGTTTAGCTAAAAAGCTAATGAAAAAAGCAATTGAATTTGTAAATGAAGAGATGCAAGTGCCCGTTATTAAAATTTCAGCACAATCCCATTTACAAACCTTTTATCAATCACTTGGGTTTGTTACTACTTCTGAGCCTTATGATGAAGATGACATTGAGCATATTGATATGAAACTAACTATTTCAATTTAACAGTCAAGCAAGTTACGCTTATTTTAAATCGCCTGATATAATAAGTCAGTAACATAAATGATTTATCGATTTACCCTTAGGAATACAAATACAAATGTCTGCTGAATTACAACAAAATAATCCACTTCACGGTTTAAAAACTGAAATTTTATTGACTGAATTAGTTGAACATTATGGTTGGAAAATTTTATTTGCTGCAACACGCTTCAAATGCTTTGATATCAACCCAACGATTAAAGGAAGTTTAAAGTTTTTACAAAAAACAGAGTGGGCTCGCTTAAAATTAGAGAGCTTTTATTTATATCGTTTTAAACGCATGCCAAAACCTAATGAAGTTGAATTTCATTTGAACCCTAGGGAACGTGGTTTTGAGCATGGTATTGTGCCTCTATCTCCAATGAAACTAACCATTGAGTCCATTGAGTTGTCTCAAGCTAAAGCTGCATCTGCATTCCAAGAGCGTGAAAATGATAAACGACAAAGTCGTCATCGTCATTCAGACCAGCGTAGTGGTCAAGGGAGTAAACACCCAATGCGAGATAATAAAATAAATACTAATAAACCAGAAAAAGATGAACCTAAATACGATCCAAGTAATCCATGGAATACTTAGTATTAATGAGCGACTTTTTATCACTGACTTAGTTCGGTTATGCTAATCAAGGTTACTTATTACTTGTGGTGGTTATAACAAATAGCGGTGCTTGTAAGATAAGTCGATTTATATAAAAAGGGAGTGCTAATTAATGTTAGCGCTCCCTTTTTTACATAAGCTGGTTATTCAGTTATATAGTTTACTTATACCAATCAAAATAAATAGCTTATCTATTTTACTGGTTAAAACAGCCCACTTCCTCGTTGTAAATTTCGTAAAGGAAACAGCGGTTAAAGAATTAACATCTTTTGGTTAATTCTCCGATAGACGATTAACGAGGTTAATCTTTGAAAGGTTCAATTTACGCCTTGAATGGAACTGTTTTTCCAGCGCAAAATTTAGATAACATATTTAATGTAACCGGTATTATAAGTTTAAAATATCATATACTTACCAAGTAATACCTACACTTAAATTATAACGACGATCGGTTTCAGTTGAACGTAATGAGTTAACGCCTTCTTCATAGGTAGCGAAACCAATTCTGAATATATCTGCATTATAAGTGAAGCCTGCTGTGTAAGACCCTTGATATAAGCCCGTCAACAAATCTAATGCTGACCATCTATTCTCAAATACGCGAGCAGAAATACCAATGCGGAGTCTATCTTCAAAGTCATTATTTTTAGTTGAAGCAAAGCTACCAGTGGATGAATCATAATATCTTGTTTTACTCGCATTTAAAGCATCGATATAATCGATAGCAATAACCGTGTGCTTAGAAAAAACCAATTGGGGCTGAATAGAGGCTCCAAAGTTAAGCGTCATGGGTTGTGACCCATAATGGCCATCAAAATCTAATTCTCCGATATTAAGTATACTCATACCAAAAGAAGGTTTCATATTTGTATTTAACTGATAAATAAACCCTAGATCCGCACTTGTTGCTACACCATCATCTTGTAAGTCGTCTTTAATTTTTCCGGTTATATCATCTTCAAATATTAATTCTATTGCAGTTAATACACCTTCATAAGATTGTTGTGTAATGATTTTTAAACCAAAGCCTAGTGAAAGTTCTCCTGCTCTTGAAGGCTGAAAAGTATAAGTAAACGCACCAGTTAAACCACCATAAGATCTAGCTTGTATTTCAACTTCATCTGCATAGGGAGTGAAGTTAGCATCAACTGCAGTTAATAAACCAAGTGACCAAGCATATTGATCACTATTTTTCGTGATAGAGCTATAATTTGAGGCGTCTGCATGTATGGACTTTCCTGAATAATTGGCAATTGTTTTAGCTACTTCAAAACGGTCATCTGTATCTATTGCATCATTTAAATCACTAACAAATGGGCCTGTATCCTTTCCGCCACTTGCTTGTATGGTAAAGAATTCAATGGTTAAATCATCTTTATTGGTTACTTTTGCGATACCAGCAGGATTTGAGAAAAGAGAGCTACTATAACCTCCTACTGAAACATTTGCGCCACCCATAGCCATAGTACGTTGATCTTTATACAAATAATTAAGTTCAGAAGCTTGTACTGAAATGGTAGGTAAAGCGGATAAAATAGTGAGTTTAAGCAGTGAATTATTATTGATTTTCATTACAAAACATCCTTGTTTTTAGCTAAACAGTATCGAGAGATTGTTTTTAACTATATAGAAAATATCATATAAAAGACAAAATAACACAAAATAATAGATGTGTTTTTGTACCGTTTAATGAGGATTTTTATTATTATTGCTATTTCTATAGTTGAACAAGGATGTGCCAGTAAAAATTAGTTCTTTCTTTTTAACATTAAAATTTGCTTTATTAACTTTGATTTCTCTAACTTAGCTAATTCGGTAACTTGTAGGTCTGAGTTAATTAACGATTCAATTTCAGCATCGTCATCTACTGTTTGTGTTTTTTGGAGTACATCATTTAGTTGCTGTTGAAGACGTTTATTTTCAATCTTACATTGCTTAAGCTGTTGCTGTAATTTCTCATCATTTTTACTGCTCGTGTTACCTGCAAAGATGAGCGCTTCTAACGTTTGATTTAAAGGAGCTTGTTTTGCTACTTTTTTAAGTTGTTCACCGGCTTTTATAGAAAGATTGAAGGTAAATAATTTTTTTCCGTTATCACTATCTCGTGATTTTTTACTACGCCAAGCTTTAAACATTTTATTACGTAGTTCTCGACCTTCAGCTGATGTCTCTAGTAATTGACAAAGTTGCTTAAACTTATCCTCGCTCATATCATTAAGATCTAAGTCAATTCCATCAGTCAGTGTTGTTAGTAAGTCACTCTTAGGCATCAAATAGTTTTTTACCCAATGACTATTGGTATCGTTCCATTGGAAGCTCGCAGGGGTCTCAACAGTGACCATATGAATCTCCTTGTGTTATCTTATCTATTAAGTTTACAAAATTAGGATTAAAGCTCTTAAAAACAGAAGCATAATAAGTATTAATTGAAGGTTGTTTTTACCTTTTTAACGCTTTTATAATATATAAAAGAATTAAAAAGGATTTTAAAAAAATTGGTTAGTTGATTATTTTGTTTCGCTATTTATTAACCACATTTTAAATTGTTTTTTCTGTTCAATATCAGCAGCTTTATATTGTTGGATTAAGCTATTGGTTGTTATTTTCTTAACCGAGTTTGAAGTCACCTCGAGATCATTGTCATTATTATAAGTGCTAACTAAACCTTCAATATCACTATAAGGAATAAAGCCATCTCCTTTTAGTTGTTCTGCCGTCTTAACTTGATATTGTTCTTTTTCATTTTCCACGAACCACTCTAGCCCTGTTCTTAACTTTTGAGATGCTTGTGCATAACTATATAATTTATTAGTGGTTATTTCGGTTTTTCCTTGAACATCAACAGTCAGGATATAAGGTCTACTTTCTAATAAGCCTCCATCTCTAAAGTTAGTTGAATACTTAACAACAACTTGTTGATTACCGTCTTCGGCTTTGATGTTTTTTACGCTTAAAAATGAACCTGAGACTTTTGCTCCATTTAATGCTAATACTTGGATGTCCTTGCTTGCCACTATCTCACCAGAAAAAGCAAAAGGGCTGATTGCTAATGTTAAAAATAATCCTGTGAATTTCATGTGTTTTCCTAATTAAAGTGTTTGATCAAAATAAATCGTATAAATGACATCAATATGACAGATCATTAAGCGCTTTGGTATATCAAGATGTGATCTATCACAATAAAATTAAAATAATGTTTAATGTCAGTATAAAGATTGATCATTATCATCCTGAATTGCTTCGTTGACGATAGCTTGCTTTGCAATATTAACGCAACAGAATTTCAATTGAATAACTTTAAGTTATTATAAATATTGATACTCTTTTTGCATTAAAACCCAAATAATAAAACAAAAATGATCTAAAAGAATCCCGTATGGTTAAAATCAATAAAATTTTATTCCTTAACATTGGTGTTTAAGTTGTTATTGCTATAGTCATCGGGACATTGTTGGTGTTGAATTTACCTTTAAATGTTGTGGCAGGAATTAAAAATTAAATTAATACCGATTAGAGTAAATAAGTGATCTAAATTTTCAGTTGTAAGAATGACTTAGTTTAAGGCGTAAATTGAGCCCTTTCAAAGATTAACTTCGTTAATCGTCTGTCGGAGAATGAACTTAAAATTGTTAATACTATAATTTTTTATTTTTAGGAGGTTTACAACGAAGAAATAAGTTATTGAGGGTATCAAAGTAAAAGTATAACTTAAGAAAATTATCTCTTTGCCGATAAATAATTAGAGGCCATTTAAATCAGAGGAAAGTTATGGATATCAAAGTGCTTGCTAGTGTATTGACAGAGCAAACTAAAATTAACACGCTAGATACTGTAAATATTAGTTTACATAAAAAAAATATAGATCAAACAGAGCGTCATGCAACACAGTTGTTAGAGTCTATTCCTCCAATTCCTGAAGGTAGTAAAGGGAATAAAATAGATACGGTTATTTAATTTAGAAAAAATATATTTAGATATTTTATACTAGTTGATTGTTTTGATTTAGTGTTGATATTCACTATTTTATTTCTTTTAATAAAGATTAAAATAAAGTAATAAATCATACAAATTAGATATGTCGTTCAATATATGCAATACATTTTTTCTGTTCTATTTTTATTGATTATTAACTTGCTAACATCACCCATTTAAACATTTTATTTTATCTTTATTGAATAATATTTAATACTAATTACGTTAAACATTCCAGGCAATTTATCACTACATAAAATGAAAATAAAAAAATACCAAACAGTTGTTTGGTATTTTATCTAGTGATATAGGTATCTACTGAATAATTAAATGAAATTAATCTTCAGGATTATCTTCTATCATTTTTTCAGCTGCTTTTACCATATCAGCGCTACCACACATGAATGGTACACGTTGATGTAGTTCAGTTGGGTCAATTTCCATAATACGCTTAGAGCCCGTACTTGCGATACCACCTGATTGCTCAGCTAAGAATGCAATAGGATTACATTCATATAATAAACGTAATTTACCTTCAGGTGCTTGTGCAGTAGAAGGGTACATAAATATGCCTCCCTTCAATAAGTTACGATGGAAATCTGCGACTAATGAACCGATGTAACGAGATGTATAAGGACGGTTATCTTCAGGGACTATTTCTTGGCAGAATTTAATGTATTTTTTAACACCCAATGGGAATTTTAAATAATTACCTTCATTAATCGAGTAACATTTTCCTGTCGTCGGTTGTTTCATATTCTCATGTGATAAATAGAAGACACCTAGAGAAGGATCACATGTAAAGCCATGAACACCATTACCTGTTGTATAAACAAGCATCGTTGAAGAGCCATAAATAACGTAACCTGCAGCAACTTGTTTAATACCAGGCTGTAAGAAGTCTTCAAGAATAACGGGTGTGCCGACAGGGCTAATACGTCTATATATTGAGAAGATAGTACCCACTGAAACATTGACATCGATATTAGAAGAACCATCGAGAGGATCCATCAATACAACATATTTACTGTTTACGCCACGAGCGCTGTCAAAGCTTACAAAATCATCTTCTTCTTCAGAAGCGACACCACAAACTTCTCCGCGTGCTTCTAATGCTGCTTTGAATTTATCATTTGCGTATAAATCTAGTTTTTGTTGTGTTTCACCTTGAATATTTTCAACACCGGTTGAGCCAATAATATTGGCAATACCTGCTTTATTAATCTCACGGTTAACAATTTTAGAAGCTAAACGAATTGCCCCTAATAAACCTGTTAATTCCCCGCTAGCTTCTGGGAAATCATGCTGTTTTTCAATTATGTACTCGCCTAAAGTGATCATATTTTCTCCAATAAGTGTTGGGATTTATTATAATGGAAATAATAAAAGTTGCTTGTCAAAAGGTGTGAGCTAGTTCTGATTAATTGATTTATCAGGCCTATTGTATTACAAATAAATAATTGATGTTTCTATGTCATATGCAACACCGATTATGTCTTTTTACCTTACTAGTAATAATGACAAGATCACAGGAACATTAGGTTTAATTTAGTTTTAATGGGAAGGGGTCGTTGTTATTTGCTTTATTTGTATATAAATTAGGCGATATTTAATGGTGAGATTATCTGTATATGAGTTATCTTCCCTTAATAACTAAGGGAAGATGACTAAAGCTATTTTAACGAAAGGAGTTAAAAGGCTTATCTTGCTTTTCTCGCTTTATTTTTTGCTTTACGTACAACAGAAGGTTTACTTTCTGACTTACGTTTTTCTATTAATTGATTACGTTCTTGTGTCGCTTTATAACGGCTCTTTTTGAACGTTTTACCATCCTGTTGTACTTCCGTTGCACTATCAAATTCATATCCAGGATATACAATACGATCGAACTTTCTGCCGATCAGCGATTCAATGTTATCTAAAAATTGCTCATCTTTAGGGCTAACTAATGAAATTGCATGACCGCTCTTGCCTGCTCGACCTGTTCTTCCTATGCGATGAACATAATCTTCTGCTAAAAACGGTAAGTGGAAATTAACAACATGCGGTAAATCTGGAATATCTAGTCCACGAGCAGCAACATCAGTTGCAACTAGTACACGAACACTACCTTCTGTAAATTGTTGAATCGCTTTATTACGAGCACCTTGTGTTTTATCGCCATGACAAAGCGCGGCTTTAATACCATCTAACTTTAATTCTTGCGCTAGTAAATTAGCACTTTCTTTCGTGCCTGCAAAAACTAAGACTTGTTTCCAGTTTTTCACACCAATCAATTCAGACAATAATTCACGTTTACGTACTTCACTGACCCAGTAAACTTGCTGCTTTACTTTACCTGAGGTTGAGTTCTGTTTAGACGTTTCAATATTTTTAGGTGTATGTAATAACTTATTCGCCAGTGTTTTTACTTTATTTGAGAAAGTAGCAGAAAACATTAATGTTTGATGCTTTTGTTTAATGATGTCGGTAACTTGTTGAATATCTGTTAAAAAACCCATATCTAACATACGGTCAGCTTCATCTAATACTAAATGCTTGATATGTGCTAAATCGACTTGTCTTGCATTAACATGTTCAATCAATCGTCCTGGTGTTGCTACTAAAACATCAACACCTTGTTTTAACATTAATGTTTGTGGAGATACGTTTGCACCGCCTGTGACGACACCGGATGTTAAAGGTAGAAATTGACTATATTGTTCAACATTTTTTGCTACTTGTAAGGCTAACTCTCGTGTTGGTGTGAGAATAAGTACTTTGATGGTACGAGAACGACCAATATTGTCAGGTTGATTTTTAGCTAAAATATCCAATAAAGGTAACGTAAATGCTGCTGTTTTACCTGTTCCGGTTTGTGCACTTGCCAATACATCGTGGCCCGCTTTAATAATTGGAATCGCTTGTTGTTGGATTGGGGTTAGTTTTGAATAACCACATGCTTTAACTGCTTTTAATAGATTTGCAGATAAACCTGCTGCATCAACACTCATAATCACACCCTAATTTGTACGCTATAAAATAATCGCGCAGTATAACAAACTCTGTTTTGTAATGTATTAAAAACATGATGTGAATATTGTTAAGTTTATATTTGCTACTTTAAATGATAATTGATGACAAAATATAATAAATACGTTTAATTTCATGTGAATAGATAGCACTTATTATTCGAATTTAGGATAGATAATTGGTACATATATGCTATTTTTTATTTACAATGTAAACCATTACTGAATATGATGACTGACAGCGAATATTCTTAATCTTATTTTGGAAAATATTATGTCTAATACTTTACTCTCTATTTCACCGGCTAAGTTCTATGAAAAAGTACAAAACAAACACAGTTTTGTATTAAATGTTCTGGCTAACTGGTGTTCTGATTGCACTGAGCAACAAATTAATATTCAAGCATTTTCGAACCTTATGGCAGAAAATCAATTAGAAGTATTACAATTAACAGCTCAAAAAGAGAATAGAGTGTACATTGATGCTGACTATCAAGCATTAATTGAGCAACTAGGCGGGCACGGGTATCCTCGTACTATCTTGGTATTGAAAGGACAAATTGTCAGTAGTGATAATGTAGAAGTGATTTCACTGGATAATTTAACAAAACTTGCAAGTACTTTTAAAAACTTACTGTAATACGTTTTCTTTATTGTGTTTCTACTCTATTGTATTTTTTCCATTTTAACTGTTATGAATTCTTTACTCACCTTTTCATTTTGCTGTTGCAGTTTAAGTGATGATTTAAATACACATTTTAAGGATCAAAATGTCAGCGACTAATGCTTTTCCAGACAATAGAAAAATGACGGTAATATTCAGAATTGAACCAGGATCTCTAGGTCCAGATGGCATGGAGCACGTTACTGAATTTTGTTTATTTGCACAAACGCAATTACAAGCTTGTTCAGTAGAGTATTTGAAGTGGTTTATTGAACCTCGTATCGATAAAACCTTAGGCGAAATAAACTTCCAACTTAATAATAAAGCATTGACCCAAGAACAAGCAGAAAAGTATCTCACTGTACTGGGTGAAAGTTATGAGCACTTTGAAGATCAGCTGGAAAATAATTTAGAAGCGATGATTGATCAATACTTTGGACGTTAGACCATCTATATTAAAAATGATTAAAGAAGGTGAGCCATTCACAAATAGTTGAATGGCTTGAGTGTTTAATTCATTCCTTATTCATATAATCAACCTCAGCTCTGGATAAGCAAAGCGATACAACACCGCTGTTTTAGCGGATTTCTGCGTTAAATTATTTCTCAATAATCCGTTATTGCTTCAATAATTCGCCTTGAACTACACAAAGTTAACGGCACTGCATAGTAAACAATAGTACCTTCTGATTTTAAATATAATTGCACTTTCATTAACCAGAGTTGAGGTTAATCAGTTATTTATTAGCGTTATTCTTTATCTGCTGGAAATACTATCCCTGTCTGTTTACGTACTTCATTGATTATTTGAGCAGTTAGTAATGAGCGTTGTTCAAAAATAGGACTTATTTCTGCATTGGTAATTTGCTTAACAAATGCAATACTTTCATAAGACATACTGTTGTCAGATTGAGGTTTTGTTAAATCAGCTTCAGACTGTAAAGCATGATCCTGGTGAATTATTTGTTGACATTGACCCACATGTTTTATCAATAATGAACCTGCTTCACCTTGAATTTCACTAAACTGGTTTGACGCCGATATTTTAGAATGATCAATCGTCACAGAAAAATCGCCATAATCTAATAGTACGCTACCACAACCATCCACGCCTGAATCTAATAGAACCGCTTGTGCTTTAACAGCGTGTGGTTTGCCAAAGAGAGCAGTAGTTAAAGCAACACAATAATAACCAATATCCATAATCGATCCATTAGAAAAATCAGGGTCAAAAGTATTCGGCTTTTTACCCTCTAGGTAAGCAGGGTATCGAGATGAATACTGACAATAATGGATGTGTGCTTTACGAATTTGGCCTAACTTAGCCAGTGTATCTTGAATAACAGTAAAATTAGGTAAGTGGGCTGTCATATAAGCTTCAAAGAAAATAAGATTGTTTTCTTTGGCTGTTTTATAGAGATCTATTGCTTCTTGGTAAGTTGAACTTAATGGTTTCTCGCATATAACATGCTTACCGTTCTCCAACATGTACTTGCTTTGTTGATAATGAAGAGAGTTAGGGCTGGCTATATAAACCGCATCAATGTTAGTTGAAGTCGCAAGTTGTTGTAAATCATCGAAAGTTTCAATGATAGAACCAACGACAGGAAATTTTTCAGCGAATGTTTGTGCCCTGGTTAATTCTCGAGAATAAACGGCGCTTAATTTCATCACCTGTTTATTGCCTTGCGGAGGATTTAGTGTGCCTTGAATAAATTTTTCTGTGATCCAATTAGTACCAATTACTGCGAACTTGATCATCAACGACTCCGATATTTATATTCAGGAATAACCTTATTACATTTTCAAATATAAGCATTGAAAACAGACTTTTAACATTAAATTTAGCCATAAATTGACTAAATCATCAGGTTATTAACCTTAACAATAAAATCGCATCGAACAAAGTAACAAAGTGTGATAAATATAATGGCTAATTATCTGAATATATAAAGAATAATAATATGCCATCATCTACATTCCAACTTGCCGAACTCTTAGCTAAAGAGTGTCAAATCAACACTAAACAAGCCGAAAGTGCAATTCAATTATTAGATGATGGCAATACCGTGCCATTCATTGCGCGTTACCGTAAACATTTAACACAGTCACTGGATGATAATCAACTACGCTTATTAGAGTCTAAATTGAGTTACTTTAGAGAGTTATCGACGCGTAAAACCAGCATATTAAAAGCGATTGAGAGCCAAGGTAAATTAACAGAATCACTGAAAAAAGAAATTCAATCAATTCAAGATAAAGTAAGTTTAGAGCATTGTTATACCCCTTTTAAATCGGTACGAGTAAGCAAATCAAAACTCGCTGCAGATGCTGGTTTAACGCGTTTAGCTGAACAATTATGGGCATCCCCTAAACAACCTTTAGAACAAATTGCAGCACGTTACATTAATGTTAAACATGGCTTTACAAACAATGAAGAGGTTTTAGAAGGGGCTTTAGCGATTGCGGTTGATAATATAACCCAAGATATTAAGTTACTTGGTTTACTAAAACAGCATTTATTTGAGCAAGCTATGTTCACTTCAACAGTTGTTAAATCTAAAATTAATGAAGCGATAAAATTTAAAGATTACTTTGAATTTAGTGCGCGTTTAAATCGCTTACCAGCACATCGAGTTTTAGCCATGTTACGTGGTAAGTCTGAAGGGTTTTTACGCTTAAAAATTGATGCGGATCCCTTCCAAAAAGATAAGAAATCGTATAGTTATTGTCAAACCTTGATTGCTAAACATTTGAATGTTTACCTCAGTAAAGACGAACAAACATCATGGCATCGCAAAGTGATTAATACTGCATGGTGTACAAAGCTATTAGTTAGCCTTGAAAAGCAATTTTTGGTGCAGTTAAAAGAACAAGCTGATGCAGAAGCTATTGAACAATTTGCTAATAATCTAAGTGCTTTATTGATGGCTTCTCCGGCAGGTGAAAAAGTGACATTAGGCTTAGACCCAGGCTTTAGAAGTGGTTGTAAATTAGCGGTTGTCGATAAAACAGGTAAGTTATTAGATACAGCGACCATCTATCCACATCAACCACAATTACAAACAGAACAAGCTAAACAGACGGTTAGTAAGCTTATTAAACAATACAAAGTAGAGTTAATTGCTATTGGTAACGGCACCGCCTCTCGTGAAAGTGAACAATTTATTGCTGATATTTTGACGTCACTTGATTATGATATTCAGGCGATTTCAGTGAGTGAAGCAGGTGCGTCGGTTTATTCCGCTTCGCAATTAGCTGCAGATGAATTTCCTCAACTTGATGTGACGTTACGTGGTGCTGTTTCTATTGCTCGACGTTTACAAGACCCGTTATCAGAACTGGTTAAAATTGAGGCAAAAGCAATTGGTGTCGGTTTATACCAGCATGATGTTCAACAAAAACTATTAGCGAGTCGTTTACAGGCTGTAGTAGAGGATTGTGTTAACAAAGTCGGTGTTGACCTCAATACGGCTTCACATTGTGTGTTAACACATGTCGCCGGACTCAATGCGACGATAGCTAATAATATCGTTGAATATAGAGAGTTAAATGGGCGTTTCAATTCACGTGATGCATTAAAAAAAGTACCTCGTTTAGGCGCGAAAGCATTTCAACAAGCTGTCGGTTTTTTAACGGTAACGGGTGGCGATAATTGTTTAGATGAGACTATTTTACATCCTGAGCAATATGCAACCGCTAAGGCCCTCGCTACTTTTAACCGTAAAACATTGAAAGAAGTGGTGTTAGCATCTGACACCATCGAATTAACTTTACCAACAAGTAACGGACAACATGCAGTGAGTGGTGAAACCTTACAGCAACAATATCAAGATGTGATGACTATATTAAAAATGTCTCGTCGTGACCCAAGAGATCAATTTCAAAGGGCTCAGTTTGATCAAAGTATTCATAAGATAGGTGATTTAGAAGTAGACCAATTATTACAAGGTGTTGTCACTAATGTCGCTAACTTTGGTGCTTTTATTGATTTGGGAGTCCATCAAGATGGTTTAGTGCATATCTCTATGCTCAGCGATCGCTTTGTGGATGACCCACATAAAATAGTAAAAGTAGGGCTGATTGTTAATGTAAAAATAGTGAGTGTCGATGTTGAACGCAAACGGATAGCATTAACCATGAAAGCAATTCAACAACCGACATGAGTTTCTATGACGGAGACTAAAATATGAAAGTAGCTTAGATATCAAAGTAACCTAAATATCAAAGTAATTTAAATGCTTGGATTCAAATAATAAGTAAACCTATTTTTTAAAAAATAATATTTAACAAAACGACCTAATTGAAAATGAAAATAAATAAACGTTTATTAAGCCTGTCTGAAATGGTGGATAGCCATTATGACCTAGTCTGGGATTGTTGTTGTGACCATGGCTTATTGGGGATTAAAATATTAACCAACAATGTCATCAAAGAAGTTAATTTTGTTGATGTTGTTCCAGATATTATTAATCAATTACACGATAAATTAATAACTTACGGCCATCATTTACCCATGGATGCTAAGTGGCAAACACGTTGCGAAGATGTCGCTCAATTACCATTATTTGATCGTTATAAAGAAAATCAACTTCAAGCTAATCAATTGGTTATTATTAGCGGTGTTGGTGGCGAATTAATGGTTGAAATGTTAACCCGTTTAATGAGTCGTTATGCGGGGTTGAATATCGACTTTCTTTTATGCCCAGTACACCATACTTATAAATTGCGTCGTGCATTGATTGAGTTAAATTTCAAATTAAAGCAAGAGCAGCTAGTGATCGAAAATAAGCGTGGTTATGAGTTAATGTTAATCAATCAAGTAGAAGGTGGGGAACTTACTTTAATAGGGGACCAGTTGTGGCAACTTCATTATGAGCATCAGCAATATCTTGCTAAGTTGATTACACACTATCAACGTATTGTTAGCGCTAATGTAGATGCTGAACCATTAGTTCAATCTGCATTGTCTGACTATCAAGCTTTATATCATAAGTTATTTTAGGAGTGAAATAGGTTAGTTAATTAGCCTAAAATGTGAGTAACTAAAATCTAGTGTGATTCGTTTATTATATTTTCGAAGGCATTTAAAATAATAAAAAAGCCACATAATCAATTATGTGGCTTTTTTATTTTGCATTAAAACTTATTATGACAAATAAATTTTAACGCTTATAGGTTGTCTACATTAACTGTATCGACTAAATACCTAGAGCTTGTCCGCCACCGATTTGAATCGTTTCAGCTGTGATGAATGCAGCGTCTTTACTTACTAAGAAAGAGATAACACCAGAAACGTCTTCAGGTTGACCTAAACGACCCAACATAATGCTGTCTTTCCAAGAAGCGAAAACTTCTGGTTTAGTATCTTTAATTTGTTGGTGGAAAGGTGTATCAATTGTACCTGGAGATACAGCATTTACACGAATACCAGCGGGTGCTAGTTCTTTAGCTAATGCACGAGTTAAAGTATGGACCGCAGCTTTAGATGTACCGTAGATACCAGCACCTGGACCACCAGCATTCCATGCAGCGTTTGAAGTGTAGTTGATTATTGAACCACCTTCAGTTTTCTTCAAGAATGGAATCGCAGCACGTGAAACAAAGAACGCACTGTCAAGGTTAAGCGCCATTACAAAACGGAAGAATTCAGTTGTCATTTCTTCGATTGGACTACGACCACCTAAACCACCAGCGTTATTGATAACAACATCGATTTGACCGTATTTATTACCGATTGCATTAACGTTTTCAGTTACTGCAACATCGTTTGTTACGTCAAAACCGTAGTATTCAGCTTCAATACCTTCCGCTTTAAGTTCAGCAACACGTTGTGCGCCAATTTCATCTTCGATACCGTTTAGAACAACTGTGTAACCATCTTGACCAAGACGTTTAGCAACTGCAAAACCGATTCCACCAGTAGCACCAGTGATTAAAGCAATTTTTTTAGACATGTTTATATTCTCATTGACTAGTTAATAGATAGTTATGCCATGGGCATTAAGGAGGCAGTCAAATATTGCAAAGATAAGCTGACATAAATGTTGGTATTAAAGAAGAAATTGCGATTCTATGTGCACAATGTCTGTCTTGCCATTTTATCAACAAAGGTGACTACCTTTTATTTGATTGATATTCACTGTCATATAGTTCGAATAAATATCAATCTTAGACTCAGTAGTATTGTATTACAAATAATGCATTTGTAAAATTGTATTCTTCTAATCTTCACTACCATTCAGGTAACTTTTTTATAGTTAACTTAATAAAAAAACGGTTGAAAACTAAACAGTAAAGTTGATTTACATTATTGTTAAACGTTTGTTTATTATATTTTATTTATTAATTAAGTTATTGTATTTAAATGATTTATATTGAGTTTTAAAAGTTGTTAATTATAATGTACAAGAGCGAGTATGATGAGTTGTGTCATTTAATTAAAATGCATAATTGCTTGTTTTATAAACAATTAAAATTAGTTAAATGCTTTATTTTCATCTGTGAATTGTGATCTAAGCCTCAAGAATTAAGACTCTATTTGTTCAACATAAAGGCATGTTAAAGGAAATGACAATTATTAATTTGAATTCGATTATTGAGTAAGTGATAGAGAACTTAACATTAATGGTGTTGTTTATTCGTTTATTTATCACTAGATAAATAAAAAGATAACGTGATGGATTAACTCATAAATTATCAAATAGAAAAATAGAAAAATAGAAAAATACATTTGCTGCTTTGCTTAGTCTTTCTTATGGCCTAATGTCTTTAGCTTTTTTGGTAAGCAATTAATCTCATTAACACAACCCTGTTTTATCTATTAGTAATTGCGTAGTATGCGCAGTCTTTTTCCTAAATTGCTTAACGCCATTAACTTGGTAAGCAATTTACTTTATTTAGAGAATGTTATGCGTTTATTAAAACGGGTGGTTCACCCAGCGATTACTGAAATTGATTTAACCCCAGATCATCCTGATAGTTTTACCCGTATTGCTACTCGCGCCATTGTCATTAAAAATAATAGAATTTTGTTAATGTACACTCAGCGTTATAACGACTACTCACTTCCTGGTGGAGGTGTTGATGAAGGGGAGGAGTTGATTGAAGGACTAAAGAGGGAGTTAAGTGAAGAAACTGGGGCGCTTGATATAAACAATATCAATGAGTTTGGGTTATATGAAGAGTATCGCCCACACAAAAGTGACAAACATTATCCTGAATATTCAATGATGCATATGCTTTCTTACTGCTTTACCTGTGAAATTGCTGATCAACTTGGTGATAGTAAGCTAGAAGATTATGAAATCAATAATGGCATGAAGGTTTGTTGGGTAGATATTGATGATGCTATTAATCATAATTTAAATACTATTAAAAATGATACAAAGCAGGGGTTATCCATTAAACGAGAAACATATTTAATGGAGCAGATTAAAGATGCATTGTTATAAGCTTACCTATAAATAATGATAGGAATAAGACACTTTAACAGTTTGAGTGGTTTTTAATGACTTTATTACTGCATTTATTATCTGAACCTATTATCTTAATCTAAGTGTTCTAAATCGATGCTATAAATGCAGTAATAAACAGTTAATAACCTTCTATAAATTATCTAAATTCTCTAATAGTGAACTGGCTTTTTCTCTAATTTCTATTTTTTGATTTGGGTCTAGCTTACCCCAATTACGGATAGGGAAACTCATTCGGTGATTTGAGGCAAGCTGCTCATAATTCTGATCAATAAAATTCCAATACAAACTGTTTAATGGGCAAGCATCTTCGCCTAGTTTTTGTTTGACGTTATAACGACAGCTTTTACAGTAATCACTCATTTTATTGACATAGTTACCGCTTGCCGCATAGGGTTTAGTTGCAATCCAGCCACCATCTGCAAACAGGGCCATACTGCGCGTGTTAGGTAGTTCTACCCACTCGATAGCATCAATATAGATGCCTAAATACCAGTCATCAACTTGGTTAGGGTCTATGCCTGCTAATAAAGCAAAGTTACCCGTGATCATAAGGCGCTGAATGTGGTGCGCATAAGCATGTTCAAGCGACTGTGAAATAGCACTTTTCAAACATTGCATTTTTGTATCTGCATTCCAAAAGAAGGTCGGTAAGTCTCGATTTGCGGATAATGCATTTTGTTGTGCGTAGTTCGGCATGTTCATCCAGTACATACCTCTGACATATTCCCGCCAGCCTAATATCTGTCTGATAAATCCTTCAATCTGGGAAATCGTAATCTTACCCTCTGACGCTTGATAAGCCGTTAAAGCGGATTGAATGACTTCCATGGGATTGATCATTTTACAGTTCAATGAAAAACTGAGACGCGAGTGATATAAGCTCCAAGCGTATGGAGAGGCGACGGTCATTGCATCTTGAAAGTTACCGAAATTAGGCAACTGATATTGGCAAAAATAGTCGAGTAATTGTAAAGATTGTTGACGATTTATTGGGTAATCAACATTGGTTGATTCATATCCTATCGTCTTGATCTTGTGATGCTTAATACGCCGTAAATAGGCTTCAGCGGGGTTAGTGAATATTAATGGTTTAGGGATAACCTTCAGATCTGCTTTTTTAAATGTTTGTCGATTATTTGAATCAAAGTTCCATGCACCGCCAACGGGTTTTGTTCCCTCCATTAAAATAGAGAACTCTTTACGCATAAAACGGTAAAAATTCTCCATTCTGACATGTGTTGCTACTTGAAAATGTTGTGGTAATTGGTCAAAAGGTAACAGGAAGTGTTCACTGTCCGCTTCATAAACCGTTAATCCATCTTGAGCGGGAAGATTGCCTAGTTGTGACCATAAACGATACTCATCAGGTCGTTGAAAAGTAAAACTTTCACATTGGTAGTGAGTGACTAATGACTTTATTAAATGTGGAAGGTCTTGATATTGGCTCGACTCATCTAACGTTAGGTAACAGACACGATGGCCTTTGCTTTCAAGCATTTGAGCAAAATCAGCCATTGCTGCAAAAAATGAAGTTATCTTTTTGATGTGGTGCTTAGTATAACTGGCTTCTTGGTGAAGCTCTGCAATGACATAGATGACATCATCATCGATTTGCTTGAACCAACTGTGCATAGCATTAAGCTGATCACCTAATATCAGTCTGAGGTGTTTGGCTTGCATGGTATTTCCTTATTTTATTACGCTTTAAAACTAGAATGAAGGTCGCATTAATTACCGCTAGGTTCACTGTTTAGCTTATTTTTAGTTTGTTAGGTTTTACGTTACTTAATGTTTTTTTGTTTCTACGACAACGTTCTGAGCAATACAGAACACTATCCCAACATGTTTTCCATTTTTTACGCCAGGAAAAGTCTTTTTCACACGTAACACACGTTTTATGTGGTAGTAATAATTTTTTATGCATTGCATTCGTCTATTTTATTGTTTTGTTTTATGGTTTTACTCTAAGGTCGGTGCTTTATAGTTGTTATTTTAGGTTTTTTTAATGGTTTTCTTTTTACGAACATGTTTTGCAACGATACGCGCACCTTCATTTTTACTATCAGTTCGTTTTTGAAAACCCCACAATAAATCTCGAGCAATTTTACCTGTCTCATCAATATCGACCATGGGTAAAGGGTAGGTTTCATCGAGTTTAAATTGATAGAGTTGTTCTTCCATTGATGTTAACAACCAAGGTGTATGAACAATTTCTTTGGGCAACTCTGATAATTTCGGTAACCATTTTTTGATGAATATCCCGTCTTTATCTTTGTCTAAAGATTGTTTGACAGGGTTATAAACGCGAATAATGTTGGTACCGGTGACGCCTGACTGCATTTGAAACTGCGGATAATGAATGCCCGGTTCAAAATCGAGAAACAGGGCGGCTAGATGGGTTACACCTAAACGCCAGTCAACTAATAAGTGGTGACATAAAAAACTCACTAACATCGCGCGCATACGAAAATTTATATAACCGGTTTTGATTAAACAAAGCATGGAAGCATCGACAAGTGGGTAACCTGTTTGCGCTGCCTTCCATTTGTTTAATCGCGTTTCAATACTTAGACCACAATGATCTTCTGGGTAACTGAAACCTATGTAGGCTCTATTAACTGGACGCCATTGCATTTCATGTTCACTTTCAAATTTCTGTATAAAGTGACAATGCCAATGAAGTCGAGAGGCAAGAGCATCAATTGGTCGTTTCCACCCAGTTTCAGATCTTTTTATTAATATGACCTGATAAAGTTGTCTTAAACTGATATTTCCCCACGCTAAATAAGGCGATAATCGAGAGCAACTTTTTCGACTTGCTTGTGGTTTAGAAATATTAAAATGATAGTTTTTACCTCGATCTTTTAGAAAGGATTGTAATATTTTCTGCGCCCAACGTTCTCCACCTGTCAGCATATGTTGATCTTCTGCGTACCATTCAGCAGGCAATATTGATTGAGGAAGTTGATCTAATGGTTGATGACTAACAAGCGTTGTATCAGATAACTGAGGTTTAGATAAAGCATCTCTCATGATCATGCGCCAATCATTATCCCAGCCTACTCTATTTTCTTTGCCGCGTGTTACGGCGCCGGATTTACTTTCCTTCCATGGAATATGTTGTATTTTACACCATTGTTTAACTGCTTTGTCTCGCTCGAACGTTGACAATAAGCCAGTTTCTTGGTGACTGAATAACCCTGTGATAGTAAATAATTGTTGGATGTGACTGAGGCCATCGATAGCATGACCATGGTGAACATAGACTTGAGAGTTAAATTGATTAAGTTGATCATTGATATCTTGTATTGATTGCAACACAAAACGCCAATGACGTAGATCGTAATGAGGGTCGTTAATTAAAAAAGGTTCAAATACGTAATATAAAATTGTTAAACCAGATTCAATAGAATGATTCAGAGGTTGATGGTCCGTTAATCTGAGATCACGCTTTAACCATACCACGTTGACCGATGGTTTCTTGGCGAGTTGCTCGTCCATTCTATTCATTGTTTCACTAGCGATGTCATTAATAATTTAACGTTGTTTCTGCTAACTGGACTTGCTGTTGTTAAGCTTGCTGCTACTGAGCTTACTGTTGCCGAATCTGAGGAAATAGGCCAATCAGAGGCATCTACAGAGTCTAGTATTTGATCTAAATAAGCTGTGTTACTACTTTTATCTAGCCACTTAGCTTGATAATCACCATTAAGATCATGCGTGTTGGTTTGTTTTTTAATATTAAAATGACGTCCTCCACGTGGATCAACACCAACGCCTGCAATATATTGCCAATTACCCCAATTAATAGCCGCATCATAATCAATTAGATGTTCTTCAAACCATGCTGCACCATATCGCCAATCGATACTGAGTTCGTTAACTAAGCAACTTGCAACAATCTGTCTTCCTCTATTACTCAAATACCCTGAGTGCCTTAGTTCATTCATACAAGCATTAACCAAAGGATATGGTGTTTTACCTAAACACCATTTTTTAAATCGTTCTGGATAAAATGTTGTAAGGGGAGGTGACTTAACAAGTCCTTTAAATTGATACATCTTTTCATTAACTTTAAAGTGAACCCATTGAAAATACTCTCGCCATAATAGTTCAAGGTATAAAGTTTCGGTTGATTTATTACTTTCTACTGTCTGCTCATAGTGCTTAATATGATGCATTATTAGTCGCGTAGAAAGGCAGCCGTGGTTAATCCATGGTGATAATTTACTGCTATTTCCCCAACCCGCTAGGTTATTTCTAACTTCTTTATAAATGCTTGGATTTTCTGATGTAAAGTATTGTTTCAGATGTTTTAATCCTTGCTGTTCACCACCTTTGAAAATATGGCCTTGTTTAGGTCTACCTATTATTGAAGCTGGCGAAGACTCAAGTTCATAAAGTGTCACTGAAGGTGTTGATTGGAACATACAAGGTAATGCGTTCACGGTTGAGCTAGGTTGTTGAATAGTGATATCGGACATAACCTTTCTAAACTTTGAATAACTTGCTGGTAGATTGTTAATTTCAAACGGTAAGGCATTTTCTGTAAACAAAGTGAATTGATCTACTTGGTTAATTGTTAACTCAGGGTTAAGTGTATGGAGTTTAGATAGTAATCTGTTTTCATCGGTACCTGGGACTTTGGTGGTAACGAGATCCGTTATTTGAAATTGTTCACAGACTTTATTCAAATTCGAAAGGGTATCGCCATAAACGATATAAAGTTTTTGTCCGAGTGCTAATAAACGTTGATTAAAGTCATTTAGACTGGCTTGAAGAAACTGCCATCTTTTTTCACCTAAGGGTCTAGATTGAAACTTGTTTATTTGAAACCATTTTTTATCAATGGTGTAAACGCAAATCAACTCATTACTTTGACTAGCCAATTGAAGCGCTGCATTATCAGCGATTCGAAGATCTTGGGTTACCCAATATAATGTACGTTTCATTTTTACAATTCCATTTCAAAAAATTCAAAAAATATCAAAAATAATATGCAATCAAAAATTATACGAATAAAGAATGTGATGAGATCAACCTTAGAGACGGATTGGCATTTTTCAGGTTCTGTTTTGAGGTTCTGTGCTCTAGCGTTAACAATTAAAAAATGACGAAGATTTTATTGAAGAAAATCAATAGTAACTGTTTAAAGTGACTATTGATTGTTAACTATTGTCGGTGTCGTGACAGCTTGAGAGGCTATTACTCATTTATTCTATTATAGAAATGGTACTAATATGATCTGGATAAGTAAATGGTCTGTTTAGGCGTTAAGGAAAATGAATGATAGCAAGGCGTTGATTGCAGTAACTAATTATTCTCATTACAAAATCAACAACGAAGCTAGGATTCATTTTAACAAGCATAAATGACTTGATAATTACTTAGATTGGTAGAAGTTCGCTTGATTGTATGGCTTTATTACGCCCCGTCGTTTTAGCTTGGTATAAAGCGATATCTGCGCGTTTTAATATTTCATCAATTTCTTCATCATAAGCAATGCGTTGTGCTGTACCAATTGATAATGTGATATTAATATCTGCTTTATTATTAACAGAAATAGGGGTGTTCTCCATCACAATACAAATCTTTTGAGAAAGTTTGAATGCTTTTTCAGCACTTAGATCTGACGCTAAGATGACAAATTCTTCACCGCCTAAACGCGCTAAAATAACCTCTTTGGGTAATATCGACCTTAAGGTTGATGCAATCATTTTTAATACGTCATCTCCAACATCATGTCCGTACACATCATTGACTCTTTTAAAGTGATCCGCATCTAGCATTAGTACAGAAATTTCTGTGTCTTTTTTTAAACGTTCATTAGCTTGAAGGAAGAAATGACGACGGTTACTGATACCGGTTAATACATCGGTATTTGCGATATAAGCAAGACGTTCTTCCAGTTTAATTCTATCGGTAATATCAAAAGTAGACGTTCGTGCGATAGCAAAATGCCCTTTTTCAAGTATTGAAGTCGCAGAAGTTGATACAAAGAAGGTATGACCATTTTTACATTGGATTTCAAGTACAACACCTTCGACACTTTTATCATGTTGAAGTTGTGCGAGAAAAGCGTCAAATACCCCTGTACTTTTTGCAGTTAAGAAATCAGAAAAATGTTTACCTATCACCTCTTGGCGAGAATAACCTAACCAATTTAATTCAGTTTGATTGATTTTAAGCACGATACCGTGTTTATCTAAACTATGATAACCACATGGAGAGTTTTCATACAAATCACTTAACTCATTTTTGATCAATAAATCTTGACGTTGTTGACGACGCTTTTGTTCAGATGAAAGTAGTATTAAAAATAAGATCGCAGCAGAACCAAGGAATATAAAAGTAACCGTGAACTGTCCAAAGGTAGTAAAAAAGAATGACTGTTCTCGGATAGTTTCGTTTGGTAAGAAAATAACTAATTTCCAATCATTATTTGCAATTGATTGTTGTGTTACTGACAAATTGATATCTTGCTCAGCTACATATTTACCAATACTGTTTAAACTAAAAGGCTTAATTGAAACGTAGCGAAATATGCCTTTCTTAGACTTTAGGATACCTTCTTCATTACTGTCTATCATTGGCCAAGCAGAAGGGTATAAATTTTCAAATTTTTGGTCGATATCTTCTAAACTACCACCCCATTCATTACTTCTATCATGATTGCTCATCCAGTGTCCATCAGGATCAATAAGCATGCCTTGCCCGCTAATTCGAAGTTCCATTTGATCTCGGAAGTTCTGTAATAACTCAGTGGACAAATAGTTCATCACCATTAAGCCTAACTTCTCCCCTTTATCATTTATTATAGGGGTTACAAAGCGAACAACAGGTTTATAGGGAATTTCTATCTCACCATATTCAACATTTAATTCCATCGGTGAAACATAGACTTGACCTTTAGAAAGTTTGATACCTTCTTGGAAATATTTTGAGTAATGTTTATTTTGTAGATTTTTTGTCGCTACTATATGCGCGTCATCAGTATGGTAATTCATGCGTATTGCTTCGTTACCTTGCATATCGATCAATCTTATTTGGTCATATCGATGAAAAGTAATGGCTAAATTAATGAATAACTTTTCTAACCCTTGTTGACTAGTTGGATCGCCATTTTCCATAAAACTGCTTAATGCTTTTGAACGAGTCACCATTTGCAATATTTTTAATTGGGTTTGCATTTCTTGTTGTAATGCTTGAGTGGTTGAAGAAACAAACGCTTGTTCTTGCGACAGCATTTTATCTTCTAAATTTTGAGTGTATTGCTGATATGCATAGCCAATTATTAATGCTAAAAGAATCGCAGTAATCGCATACATCCAAGCGAAACGTTTAAAAATATTGTCCCAAAAGACTTCTTTTTTAGGCTGAAGTTCGGCAGAGAGTTGTGTTAATGTCATATTTGAGTCTTATTATTTTTATTATGTTATTAACTATAAAGTCATCTATTAATAATATAAACATTATTATTATTATTATTTTTATGGGAATAAACTTTAAACGTAAGATATTGAATTAATTAAGTAGTTCGTTGATCAATAATAAACTCAATGCCATATAGTGAGAGAGCATTCACGCTTACACTATTATATTCCATGGCAATACCTAACCTAATATTTTGCTGACGAGCTTCTTCAATGAAGTCTAATAAATATTGAGAGGGTGTATCGAGTAGCTCTGTTGCCAGTGCCTTACTCAATATTATATCCGAAATAGGTAGAAACATTAACATATCAATGGAGAAATTTTGTGCTTCTTCAACCAACCAGTAAACACGAGATTGGTTTAATCTAGCCATGACAATTAATGAAAACATAGATGAGGGTTTAACAATCGATTGAGGATACTTTAAATACAAATCGATTTGGCTATCACTACAACCTAGTTCATTAATTAATATCAGTGCATGATCGCGATTAAACCCATCTGGAAACCAATCAAATATACTTTGTACATTGATGATCTTTCGTACATGAGCTGCACTTTTCAGGTTTAACATCTGATTTTTATTTAAACCATAAGGGCAAAAAATAGATTTGATGTCTTTTTCATTAATCCCATTAATATTATCCAAAACAAAAAGTGGTTGTTCAGATAAGTTTTCAATTTGTTTTTGAACGAGATGCTTAAGATAAATCTTAGAAAACAATGTGATCAATATATGGCGTAATTGTTGTGTCGTCGGCGTCTTTCTTAAACTTGCTAACACAGGAAAACCGAGACTATTAGTTAAATCATATAAGGCATGGCTTAAGTTGGCCTGTATATCACCGTATAATAATAAAAAGGGGCGTTGATTAAGACTAATTAAATTATTTAATACTTCCATTAAACGTAGTTGAGGTGTGTTTAAATTGATCATTAATAATTGTAAATTACCCATTTCATTAAGTGACTGTTGAGTGCTATAAAAGGTAATATTATTTAAGCCATTTAATTGCTCAGCTTGAAGGCAATAAGGTGTTTCACAGATGAGCCCAACACGATAACTGTTTAACCAGTCTTCAAATAACCTGTTACTGAAAATCTTCCAGTATTCAACACTTTCTATTAACTTTTCATCTTCTTGACAATAATCGAAATGCGGTAAGTCAATTGCCATGCTGGGCAACTCACCTAACCAAAATATATGTATGTCGGCACGCTCTTTCAATAATTGTAATAGGGAGTGACAGTGGGGGCTCTGTTCAATAAGCTCAGTTAAAATGACTCCGCTACCTAATGGACAAGTACTTAATAGCAGCGTGAGCGTTTCAACATCTGGGATAGTATGGTAAGTAATATCAACAAATACAGCGTTTTCAATCATACTATAAAGTGGAAACACAGAACTTTCTTGAGTTTGCTTGTCATTCAACAATAGTTGTAATTCTTGCTCACTCAATAAAGCACTTTGTTGACCTTTAAGCATTTAGATTTCTAATAGCTCAGGTAAAAAGTCACCGTTATTATTTGGATAAATGATGTATTCCCCATGATATTTTACTTTAGATTTGTAATCAGTGACTTTGTATAATAAAAGAGATTGATCAAAAGCGGATTGCAGAGCTTCAGTAACATCCCCACGAATATATAAACTGATTGGTTTAACTAATATACCCTCTTCAAAATGAGACTCAAATTCAGCACTACATATGATCATTGAAGCTTGACCGCCACTATGGCGATTCAACTTTTCACCCACTTCTAAGTCTGTATTAACCATCCATTGTTGTTCAGTTAATTTGTCACAAAGCGCGATAACTTGATCTTTGTTAACGATCTTTGGGGTTAACGCTTCATTAAAAACATGTTCATAGCTTTGTTTAATGGCAGTAAATGTTTCAACTAACGCTGCATTTTTACCTAAGCTACGTGCTTTACGTTGCCATATTGTTAAAGTCGGTACCACATCACTTTCAAAACGTTTTTTCTTAATGGCATTAGTCGTCCAAGCGGCTAGGAAATGCGTTTCACTAAGCGGATTTTTTGGTATTTTACCTTTTAACTGTGCTTCATTTAAGTCTGCTAGTGCACTGGTAACGACGTGATGAATTGATGTTGAAAAACTAGTCATGATGATCCTACTAATGAAAAAATTATAAGGTTAAAAGTATGACAGGGTAACAACATAGGGACAAGTAAAGAAAAGCTAATTACTACTATTTGATGATAAACGGACAGCGATGATCAAAAGAGTACGGAAGATCCGTTAAAATCCAAGCTATATAGGGTATTGCTTTCATTAAAGTCACTTAAAAACTTCATAATAGCGGTAAATTTCTTTAAACTAATTACACTTCATTATTCTAAGGCTTTTTATGCATATCGATATAACGGGAACGACTTCTACGTCTAATAAAAACATATCACTAGTACTGGGTAGTGGAGGTGCTAGAGGCATGGCTCATATCGGTATTATAAGATGGTTAGTAGATAATGATTATCAAATTAAATCTATTTCAGGCTGTTCAATTGGCGCACTTATTGGTGGTGTTTTTGCCGCAGGGAAGTTAGATGAATTCGAACAGTGGGTATGTGGCTTAGATAAACTATCGATTGTTTCATTGTTAGATATTTCGTGGACGTCGAGTGGTTTATTACGTGGTGATAAAATAATTGATACGCTAAGAGAATTATTGGGTGATCAGTTAATAGAAGAATTACCGCTTAAATTCACTGCCGTCGCTGCTGATATTGAAAATGAAAAAGAAGTTTGGATAAACTCAGGTTGTTTATTTGATGCGATTCGAGCTTCTATATCATTACCATTGTTTTTTACACCTGTTTTAAGAAAAGGGGTGCAACTTATTGATGGCGGAGTCTTAAACCCTGTACCTATTGCCCCTACTTTTAGTGATCACACTGACCGTACTATTGCCGTCAATTTAGGTGGTGAAATGAATCATAATTGTCCTGACCCGGACACGCTTAGTGAAGTAATCACCAGTGTTGACGAATTATCTTTTCAGCAGAAGATTGGACATTATATAAAACAGTTGAGTGATAATTTAGGTGGCATAGTGCCTAAACCTTCAAGCTTAGAAGCTTACGATATTGCAGATCAAGCCTTTGATGCAATGCAAAGTACGATTGCACGTTTAAAGCTAGCCGCTTATCCAGCGGATTATAATATTGTTATTGCACGTAATGCTTGTGGCACACTAGAGTTCGACCGAGCAAGAGAGATGATCGACCTTGGCTATAAGAGCGCAGAAAAGATTTTGAATAATAATCAGCAGTTAGTCAGTAAATAAATGTTGTTGATAAGTCTTTCGTTTTAAATAGACAGCATTAAACAAGTTATTAAGTAGTTAAGTAGCTAAGTAAGTTGATAAGTAACTAATTAACTAAGTAAGCAATCTAAAAGCTTGCTGTTAGTAAGAATAAGGGAACATTGTGGACGTAGTAAGTAGTACTCAAGCGTGGGTTAATAAAGTGATTGTGAAATACAATATTTGTCCTTTTGCTAAAAAAGAAGTGGATCGCGGTAGCATTCGTTATTGTGAAGAAAATAGTACTGAAATAGAAGGCGTATTAGAGCGTTTAACAGAAGAGTGTGTTTTTTTGGATAATAATGAACAGACTGAAACTACCTTATTGATTTTGAGTGAAGCCTGTAGCGGTTTTGATAGTTTTCTGGATCTTGTGTATTTATCAAATCATCTGTTACAAATGAGTCACTACGAAGGAGTTTACCAGTTAGCACATTTTCATCCTGATTATTGCTTTGAAGGTGATCCGGAAGAAGCCGCATCAAATTACAGTAACCGTTCACCTTATCCAACTTTACATATTATTCGAGAAAGTAGCATGGAAAAAGCAATTGCAGCGCATCCTGATGTTGATGCTATTCCTGACAGAAATATCGAGTTTCTAAACAAGAAGGGCAGCCCATTTTTTGCTGATTTATTAGCGAGTTGTCTATTGGTTAAAAGTTAATTGTCAACCATTAACATTTTATTTAGTACTGTTTATTATTGAGTCTAGATTCTGGATAACCATCCTATCTCGTTTTACTTATCCGTTATTGAGGTTACTTAGTCCTAATCGTCAACTTACGATGGTATTGAGTTTGATATCAATTAGAATCTAGCTTTATATTTGAATTTATAGTGTTGTTTGTATTTGAGTTTTAAAAGGATTGATTAGATAACCTGCAATTAATCAAATTAACGCAATGTCTGACCGAAAACTGGTCGACAAAATTGATTAAGAACGATAAATTGACGAGTTTTTTGCGTCGAATTTTTATACTGCCAAAACAATGCAGTATTTTTCTCTTTTCTTTCACATATTTTAGTTAACAAGGAACTTCCATGGCACAACAAGCTTATCAATTATTACGTATTATTATTATCGATAGCTTTTGGAAAGGACAAGTTAACGAGTTAGATTTATCTGGTCATACTCAACTTGAAGGGACTAATGGTGCGGGTAAAACGTCCTTAATGCGTTTGTTACCTTTATTCTATGGAATGCGCCCGAGTGATATCGTTAGTAAGGTCGATCAAGCTAAGAATTTTGCCGATTACTATCTTCCAAGAGACTCAAGTATGTTGGTTTATGAATACCAACGTCCGGGTGGTCAGATTTGTATGGCGTTAGCGAGTTCAGATGGACGTGGCGTACAGTTTAAATTTATCGATAGTGGTTTTGATAGTCATCTGTTTATTGGCGATAACCAAGTGCCTCTAACCGTATCTGAAGTAGAAAGAGTTTATCGTAACTTAGGTGTTGAATGTTCAGTTTATTTAGGGGTCGATAAATACCGACAAGTTATTCAAAACCTACGCAGTGGCCGTAAAGTTAAAGAAGTCAGACAACTGCAAAATAGATTCGCTTTCAGTGATTTAGCAACACCACATTTAGATAAAGTGGTTAACGGCACCATCGAAAAGAACCTTGATTTTGATGCGGTAAAACAAATGCTGGTAGCTATTGCTAGTGATCATATCGCAAGGTCAGTAGGTGAAGAAAAAGAACAAATAACCCTTAATAAGCAAGATATAAGCTTGTGGTTAGCGGATATTCAAGCCAGTCGTTCTATTCAAAAAGTAAGTGATAAAATTGCACTTTGGCAAACTGACTTTACGCAGTTAGATAATTTATTAGTGAAATTACAGCATTTACATGCGGAAATGTTAGATCATCAACAAACGATTTCTTCATTACAAACACAGCGTAGTGAGCAAAAGTCTCAATTCAAAGATGAAATCACTACATTGGATAGGCAGTTAAAAGAGCAGAGTAGTTTACTACAAACTGACATCAGTAAACTGGCTGCTAAAATAGAAGCGGATCAAAGTCGTATCGATTTATTAGATGACGATAAATTAAAATTCGACGATAACGATGCCGCAAGTTTCCAACTTCAAGCTGATAACGCACCTCGTTACCAACAACAACTGAACGATGTAAATGAAATCATTGAAGCTTTTGAAGGTAACTTAAATAAAGTCCAATCTAAATTCGAATCATTGTTACAAGCGTTAACCTTACAGAAAGTAAAAGATGAAGCGCGTAATAATGAGCAAGTCGCTAAGGTAAAAGATCAAGCCAGTGTTCAGCTGTCTATTATCTCTGAAACTTACCAAGGTCAGTTAAGTAAATTAAATGAGCAATTAAACGAAAGCTATTTAAAACTTAATATGGATCTGCAGACCTTACAAAACCAGTTAAAAATGCTGGAGATGGAACAACAAAGCATTAAAGTCGATCCTGAGTTACAAACTGAGATTGAGCTTAACCAACGTAATATGTCTGAAGTGAAAGATAACTTAAGCGATCTATTACAAGTACTTAGCAGTGACAACGAACAATTAAATACACTCGATAAACAGCGTCTTTTATTACTAGAACAACATACTAAAAACAATCGCCAACTCGACAGTACTAAAAAATCTCGTCAACAATTACAACTGCAATTATTACCTGAAGTAGATTCACTTCAGCACTTCTTAACCAATGAAAGCCAAGCTGCCGGCTGGAAAGATAATATTGGGCGAGTCTTGTCTGCAGAGCAATTAGCACGCAAAGATTTAACACCTCAATGGTTAGTGCAAGACTCTCCTCTTAGTTTATTTGGATTACAAATCGACTTGGACCAACTACAAGATAATGACTTGCAGCTGAATGAAAACGAGTTACGTGAGAAATTAAATGAAATCGAAGTAAAAATTACCACCTTGAATCAGCAGGGTGAAGCGTTAAGCACACAGTTAAGTGAACTTAATAAACAGATTAATAATCAACAACTGCTGATCAGTGAACGTAAGCAAAGCTTACAAAAAGCAGAATTGAAACGTGAGCAGTTTAAAACGCAACAAGAAAACCTCGACATTAAAAAGCAACGTTATTTAAAACAGGCTGCGTTAGCGTTTGAAGATAATATTAAAAAACTCAATACTAAAATTAAACAACAACAAGTTAAATTAGAAGAGTTTAAAGCGTTACAACAAGAACAACGTTTTGATCTTAACAATCAAATGCTAGATCAACGTATGGTGATTGAGTCGGATCGTGATAGCCAATTAGAACAATTAGAAGAGCAGTTAGCGTCCATTCAAGAGAGTGCTAAAACACGTCAAAAAGATTATAAACAACAACGCGATCAAGCCTTAGACAAGTTAGATCCCGATGGTGAAGTGGATAAACGTATTAAACAACGAGTTGAATTAACTGAACAGCTTGAAGCTTGTGCTGTTTGGGCGCGTAAAGCGCGTGAATACCAACAATTCATGAATGAGCGTTATATTCATCGTGATCAACTGGTTGAACAGAATCAAAACCGTGAAGTGCAAAAGCGTGGTCTTGAAAACAACTTATCTGATGTCACCATTGAAAAAACTCATTTAATTAGCGAAAAGCAGAAGTTACATAAAAAAGTATCACAACAATTAAATGATGATGCTGATTTGTTGCTACAACTTGGTTTAGCACAGCGAGAGTGTGAGCAATATGGTATTGAGGCAATATTATCTGATACTGAACCTCATAATAATGCTGATTTAACCGTCACGTTCTGTGGTGATTGGATCAAACAATTCAAAGTGATCGACAAACGCTTACAAAGCCAAATTACGCAATTTAATACCGCTTTTGGTAAAAACAACGGTAATAGTGAGCTGTATGAAAACTGGGTTAAGCTAGTGGCGGATAACGATATTTATAAAGGGGCGCGTAGCTTATTTAAATACCAACATCCCATTGCAGACTTATTGAGTAGCGCCGTTCAAAAACAGAAAAACACGTATCAATTAGTGACGGTTAACGCCAATATGATCAATGAGTTTTATCAACACATTGAACACTTTGCACGTCGTATTAAAAGCATTGGTAAACAATTATCAAGTAATGTCACCAAACTTGCACATTTTGAAGCATTAGCAGATATCAATGTGAATACCGTCATGAAACAAGAAGAACTTGATTACTGGGGACCGTTACAACAGTTTGCGAAGTTATTTGATAAGTATCGTGATGATTTACGCGAAGGTGTTGGTGAAATTCCGGATGATTTAATCGTTGCGATGCAAAAGCTGTCTGCTTATTTACCAAGTGATGGCTTTGCATTAGCACATCATCAGTTGTTTGATATTGAGTTTACTATCTCTGAGAAAGGGCAGTTAAAGCATGCTCGTAATGCTAGACAGCTTAAAAAAATCAGTTCGACTGGGTTATCTTATTTAGCGATGCTGTCTCTATATGCTGGCATATTAGGTATGTTAAGAGGCGAAAGTGATACACAAACACAAATTATTCTACCTGTAGATGAATTAGGTGAGTTAGCTGCAGAGAATATCGACCTGCTATTAACGATGTTTAATGATAATGCGATTACCATGTTATCTGCTTCTCCTTCAACGGATCGTCATATATTATCGTTATATCAACGCCATTATAAAATTAAAGACAATAAGATTTTCCATGCGCATATTCCAACATCGCGTTTAGATGAATTGCTATTAAAACGTAAGCAAGTATCTGACACATTAAACGCTGAGTCATTAGCTGTTGAATCAGTGGAAAAAGCCTCTTTACACTTGGATGTTGAAGAAAAAAATAATAGTGAAGAAACAAATAATACGACAATGACTACTGAAACAACACAGACGGAGAGCCAAGATGTTTAAACAAACAGTACAACAATTACTGACCGGTGCCGTTATCTGTGAAACAGGATTTGCTGACGAATATTTGTTTTTACAAGCGCAGTCGAATCAAGATCGCGTTACGGATTTTTTATCAAATCTAGACCGTCAATTAACTTACTTAGACAGTGCCGATGCTTTCTATTGCACTTTCAATGAAGTGGATAGTCATAATACCGCTGAACTCAGTGCTTTGTTTACTGATATCAGAGGCATGTTTCGTCCATTAGTGGAATTTCTAGAGTTGATTTTAACAGCTAGCCAAACAGACTTACCTATTCATGCTAAATCTATCATCAACATTAATGATTTATTTGACCCTTTTGAACATGATCAAACCTTACGTGAACAGTTACGTCATTTAACGGCTATAAAACCTTTTAAAACCAATAAACTGGAAAGCCGCGAACAGTTAGTGTTTGTTTTTCATAAATTGGAAGAGTTAGGTTATTTCGTCCGTAAAAATACGGGAAGTAGTCGTTACTTTGCAACGGCTCGTTTTGATTTAGTGTATTTATTAATTGAGTTCTTAAATGATTCTGAACGCATTGAGTTACCAGAAACAGTAGACCAACAACAAGAAGAGTTGTTGTTCTAATGGCCGGTTATGATACGAAAGATGTTGCTGAATTATTACGTCAATTAGGCAGTAATGATCAATTATTAGCAGAAGCTTATGTCTTTGGCTCAGTGCAAGGTGATGGTGACGACGCGCGTAAAATAGCGGCGTTGCATAAAAAATCATTACTTAGACCTGATGATGAGCCGGGTGATTATCGAGTGAGTGCTGAACTTAAGCGCATGCTTAATCGTTTAATGCGTAAACAAAGCAGTTATCGTCAGTTAACCGATATGGGTAAGGTCATTGATGTCTTAGAAGATACAGTGAATGATTACCGATTGTCAGTGATAGGTGATCAGCAAGATGACGCTGAATATTATTTAGATCAGTTAGACGATCTCCTATACGAAGCGAAAGACAATCTTAACGTTAGCCTAGATAACATGCATTATGCGATTTCTAGCCAGTTTGGCTTTGTTTCTACCATCAGTGCTAAAGTCCGTGAAAATGAGCGCGCGTTAACCTACGCACAAAAGTTATTAACGGAATTGCAACAGATAGACCCTGAAACGTGTTACGAGTGGATGAATTGGGCTTGTCCTGTTGAGCTAGCACGAAAAATTAGTGGCTTTATTTACTGGTTTAATCAAACTCTACCAAGATTGCGTTTCATCATTGATAGTATGCGCCTTAGCTTATTCAAATTAAGACGTGATGAAAAACAGGCAAGTTTATTGCGTAATATGGCGCGATACTTAAATAAGCATCCTGAATTTGAAATTAATGACACGATCTTCGAAGACAAAGCCTTGCCTAAATCACTTCGATTTGCAGCGCCTATGCCGATTAAATCTTATATTAACGTTAAAGAAACGGCGCATGAGCAAGCTTTAATAGAAATAGTACAATCATTACGTAAGCTTAATAGTGTCACTAAACCTTCTGCGCGTGAAACCTCTTCCGTTGAAGTTTTAGATAATGTGCCAATGAGTTTTAGTTATGACTATTTTGAAGAGCAAACAGAACGTTTATTCGAATTAGCTATTACCACTAATGAGGCTGTTTCTGCGGTGAGTTTTTGGCAAGAAGCGTTACCAGAATGGCATATTGAAAAGCAGCATATAGAGCCTGTTGCCTGGGTTGAGTTAGTGTTTAGTAGTTACTGTAAGTTAACTAATGCTCAACAAGCGCTTATTGATATAAAGCCTAAAGGAAAACAGTTAGCGGGTATTTCTCATAACTGGTCTTATAGCGATATTGTAGTCAAAGTGAATTAATGATGAACGATCACCTTTTTAATAAAACACAATATAACTTCTTTGCTAAGCATCTTAAAGCTGACCTTGGCAAAGTTAAGACGGCTAAAAGTTGTCAATGGGTGGTTGATACGCATCGAATTGGACGCATTGTTAATGGTTACTGGCTTTATACAGAAAAAGATAGATTAGCCATTATTCAGTTAGTTAAATCACAATGGAATATTGATCTACTATTTGATGCTTATCCACAACAGCAATCTAGAATTGATATTGCCGCCAATGACAATGATGAGAAAAACAATGCACTGGCTGTTAGTAAAGACTTTGTATTAGTTAATTCATTGAACACCTTACAAATTAATTCAAAAATCCTAGATATTAATGCGTTCTCATCATTAGGTATTTATATTAATGCTAATAAAATAGAAACCATAGAGCATAAACAAATAGTGTTGGTTGAAAACTTGGCGGTGATGGCGAATTTGGCTAAATTAGTTCTATTGGACAATGCGAAACACTTAGTGAATGCTTTATGGGTTTATCGGGGTGACGTAAAGCGAGAACAAAGTACGGGTCGTGCTTACGATTTCTTTAGGCGTTTTAAAGTTTCGCATCAATTATTATGTTTTGCAGACTTTGATCCAGAAGGAATGAAGATAGCAATCACCAGTGGTGCTTCTGCCATGTTATCTCCAACCCATAATGCCTTGGTTAATTTCAATGTGGGTGGACATGATATCGATTATTTTAAACAGTCTGCTGCTAAGCAATATCTAACGAATCAAAGCAATCAATGTGACTTTCCATTGGCAATAAACAAGCTGTTCGTTGTGATGTCAGAACAAAGGCAGACGATTAAACAAGAGCATATATTGGCTCATCAAATACCGTTATCGGTATTTACATTAAATTAACTACATCATCAATTAATATTAATATTAATGATTAATAGCTATTAATTAGCAATCAATTATTAACAAAGAATTTTTAACAAAAGTTATCAGTAGCTGACTGTTAACTATTAATTTATAAACTCTTATTAAAAATAAGAATGAACACCCAAAAGGAAAGAAAATGCAAATAGCTAAAAATAGCGTAGTTGAATTTCACTATCGTCTGACTGAAGGAACAGAGTTATTAGAAGATAGTGCAGGTAATAATCCACTTATTTATCTTCACGGCGCTGGTGGTTTATTTGAAAAAATGGAATTAGCATTTGTTGATAAAACAGTGGGTGATAAATTTGAAATTACATTAACGCCGCAAGAATCTTACGGTGAACGTCGTGAAGGTGCTTTACAACGTATTCCGCTTAAGCATTTACAGGGTGCTAAAAAATGGACTGCGGGTATGACGGCTGTGGTTGAATCTAACCAAGGTAAGCAAGAAGTAACGCTTATTAAAGTAGGGCGCTTTAATGCAGATTGCGATTTAAATCATCCTTTTGCAGGTAAAACATTAACATTCAACATTGACGTTATTAGTGTTCGTGCTGCGACTGAAGATGAATTATCTCACGGTCATGCTCATGCTAAAGGTGGCTGCGGTCATTAATAGAGTTAGCTAAGCCATATAGTTAAAATACAGAGCTAAATTATATAGCTAAACTACACAGCTAAATTATATAACTAAAATACATAGTGAGCAGTAAGTTCGTATTAGCTTTCTTATTGTTTACTGTGAATAATGGCTATTACAAGGGGCAGTATTTGTTTTGCCTTTGTAATAGTAAAACCTTTATCTTATTACCTTGTTTGTTATCAGTTACGTTAGGAATTTCTTTATGAAGCGCATTACACTATTTTCTATGGCTAATTGCCCTCATTGCAAAACTGCAAAGCAATATCTTGAACAACAAAAAATAACCTTTAGATTAGTGGATGTGAAAAGTCCTGCTGGCCAAAAAGAATTTGCTAAAACTGGCTATCGTGGAGTGCCTGTATTAAAAATTGGCGATCAACTTTTAAATGGTTTTAGTGTTAAAGGGTTTAATAGCTTATATAAAGACTAAGTTTTAGCGTAAATTTAATGGTACGACTTTGAAATAAAAATTTTTCATAACCTTTATTTCTATGTCTTATCTCTTGGTGTTGCATCTTAGTGGTGCCACTAAGTTTTATTTCGTTTTCATTCAAAAAATAAAATGATTGTTGACATATAGAGCTTTGTTTATAAAGTATTATTCGTTAAATAAGTTTAAATTAATGCTATATGTTTTACTGTGGCCTTTAACTGCTACCATTATCTTTACCGTATTGTCTGTGTTATTTTTCTAGTGCTGTAGATAAAATTATTTCTAATGCTCTGCTCCACTTAACCATAGAATCTCCCATTAACTTTATTTTGTCTTTTTCCTCTAAATAATTTATTCATTTTAACCTTATGGATTGGTCTTGAGGTTTCTTAAGGTCATGGGTTAAAAAATCCATTTTTTTCTACTCATTTTTATCTAAATTTATGTTGCTAGATTTATATTTAATGCTTACTCTCAAGGTAATGTTTATAAACTAATTTTTTTATTTTTTTATTATTTTAAAGATTGATTAGCCCATTTAAATATAATTGGTATAACATTCGAATGAGTAATAAAACGGTGTTACTTTTAGATTAAATTGTAGTGTGTGATTGTTAATGGAGTAATTATGAAACCACCTGACACAGGACTTATCCGTCCAGTTGAAGTTATTACTTTGCCCAATGAAGTACAGCAGCACGACCACGATCATCATCAATTAGTCATTGCATTAAAAGGTTATTCAGAATTTAGCATTGAGGGAATGCAAAGCCTTATTATTCCAGGACAAGGTTGTATTGTCACCGCCTCATCTGATCATGCTTTTAATGGTTTAGGTGAATCTGAAATATTAACCTTAAACCTACCAAACCAGACCCGCTTAGATAAATATACAAACGAACGGTTAGAGCCTATCTTCAATAATAACCATTATTTTAAAATAGATAGTCAGTTTCAATGTTTGTTACAGTTACTCGTAAAAGAAATTCGTCAATCTCCCGATGACTTATTGGTTACTGATGCCTGTAAGAATACTATTATTGCTTTACTACAACGTCACGTACGAACCGATTTTTCCCAGAAATTAATGCAAAGAAATAGAATCAATATGTCTATTATTGATAATTATATCATTCAACAAATTGCCACTAAAATTACGGTTGCTCAGTTAGCTGGCTGTGTGTTTTTAGGTGAAAGCCAATTTCATCTTCTTTTTAAGCAACAAGTTGGTATTACACCGCACCAATATATTTTACAAATGCGCTTTAAATTTGCTAAAGAACTATTAGAAGATAACTCGTTAACATTGGCTTCTATCGCAAGTGCTAGTGGCTTTGCAAATCAAAGCAGTTTCACGCATAGCTTTACCAAATTACAAGGCACTTCTCCTTCAAAATATCGCCATTAAACTTTATGTGATCTTGATCACATAAAAAATCTCATCGTACTTTTAGACATATCAATCGTAGCTTTTGATAAGAAATTCTATTCAATTAGAAATACTATCGAAAATTAGTCATATTTATTTAACATTTAACATAGCCTTAATCATTGCTATGACTTTTAGGAGAATTGCTTATGTCATCATTTATTGCTGTAGATACTCTGCGTGAAGATTTTATAGAGTCTGACTTAGCATCGTTATGGTCTTTGATATCACCATTGTATATGGTGGATGAGTCACTTTGGTTACAACAGCTATTGCCATTAGCAACACCTTCTAAGGATGAATTTAATTTAATTAATAATCATGCCGCTGATTTAATTAAACGAGTGCGTAAAGATAAAAATGCAGTCCATATGATTGATGCTTTATTAGTTGAATACAGCTTAGATACCAAAGAAGGTATTTTACTGATGTGTTTAGCTGAAGCATTGATGCGTGTACCCGATAAGGAAACGGCTGATGCGCTTATTAAAGATAAATTAAGTGTTGCTGATTGGAAGTCACATCTTAAAAAATCCGACTCTGTATTTGTTAATGCTTCTACATGGGGTTTATTGTTAACAGGTAAAATTGTCAATATAGAGAAAACGGCCAAAAAGAGTGTAAGTGGTGTGCTTAGTAATCTTGTTAATAAATTGTCTGAACCTGTGATCCGCCAAGCAATGAACCAAGCAATGAAAATAATGGGCCATCAGTTTGTACTGGGGCGTAGTATTGAAGAAGCACAAAAGAATGGCCAACCATTCATTGAGCAAGGCAGTAGTTATTCATTTGATATGCTAGGTGAGTCAGCCTTGACGGCAAGTGACGCGAATAAATATTTTAATGACTATATGACCGCGATTGAGTCAGTAGGACATCAGTCGTTAAACCAATCAGATCAAACTAACGCAGCAACCGTCTCTATCAAGCTTTCTGCATTACATCCTCGTTATGAAGTTGCTAATAGAGAACGCGTCATGACAGAGATGTTTGATACGGTATTGTTATTAATTGAGAAAGCACGTGAATTAAAAGTAGGATTAACGATTGATGCAGAAGAAGCTGACCGTTTAGAGCTCTCATTACATCTATTTGAAAAGTTATATCGTCATCCAACAACACAAGGTTGGGGAAAGTTAGGCGTTGTTATTCAAACATACAGTAAACGAGCATTACCTGTATTGGTATGGTTAGCAGCTTTAGCTAAAGATCAGGGAGATGTTATCCCTCTACGCTTAGTGAAAGGTGCTTACTGGGATACTGAAATTAAATTATCTCAACAAAATGGATATGCTGATTACCCTGTTTACACTCGAAAAGAAGCCACTGATGTTTCTTATCTTGCTTGTGCTCGCTTTTTATTAGGAGCGCACATTGAAGGACTTATTTATCCTCAATTTGCCACTCACAATGCTCATACAGTTGCTGCTATTACCACTATAGCCCAACATCAGTCTTATGAGTTTCAACGCTTACATGGCATGGGAGACGCTTTATATCATCATGTGATGGAGATGTTTAACAGTAAAGTACGTATTTATGCCCCTGTTGGTAACCATAAAGATCTTTTACCGTATTTAGTAAGACGTTTATTAGAAAATGGTGCAAATAGTTCATTTGTTCATAGATTAGTAGACGTAAACTGTCCTATTGAAGAATTAACGGAGCATCCAGTAGATACGTTGTTAAGACGTCCAACCTTACATAATAGTTTGATTGTTTTACCGCCGTCTATTTTTACTGATAGAAAAAACTCTTCTAGCGTTAATATTGATATTGAAAGTGAATTAGCACCATTAGAAAAAGCAATTCAAGTTTTTGATGGCCATTATTGGCAAGCTGGCCCTATTGTCGACGGTGTTATGCATACCGATGCCGTACATGATGCAACTTTACAGCGTTGTACTGCACCTTATGATCGTAGTATTGATGTGGGTTCAGTTTTGTTCTCAACCCCTGAGATGATTGAAACAGCATTAGCAAGTGCACATAGTTATTACGAATACTGGAATAATACCGAAGTCGATCAACGTGCTCAGTGTTTATATAACTTAGCTGACCTACTTGAAGAGAATATGCCTGAATTGATTGCGTTATGTCACCAAGAAGCAGGCAAAACAATTCATGATTGTATTGATGAAGTGCGTGAGGCAGTGGACTTCTGTCGTTATTATGGTCAACAAGCTATTTACAGTCTTTCATTCAGTGAAGCGAATGTGAGCTTTGATAACATCATTCAAGAAGTTCGTCGTAAAGGTAAGGGCGTATTTGTTTGTATTAGCCCATGGAATTTCCCATTAGCTATTTTCCTTGGCCAAATTAGTGCTGCGTTAGTCACTGGTAATACTGTGATTGCAAAACCTGCTGAACAAACCTCATTAATTGCAGCGCGCGCTGTATCATTAATGTTAGAAGCGGGTTTCCCAGAGCAAGCGATCCATTTATTAACGGGTAACGGTGCTGAAATTGGTTCTGCTTTAACCTCTGACACACGTATTGCGGGTGTTGTGTTTACAGGTTCAACAAATACTGCTCAGGCGATTAACCGCAATTTAGCAAAAAGGGAAGCGCTCCCAGCTACTTTTGTTGCTGAAACAGGCGGTCAAAATGCCATGATTGTTGATAGTACTGCATTACCAGAGCAAGTTGTTCGTGACGTTGTTCGTTCTGCGTTCGCATCAGCAGGTCAGCGTTGTTCTGCATTACGTGTGTTGTTTATTCAAGAAGATATTGCTGAACGTGTGATTGAATTAATCAAAGGCGCGATGAAAGAACTATCAGTTGGTTTACCTTATTTACATAGTACGGATGTCGGTCCAGTGATTGATAAAACGGCTAAAGATAAATTGACTGAACATATAGAAAAGATGGCAAAACAACATACGTTATTAGCGCAGGTTGAACTCAACGAAAGTTGCAGTAAAGGTGATTTTATTGCGCCAACGGCCATTGAAATCGATCATCTAGGGCAACTAACGGAAGAGCAGTTCGGTCCTATTTTGCATATTATTCGTTTTAAATCATCTGAATTAGAGCAAGTTGTTGAGCAAATTAATAATACGGGTTTTGGTTTAACCATGGGTATTCATAGCCGTAATGAAACAACTTATACGCAAATTGCTAATTCAAGTCGTGTTGGTAACTGTTATATTAATCGTGACCAAGTTGGTGCAGTGGTTGGTGTACAACCATTTGGTGGGCAGGGTTTATCTGGTACAGGCCCTAAAGCTGGTGGACCACGTTATATTCATCGCTTTACTAAGCAAGTATTAAATTCGGTTGTGATGGATACTGATAAAACAGATCCTATCAATTTTGAAACAGTATAAAGGAGTTAATCATGTCTAAATCAATTCAAGATACAAATGACCAACAATCAACATCAGTCATTAAAAAAGCAACATCAGCATGGTTAACTTGGAATGCGATTGAAATTGAACAACGCATTACATTGATCAGTCAGTGGAGTGAGCTATTAAAACTTCAACACAGTTTAGGTTTATTACCTGGGCAAATGGTTGATTTTCATAGTTTACATGCTGTACCCCTTATTTCTTCAGGTGAAGAGATGCCTGGGCCTACTGGTGAAAGTAATGTACTTAGTACGGCTGGACGTGGTCCTTTTGTGATCATGGCGAAACAAGACGCACCTATCGAAGCATTTATTGCGCTGGTAAGTTGTGCGCTTGTAGCAGGTAACAGTGTCGTAATGGCTGCACTACCTGAACATGAAGATATAATCAGTACGCTTGAGCAAGTGTGTACTTTTTCTGATATTGAAATGCCGATTGTTGCTGTTAAAGATAATAGTGAACTTGAAAATGTTATTATTAACCCTGCTATTGCTGGTGTCGGTTACGTAGGCAGTGAAGCAGAAGCTATTCGTTTAAATCGAGTGTTAGCAGAGCGTGACGGACAAATTGCATTATTAATTGTTGAAACGGATTTAGAGGGGCTAGAAATGGTACGAGACCAAAGCTTAGTGTTACGTTTTATTACTGAAAAAACCTTAACAACCAACGTAACCGCCGTCGGAGGAAATGCCACTTTATTAGCATTAGGCTGTGGTGAGTAAGAGTCGATATCATTCATTACTCGTTATATTGTCGAAAGCTTTAGCCATAAGGCTTTCGTAATGAGATGTTGAAAATAAAGTACTAGTAATAAAAAAGCCACGTTATTAAAACGTGGCTTTTAGTTATCTTTAACACTATTAACACTATTTAGCACTCATCATTAATAGTCATTAATAATAGATAATCAGTCGATAAACCTACTCAGGTAGAATCCCATTATGATATACATTTTGTACATCATCGCATTCGTCTAACATTTCTAAGAATTTTTCAAACTTCTCAACATGTTCTTCAGTGACTTCAGTATCAGATTGTGGCACATAGGTGATTTCTTCAACTTCAAGCTCTGTTTCTGGGTAAATAGCATGTAATGCGACTTTTGCATTGTTAAATTCAGTATGAGGGCAGAATACAGATATTTTCCCGTCTTCAGCGACGACATCTACCACATCAACATCGGCCATCATTAGCTCTTCAAGCACAGCTTCGTCATCTTCACCATCAAATACAAATACAGCTTGATGTTCGAACATGTGTGCCACGGTTCCTGGAGAACCTATTTTTGCACCTGTTTTATTGAAACAGTTGCGAACATCAGTCCAAGTACGGTTACCATTATCAGTTAAACAGTCAACGATCACAGAGCATCCACCAGGCCCAAAACCTTCGTAGCTTGCACGTACATAATCTTCGCCACCGCCACCTTTTGCTTTATCAATCGCTCGGTCAATAACATGCGCAGGTACTTGGTCTTTTTTAGCTTTATCAATTAAACGACGAAGTGTTAGGTTACCGTCTGGATCAAATCCACCATTTTTTGCACAAACATATATTTCTTTACCGTATTTTGAGTAAACTTTAGTTTTAGCGCCAGCCGTTTTTGCCATGTCTAATTTTTTGTTTTGATATGCTCTTCCCATCTGAATGCTCTCTTGTGTTAAATGGATTGTCTGGAAAAAATAATGGTCAGAATTTTAGCCTGTAATGGCTTCTGGTGCTAGAGCCTGTCAGTGATTTTAACGATTAAGTTGATATATTTTTATCTTAATCAATGAATTAACTGAATATTAGTCGCAAATCTATGTTGGGGAATAGATCCGACACTATCAGTTTACTGTGCTTGGTAGGGTGTTATTTGTAATTGATTATTAACAATTGAAACGGTACTTGCGCCAAATTCTTGGGTACTTGACCAAATTTTCCCATCAAGGTTAACTATGGTATCACTGTATAGCTTATTGGTTGCTGTTAAATAAGTATTTTGATAAGACTGTTCTAATGTGATTTTGATAGCCGCTAGTTTTGCTTGAACTCGATCGCTTTGATCTCGATATTGCTGTTTTTCGATAAATAATTGTTTTTTGGTTTTTTTGCGTATGGCGATATCTTGAATGGTATCTGCTTTATTTTCTGCTTTCTTAAATTGGCCTATCATTTTATCAAATAGCTGTATTTCTGTTATACATTTATCTTTTGCAAGCTCTAACTCTTTAGCGCTACTGATTAAATTTATAATTGTTTTAGTGCTGCCAGATGTGCCAACGGTTACCGCTTTAACACCTTTGTGACTTGTTGTTGTACCTCCGATAATACTGCCTTGGCTTAATGCGTTATTATGGACAGCAACATCACCATTACAGACTGTTTCACAATGTATTAATTGGTTCGTTAAAGTTAAATTCTTAGCGACATTTAAACTTGCATACTGTGCAATGGTCCCTGTTAAATTACCCCCACACTTTATTTTACAGCTAAACTCTTCATCTGATTTACTGAGATGGCCAATAATGGGCATTTCGACGGTTAAATCACCACCAGAAATAACTTCGGCAGATTCAATTAAACCCATGACAGTAATATCACCGCTTGCCTTTACTTTCATATTTTCATGTATGTCTGCAGTGATAACAACGGTTCCATCGTAGATGACATTACCTGATCTATTATCGACATTTTCTAACAGTAAAACATCATCAATTTTTATAAAGTTTCCTTTGTCGATAGGAATACCATAAGTCGCAGCGAGAAGTTGTAAAGGGTTGTTAGGATCAATCTCAACATTTTTTTCAATAACAAAAGAGGCATCAATTGACTTTTTAGGCTCAATAATTTCAGCGGTAACCGTTTTACCGGGCTTGCCTACTATCATTGGTATTTTTTTCATTAATACCGTCCCCGCTTTTACCGTTATTGATTGACCTAAGTCAAGCATATCAACCTTGCCATTTTCTAATAGCTTAGGTTTAGGCTTGCGATGACTTTCTGTACTCACTAACTTTTCGAATCTAGCGTTAACACCGTCAATAGCAGGGACGCCATTCGCTATGTTTATTTTAAAAACTTTACCTGGTTGGGCACTTTTACAAACATTCAATAAACTAAATATGTTTTTTGTTATTAAGCCAAATTTCAAACCTAATTGATCACATTTGTTTTTGATGTCATTCAAGGTTATCGGGGAACCACCGTGTGCAGTTGTAATAGTTGTACACGCGCTCATCAGGTTATCTGAAATAATGATGTCTAAAGTGGCATCTTGCTTATCAGCAACCGCGATAGGAGTAAACGCTTTTACATCATCATTGGTTTCGTCATATAAAGCTGCAAAGGCAGCTACGGCGTTATCTATTCCTTCAAGGTTTAATTTAAATCGAGGCAAAGAAGGGGTGTTTAATAAGTCAATAATATCGTCTGCACTTATTTCAGCATAAACAGGTGTTATTTTTAATAATAGCTGTGAGCTATCTGAACTTAACACGATTTGTTGAAGTGGCAGGCTAGTTTGAGTCATAAATACCTATTTAGTAGTGTTCTTGTGGTTATAATAAACTAATTATCGAGAGTTCATATTATAATTTCTCTATTTAAAGTCAATTAGATATCACAACATGAACTTGTTCACAAGATTATGACTCACAAGTGTAATAATTAGCCTATGAACTACATGATAGTGCAGAACAGCCGAATTTATTGGTTGCCCAATCAGGACGTTTGACTTCGAATTGTTTATATTTTTCTTGCTGTGTGTAAGGCGTTGTTAACAATTCAGACAATACCGATACTCTTGAATAATCACCTTTTTCAGCTAACTCAATGGCCTCTTGAACTTGGAAGTTACGTAAAATATAACAAGGGTTAACCTTATCCATATTTACTTTACGATCTTCATCGCTTATTGGTGTTAATAACAATCTTGATTGGTACTTAATTAACCATTCAATGAGTATAGACAAATAACCTTCAGTTACTTCTTCCATATTATAAAAACATTCAGAAAAGTGAGTGATTAATAAATCTTTGTTTTGAAGATCAAGGTGACTGCTTAAGTCAGCAAGGAGTCTATAAAATAAAGTCATATCGGTATTCACACGAGATAATAACTGTTCTAACTCTTTACTTAACAATAAATCTGATTCGATTAACGCTGCGTTTTCTTGGCTTTGCTCAACTTCAATGCCCAGTTTATTGCGCATCATACCTAACCATTTACCTTGGTAAATTCGAGTATAGCTGGTAATTATATCTTGTAGTGGTTCTGCTTCATTGATCAATGGGTAAATAGCATTGGCAAGTTGAAACAGATTCCATTGTCCAATGTAACCTTGTTGGCCAAAACGATAACGTTTTTCACCTGCATCAGAAGTGTTTGGTGTCCAGTCAAGGTCAAAGTTATCAATCCAACCGTAAGGGCCAAAGTCGATCGTTTCACCAATCAGTGACATGTTATCGGTATTAAGCACGCCATGTACAAAACCAACGCGCATCCATTCTACAACTAAGTGTGCAGTACGTTCGCAAACTTCAGTAAACCATTGTAAATAGACTGACTTATCGATCACGCCTGACTCAGGTATTAATTCTGGGTAATCATGCGTAATACTGTATTCAAGTGTTTGTTTTAATAAATCTAAATCACCGCGAGAAGCGGGTAATTGGATTGAACCAAAACGTAAAAATGAAGGAGAGACTCGAGAGACAATTGCACAGGGCTCATAAGCGGCTCTACCGTCATAAAGTTTATCTCTAATAACTTCTTCACCGGTTAGTGTTAAGGTTAATGCGCGCGTTGTAGGGATGCCTAAATGATACATAGCTTCAGAACATAAATATTCACGAATGGAAGAACGTAAAACAGCCATGCCGTCTGCTCTTCGAGAATAAGGGGTTTGACCTGCTCCTTTTAATTGCAAAGTTACATATCCATTACTTTTTTCTTTGTTTTTAGTCATTGAATAGTTTTCATTTTTAGCAATGGAATACTGGCCTAAATTAATAGCTCGCCCATCACCTAACTGTCCTGCCCATTGACCAAATTGATGCCCCCCATAATTCATTGCATAGGGTTGCAAGTTAGCGTCAAGATTATTACCACTGATTAAATCAGCAAAGTCAGTTGAAGTTAAAGCTTCTTCAGAAAAACCTAACTTTTTGGCTAATTCATCGTTACAACAAATGATCTTAGAATATTTTGTCGGCGTCGGTGTCACAAATGAGTAGGCAGCATGTTCAACACTACGGGATGTATTAGTTAAATTTGAATCCGCAGGCAGTGAAGAGACAAATACGGGGTGTAATGGAGGTAATAAATTACTCATTGATTTTCCTAACGGTCGGGATGGGGATAGGGTGTCGGCTTAATAACAGCTATTGCTAAATAAAATAGTTCAATTGAGTCGTAACATTGAACTAGACTAGTTAAATAGATTACTTAAATAGACCAGTTAAATGCAATAGCTGTTAATAGCGAAGTGGTTAATCGAATGGTGGTTTTATTAACTATTTAACAGCAGCAATAACCGAAATTTCAACTAATAACACATCTCTTGCCATACTTGCTTCTACACATGCACGAGCAGGGGCAAAGCCTTCAGGAACCCATGCATCCCATACTTCATTCATGCCAGCAAAATGTAATGCCATATCTTTAACATAAACAGTCGCTGATAACATATGCTCACGAGAACTACCTGATTCAATCAAAAGCTTATCTACTTTGTCTAACATAGTTTGTGTTTGTTCTTTGATGTCTTTAGTCGCATCAGCACAGACTTGACCACATAAATAAACAGTACCGTTATGCTTAACTACTCGGCTCATACGTTGTTTGGTTTGTTGACGTTCAATCATTTTCACTCTCTATCGTTAATATTTTAAAAGGTTAAATAATTGTAACGTCTCAGTGTGAAAAGGCGAGCAATTTAACTTATCAATGCTAGATTTTCATAAGTCGGTTGATTGAATCACTTCCATTCAATCATTAGCATGACAGATTTTGTATTGAGCACTTTTTAAAATAGTGAAATTAAATAGGGTGTACATTGCTAAAATAATATTACAATCCCGCCATCTCTCTTAAGACCAAGCAAGGAAACCCTTTTTATGGAACTGAAGGAACATGTCTACTTAATGGCAGACTATAACCAGTGGATGAATCAAAAAATATACGAAGCAGTGAATACAATGACACCAGAAAAATACCATGAAGATAAAGGCGCGTATTTTGGTTCTGTTTTTGCCTCGTTAAATCATATTTGTGTTGCTGATACCTTGTGGTTAAAACGATGCTCAGTTGTTTTACAAACATATGACGCTTATGCGCCTATTGCCGCATTACCAATGCCTGAATCACTGGATGTGTTTCTCGCCAATAACTTTAATGACCTTAAAGATCGTCGCGTATTGTTAGATGAAGCATTACTCGAATTAACAAGTTTATTAACCGATGAAGCATTGTTACAGCCAATTAATTACCAAAATAGTAAAGGTGTTACCGCTAATAAAACGCTTTTTAATCTGTTGATGCACTTGTTTAACCATCAAACACATCATAGAGGCCAAATCACCACGCTTCTCAGTCAATCAGGTATTGATATTGGTATTACAGATTTAGTGTTTATACAGCCAAATGTGAATTAAATTTATAAAACCACCGCCTCTTTTAAGCTGTTTTGGAGAGGCTTTTGATACAAAGACTTAAGTCGGAAAGGGCACAAAGCAATTTAGTGATTTCACTTATCACTTGAATTCAAGAGATGTTATTCATTATTAAAGTCAATATAAGGTTATTATGCAACTTAAACCTGCCCAATAAAAATAAGTCCTAATAGATTTTTCAGCATAGAATTTAACCCATATTCCTTAGCTCATATACTTTCCGCTACAGCGTTTAAAAATGGAGAGTTCATTTATTTCTCTCCTTTAATCCTTTAACTATTTTTATATACAGCGTCGTTGGTATTCGATGTTTCTATTGTTAATACGGACTTTTTCCATCTGTCCACATGACAGTAATTTGATTAAAAATATTAATTGTTTGATTTTATGCACGATAAATGCATTTTTATGTTAATTTTAACAAATTAAACTATTCCGAATTTCCACCTTAAATATGGAATTTTTCGGTTTGATAAACTGTTATATACGAGTGAATATGCATAACATTGTTGAGATTACCTTTGGAATCGCTTTTTTTTTACAAAATTTAAATTTGATATGTTGGGTTTTATTTAATCGTATTTTCGTCCTTGCTCTCCCTCATAAACCAAGTAAAGATATGTCTGTCTTCCAATTAAAAATGCAAAGCAGTAAGACATATTCATTAGGCCATTGGTTTTATAAAGGTGAAAAAGGTTATGCTTTTGCCATATTTTTCAATGTGTTTGTATACGGTATGTTTTTATATATCATACTCTAAAAACGTATATAATCGGGTAGCCGGAGGTCTCTAACCTCAAGCCCCCACACCACCCTGCATGCGGCTCCGAACAGGGCGGTTCATCTTATGATGAATAGTCAATATTAATCCACAAATCCTTTAATGATATCAAACCTTGTCTGGCTAAAAACTCATTACTGATCGCACTATTGATCCCTTTGGTTTGTGAATTATGCAAGGGAATTTACTTATACTTTTATAAATCCACAGGCACAAGAAGTGACTAAACCATCACCGACACCGAGTTTGATCAATGTTCTCACCTTCGATCGTTTTTCCGTTGCCGCCAGTTTTATTGACGGGAAAGGCATACGAAGTCAACGGCAGATCAAATTCAATCATCAATTGGTAGCCTTTGACTTTGAGGCGCTGACTTTAGTCTGCACTCTTTGCATGTGTGTGTTTTCCTTTCTTTAAATGTCCCTCATGGGAATATAAAGCTTTTAACTTTGAATGTACTTTTCAACTTTCTTTAAAGTAAAACTCGATAATATTACGGTGAATAAAGTCACTGTGCGCGGCCAAGATAAAGCCAACTCTTAAAAAATCATCAATGGGAAATGTATTGTCTTGTTCATTTTTTTCCTGAGCAGCGAGAAGTTAAGGAATAATTTACATTAAAGCAATGGCTAAGCCCTTAACTCAATAAATCCCGCATGTTTAGCCCTTTAATCTCATTTATGACTCAATTTAATCAATTAGTTAATAAAAATAAAATAATCTATTTAATCTCAAGTAAATGTAAGCTACTGTGATTTTTATTTAAAATAAACAGGCTGAAAATGAAAAATTCTACAGCCTCGTTATTTTTTACACGGAGAGTTAATGCAAGATTCACTTAAAATATTAGAAACTGTAAATAATTTCTACTCACAATCATTCGGTCATCTAATTACCATAACTGTCGCTGTGCTAGCATTTTCAGGAATTATCCTCCCAATTTTGGTTACAATTTATCAAAAGCGTTTATTTAAGTTGGAACATGAAGTAATTGAAAATTCCCTAATTGAGAAAATGAAAGCTGAATTAGAAATAGCCGTCAAAGAAATAAAAGCCGAATATGACGAAAAAGAAAAAATTCTTAAATCTAAACTATCTGAAATGGAAGATGAACTTAATAGAAAGTTTGATAATGCCAAAGGAGGGATTTGTCATGTTCAAGGCTGCAGTAATTTTGATCAACAGAGGTGGTTTAGTGCTTTTGAAAGTTTTGTAAATGCATCTATTTTTTTCATTAAAGGAAAAGATAATTTAAATCTCCGTCGTGTAACAAACATGATTAACGAAAATTGTTTACCGAACCTTAACGCAAATGATATTGAGCATAATATTGATACATTTAATTGTTTTGAAAAGTTCCTTGAAGACTTTGCTACATATGATTCAGATGATGTTTTTACAGACCAAATAAATTCGCTAAGATATCAATTTTATCAATGTAAAAATAGAAATATCAAAGCTAATGGTACAAAGTAAAACATAACGAGGCATGAGGAGTTAATTTGATCCGATTTACAAATACTTATCAAATAGATCGTAACAATGAAGTTCTCACTGTAACTCCTAAAGATTTAGAAGCTTTATCCGTATTTTTTATTAGAGATGAAAATATAAGAGCAAGGTGTAGTGAACGTTTTCTATTAGATCTCTACTTATATGCCAATACTGTAGGCTTAAACCCCTCAATGATATTTGAAGAACTCCGAGCTTTAGAGTGTACAGTTACGGAAAGCCGTACTAAACAAGAAACTAAATTTTCTAAATTACCTTTGAAGGGGCTTTGGCATAAGCACTTTTTTTCTTCTCAGTTTATTGCTAAAAATATGCAAATTGCTAATAGCCGAGGAAATATAGAATCTGTTATTAAAAAGGCATTTGAAAAATATGAAGGTTTAGATAGCACTGTTGAAAACTGTAAAGCACTAGCTAGAGATATTAGTTTAGGTAACCATGAGCTCTTTGAAAAGAGATCCGAGCGCAACCAATTAACTAGAGAGTGGATTGTTTTTGCTAAAGTCAACTCTGAAAATTATTATATGTGCATAGAATTTCATGAAACAGATGATCAAATTATTTACGACAAAGTAATTAAATCGTGTAAAGAAAACTTTGAACATCTTGTTCCAATCATTGAATCATATGCCTAATCGGGTAGCAGGAGTTATCTAACCTCAAGCCTCCACACTACCCTGCATACGGCACCGCGCAGTTCATCTTATGATGAATAGTGAATATTAATCCACAAATCTTTTAATGACATCAAACCTTGTCTGGCTAAAACTAATTACTGATCGCACTATTGAATCCTTTTTTTGTGAATTATGACAAGGTAATTTACTTATACTTTTATAAATCCACAGGCACAAAAAGTGGCTAAACCATCACAGACACCGAGTTTGATCAATGCTCTCACTTTCGCCAGTTTTATTGACGGGAAAGACATACGCAGTCAACGGCAGATCCAATGATCAAATTCAATCGTCAATTGGTAGCCTTTGAATTTGGGGCGCTGACTTTAGTCTGCATTCTTTGCATCTGTGTTCCTTTCTTCAAATACCCTTCGTGGAAAGGTAAAGTAATAGACCTCCATAAACTTTCACGATTAATAGTGGGGGAAGTGGTAACCATATATGTCCAAAATTATTGAAAAATCAATAATCTATTTGAATTTCAAGTAAATATAAAATACTGTGTTTTTACAGTTAAAATTCGGGCTGAGAATCAGAAATTCTACAGCCTCGTTAGATTTATAGGTAAACAATGAATAACGTAGTTGTATTAATAACTGGTGCTAATAGAGGCATCGGTTTCGAATTAACAAGACAATACTTGATAAATGGATGGACAGTCATTGCTACCTGTAGAAATCTAGAATCGGCGGTTGATCTAGTTTCATTGAAAGGTCAGTTTCCTGATAAATTGTTTCTTGAATTAATGGATATCACTTGTCCTGAAAATATTAAGACGTTGGCAGGTAAACTTAGCGAGGAAAATATCAAGTTAGATTTAATAGTAAATAATGCGGGATATTTGGATCGAGAAAATACAAGTATCCATAGTATTGATTATGCTAATGCTGAAATGTGTTTTAAAGTGAATTCACTTGGGCCACTATATTTAACTCATTGCTTTTTACCTCTAATGAATAAAAAAAGCTTATGTAAGATAGCGGTTATTTCTTCTGCTATGGGATCTTTGTCGCTAGAACAAAGTGTGGATTGGTATGGTTATCGAATGTCTAAAGCAGCAGCTAATATGCTAGTAGTGAATTTATCAAAAGAACTTGTTAATGATAATGTTGCTGTGGTGGCTGTTCATCCCGGTTGGGTTCAAACAGATATGGGCGGATCTACAGCAAGTGAAAATGTTGTTGATTCGGCACTCGGCATTATGAAAGTTATTCGGAATTTATCGATTGATAATACGGGAAGCCTTTATAGTTTTAATGGTGAGCAGTTACCGTTTTAATAAAGCTAATAGGGTAGCTTGAGGTGCCTAACTTCCAGCTACCACACCAACCTAAATGCAGCTCCACACGGGGGGCATCCTGTTATGAATAGTGAATGTTAATCCTCATCTCCTTTTAATGATTGCCAACCTTACCCAACTAAAAACATATTACTGATTCCATTATTGATCATTTTTTGTGAACGATGATATTAGCAACCTAGTAAAACAAGCTTTAACTTTGGGGCGCTGACTTTAGTCTGCATTCTTTGCATGTGTGTGTTTTCTTTCCTTTCCATCAATACCCCAAGCTGGAATACAGAGCTTTTAACTTTTAATATGCTTTTTAAAGTTAAATTTACCAGACAAAAAAGGCGGCAAAAGACTGATACCGATCGTTTCCCAATCCAGTTCAAGCTTCTTCATTTTTTCTTGTTTGCTTTTTACTCATCCTTTTGCAGTGCTTTGCGTTAAGTTAATGCTAGCGAAAGCGTTATATGAAATTTTATATAACGCTTCAGGCAAAACAGGACATCAACTCACGTTTTGGTTTGATTGGTATTGGTTATCTCTTGTTTTTGAATAATGTGAATGTGAAAATTTATTCTTTGAAAGGTTAAAAGGTGATATTTGCGTCTATTTTATCTTCTATTTTACCAATATCTTTATGCTATTTTCCCCGTTCAATAACACATCAAAATTTGACCCTTTAGGATTCTAATTGAATATTTATCGAGTGTTTCAGGAATGATCATTCTGGTATGAGTTTAAGGCGTATTGATATTAGCTAAAGAGATATTGGTAAAAATTAGGGGAAAAAACGACTCATAATACGAATTTTATGACTTTTTTAAAAAATAATTTCTAATACATAATTTTCTTCATTCTACGAAAAATCACTGTTTTTCGTTAATTTCACCGTAAATTCTTGGTAAAAACGCCTCATAATATTGCAAAAAATATTTTTATCGCACCTATCTAGTGCACTTTTTTGTTCATAGTTTTTTCCTTGTTAGTTGTAATAAATAACATGCTATACACTTGGAAGTGTAGCTCTTAGACTATTTTTAGCAATTGTTTAGTCGTTAACAATTCTTATTATAAAACCGACTAAGGAATGTCTTTATAACACTACAGGAGTACTACTATGAAAAAGCTTGTTAATAACACTTTTGCTTTAACGATGTCTGCAATCTGTTTACTTTCCACCTCTCTTTCCGTTACTGCCGCGCCTAACAAAGTTGATATTTTAATCTCTCCTTCAGGCTCTGGTCCTTATCTTGCTTGGGCAACCATGCAAAATTATGCTAGTGATTATACCGATAAAATAGCCCCTACAGCGGTAGAAACCCCAGGCTTTACCTACAATGTTAGGTATTTGGCCTCTTCTCCTCAACTTTGGAAAAACACCATTATTGGCTCAGGACAAGTGGTTGAATGGGCAGCCAAAAAAGGTATCTCTCCTTTTTTCCCTAAACCGATGGAAGCTGTAAACGACTTTCGTGCATTAGGAGTAATGAGCCGAACCAGTAATATGTTTGTTACTTTAGATCCTTCTATTAAAAGTAAAGATGATTTTATTGGTAAGCGTGTTGCTGTTGGTTTGTTAACTCAAAATGAATGGGGTATGCATCAACGCATGATGCTTGATGGTTGGGGGATAACGAAACAATTGAAATCATTTGATGCGCTAGGTCCTGCTCAAAATATCAATGCCGTCTTAGATGGTAAAGCCGATATCGGGACCCTTGTGACTCATAGTAATCGTGATTTCAGTGTTACTTTGCAAGCGGGTCCATTTAAAACATTAGAAAGCTCGGGTAGAGATTATACGTTTATCGATATTAATAAAGAAGACATCCAGTCTTATATCGATAAAACAGGGGCTCCTTTTAGTATTCAAGTATTACCTGCTAATACTGTTGCGAATCAACCTAAACCCGTTACTAGCTTTGGTAACTATACCTTGTTATCAGTACATAAATCTTTCCCAGAGGAAGATGCTTATGAGATGACTAAGTTATGGTTACAGTCAGGGATTGAATTAGGTAAATATAGCGCAGTTGCAAAAATATGGGATAAACAAACTCTTGCAACAATTGCCAAAATTGGACTTGAGAATATTCACCCAGGTGCATTACGAGCTTATAAAGAATTAGGCCTTATAGATTAAGTTTTTCTTGAATAGTTTCAATCGTTTATCACTTATTGTTTGTCGTTTAATTGCTAACTAAAGGTCTAGGTATGTTAGAAAACAAATCAAAAATAATGACATTAAGTCATTGGGCTTTATGGTTGGTAGGGGGAAGCCTGCTCACCTACCACATGGTCACTCTCTGGGTCAGTGTGCATGGCGCAATGAAACATTACACGATGCATTTAACGGCGGTACTCATTATTGGTGCGCTGTTGATTTTGGGGAGTCGCGCTGCAGATAAGTCATCATTGTCTAGAGTGATCGATATTGTGACCTCTCTTGTCAGTTTAGTGCTGGCAGCAGGGGCAGGTGTCTTTCTTTATGCAAATGCAGAAACACTAGAAATTACGCAGCCTTTTGTTGAGAATGATGCATTGATTGCGGGGGCGTCCCTTATTGCTTCTGTTATTTTAATCACATGGCGGATGTGGGGGGCAACGATTGCCCTTGTTTGTCTTATAGGCGCTGCTTATATGACATTTGGGCATTTGTTACCCGAGCCTTTAACATCACGTCAACAACCATTAAATGTAGCCATTAGTTTTCTTGGTGGTATCGGTGGTCCTCGAGGTGTACTTAATTATATGCCGCTGTCTGCAGATATGATTTTCTTGTTACTTGTTTACGGTGGTTTACTTCATGGTACTCGTGTTATTGATACCTTTGGTGAGTTAGGGCAAGCGATTGGTTTACTTGTTAAGGGCGGAGTAGCTTATTCGGCTGTTGTTGCGAGTACATTGATAGGAATGGTGACAGGCCAAGCAATTAGTAATATTGCTCTGTCTGGTGTGATGACGATTCCTACGATGAAGAAAAATGGGTTTACTGCTGATGAAGCCGGAGCCATTGAAGTTATGTCTTCAACGGGTAGCCAGTTATTACCGCCTATTATGGGGTTAGGCGCCTTTTTAATGGCCGTAATATTGGGTGTTTCTTACATCGAAGTCGTGATTGCAGGGATTATCCCAGGTTTGCTTTATATGTTTGCAATCAGTATTGCCCTTTATAGTTTAGTAGGTCATAAGCCACGCAATATTTCACAAAAATATAAAATTAATTGGCGAAAGATTAAATGGACACTGCCGTCATTTATTTTATCTTTTAGCGTTTTAATTGTGTTGCTAGTGATGCGTTACTCGCCTGCTATGGCTGGTTTTTGGGGTGGGTTACTGGTTGTTTTACTATCGTTTGCTCGTCCTGCTGAGTTCCGTCCAAATATCAAAGAGTTAATGAAAGGCTGTTTAACAGGTTTAGAAACAGCGGTGCAATTAACGGTTGTGCTTGCTGCTATTGGGCTGGTTGTGCAAACCTTAACAACAACAGGACTTGGCGTTTCTGCGGGTCATCTCATCTCGGCTTACACTGACGGTAATATTGTTATTGCTCTTATGATTGGTATGGGCGTTTCCCTGATCGTCGGTATGGGTTTACCTACTCCAGCGGCTTATGCGTTGATTGCCATCATTGTTGTCCCAGGATTAATTGATGCAGGGTTATCACCTATTGCTGCGAACATGTATGGCTTTTATTTTGCGATCTTCTCTGCTCTTACACCGCCTGTTGCTGTTGGTATTTTAGTTGCGGTTAGAATCTCTGGAGGTAGCTTTATACGTAGTGCCATTGAAGCTGCGAAGCTTGGAAGTTGCGCTTTACTTGTGCCTTTTGTCTTTGTTTCTATTCCTAGTATTTTGGATCCTACGAATATTACTGCACAAGCAGTGTTTGGACTTGTGGTGTTCTTATGTGCGTCTATTTTAACGGCTGGGGTTGTTTACGGTGCAATTGGGCGAAAACTAAGTTCACGTGAACGTTTAGTTTATGCGTTTGCAGGGCCGTTGTCTTTAATCGCTTATTTGTTAACTCATAGTGTGTGGATAGGGTTAGTACCGATCCTGACAATGATTATCCGAATGGCCTTAACGTATCGTAACAAGGTTAAACATCAAACGACATCTGAGTCAGATATTACTAATGATGACCAAGCTGTTCTTCAAAATTGAATCATCAATGTAATAACTGCATTGAATAGATCACATATTGAATTCAAATTATTTAATTTAAAATATTTAAGAATATGAAAGGAAAAGTCCTATGACTTCAAGTACTAAACAAAATAATCCCGTTCGAGTGGCTGCCGCGCATGTTTCTTCAGAGTTTTTTGATCCTGAGGGAGGCGTAAAGAAAGCCATTAAATATTTAACTGAAGCTGCTAAAGCGGGTGTTGAACTTATTGTATTTCCAGAGAGTTTTATTCCAGGGTTCCCAATTTGGAATGCGTTATCAAGCCCAATTAAGGGGCATGAAAACTTTGTTAAATTTGCCGCTTCATCGTTACGTGTTGATGGACCGGAAATTAAAGCTATTGCAAGTGCGGCTGCACAACAGAAAATAGCCGTATCTCTAGGCTTTTCAGAAGTTGCTTCATATTCAGCAGGGTGTTTGTGGAACTCAATGATATTGATTAATGCACAAGGTATTATCGTCAATCATCACCGTAAACTAGTACCGACTTTTTATGAAAAATTAACGTGGAATCGCGGTGATGGTGCTGGGTTGTCTGTTGTTGATATGCCGTTTGGACGAGTAGGTGGTTTGATTTGTGGGGAAAATGGTAACCCTTTGTCGCGCTATGCACTGATGGCACAAGGTGAGGAAATTCATTGTGCTAATTATCCTCCTATTTGGCCATTTAAAGATCCTCGTGATTCAGAACCTTATGATTTGGCAGATGCAATTCGAGTGCGTGCAGCAGCACATTGTTTTGAAGCTAAAGTGTTTTCGGTTGTATCCGCAGGTTTTATAACAGATGAAAATATAGCTTTATTATGTGATGACGATGAAGCTAGAGCCATTTTAGAAGCTTCTCCAAGATCCGCCTCTATGATTGTCACGCCTAATGGCACCACGTTGGGTGAAACTTTATCTGACCGAGAGGGGCTTGTTATCGCTGATTTAGATATTAGTAGTCTTGTGGAATTAAAACAACATCATGATATGGCCGGTTATTATAATAGACATGATGTGTTTCATGTTTCGATTAATCGCTGTCGACAAAAGCCATTACATGATTTAGTTAGCCACGGTGCTAATAGCTCAGTACCGATTGCTAATACAACCTTAGAAGAGAGCTTAGATCTGATTAATTATACTTAATATGCCTTGAATTTTTGAAGCAGCTTATGACGCTGCTTCAAAAAAAGATTCGATATGAGCGGAAAATATATCTGCAATGCGTCGTGGCTCTAGTCGACTGTAATGTATAAGCACAATATTAAGAGGATCGACTTTATCTTTGATCGGTTTAATCACCACTTTGTTACCATTATAGGTGACCGTAGATTTGGGTTTTAAGTTTAATACGGAGACACCTAAACCACTGGCAACAAAGGTTCTTACGGTTTCAAATGATGTGGTGCGGTAACGAATATTGGGGGATAATTTCTTTTTTGCGAATAGCGAGATGAAATAATCATTTGTATAAGGCAAGTCCATTAAAATAAAAGGGCGTTGCACAAGTTCTTTGAGTTGTACTTCATCTTGTTGTGCGAGTGGATCATCAATTGGTAATAGGGCATAGGGTTCTCTTGAAGCAATATATTTTGTTTTCATTGATTTAGGGATATTTAAATCAAAAGTTAATGCTAGCTCTACTTTACCGCTACTGAGCGCATCAAAAATGGCGGCTTGATCTAAGTCGTGGATGTGGACATTGATATCAGGGTATTTTTCTTTAAATGTTCTAATAATTTCTGATAAATAATTGGAGCCTAAATTCATAAAGAAAGCGATAGAAATATTGCCGACAAGCTGTGATTTAACCGCGCTTGTTGCTGCGCGAAATGACTCAGCATGTCTTATCAGTATTCTGGCTTCTTCTAACACTTTAATGCCTTGTGTCGTTAATCGAATACCTTTAGAGGGATAGCGTACAAATAATTGTAGATCGAGTGTTTTCTCTATTTCAATAATAGCAGCTGAAATACTGGGTTGTGAGATATGAAGTTTGTTAGCGGCCTCAGATAGGCTGCCACACTCTGCAGCTGCAATAAAATAACGAATAGGTCGTAGTTTTATATCCATGCTTTTTATCCTAATTATTTGAGTTCGATATAGTTAAATCCTATATGAAATACTATTGGGGTTAAACAACAATTAATGGGTATTCACTCAGGTTTAGTTATTTTGTGATTTTTAGTCAGGAATGTGGACGTGATAAAGTTTGATGGTGACCTAATACTTTATTTAACACTTTACTTAAATAAAGTTTAGTACAATAAGCATGTGGGTTTTCGCCTGTTAACGCTATGTTTTTCTGTGTGGTTGTCGAAGGTTTAATAGGCCATAATAAACCATTTTATTCATGATTTTTTAGTTGAGATTTGTATGCATGATATTTCTATATGGCTTCTTTTCGTATTTGTTGTCGGAAGCTACGTTCAAAGTATAACTGGGTTTGCGTTTGGTTTGATTGTGATGAGTGTCGCTGCGTTATTTTCTCTCGTGCCATTAGAAGTTGCCGCCTTTTCTGTAAGTGTGTTGAGTATGGTGAATGCAGCAACAAGTTTATATGGTGGCGTATGGAAGCAAGTTAATGCAAAGAATTTCATTGTTTACTTCATTGCCTCAACCCCAATGATTGCAGTTGGGGTTTATTTATTGAATTTTTTCGGAAGCAACGCTTTGCACTGGCTACAACTCTTATTGGGCATAAGCATCATTCTGGCTTGTTTAATGAGCCTAGTGAAGCCTAAGAAAGACATCAAACCTTCACGACCTTGGGTGTATTTTGTGTTTGGTGGTATTTCAGGGGTATTTGGAGGCTTGTTTTCGACATCTGGACCACCTATTTCTTATTTAATGTATCGTCAACCTATTGCTTTGAGTGTCATTCGTGCAACATTACTCAGCGTTTTCTTTCTTTCTTGCCTACTACGAATTGTAATTATGGGAGTGGGTGGTCAAATTACTGAGTCAATGCTTTGGGTGAGTTTAGCGGGTTTACCTTGTGTATTTATTGTCGCAGTATTGAGTAAACGTTATCCTCCTAAAATATCACCTCAAGTGATTAAACGTATCGCGGTTGTTCTATTACTATTATCCGGCGTCAGTTTGTCTTTAAAAGCTTTACTTTAATCCCATTTTTTAAAAGCAAAAAGGGGGGTTAGATTTGTAAAGGTAAGCGTCAAAGTTAATGGCTTAACTATAGCTGCTCGATATAAATAAACTTATGCAATTAACTGCTGACATTTACCATTACTTTAAATAAACAAGTCGAGTTACTTGCTCGTTATTAGCGAGGTAAGCAATAAAAACCGCTACTTCTTCATGATTAAGGTTTTTATTATTATTTTCAACTTTCTTTAAAACGAGTTTAGCTAATGCATAAGCAATAAGTACGTTATAATTTCATTCATTATTTTTATTAAGATTTAATTATGTCTAGATCATTAAAGCAACCAACATCACTTAAGTACCTTTCTGCGTATTCTCCCCAGGTACAGTCACAAATACAAACAATGCTAGATCAAGATAAGTTGGGCGCATTCTTACTTACAAAGTACCCAGAGCAGCATACTATTAATAATGATAAGTTATTACGTGATTATGTAATGGAGTTGAAAAATCGTTATTTACGTAAGTCATCACCGCTAAGTAAAATTACTTATGATAAGAAGATTCATGTTGTTAATAATGCATTAGGTCTACATACTTTTGTTTCTAGAGTGCAAGGCAGCAAGTTAAAAAGTAAGAATGAAATTCGGATTAGTGAGCTATTCAAGACTGCTCCTGAAGCCTTTTTAGAGATGATAGTTGTACATGAGTTGAGCCATATACGTGAGAAAAATCACGATAAAGCCTTTTATAAATTGTGTGAACATATGTTGCCCGATTACCATCAAATGGAGTTTGAAATGCGTTTGTATTTAACTCAGTTAGAGCTTAAAGGCAGCATTTATTAGGCCGCTCTTATGAAGTCGTTGTATTAGGCAGTATCGTTCAATAAACTTATGATGTGGTTACTATTAAGAAAACCGAGCTATGAGTCCGCTAGGTTATTATTTTGAGTATTAATCACGGTCCTCCATTTTATAAATTACTTTAGCACTATAAATCTTATTCTTGTAAGCGAGTGTCACCACTACGCGTAAATCCAATGGTGTTAATATTGGCTACACATAGGAAGTGAACTAATACCAAAAGTATTAATAAGGTGATCATTTTTGCTGGTTAAAATCACCTCTAACTGCGTTGTGAGTTTTGAAGTGAGAACAACTATCTCCTACAACTCACGCCTTATTAGTGTTAATTTTTCCTGCGCAATCCTTGATCACTTATTTAATTCCATTGGTATAAGTCTATTCGTAAAAAGCGTAATTTATATTACGTTATCAGCATATTTTTGTTTTATTGTTAAAATCTCTTTTTGTACTGAGAAAAAGGCATCAACAACAGTTGGGTCAAAGTGAGTACCGCTTCCTTCTTTAATGATGGAGAATGTTTTTTCTTCCGAAAATGGTTTTTTGTAGGGCCTTTCAGAGGAAAGAGCATCAAATACATCCGCAATGGCAACAATACGTGCCGCAATTGGAATATCGTTGCCTTTTAAACCATCGGGATAACCACTACCGTCCCATCGTTCATGATGAGAACGGGCAATTATTTCGCCTAATTGAATCACTTCGGAATCCGATCCCATTAGAATTTTTGCGCCTACAACAGTATGTTGTTTCATGACTTCCCACTCAGCGGCATCTAATTTCCCGGGCTTTAACAATATATTATCGGGTGTCGATATTTTACCAAGATCATGCATACAGGCTGAAAATAATATATTTTCAATGGTCGTTTCATCAAGCCCATAACTTCGAGCAACCGCTTCAGAATATAAACTCATGCGTTGTATGTGTGCACCGGTTTCTTCGTCTTTGTATTCTGCTGCTCTGGTTAATCTATTAATGGTTTCTAATGAAGCAGTTTTTAGGCTGAGCATTGCTTTTTCTAGAGATTCAGTTCTTGTTGCCACTTCAAGCTCTAATTTTTGTTGATAATTATCTTTTAGATCGTTGTAATCTTTTATTTTAAGTAAAGATTTTACCCTAGAGCATAGTTCATTTTTATCTACTGGTTTAGTAATAAAGTCATCACATCCTGCATCAATACCTTCTACTCGCTCTTTTTTTTCACTTAACGCAGTGATCAGAATAATAGGAATATATTTTGAAAATTTGTCGCTTCTTATTTTTCGCGTGACTTCAAAACCACTAATGCCTGGCATCATTACATCCAGTAAAATTAAGTCAATTGATTGATTGTCTAATATATCTAGTGCTTCTTGGCCTCTGGTCGCTGTTATTATTTTATATCCTTTAGGCTCAAGATAAGCTTCCATTAACTCAATATTCATTGGGTTATCATCAACAACTAAAATAACGGAACTGTTATTCATTTATTTCTCCATGTGTGTATTAATACCAATCACACTAATTAAGTTATCTATTTTACTTGTTAAAAATAACTTATTTCTTCGTTGTGAATTTCGTAAAGGAAACAACCATTAATGAATTAACATGTTTTAGTTAATTCACCGATAGACGATTAACGAAGTTAATCTTCGAAAGGCCTTAATTTTCGCCTTGAACTCACTCATTTTTCCTGCGCAAAATTTAGATCACTTATTTAATGTAATCGGTATAAATAAACGTGTTTAGTGTCATTTAATACATTGGCTCACTTCTTTAGAAAATGTTCGCGTATTTATTGGTTTAGAAATATATGCGCTATCGGATATGCAAAGTAAATGGTCTATGTCCGATTGCAATACAGATGCGGTTACAAAAACAATCGGAGTAGAAACCGTATCTTCACTTGATCTTAATATACGAGCCAATTCAGAGCCTGAAATATCAGGCAGTTGAACGTCTAATACAATAACTTGAGGTTTTACCTCTTTAATTAATTGCATTGCATCGGTTGCGTTGACTGCGGTATAGACTTCAAATCCAGCTACGATTAGAAGATCTTTTTCGAGTAGCAAGTTATTTGCGTTATCATCGACTATGACTATTTTTGTTTTCATCACGAATTACCGTTGTTGTATGTTTAATAGGTAATGTTATTTGAACGGATGTGCCTTTTTCATTGCCTTCCGATTCAACTTTTAATTTACCCCCATGAAGTTCAACTAAATTTTTTGCTATGGGTAGCCCTAATCCTGTTCCCTCTGTTACACGAGAATAGGGGGTTTCTATTCTAAAAAAACCTTCAAATATCTTTTCGATATTTTCTAGTGCAATGCCAATTCCTGTATCCCATATTACAATCTGAGTTTCAGTGTCTGTTTGCGTTGCTTTAATGCCAATTTCACCTCCATCGGGTGTGAATTTGATGGCATTAGAAAGTAGGTTGTAGAGAACTTGTTTAATTTTTAACGAATCAGCTTGAATATTCTTTAATTCTTTCGAAATATCTATGATCATTTTAAGATTTTTTTTATTCGCTGCATCTTTTATTAAACCAGATATCTCATATAAAATTTCTCGTATTGGTAGTTCAGAAATAGAAAGGGTCATTTTTCCGGCTTCAACCTTGGCCATGTCTAATATTTCGTTTATTAATAGTAAAAGATGGTTACCGCTTACTAATACATTTTTAACATATTGCTTTTGTTTGTCATTTAATGGACCAAAGGTTTCATCATAAAGCACCTCTGAAAAACCATTAATAGAATTAAGAGGAGTTCTTAATTCATGTGACATATTTGCTAAAAATTCTGATTTAACTTGAGCTGCTCTTCCTAAATCTTTCGTTAGTATTTCTAGTTCTTTGTTGGCTTTAACTAGTCCCTCTTGAATTGCATTTCTTTCAGTAATATCTTCAATAGACAGTAAAATTATGTGATCTTTTGATTGCGAATGTTCAATTTGTCTCGCATTGAGTAACATAGTACGCCAACCGATAGTGGTAAAATCATGTTCTACCTTGTATCCGTCAAAACTGGTTTTTTGTGGCAGAATTGTTTCTAGTAAATCCCTTAATTTTGGTATATTCCATTGATTATTACCTAAGTTATAAATTAACTTTCCAATCGTATCTTTCGGTTCAGCTCTAAAAAAATCATAGAATGATCGGCTAGCCGTTATTACTCTTAAATGTTGATCCATCACGATTAATGGTTCTCTAACCGTGTTAACAATACTTTCTGAATATTCTGGCAATTCTGTTTTGGTACTTGTTTTTTCCACTTTGAAATCCTTTGTACCATAAGGTTTGCTGCTGTTTATGAAGTAATGTTACTTTAAATAAAGAAGCTAGAATGATTAACTATTGTACGATTTTATTTTGTGCAACTTTTTATAAAAAACAATAGAGCTCCACTTTTAATAAGTATTTTAATGAAGAATTTTTGATGTTTATGCTGTATGACAGTAGATAGTAACTATACACTAATAGCAAGGAATTGATTTTTTAAAAGTTTTAAGATTGATAAAGTGTCCAGTTCAATTAGACCAGGATATGCTTACATTTTTAAAGCGTAAATCTAATACCAATCACACTAATTAAGTGATCTATTTTACTTGTTAAAATAACTTATGTATTCGTTGTAAATTTCGTAAAGGAAACTGCCATTAATGAATTAACATGTTTTAGTTAATTCACCGACAGACGATTAACGAAGTGAATCTTCGAAAGGCCTCAATTTACACCTTAAACTAAGTCATTTTTCCTGCGCAAAATTTAGAATACTTATTTAATGTAATCGGTATAACGAATTGGCTCATTTATATCTTAAAGCGCACGACAAACCATTTATCAATTGTACGAACACATGTTGTTAGTTTATTAGCACTTTGAATTTTAAATGCTTATTCCCTAAGGAGTTAGACTCAAAAGGGGCAATTTATTGAGTGACTAAGTATTGTTTTAATTGTTTCATCCCTTCATCAATAGTCACTAATGCTTGGTAATCAAAGTCTTGTTTTGCGGCACTTATATCGAAGTAGTGGCTGGTTGATAACTGCCTTGCTACAAAACGTGTCATGATAGGTTCATTCTGATTGCCTGTTCTTAAATACCACCATTCTAATAGCGTGCCAACAAAATAAGCAATGCCGCTAGGAACTCTTGCTGTGACGTTAGGTAAGTTAGCAACTGTTAAAATATTGTTTAGCATGTCAGCCATGAGAATAGGCTGTCCATTACTGATAAAGTACGCTTTGCCTGCACAACGAGGTGTGGGTTTATTTAACTCAAGTGCTGCCAATAAATGTGCGTAAACAGCATTATCGATATAAGTAGTATCAACTAACTTATCTACTTTCCCGACTAATTTTAACTTTCCTGCTCTAGCCCGTTCGATCACTCTTGGGACTAAATGAGGATCGCCTGGACCCCAGATTAAATGTGGCCTTAAGGAAACCGTGTTAAGTTGGGCTGAATTACTCTCTATTACAGTTTGTTCTGCGATTGCTTTAGAGAGGCCATAAAAATTTAGGAATTGCTTTGCGTAGGGTTGTGATTCATCAATGTTATTTTCATCTTCACCACTGAATGTTACGCTGGGTGTACTGGTATAAACAAGATGTTTTATGTTGTGTTTGTGACAGCCCGCTATAATGTTTTCTGTACCAGTGACATTCGGTCCAAAGTAACTGGCTTTATCACCCCAAACTCCCGCTTTTGAAGCCACATGGAAAACAAGTTCACAACCTTGCATTGCCTTGATAACCGATTGTTTGTTTTGTAAATTACCTTGAATTAATGTCACACCCATTGCGTTTAAATGAGGGTATTCTCCACGCGCAAAGCCAACCACTTTTATGTCTGCGGCTCGGAGAAATCGACATAGCGCAGTGCCTAAAAATCCACCGGCACCGGTAATAAACACACTGCTGACTTGTGTCTTTAATGTATTCAAAATAAGTTGATGTTGTGGTAGTAGTTCAGATAGGAGAGGGCGGTTGTCTGTCATTGTGTTTCTCTTTGTTGATTTTTTTTGTGAGACTGACTAATACCAAAAGAATTAATAAGGTGACCATTCTTGCTGGTTAAAATAACCCCTAACTGCGTTGTGAGTTTTGAAGTGAGAACAACTATCTCCTACAACTCACGCCTTATTAGTGTTAATTTTTCCTGCATAATCTCTGATCACTTATTTAATTCCATTGGTATAAGTATGTTGAGTCTAACACTTTAATTTGAGTATTTACTTTTCACTTATTTTTATTGAATTGTTTTATTTCATTCTCAATGTTTAGACTTGTGTTTGAGCCCATACTGCTAATTTCTCTCTAAATATTTTGGCGTTGTGACGAATATCCATCGGGAATTTCTTATGGATATAAAAAAGCGCTATACCTTGAGTTTGTTGATGTTGGTTTGCTATGTCGAGTAATTCATCAAACAATTTTTGTTGGCCTACCTTTTTACTTTTTTCTATCTCAATACAAAGTGCTGGAGTTGTTTTACCATTAATATTGACGCTCACTAATGCACTTCGTTTAAGCATTTTATGAGTGTTAAATATTCGTTCACAGGGAATAGAGTAATAGGGTTTATCAACGTTAAGATGATTAGATTGAACTTGATGTGCTTTGCGCCCACACATCCACAGTTTGCCTTTATCATCTAAATAGCCAAGATCGCCCATTCGATGACGGACACTGTTACCCTCTTTTATCTTAGCTTGTGCGGTTGCTTGATCTCGATGATAGTAACTCGCACTGACTTGAGGGCCTTTGACTACAATTTCACCAATCTCAAAAGCGGGTAATAATAAATCATCATGCCAATGCTTGATGTCTTGCTCTGTAATGTGAATGATTGATATATCTATGTTTTTAATCGCTGAACCCACACAAATACCGCCGCCTTGATCGGTAATATTTGTCGTATTAAGTAACTGTTGGCTGCCTATTTTACTAATAGGTAATGACTCGGTCGCACCGTATGAGTTAATAACTTCAGCGGTACCCGTCAACATCTTACTAAAGCGATTAATAGAACTAAGTGTCGCCGGGGCGCCTGCTGAAATAACGCGTTTTAAGCTAGGCAACGTGTGTTTCTCTTTTTGGCCTGCTTGTCCGAGTACGTCAAGTAACGCAGGGTTTGCAAATAGATTAGTACATTGATATTTGTTAATGGCAGCAAAAATATAACGTGGATTTGCCTTTATAGGCTGACTTGCATCCATTTCTGGCACAATTGAAGCCATGCCTAATGCAGGACCAAATAATGAGAATAAAGGAAAAGTTGCTAAATCAGCTTCCCCCATTTGAATGCCATAATCATTTTTTAATACATTTATCTGCGCTTCAAACATGCTATGGCTATAAACAACCCCTTTAGGCGTGCCTGTACTGCCGCTTGTAAACAAGATGGCGGCTAATTGGTGCGGGCTTAGTTGTTGTATTAGATATGGCTTAGTGCGTGGATATTTTTTTAATAAGCGAGATAACTGTTGGCCACCAAATAAAGCAGGACCGTTTACATTGATGATATGCTTGATGGTTTTTTTACCCCAAGCAAATAGCAGTCTAGCTAAGTGTGCTTTGGGAATACCTATAAATGCATCTGGCTGTGATTCTTCAAAACATTGTTTGAGGTTTTTAACGCCCATACCTGGGTCGACTAAAATCGGTACAATCCCTGCTTTAAATAATGCAAAAGTGAGATTAAAAAAAGCGATACTTGGCGTGACCATTAGTACCGCTTTATCGCCAGCTTTAATACCAAGTTGGTTTAAAGCATAAGCGATATCATCACTTTGTTGGTGCAGTTCTGCAAAGGTTAACTCTTTGTAAGTTAATCCTTTAAGCTTTTTTTTCTGCACACTAACTGCAAGGCTATTTGGAAAATTTTTAGATGCTGCCACTAAGTGGCGGCACAAATTTCCTTTATTGCTTTTTGTTTTACTTTTAGTACTGGTTCTATTGTACTTTTTTAATTTACTCGGGTTGGACATCTATGGGTTTTTATCCATAAATTTTTGCACAATATTGATCACTTCATTGCTGGCATCTTCAAGAATATAGTGACCACAATCAGCAAATTCATGCACATCAGCATGTGGCATTTTTTGCTTCCACATTGTTAAAAAGTGTTTATCAAAAACAAAGTCCTGTAGTCCCCAGCAAATAACCGTGGGGATAGTTTGAAAATGTTTCAAGCTACTGTCTATATTCTCAACTAACTGGTAATTACGATCTTCTGGTGACAATGGAATATCTTGAACAAATCGTAGGGTAGAAATACGGTTCTTCCAAGAGTTGAAAGGGGCGACGTAAGCTTTACGAATGGTTGAGGGCATTGCTTTACGCTTAACACCAACATATGAAGCTATTGATGAAAATGCATTGAAACCACGTACTAGCGCTGTGCCTAAATAGGTGTTTCTACAAATCCACAGTGGAATAGGAAACTTCTTTGTTTTAGGTAAGTTGAATGCAGCTGTATTTAAAATGACTAAACGTTTTATACGGTCTGGATAACGTGCAGCGAAACCCATACCAATCATTCCACCCCAATCATGCACAACCAAAGTGATATTTTGTTTTATATCTAGGTGGTCTAATAGCTTTTCAAGGTCGTTAATACGTTGATTTAATGTGTAATCATAATCCGCGTCTGAAGGTTTGTCAGAGAGGCCACAACCAATATGATCTGGCACGATACATTGATATTGATGACTTAACTCGGTTACTAAATTACGGTAGTAAAAAGACCAGCTAGGATTACCATGCACCATTACAACTGGTTCGCCTGAACCTTCATTTAAGTAATGATATTTCTGACCATTTAAGTCTAGAAAGTTTCGTCTGAAAGGAAATAAACTATCAAAATTCATACTACCACTCCAATCCAAGCATCATACAATTCAAACCGCTGCCTATTCCTAAAAAGCTGACATTATTGCCTTTTTGTAGGAAACCTTGTTCATCTGCCAATGCCGCTGTTACAGGTAACGAGACTGTGCCCATATTGCCTAAATATTGAAACGTTGGATATTCTTTTTCAGTGGGAATACCTAATGCTGCTAGCACTTGTTTTTGGTTAGCAGAACCAACTTGATGACATATTACTTTATCAACACTGCCAATCGTCCATTGTTGTTGTGTTAAAAAGTTTTTCCATGTATCTAAAGCTAAGGCAACACCTTCTTTAAGCAAAGGTACCGCATTAGTACGCATGAATTCACGATGTAATTTGAGTCCTACTTCTTGTAAGCCCCATTTACATAAATCATGATGTTCTGGTGCTGAAAGGTGGCTTGCACCTAAAAGTTTATGCTGACGATCATTTTTAAGTGGTAATGAGCCATCGGTCAATAACACTGCAACAGCACCAGAGCCACCAGTTAAAGTCGCAAGTGATTGAGAGAAATTTTGAATGCTAGGATTTGACAGCATATTATCAATGGTAATATCGACAATATGACGAGCAGATTCACATGAAACTACTAAACCAGCTTTAATTTGGCCTAATTCAATGCGATTTGCGATGTCTAATATACCTGATAACACACCTAAACATGCGTTACTAATATCATAAATGGCAGTGCTTCTATTAACACCTAATTCTGCAGCAATTCGACAAGCGGTAGCAGGCTCGTGTTGATCACGACAAACGCCAGTGTAGACAACTGCACCAATATCATCGACATTGATGCCTGTTTCATCTAATGATTTTTTAGCCGCTTCTATTGCACCGTCGGATAAACGGTGATCACTTGGCCACCATCTTCTTTCTTCAATTCCAGTTAATGCGGCTAGCTGGCCAGCAGGAATTCGTAGTTTTTGATACAAAGGTGCCAGGCGAGATTCTAAATCTTTACTTGTAACCACTTCTGGGGCTAGTTGATAAGCCATGCTATTAATATAAACGCGGGAATATTTCATTAAGCTGCAATTTTTCTCTTTAATTTTTTAAAAAGGACCATTTTATTCAACCCTTAAACCGGAGCAGTAGATTACCGTAAATTGTGCTTTTAACAAAGTCCAATCCTGAGCTCACTTCTAATTACTACTAATTTATGTATAAACAGCCTACTTTTTAATCTTTTAAGGGTTTGTTTTTACGTATATAGTTTATCCATTGTCGTGGAATTTGCACCTTTTTATATATATTTTTATCTACAGGCAAACTTTCATTATTAATTTCGCTAGCTAATAATTCTGCTAATAAAGGTGCACTGCACAATCCGCGCGATCCTAATCCTGTTAATAAAAAAACGTCTGATAATGTTTTTATGTTTTCGGTAGTTGTCTTACCAAGTTGATAATCGTGTTTCAGTTGATCGTAATCAGTTAATGCCCCGACGTAAGGGAAATGATCTCTTGTTGTACAGCGTACACCTATATGAGCTTGGTCATTAACAATAATGGAGTCTACCCAAGGTTTATTTGCAATACACTTTTTGAGTTTCTGATGATTGTCTGTTTGTTCTGACTCTCGATATTTAATATCTTGATCATGACGTTTAAAGGTCGCGCCCATACAATGCTCGCCGTTAATATCAGGCGTCAAATAACCTTCATGGCAAAGCGTTCGTTTTAATGGGGACAGTGCAGAGTTGGTCTTAATATGACTTACTTGACCGCGCGCAGCTGATAACGGCACAGCTCGGCATTGCTCAAACTTTAAAGTATCAAATCCAGCTGCAATCACTAACGTGTTATGTTTATATTCTTTTAATTCATTATTTGAATTTAATGTATTAGTTACTTCTGCTTCTAACATCCATTCAGTTGCACTAGATGGGGGCTCGTTTAAACTTGGTTGTTCAGTAAATGTGTTAATTTGATGGTGATAGTGAATCGTTATATTACTAAATTCATTTAGTTTTTTATGCAAAGCAATAATAAGTTGTCTCGGACTTAACCACCCACCTGTAGGATAAAACAAAGCAGGGTGGCCAATACTTAATCCAGCAAGTTGATCTGTTTGTTCAGGAGTTGTCCAACGAAGTAGTTGCTCAGGTAAATTAGCATTATGTATTTTGTGTAACTTATTGGTTGAGCTTTGATCGTAGGCTAATTGGATCACGCCATTAAATTGATGGGCGAAAGGGTATTGATGATGAATATCTTTATAAAAATTAAGTGCAAATAAATAAGCATTCGTAAATAACTGACCTAATTCATCATGCTGTTGGTTTAATAAAGGATAGAGAGCACCTTGTAAATTACCCGATGCGCCAGACCCTAATGCACTGTCTTTTGTGTAGATAGTGACTTTATTGCCTCGTTTTGCCAAAGACAATGCAGTGCATAAGGCTGAAATGCCACCGCCAATAATAGCTATGTCTTTAATAGAGACGTTTAATTGCGTTGAATTATTTTTAGAGGGATCAATATCAATACAACCTAATAATATTGCGTTTGTGTGTTGATATCCTTTACTGGTTTTTATATTGAATCCTGTATTGATTAAATATGTTTTGACCATTTCTGTTGGTGTAGATACTGCTAATGTGGCCTGTTGCTTCGAGTGTTTATATATATTCTCAAAGAATGTTTTATGTTCGGTGGTTGAATCATTATTTAAATAAAGCTTATCTAGAAACCAAGCGTCAGCTATTCCACCATGACATTTATTTATCTTATCGAGTTGCTGATTAGTATCCCCAAACCATAAGTCTAATAATATTTGTCCGTTATTAAAGGATAAACGATGACAACCTATTAGTTGCATTGGGTACTGAGAAATAAGTGACTTTATCAAATTATCAAACTGTGGAAAAAATTGTAGTATTTTTTCAAGTTCCTCAATACTAAAAGGATATTGTTCAAAACTTATGTAATGTAAGCGCTTCAGTTCTGCAGTTGAATGATTATGAGTAAAAGTTAAAAACTGTTGGGCAGTATTAATAAAATTAAAAGCACTACCAAAACCCATTTCAACAATACAGAATTGCTCGCTCGTAAACGATTTCCACCTTTGAGGTAATAAATTACCTTCACAAAATACATATTGAGATATGTTAATTGCTTCATCTTTGTTAAAATAAGCGCTATCAAATTGGTTTGAATGTGCTTCTAACTGATCTGACCAGTAAAGTTGTGATTGCTTAATTATATTGTTTTTAGCTTGAGACAAGTTATATTCCTCTATATATGCGATCATATTCTATAAAGTCAGGTTGATTTAAGAAAATTGGTTCACACTTGATGATCATATAATTAGTCCCTCAAGCAATAAAGGCTTAATAATGAAAAGAGCAGTAATTACAGGTATCGGTATTGTTTCTAGTATTGGTAACAATAAAGAAGAAGTTTTAGCATCACTTAAAAGTGGCCAGTCAGGCATTACATTTTCTGAGCAATTCAAAGAAGTGGGAATGCGTAGCCAAGTTTGGGGTGATTTAAAGATCAATCCTTCTGAGCATATTGACCGTAAAGTAATGCGTTTCATGGGTGATGCAGCTGCATACACTTATTTGTCAATGCAACAAGCAGTTGCTGATGCTAATTTACCAGAAGACATGGTTTCAAATGTGCGTACTGGTTTAGTAGCCGGCTCTGGTGGTGGTTCTTCAAAAAACCAAGTTGATGCATGCCAAATCATGAAAGATAAAGGCGTACGTCGTGTTGGCCCTTATATGGTTCCTCGTACTATGGCGAGTACTACCTCTGCTTGCGTAGCTACACCATTTAAAATTAAAGGTATCAACTACTCAATGAGCTCTGCTTGTGCAACGAGTTCACATTGTATTGGTCACGCTCTTGAGCAAATCCAACTTGGCAAACAAGATATTGTTTTCGCCGGTGGTGGTGAAGAGTTAGATTGGACAATGGCTTGTGAGTTTGATGCGATGGGCGCACTTTCAAGTAAATATAATGAAACGCCTGATAAAGCATCTCGTACTTATGATACAAAACGTGATGGTTTTGTAATCTCAGGCGGCGGCGGCATGGTTGTTGTTGAAGAACTTGAGCATGCACTTGCTCGTGGTGCTAAAATTTACGGTGAAATCGTAGGTTATGGTGCAACTTCTGACGGCTACGACATGGTTGCTCCATCTGGTGAAGGCGCGGTACGTTGTATGCAACAAGCACTTTCAACAGTTGAAGGTAAAGTTGATTACTTAAACACTCATGGTACATCAACACCGGTTGGTGATGTTAAAGAGTTAGAAGCGATTAACATTGTATTCGCTGATGGTGCCCCAAAGATTAGCTCTACTAAATCTCAAACTGGCCATTCATTAGGTGCGGCTGGTGTTCATGAAGCTATTTACAGTTTATTAATGATGGAAAATGATTTTATTTCTGCTTCATGTAATATCGATGAAGTTGATGAAAAAGCAGTTAATCTTCCAATTGTTAAAAACAAACCTGAAGCAGCTAAATTAGATATCGTTATGTCTAATAGTTTTGGTTTTGGTGGAACAAATGCAACATTAGTATTTAAACGTTTCAAATAAGATGTCGTTTAATGCATAAAAAAGGAGCCTTGGCTCCTTTTTTTCGTTTGGTTATAAGTCAGGATAAATAATGAAAATTTACATTGATGAAAATGTTCCTTACGGTAAAGATTTCTTTGGATCTTTTGGAGAAATAATTACTTTTTCTGGACGTAATGTAACGCCTGAACAAGTAAAAGATGCAGATATATTATTAGTTCGGTCGATCACAAAAGTTGATCAAACGCTATTAAGCCTAAATGAAAACATTAAGTTTGTTGGTACCGCTACGATTGGTACTGATCATATTGATTTAGATTACTTAACTAAACGCAACATTGCATTTAGCAGTGCACCTGGCTGTAATAAAATATCAGTCGGTGAATATGTATTAAGCGCTTTATTAGTATTAGCTGAAAGTAAACAATTTGAGTTAATCAATAAAACCGTTGCTATTGTTGGTGCAGGCAACACAGGTAGTGCTGTTTATCAATGTTTAACAGGGCTTGGTGTTAGTTGCAAATTATACGATCCTCCTTTACAAGTATCAGGAGACAGCAGAGAGTTCTGTGACTTTTCTGAGGTTTTACAATCAGATATTATCTCGTTGCATGTGCCTAAAACAATGCAAGGCCCATTTAAAACGTTTCATCTATTCAATGAAACAGTATTGCAGCAACTTAACCCACAACAAATATTGATTAATGCTTGTCGTGGTGAGGTGATAGATAACCAAGCGTTATTGAAGTTAGCAATAGAACGCAAAGCCCCTACATTAGTGTTAGATGTGTGGGAAAATGAACCCAATATTGAGCAAGCTTTATTGCCGTTCGTCGCATTAGCGACGCCACATATTGCTGGTTATAGTTTAGATGGACGAGTGCGTGGTACAGAAATGCTCTATCAAGCGCTATCTAAACAATTAAAAACTGAAGCCATTTTAACTAGCACTGACTTTATGGTCAAAGCTAAGATTAGCCAAACTGATATTCAATCACCTTTAACCTCAGAATTATTAAAATCTTTAGTACATTTGATATATGATGTGCGAAGAGATGATGCCTTATTCAGAAGTAAAGTTAATCAAATAAATGGTTTTGATCAAATGCGTAAAAATTATCCTGAACGAAGAGAGCTTTCTACACTTTCGCTTAATTTTACTGATCCTACCCATCAGAATTCTCAAATAATCAATTTGAACAAAATTGGTTTTACCGTTAAAAATAAATAAAAGGTCAACATGAACAAAGAATATAATATTGCACTTATTGGTGAAATTGATGGTTGTATTGAAACGACTTTAGAAGTGTTATTAAAACGTGATTTTGCCATTAATAACATTTTTCCTTTAAGTATTGGAGAGTCAGAAACTACTTCTCTTATGTATTCAGGTAAACCAGTTGATGTATTAGAAATTGACTCATTTGATTGGCAACAAGTTGATATCGCATTATTTCTTGCTGATCGAGATGTTGCACAGCAATGGATTCCGATTGCAAAAGAGCATTGTGTTGTTATCGATATCAGTGGCTATTATTTAGAAGATGCTGCGGTACCTTTAGTACAAATGGGTATTAACGATGATAATATTGCGCGTTACAGTGAATCAAATATTATCGCTATTCCAAGCCCTGAAACAGCACAACTGACATTGGCTATTAAACAAATACATCAAGAAGTTGGTATTAAACGTGTGACTGTTGCAGGTTATCAATCAGTATCATGTATTGGCAAAGTCGGTGTTAGTGCTTTAGCGAGTGAAACTGCACTTTTATTGAATGCTAAAGGTATCGAACAAAAAAGATTTAAACAACAAATCGCTTTCAATATTGTTCCGCAGATTGATGAATTTAACGAAGATGGTATTACTTTTTCTGAACTACGTTTAGCTGCTGAAACAAGACGTTTATTAAACGACCCTGAAATGGTGGTTTCAACTACACAGGTGGTTGTTCCAATGTTTTATGGTTGTTCACAAGCCGTCCATATTGTTACACATTATCCAGTAGAGCTTGAAGAAGTGGCTAATGCATTACATCATAGTGACAATATTGTATTGGCTGAATCTGTTGGCGATTATGCAAATATGATCGATGATGTTGTTGGTAATGTTGAAGTACATGTTGGACGTTTACGTAAAGATACGTGTGATGCAGCAGGTATTAATATGTGGGTCTGTGCAGACAATGTTCATTATGGTATTGCAACAAATGCAGTGTTAGTAATGGAAAAGTTAGCCTATACTTACTTATAAGTAGTATTTTGATGGGCTAGATCTCAAATCTAGCCTTTTCACTTGTTTTAAAAGATCTTCTATTGATTGTCCTAGTTTATTATATACATAATATTGTTTTGCTTTTCCCTCACAAGGATCGTTTATGAATCGCATTTTACTTGGTCTTGTTTGTTGTTCACCGTTATTTTTTAGTGTGCCTGTACAAAGCGTTGAGTTAATTGGACCTAATGATGAAATTCAATCACCACAACAACAAACAGTTGAAGCAATCCCTGCCTCTACGGCTTCCTCTGTTACACAAATAAATACGCCAACTAAATATGGACCAATCAAAAGTTCTGAAACATTATGGTCAATTGCAACTAAGCTCCGTCCTAATAATAATGTATCTGTTTATCAAACCTTAGCGGCTATTTACAAATCTAATCCTTCTGCTTTTCGTCAGGGTGATATCAATAAAATAATTGAGTCATCAGTAATCAATATACCCAGTCCAGCACTTATTGCACAACAATCAAATACTGAAGCTTATGCACTATTAAAACCGACACCTAAAGTAAGTCAAATAACTAAGCCCGAACCTAAACCTCGCGTAATTACGACAGTTCAGCCAGTACAGGTTGATGTTTCTAAAAAAGTAGAGACGTCGTTTGTTCCTATTGATGAGCCAAATACTGATCTATTGAAAAAAGATTTAGAAGATAAACAGCTGACTTTAATTCGAAATGAATTACAAGTGGCAGATCAAGAAAAAGAACTTGAATTACTTAATGAACAGTTGATTGTTGCAACTGAAGCGAACCAACGTTTAAAACTAAAATTACAACCTTTAAGTGACCAAATTACATCACTTTCAGAACAAGTAGCAAAAGATGTAAAGGTACAGAAAGAGCTACAAGCAATTATTGATCAATATAAAGCTCAAATTGATGCTATTGAAGAGCCCCCATTCAGTGGTCCTGGCATTTTAAATACAATTTTACGTGTCATTAGCTCATCAACTTCCATGTTGAGTTTTGCCATTTTATTTCCATTGTTATTATTAACAGGCATATTCCTACTTATTTTACGCCTAAAATCTAAACGTGAACTAGCGTTACGCCAACAAGAGCTGGCTGAATCTACAGCAATTTTAAGTGAAGAAAAAAGCGAGTTTGATACGTTATTAGATGATGATTTAGATATACAGCCTTTATCTGAAGAGCAAGAAGACAGTGACTTTATAGTAGATGTTTCAACGGATGAACCTGAAACTACATTAATGGATGGTAGCAACGCTGAAGATAATGGTATTGAACAAAGTATCGTTGAAGAAAACACAGGCGAACAAATAAATGAAGTCGAAGAGGTAATCGATACTGAATTAATCGATCAAGGTACTTCAGAGAATGAGCTTGAAGAAATTAATACAAATGATTTAGACTTTGACCTTGATGCCATGATTGATGGTTCAGATGATGTCATTGATTTATCAGAAGCTGATTTAAATTTAGAAGGTACTGACCAAAAAGACTTAGATTTAGCAGCACAATGGGAGTCTGAACTTGCACAAGCAGAGCTTGAAGAAAATAATGGTGTTGAACAAGAAATAACAACAGAATCTTCTGCCGACGAAATAGAAGAGGTAGATCCTACTTTCTCTGAGAGCGAACAGGAACCTATTGAGCTTGATATACCAGAAGAAAGTGACGAAGTTACACCAGATTTAGACGCTGACGTTGAAACGGTATCTGAAACCGTTGAAGACGTTGCAACAGATTTAGAAACCGATGTTGAAGCAATAACTGAAACAGTTGAAGAAGTTACATCAGATATAGATGCTGACGTTGAAGCGGTAACTGAAACAGTTGAAGAAGTTGCAACAGATTTAGACGCTGAAGTTGAAGCGGTATCGGAAACAGTTGAAGAAGTTGCACCAGATTTAGACGCTGAAGTTGAAGCGGTATCGGAAACAGTTGAAGAAGTCACATCAGATATAGATGCTGACGTTGAAGCGGTAACTGAAACAGTTGAAGACGTTGCACCAAATTTAGACGCTGAAGTTGAAGCGGTAACTGAAACAGTTGAAGACATTGCACCAGATTTAGACGCTGAAGTTGAAGCGGTAACTGAAACAGTTGAAGACATTGCAACAGATTTAGAAACCGATGTTGAAGCATTATCTGAAACTGCTGATAAAGATATTACATCTGATATTGAAACAGACGTTGAAGCGTTATCTGATGATGTTGAAGAAGTTGACGCTGATACATTAGCAAAGCAGTTGAGTAGTGGTGCATTTAATGAAGATGTTGCATTACCAAGTTTCGACAAAAATGATGATAAAGGCTTCATAGATATTGATACCTTACTAACAGGTGATGAAGCAAGCGATGTTACTGAAGAAGACTTTAATCTAGAATTCGGATTAGATGAGTTTCCTGACGTAGTCGATTCATTTGCTGAATTTGATACCGATGCTGATGGTGTTGCTGCGCAGTTGGATTTAGCGCACGCTTATTTAGAAATAGATGAAAAAGAAGGTGCAAAGGATATATTAACTAAACTTTTAGAAAGCGCGCCAGAAGATAAACTTAAAGAAGTAAAAAAATTACTTGCTAGAATTAGTTGATGTAATTTGTTTTAATTTAATTAAAACGTAACACAAAAACTTAGAATAATACGTTGAATAAATTTACTTCCAAAGCCAGCATTGCTGGCTTTTTAAATCAAATGGAAAAATTATGCGCCCAATCATTTTGGATGTAGAAGGTTATCAATTAACAGCAACAGAACAAGAGTATTTAGCGCATCCTTTAGTGGCGGGCGTTATTTTATTTACTCGCAATTACGATAATATTTTACAGTTAAAAGAATTAGTACAACAAATTCGGTTATATGCAAAAAAAGACATTATTATTTCTGTCGATCATGAAGGAGGTCGCGTACAACGCTTCCGTGAAGGGTTTACTGAGTTACCATCTTGTGGCTCCTTAGTTGCTCATTCATCATCAATGCAAGAAGCCTTAGCTCTAGCAAAGGCAAGTGCATTTGTAATGGCGAGTGAGTTACTTGCATGTGATATAGATTTAAGTTTTGCACCTGTGTTAGATATTAATGGCATATCCGATGTTATTAAAGAACGTTCATTTAGTGAAGATAAAGCACAAGTGTCTCAACTTGCTTCTGCTTATATAGAGGGTATGAAACAAGCTGGTATGTCCAGTACAGGTAAGCATTTTCCGGGACATGGTAGTGTAAAAGCAGATTCTCATATTGCTTTACCGGTTGATAACCGAAGTTTTGAACAAATATTTGATCATGATATGCAACCCTTTAGTGAATTAATTAAAGCAAATAAATTAGATGCGATAATGCCATCGCATGTTGTTTATTCGCAATGTGACTCATTACCTTGTGGTTTTTCTGAGTATTGGTTACAGAAAATATTGAAACAGCAACTTGGATTTACGGGAGCTATCATCAGTGATGATATTTCAATGCATGGAGCAAGTTTTGTTGGAAATCACTTGTCGAGAGCAAAAGAGGCAATTCATGCAGGTTGTGATCTGATACTTGCTTGTAATGATACTCCAGCTGCAATGAGTATTTTAGAGGGGTTGCAAGTCTCGAATAAGTGTAATGAAGATCTGATATCATCTTTATTCGCTGATAAAAGTAAACTTTCATTACCTTTACAAGCAAATAAAGTTTGGATTGACAATAGACGTTTATTACTCGATTTTAATGAGAGCCTCTAAATAGTATTATGCAATACTTGCACTATTAGTGAGTTTATTTAGACTGATAAGATAAATACTTATTATTAGTGTGACAATGTTAATAAGTTAGGCGTTTAAGTAGTATCACGCAATGGCAATATAAGGCGGAATTTAATACATGATCATCTATCTACACGGTTTTGATGCAACAAGTCCTGGTAATCACGAAAAAGTGATGCAATTGAAGTCTATCGATCAAGATGTACGTTCTGTTCATTACAGTACTATTCACCCTAAACAAGATATGAGCCATATTTTGAAAGAGGTGCATCAACATATTAAAAGTACAGACGATAGCTCACCCCTAATCTGCGGTGTTGGCCTAGGCGGTTATTGGAGTGAAAGAATAGGTTTTTTATGTGGTATTAAACAAGTCATATTTAATCCTAACTTACACCCTGAAGACAATATGGTCGGCAGAATTGAATGGCCTGAAGAGTATTTTGATATAGATACAAAATGCGTTAGTGATTTTAGGCGTGAAAATGAAAGCAAGTGTTTATGTATTTTGTCTACTGTCGATGATGTACTTGACAGTGAAGTGAGTAACCATGAGTTAGCTAATTACTACCCAATTATTTTCGATCAAAATCAAGGACATAAATTTACCGATATAGCGGTTCATCTAACAACTATTAGCAAGTTTAAAACAGATAAATAATCATTAAGCAAAAGAGTTTAGATGCTCATTAAATTTGTTTCTATTAATAGACCTGCCTTGTGCAGGTTTAACTTCAAATCAAAAACTATCCTATAATTTTACTTAAATCAGTTCAAATGCGACTTCATTCGCAATCAAACATAAAATAAGGTGACTTAGCGCTCATTTTTTTATAACCTTACTTTTTGTAAAACACGATGTAGATCAACTTTTTTTATAAAACATATTTTTATCAATAAAAATAAGAGTGTTATTTGTAAAAAATTTAATTTTATTGAGGTCGTTATGAAGAAAATTGTAATAGTAGGTGGCGGTGCTGGCGGTTTAGAGTTAGCTACGAAGTTAGGTAATAAGCTTGGTCGGAAACAAAAAGCACATATTACTTTAGTTGATAAAAACAGTACTCACCTCTGGAAACCATTGTTACATGAAGTAGCCGCTGGTTCTTTAGATGATGGTATCGATGCTGTAAGTTATAGAGCACATGCAACAAATCACTCATTTAACTTTAAATTAGGTGCGATGCGTAACCTAGATCGTGTGAATAAAACGATTTCAATTGATGCTTTATTTGATGAAGAAGGCTGTCAAATTTTACCTGAAAGTCATCTTGAGTATGATATTTTGGTCATGGCCTTAGGCAGTGTCAGTAATGATTTTAATACAAAAGGTGTTGGTGAGCATTGTATCTTTTTAGATAGCCCACAGCAGGCGAAAAAATTCCATCACCGTATGTTAAATAAGTATTTACAATTAGGTGTTAAAGAAACAAATTCAGTTAACGTTTCAATTATTGGTGCTGGCGCAACGGGGGTAGAGTTATCTGCTGAGCTATATAATTCACTCAAACAAGTTTCTAGCTATGGCTTCTCACATATTAAAAGCGCTGATTTACGCGTTAGCTTAATTGAAGCTGGCGATAGTATTTTACCGGCTTTACCTAAACGTATTTCAGCCTCTGCTCATCGTGAACTACTTAAGTTAGGTGTTGATGTAAGAACTAACACAATGGTGACTGAAGCGAATGAAGAAGGTTTATTAACTAAATCGGGTGAATTAATTAAAGCTGATTTAATTGTATGGGCGGCGGGTATTAAAGCGCCTGATTATTTGAAAGATTTAGCTGGGCTAGAAACTAATAGAATTAATCAATTGATTGTTAAGCCAACATTACAGACTACTCTAGATAATAATATTTATGCAATTGGTGATTGTGCAAGTTGTGCATTACCTAATGGTGGTTTCGTGCCTCCTCGTGCACAGTCAGCCCATCAAATGGCTTCATTAGTAGGTAAGAACATTTTGGCTACACTTAAAGATAAGCCATTAAGTGATTATAAATATACTGATTACGGGTCACTTGTTTCATTAAGTAACTACAGCACTGTAGGTAGTTTAATGGGAAGTTTGATGCAAGGTTCAATGATGATTGAAGGCCGTTTAGCTAAAGTTGTTTATATTTCTTTGTATCGTATGCATCAAGTGGCCTTGCATGGTTATATCCGTACTGGATTGATGACTATTGTTGAAAAAATTAATCGAGTGTTACGTCCACGTTTAAAGCTACATTAATTTTTAGTTTGCATACCATTTTATAAAAAATGCCTCACATTGTTGAGGCATTTTTATTCATGACTATTAATCATAATTAGTTTTTCTGATAGGGAATTTTGTTCTCCATTTTAATAATCTATTATTAAAACACTTATCATTAAAAGAAATAAATGGTCTACCTAAAGCAATCTCTTAATTGTTTGCTTTTAATAATATAAATACAACTCCATGCAACGACGACTAATTGTATTGAGGCAGCAACTGAATATGTAAAGTGTTGCATATATAAATAATAAACCTGTAAACCTAAGTCTCCTAATACACTCGCTATAAGTAAGTAGAAGCAAAATGGCCAACACTTTAATGCCCAACCATCTTGTGCATGACGTCTGCCAGAGACTAAAAATATAATTAGTGGAAATAAGCCAATGATCAAACCAAGATAAAAATGCACTTTATCGGGGTAAAAAATTTGTAATAACTTATTTCCTGTTTGTTGGGAAGCAACAGATATGACAAGTAACATCAAAGTTCTAGATAAAAATAATAAAATATACAGTAACACTGGTGGCGCTTTTAAATCACCAGATTCAGTATAGTGTTGTAATGCGTAGAGACGTTGTTTCATTATTTACTCGATATATTTAATACATTATTAACGAAAATCACCATCCTCACTATTTTGAATATCCCTATAAATAAATTTTCTTATTAAATAATGGGGACTAATAACTGATTTAACAAGTGTGTTGTTTATAAGTCTTTATTTTAAACACTTATAAACAATATAGGCAGGGCAGAATCTAGGTTTAAATAACTAATAATAATTTAAGTCATTATCTAGTGATGTATGCTTGTTAAAATGAATGCTAGCTTCGTTGTTAATTTCGTAAAGGGAATAACCATTTAGCTCACTTATTTAATGTAATCGGTATAACTAATACACTTAAACAGAAAGGGAGGAATTTTATCCATACTAATATAGATGAAACCTTCTGGTTTAATGACTGATGGGCTTATTGAGTGCTTGAGATAATAGTCGATAGGTCAAGGCGAGCATTTATAATACTAACGTTAATATTAAAAGGGCAAAGTGGTTTATACACTCATTTTTTAATTTATGTTTTTTAACAAAGATTATTTAATATTATTTTCCAACTTTTATTAAAGTGACTCCCCAACTTTTACTAAAGTCCTTGGGGAGTAATATTTGCAGAAGTATTGTTTATTTAATGTAGCATTGTGTGCAGTAGACATAACGACTTTGAGGATCATTAAGTCTAGTGACAAAGTTTGCTTGTTGCTCTAGATCTGAAAATAAAGAAACCCAAGATGGCTGTTTAATCACGGCATTAGGTAAAAAGCTGACTGAACTTATTAATAATTGATTAAAGAAAGCTTGTTTAGAAGAAACCTTGGGCTCGATAGAGATAATATCAAAATCATCTAAGCTCGCTAAGTTTGCTGCACTGTTAATGGCAGTTTGTAAGTTGCCTAGTTGATCAACCAAACCATTTTCAAGGCCATCTATACCAGTCCAAACACGGCCTTGAGCTACTTTATCAACTGCTTGTACTGTCATATCACGTCCTTCTGATACCACTTTTAAGAAATTAGCATAGCCGCTTTCAATTCCAATTTGAAATATCTCAGCAAGTTCAGGACTTAGGGGCTGTGTTATTCCAAATCCAGAAAGAGGGCTAGTTGAAACCCCATCTTGATTTATGCCTATTTCCTTAAGTGATTTATCGATAGTTGCAAACATGCCAAATATTCCAATAGAGCCAGTTAACGTCGTCGGTGATGCAATAATTTGATCGGCAGCAGAAGCTATCCAATATCCACCAGAAGCTGTCACAGACCCCATTGAAACAACTACTTTTTTATCTGCGGCTTTTAGTGCAAGTACTTGTTGTCTAATATTCTCAGAGGCAAAAGCGCTACCCCCTGGTGTATCTAAACGAATAACAACGGCTTTAATGCGACTATCATTACGAGCCTGTTTTAATAAACTATTGAAGCTTTTATCCGCAATTGTTGTTCCATCAGTGACTCCAGATATTATTTCACCAGAACCGTGTATTACTGCGATTCTATTAGTCGCACCTGTGGTTTTATATAAAGGAGACAACGTTGACCTATAACGGTTGTAGTCGATGATATCAATAGCTTTACTTTCATTGTTAGTAGGGTGCGTTAAGGTGGTTATGAAATTATCATAAAATTTTAATTCATCGACTAACCCGACAGAAAGTGCATATTCACTTGTGTCACCAGAAACTGCCTGTAATTGTTTTTTAAGAGATTTTAAGTCAGGGCTTATGGAATTAGCGGTTAATAGTTTATTAGCTTTACGTTGCTCTAATACTCGTTGAATGTAACTTTCCCATAGCTGATCTAACCAATGTTGATTCGCTTCTTTGCTATATTGCGACATTTCAGTTTCAGTAAAGGGTTCAACAAATGATTTGTAAGTTCCCACTTTAAAGATATGTGGTGTTACTAATAATTTATCTAATAAATCTTTAAAATATAATCTATTGACTGAATAACCTTGCAAAAGAACAAAACCATTTGGCGGTAGTGTAATGTGGTCGGCATAAGCGGCTAGATAGTATTGGGTTTGCGTATAATTATCCGCATAAGCAAATACAGGCTTACCTTCAGTTTTAAATAGATTAATCGCCTCACCTATATCTGTAAGTTGATCGAGACTGGCTGACTGTAAACCGCTTAACTCTAGCACCAATCCTGTTATTTTTGGATCATGTTGTGCATTTCGAATGGTTTTAATTAACTCTTGTGTTTCAAATTCTTGTGGTATTTCTTGATCTAATCCAGTTAATTGTTTTGATATCTCTTGTGAAATATTAACTGGGTGTTTCTTTTCTACGATAAACCCATTTAAATTTAAACGAAGATAGGAATTATCAGCCACTTTTATTTGTTCATCTTGTGTTTCAAAAGAAACAAAAATGACTAGTACAATAATTAAGAACAACACATTAAGTATTAATAAACGGATTAAATTAAGTAATTTAAACCCTTTAATAAATAGTTGTTTAATAAAACGAAATAAGAAAGCCATAAACGGTCCTTGTGACACAATAAGATGTTAATAATAGTAATACCAATCACACTAATTAACTGATCTATTTTACTGATTAAAATAACTGATTTCTTCGGTGTAAATTTCGTAAAGAAAACAACCATTAATGAATTAACATGTTGTAGTTAATTCACCGACAGACGATTAGTGAAGTTAATCTTCGAAAGGCCTCAATTTACGCCTTAAGCTAAGTCATTTTTCCTGGTCAAAATTTAGATCACTTATTTAATGTAATCGGCATAAGCTGAATACATGGGTAATTTAGCTGATTAAAACGGTTAATCTATTACTGATTTAAGATCTGAACTATGAGTGATGATTTAGCCTATTCACAAGTTTAGCAGGGCTGTGTCAACACTCTAAAGAAATATTAGATAAAAAAAAGCACCGATTACAAACATAATCAGTGCTTTAAAGATAATAATCAATCATTCAATTTAAAAGCTTGAAGTATCCACAAATAAACCAACTTTCAAATCTTCAGCTGCATAGATAACTTTACCATCTACTTCTACGACACCATCAGCAATACCCATAACCAATTTACGCATAATTAAGCGTTTCATTGTTATACGGTATGTTACTTTCTTCGCTGTTGGTAAAACTTGGCCTGTAAATTTAACATTACCTACGCCTAAAGCACGTCCTTTACCAGGACCGCCACTCCAACCTAGGAAGAAACCAACTAGTTGCCACATTGCATCAAGACCTAAACAACCAGGCATAACGGGATCATTTGGGAAATGACATTGGAAGAACCATAATGCTTTATCGATATCTAGTTCAGCAATTAATTCGCCTTTACCGTGTTCTCCGCCATCTTCAGTAATGCTGATAATACGGTCTAGCATAAGCATCTTGTCGATAGGTAATTGACAGTTGCCTTCACCAAATAGCTCACCTTGACCACATTTGATTAATTCTTCTTTATTGTAAGAGTTTTTACCCAACTCTTTTTGGGATACGATTTTAGTCATAATCACTTTTCTTAAAATAATTGATAAGGTGAGGTATTAAAACAAACATAAAACTTAATACCACGAAATAATGAGCGCTATACTGTATATGAGCCCATGAAAACAATCAAGAATAATCAATTTTCTGAGTGTTTTTTTGTTAGTATAAACTAATGAAATATAGAATCTTTTATTCTAGAAAACAAACTACTAGTGTTATCTTCCATCTCTTCTTTAGCTGCAATATCTATTCGTAAGTTAATTGCTTTGATCACTTGCTCAAAGGTTTTATCTAATAATAAAGGATAAGCTTGATGACAATGAGAAACTGTATGAATCATCATTTTACCGGATTCAATTAATGCCAACGTTTTCAAATTGAGGGTTAAATTAATTTGGTTAGCTTTAGGCATTACAATTAAAACGGGCTCTGTAATTAAACCTAAGTCAAACAAACGGGTTACTGATTCAATTTTTTGATTAATGCCTCCAATGGCTAATACATTACCATGTTGATCAAGAGAACCTGTCACAAATATGTTTTGTTTAACAGGGAATTGTGAGTAACAAGAGCTTGCTGCAATTAAAATAGCCAATGAAGCACTGTCTCCATCACTTTCTTGATAAGATTGCTCAAAAACTAAATTACAAGAATAAGGAAAGGCGGTGACATGACTGAAAAAGTGATTTAAGTAGCCTTGTACAATTAACGTACTTTTAGCATGGATATTACCCGCTAGTTCGACTTTTCTTTCTACATCTATAATCTCACCATCGCCGATCATATCACTCGCTGAAATCCTAAATACTTCACCAAACTCACAGGGGTAACCTAATAATTCAACAACGGATAAACCATTGATTTGGCCTATATTCTCACCTGTTAATTGTAGGTTTACTTGTCCTTCAAGGAGCGATTGTTCACTGTATTTTCGTGCTAATGATTGTGCTTGATCTATTTCATTAAAATAGGCAATTAAATCTTGTTGGTTGATTTTATTATTATCATTAAATAAGTTTGCATACTGTAAAGCTTGTTGAATCGATTCTGGTGCAAACGATAGCAGTTTTTGGTGCTGACATTGAGTTGCTAGGAAATGTAAAAGTGTTGATAAAGTGTCGTTATCTAATTTTTCTATTGCTAGCTGTTCTGTTAAGTTGTGACAATAAGTAACAATCGCATTAATAGATTCTTGAGATACGGGTACTTGACTCGCTAATTCACAAAATAAAGAAGAAACTTGTGAGTATTCTGGATCAATCTGAATTAATTCTTCGAGCTGAAATCTACTCGCTACTAAAATTATTTTTGTATTAATAGTTTGCTGAGTTAAATCGGGTAATGCTTGTTTTATTTTTTCAGCATTAACGGCATCACTTGCTTGTAAGTGACCTCGTTGTAAAACAGACTTTAATTTAAACCATAAATTGGGTTCAACTAATAGCGGACTAATGTTAAGGACTAAAATGCCTTGATCATATTTACTTAAGTGGCCATCGGAAAAATTTAATTGTCCATCATTTCCTAAAGATAAGCGTCCAAATAAACTTTCTTGATTATAACTTAGTAAATAACTTGTTGGTAAAGTTGGTGCAATCGTTTGTTCAAGCAATTGTTTCGCACTTAACCAGTGGCGGCTATTAATTAAAAGTAGTTGAGTTGGTAGTTTCAAATAACGAGAAACAACAGACACAGCATCAGGAAACAAAAGTGATAACTCTGCTTTTTCAGGCTTTTGATATTGAGTTAAATATTGATCAAAATGTGTTGTACATTGTTGTACTGTTAAAGGAATAGTTTTCTCAATAATAGGATCAGTAGCACTAGAGGCATCGCTTGAAATTAAAGGGGAAATATTATCGGTCAAAATGTCTGCTCTAGTTAAAGTTAAAGGAGGGCAATTTATCACATACCTCCCTATAAAGTTAACAACAAAATGCGCTTTATAATTTATAACCCTTTACTTTTTGTTGTTGGTATTTTATTTCGCAAGCTGTGCACCGTTGTTTGGTAGGACATTCAAATAATTCTTCCACTTCTATTTCTACTTCACAATCTGAACATAAACCATATAAACCAAGCTCAATACCTTGTAATGCAGCATCAATACTTTGGATTTGTGTTTTATAAAGATTCAATGAATGGCTTTCACTATGTACTAAGCTATCAATCAAAGCATCAGCATTCATGGTGTCGACATCTTTAACTAAATCATTTAAGTATTGTTTAGAAGAAGCTGTTAGTCTGACTTTTACTTTCTCTTTCAACTGCGTAAATTCAGCTAATAAGTTTTGTTGCAAAAGTTGTTGTTGTTCGAATGTGATTTGATGCATAACAGTCGCCTCAATAATTTATAATAATTTATAATAAGGGAGGCGATATTAAAGTTATTGATTTGTATCAAGTTTGATTGTTTTGTTAAGATAAATATTTATCAAATAGGGTAGTTACTACCATTTTTGTTTGTCACCAAATAGCATTTCTATATCTTTTTGCTTAGAGTTTTCTTTCATTAAACGTTTTTTCTCATGATTATCCCCATTTGAAGAGGAACCCATGTCGGTTAAATGTAAATTTACTTCATTATTGTGATTAACAAGAAGCTGTTGTTTTTGTAGTAGGTCGTTATCTTTATCTGGAATTGATTCTAATATTTTCAATAATTTGTCGATCATTTGTTTTGCGTTGCTATATTCTTTTATTGATTTAGCTTGAATAATACGTTTAATGCTTGTATCTAAATTTATTTTTAATTGCATTATTTCTAAGTTTCGATTTTCAGCAACAAATATATTAGTGTTAATTTTTCCTTTAGCATGTTCTGAACGTAAAACTGCCCGTATTTTTTTGGTGACTTTAATTAAATTAACCGCTTCTTTATCATCATTAGGAATTTGAAAAGTATTTGAGGTTGGTTCTATATAATTTTCTTTTATCTGCTTAATTTGTGCTTCAGTATCAGCAAAGTGTTCTTTATAACTGGCAGTACTAGGCGACATATTCATCATAATGAATAAAGCATTACGTATTCTATTTTTTAATATAAGCAGTAAAATTTTGGTGAATGGAATTTTAGTTGCAAACAATAAAAGTTCATCAACTTCAGAGATTACCGCGTGTTGTTTTGCAACAGAAATACGACGTTCTGTTTCTACTTTTTGCTTATATTGTTGAATGATATTGTAACCAATCATGACAATAAGCAGTAAAGCGACTAAAGAAATTATTAATGGGTACAAGATATAAACTCTTTATGTAAATAATAGAAAAAGTACATTGTATTAATACTTATACGAATTTTATGATACTAAGGTAACTGTAAAGTGAATATACTACCACTATTATCTGGTTTATTAATTAAACAAATATTGCCTTTAAGTTGTTTTAATTGATGCGCTTCAGCAATTTTTTTAGCAAATAAAAGCCCTAAACCACTGCGTCCTTTGTTAGCATTAAAAGTAGAGCCTTCATTTTTATCATTCACATTCATCATATAATGCGGATAACCTTCTCCATCATCTTCTATTTTGAATATCAAATAGGGAGCCTGGTAATAAGCTGAGATGGTGACAATACTTTTTGCATGGCGTAGTGCATTAATAAAGATATCGCTGAGTAAATAACTGACCAAATCAACATCATAATAGCCACGTAAGTTTTTTTCAACATCAACGGTGACCTTGATATGATGACTGTTTAAATATAAACGATTACGTTCCAATATATCGGTTAATAGTTCATTAACTGAGTTTTCTTCTATAAAGATAGGTAGTTGTTTTTTTTCATCTCGGTATAACGCTAATAACTGCATTAATGTGCTGTTAATGCGTGAAGTTTGATAATGTAAATTTGAAACCGATTTATGTTGTTGAGCAGTAAGGTTGTCAGCTAAATCGAGATCTTCGATAGATTGTAGAACCATCGCCAACGAATTTTTCATATCATGTATGCTTGTCGCTAATATAGTGCTGAAATCAAGCTGCTCGTTATTTATGTTTTTCATAACTCCATCGACCTATATAGGATAATTACAATTAATTATCCTCAATAAAATATCTTGTTCATGTTTATTAAGTAAAGGTTTATCTACTATAAATTTGTTGCATAGCAAGTTATACCCTTATTATTATAGATATAATAATACACAATACAAAAGTAGGGCTTTGTAAATAGTAGAAGTCTGATAGAATTAAATGGAATAAGCACTAACTAAACATGAGCTGATAACATTATGAAATTGCAACAATTGCGCTATATTGTCGAAGTATTAAATCATAACTTAAATGTATCAGCGACTGCTGAAAATTTATTTACCTCACAACCCGGTATTAGTAAACAAGTTCGTATGCTAGAAGACGAACTCGGCATTCAAATCTTTGAACGCAGTGGTAAACACCTCACTAAGGTAACACCTGCAGGACAAGAGATCATACGTTATTCAACTGAAATATTAGGTAAAGTTGAAAGTATTAAAGCGGTAGCTAATCAATATACTATGCCAGATCAAGGCAAGTTAAATATTGCCACAACGCATACACAAGCTCGTTATGCATTGCCTGAAGTCATAAAAGGGTTTATTAAACGCTATCCAAAAGTGTCATTACATATGCACCAAGGTACGCCAACACAAATTAGTGAATCAGTTGTTAAGGGCAAAACAGATTTTGCTATTGCAACCGAAGCGTTGCACCTTTATCAAGATCTTATTATGTTGCCTTGTTATCATTGGAATCGTTCGGTGATTGTGCCAAAAGATCATCCTTTAGCTAATATTAAGAAACTCACTATTGATGATATTGCACAACATCCTATTGTCACTTATATTTTTGGTTTTACCGGACGCTCAGAATTAGACGAAGCATTTAATGCTGCTGGCTATAAACCAAATGTGGTATTCACCGCAACGGATGCTGACGTTATAAAAACCTATGTTCGGTTAGGTTTAGGCGTGGGTGTTATTGCTACGATGGCAATTAACGAAGATGATGATTTCTGTGTACTCGATGCAAGCCATATCTTTAAATCTAGTTTAACCAGTATCGGCTTCAGAAAGGGGTCTTTTCTCCGTGATTATATGTATGATTTCATGGTTAGATTTGCTCCACATTTAACGAGACCGTTAGTTGAAAAAGCAATCCAATTAAAATATACAGCGGAAGTTAATAAGTTATTTGAAGATATCGAGCTACCAATAAGATAATCTTTACACTAATAATGACTAATTAATACAAGCAATTATTTGAGCCCACTTATGTGGGCTTTTTTATATTTATAAACAAGTAATACCAATCACACTAATTAAGTTATCTATTTTACTTGTTAAAATAACTTATTTCTTCATTGTGAATTTCGTAAAGGAAACAACCATTAATGAATTAACATGTTTTAGTTAATTCACCGATAGACGATTAACGAAGTTAATCTTCGAACGGCCTTAATTTTCGCCTTGAACTAACTCATTTTTCCTGCGCAAAATTTAGAACATATTATTTAATGTAATCGGTATAAAAATAGATCGGTTAATGACTGTAATCAGTATTATAAGGGTTGGTATTGTATTTGTTTATAAATTTTCCTAATTATAATTTGCTTAATATTGGAAGAATTTTACTTACTTTATCAAAACATTCTTTATATTCACTTTCTACGTTAGAGTCAGCTACAATGCCTCCACCTGCCCAACAATAGATTTTGTTGTTTTGACACACTAATGTTCTAATCGTGATACTACTATCCATGTCACCGTTACCATTTATATAAGCAATACTGCCGCAGTAAATTTCACGTTCAAATTTTTCAAGTTCAGAAATAATTTCCATTGATCGAATTTTAGGTGCGCCAGTAATTGATCCACCAGGAAAACATGCTCTAAGTAAATCTTCACAAGAATATTGAGCACCGAGTTGTCCTGTTACTGTACTGACTAAGTGGTGCACAGCAGGAAAGCTTTCAATATTAAATAAACTTGGGACTTTAACGGTTCCTGGTTTACAAACACGTCCAATATCATTTCGTAACAAGTCAACAATCATAAGGTTCTCTGCCTGATCTTTTTCAGAGTTTAATAGTTGTTGTATGTTGGCTAGATCTTGCTGTGCATCTTGGCTACGTGGCATAGTACCTTTAATAGGCTTAGTTTGTACTTGATGACCTTTTAATTGCAAAAATCGCTCTGGCGATACTGATATAATGACTTGTTCAGGCAACCGTATGAATGCGGCAAAGGGGGCTTTGTTTTCTTTTAATAAAGCCAAATAGGCTTGGTATTCATTACCATTATAGTTAGCTTGGAAGCGTTGAGCTAAGTTAACCTGGTAACAATCACCGCTTAAAATATAATTTTGAATCTTATTAAACGATTGTTTGTATTCTTCTTCACTGTAATTAGGTATCCATTCTTCAGATAAACTAAATGATTCAACATCATTAAGGGCTTTTTTTGATAAATTTTCAAGCCATTGATAACGTTTTTGCCATAAAGAAGTTACATCTTGTTCAATATTCTTAGTGCTTTGTTGCAGCAAATAATATTGTTTCTGTTTAAGGTTATATAAAATAGCCCAATCATAAAAACCACAATGGTAGGGGCCTAAGTTTAGGCCTACGTTTTGTTGGTCTTTATTGACACGTTCAAACAGTTCTCCCATTTCATAATGGTAGGCAGCAATCACACCACCAGTAAATGGAAAATCATTGGTTGTTTCTTCATGAAATAACTGCTGTCGAATTTGTAATTGAGCAGCGAGCGGGTCTGTTCCCATCTCAATTTTTGCATTAGTTGTTAAGTCATGAAATAAAGCATTGTTATTTGATTCCGTTAACGTTGCGATCGGTTCAGCGCTAAAAATAGACCAATTACTATCTATATGTTCCGAACTTGCGGATTCCAAAAATACAGTCCAATTCAAACAGGATAATTCTTGTTTAATGATAGTGATTATCTTTTCAGAGAAAAACAATGGTTTTATGAGTGTGTTAGCTGATTTATAAGTCATTTTTTCGTATTTAGGCAACATTTTTGTAACAAAAAATTAGGCGGATAAGGCCAATAATATTAACATTGTTTTACAAAAACTGTTTACTATTTACTGGGAGCGACTGATGACAGTCATTAAAGAACTGGATTTTATTAATAGCGTTAAGAACTCACTGCAATTTATTTCATATTATCACCCGCTGGATTTTATCCAAGCAATGGATAAAGCATATCAAGCAGAACAAAATCCTGCGGCAAAAGACGCCATTGCCCAAATATTAATTAATTCACGCATGTCTGCTGAGGGCAAACGCCCAATTTGTCAAGATACTGGTATTGTGACGGTATTCGTTAAAATCGGGATGAAAGTCAGTTTTGATTCAGAATTAACAGTACAAGAGTTAGTTGATGAAGGTGTGCGTCAAGCTTATAACGACCAGTCTAACCCATTACGTGCTTCGATCGTTGCTGATCCAGCGGGAGCACGCAAAAATACTAAAGACAATACCCCATCTGTTGTGCATGTTGAAATGGTTAAAGGTAATAAAGTAGAAGTGATGGTTGCAGCAAAAGGTGGCGGTTCAGAAAATAAATCTAAAATGGCGATGTTAAATCCATCTGATTCAATTGAAGATTGGATAGAAAAAACAGTCCCATCAATGGGGGCAGGTTGGTGCCCACCTGGTATGTTAGGAATAGGAATCGGTGGCACAGCAGAAAAAGCGGCAGTAATGGCGAAAGAGTCATTAATGGAACCTGTTGATATTTTTGATCTACAAGCTAAAGCAAAAGTAGACCCAGATTCATTGGATACCGATGAAAAGTTACGTTTAGAGATCTTTAAGCGAGTGAATAACTTAGGTATTGGAGCGCAAGGCTTAGGTGGTTTAACAACCGTATTAGACATTAAAATAAAAAGTTGTCCAACTCATGCGGCATCGAAACCTGTTGTTATGATCCCTAACTGTGCAGCAACACGCCATGCACATTTCACTTTAGATGGTTCAGGTGAAGCTGTCTTAACACCCCCATCACTAGACCAATGGCCAGAAATTACTCGTGAAGTAGGCGAAAACGTTAGGCGCGTTAATGTAAATGACTTGTCTAAAGCTGATATGAGCGAATGGAAAAGTGGCGATACTATTTTACTTTCAGGAAAAATATTAACGGGTCGTGATGCTGCTCATAAACGAATTCAAGAATTAATCACAAGTGGTAAAGGTTTACCTGAAGGCGTCGATTTTAAAGGTAGATTTATTTATTACGTAGGACCTGTTGATGCAGTCCGTGATGAAGTAGTGGGTCCTGCTGGCCCAACAACGGCAACACGTATGGATAAATTTACAGACTTCATGCTAGAAGAAACGGGTTTATTAGGCATGATTGGTAAATCTGAACGTGGACAAAACACAGTTGATTCTATTGCTAAACATAAATCAGTGTATTTAATGGCCGTAGGTGGTGCTGCATATCTTGTTGCTAAAGCAATTAAAAAATCACGAGTGGTTGCCTTTGCAGACTTAGGAATGGAAGCTATTTATGAATTTGATGTCGAAGATATGCCGGTTACAGTTGCTGTTGATAGTCAAGGAAATAACGTTCATGAGCAAGGTCCGGCTATTTGGAAAGCTAAAATAGCTGAATTAGACAGCAAATTGTCAGAATAGTTACTAAATTGATTGCTTGAAATAGTAAGGATGGTATAAAAGCATCAACGTAAGTATTTTTCATTATTCATAAAGGAATAAGTATGTTTGAACAAGTAAGTATGGCACCTGCAGATCCAATCCTTGGTTTAACAGATGCATTTAAAAAAGACGTCCGCACAGATAAAATCAACCTTGGCGTTGGTATTTATAAAAATGAAATGGGACAAACACCAATTTTAGCAACTGTTAAAGAAGCTGAAAAACGTCTACTTGCTGAAGAAACAACCAAAAGCTACCTAACCATTGAAGGTATTGCGGCTTATGGTGACGCTGTTCAAACATTACTATTTGGTGCTAATGCTGAAATTATCACTTCTAAACGTGCTCGCACAGCGCAAGTACCTGGTGGTACTGGAGCATTACGTACGGGGGCTGATTTTGCAGTCACTAAACTAGGCATTAAAAAGATTTGGGTAAGTAACCCAACTTGGGCTAACCACGGTAACGTTTTCAAAACATCTGGCCTAGAAGTTGTTACTTATGATTATTATAATGCAGAGACTAAAGATTTAGATTTTGATGCAATGGTTGCTTCGCTACAATCTGTTGAAGCAGGCGATATGGTATTGTTCCACGGTTGTTGTCATAACCCTACAGGTATTGATCCAACACAAGCACAGTGGGAAATACTAGCAAAACTAATTGCTGAACTAGGTGCAATTCCATTCTTTGATTTTGCATACCAAGGTTTTGGTCATGGTGTTGAAGAAGATGCGCAAGGTTTACGTACTTTTGCAAAATATAACAAAGAACTATTGATTGCTAACTCATTCTCTAAAAACTTTGGCTTATACAACGAACGTGTTGGTGGTATTACTCTTGTAGCTGAAGACAGTGATATTGCAGACAGTGCATTCAGTCAAGTTAAAGCGGGTATCCGTTCTAATTACTCAAACCCTCCATGTCACGGTGCAGCGATTGTAACAACTATCTTAAATGACGCTGAGCTTTATAAACAATGGGTTGAAGAAGTTGCCGAAATGCGTAATCGTATTCAAGAAATGCGTGATTTATTTGTAGCGACGTTAAAAGAAAAAGGCGTTAAAGGTGATTTTAGCTTCATTAGTCGTCAACTTGGAATGTTCTCTTTTTCTGGTTTAACAGTTGAACAAGTAAACCGATTAAAAGAAGAGTTTGCAGTTTATATTGTTGGTTCTGGTCGTATTTCAGTAGCCGGAATGACTAAAAACAACATGCAGCCTTTATGTGATGCATTAGCTAAAGTTATTTAATTAACTTTTGATTGTTAAATCATTAAGCCTCAACAATTTATACTGAGGTTTAATGATACCAAACCCACTATTTGATCTCGCTATTTATAGTCATCAATATAAATGTTAGCGTAGCTTTCAGCTTTGTAACTAGAACGTTAGTTACCGTATCAATGCTCTACTTTATAGCGTAGCTTGTATCTGAATGGAGTATTTAATAGTGAAATTGGTAAAATATGATAGAGATTTATGAGTAAAAAAATTAATCAAAACCTTTCATTTTTAACAAAATTGAAAAAGCTCCCATTATCTGCAGACAATGTACGATGCTTATTAACCACTAAAGCATTTAAAACAGAGTTATTTCAGCAGATAAATTCCGCAACTAAACGTATCTATATTGCCGCTTTATATTTAGAAGCGGATGATGCAGGTGAGGAAGTCCTAAATGCTTTATATCAAGCAAAAAACAATTATCCGTCCATGGATATTACTGTTTGTATTGACTTTCATCGAGCACAACGAGGTTTAATTGGGGCTGAAAAGGGAGGGGATACGAATACAACCTGGTATCAAAAAGTTGCTGAGTTAAAAGGCCGCGGCGTTAAAATAATCGGTTTGCCTGTGAAACGAAAAGAACTTTTTGGTGTACAACATTTAAAAGGTTTTATTTTCGATAATGTTGTTTTTTACAGTGGCGCAAGTATTAATAATATTTACCTCCATCAGCAAGAACGTTATCGATTTGATCGTTATTGGTTAATCACAGACAACGCATTAGCAGACTCTATGGTTGATTATATTCAACAGGTGATTATCAATAGTGAAGCGGTTGTTCAACTTAATGCACCTGTTGTGCCTAAGTTTAATGAATTTAAAAAAGAACATAAAAACTTAAGTCGTAACTTAAAACTGTCTGGCTATCGGTTCGATCCAATTGAATGTAATGGTCTAGCTGTCAGACCTCTCACTGGGATTGGTACAAAGAAAAACTTATTAAATAAAGTCATTAGAGCTATCTTTCACTCTACCGAAAAAGAATTAATTTTATTTACACCTTACTTCAATTTACCGACTGCTCTATCTCGTGATATTTCAGCATTATTAAAACGTAAAGTTAATATTACTATTGTTGTTGGCGATAAAACCGCAAATGACTTTTATATTCCTGAAGATAAACCCTTTAAAACGATTGCTGCTTTACCTTATCTTTATGAAGTAAACCTACGCAATTTTGCTAAGAAGCATCATACTTCTATTTTGCAAGGGCACTTAAAATTACATTTATGGAAACATGATTCCAATAGTTTTCATTTAAAAGGTATTTATTCAGATCAACGTTTTTCATTATTAACAGGCCATAACCTCAATCCAAGGGCTTGGCGTTTGGATCTTGAAAATGGTTTATTAATTGATGACCCGGAACAACAATTAAGCACACAGTTTAATGAAGAGCTATCCAATATTCTTTCTCATACGCGTTTGATTGAAAGTTATCGAGATATTGATGATATGGCGACGTATCCAGATAAAGTTAAACAATTAATATCTCGCTTAAAGAGAGTTAAAGCAGATCGAATTATAAAAGGTATTATTTAGTGTTTACTTTGACACTTATTTATTATTTCTAATCGCATACAAAGTTAAAATTATTAATTGATGTACTTAGTTAAAGAAGAGGACTTCGCTTCCTCTCTTTTTTCAATCATTGCCCCATCTTTAATAAGGTTAACACTTTTCTTCCTGAACAGAGATTAATTACAAACTAGCGTGATTAATTTCGTTTCTTTTGTTCAACGCTTATTAAATTAACAAATTAATAGTGTCGTAATTCAGTACATTTTCGAATTTGTAAATTAAAAAAATAAGTTTAGCGACTTTATTTATTAACTTTAATTTGAGCCGTATTAAAAGAAATCATATTTATAAAGTTGAAAAAAGCCTGGATTGCACCGTTTTAATTACTATTTTTAACCATACTAAATATTATTTGCTAAAAGTGCTGACTATTTAATCGCTTAGACTCATTATACTCATTTATCTATTGAATTATGATTCTGCTTACGTATAATTCCTCGCATCAAGTGTTAAGGCTTGATGCAGTGACAATGGTAGGCCTCTTGGTTTCTCGCATTGATAACTTATTAACCTGGTCAGAGCCGGAAGGCAGCAGCCATAGTAGGTGATTCAAGTGCCGAGAGTTTGCTGGGAGGTCTACCACCCACCCAAATATCTCTATATAATCTAATCACTCTTAGTTTCTAAAGGTCTAAATATGACCCAATATAATTCTCGTTTTGATACTTCACTTAAAGCAAAGCATTTCCTTCCAAAATACTGGGGAACTTGGCTACTATTAGCTTTATTATTTATTTGCAGTTACATACCTGCCTCTTCAAAAGATAAGTTTGCAGCATGGCTTGCGGATAAACTCTATAGTGCTAATTTTTTAAAAAAACGTAAAAGAATTGCATTTATCAATCTTGGATTGTGTTTTCCTGAATATACCGAATTAGAAAAAGATGCGCTCATGCGAGAAAATTTTCGTTCAGTTGCTCAAATAGCGCTTTCACTAGGTGAAATAGCTTTTCGTAGTAAAAGTTTTTTACGTAAACGTATTAACTTTGTTGGTGAACACTTTGTAAAAGAAGCTGAAGCGGCTGAACAAGCTATCATTTTTTTAGCCCCACATTGTTATGGTGTTGATTTTGCGGGTGTTGCTGCGATTTCAGCTCGTGGTTATCCTTTATCTAGTATGTTTAATGATTATAACAATCCTATTTTCGATTGGTTTGTTACCAACTATCGAACTCGTTTTAGTAGATTGAATGATAAAGGAACACTTTATCACCGTAGTGAAGGTTTAAAACCTTGTATTAAAAGCTTACGAGATAAAGCACATTTTTACTATCTGCCAGATGAAGATCATGGACGTGACAACAGTCTTTTTTCCTCATTTTATGCAACCCAAAAAGCAACACTGCCAGTCATTGGACGCTTGGCTAAATTAGGGCGTGCCGTGGTTATTCCTACTTATACATCTTATAACGCTAAAACAGGCAAAATAGATGTTATTTGTCACGCGCCTTTAAATACAATTCCAAGTGGAAATGAACAACAAGATACTGATTTAATGAATGCCGCTATTGAAAAAGTGATCAATGAAAATAAAGCTCAATATATGTGGACGCTAAAACTATTTAAAACAAGACCTGAAGAAGGGTTAAAAATATATAAAGAATAGTTATACCAATCACAATAAATAGCTTATCTGAATTGAACTGTTTTTCCATCGCAAAATTTAGATAACATACTTAATGTAATAGGTATTAATACACAAGTTTTGCTTAGGTTTTAATTTAATTAAAATCATTTAATGAAAAACTAGTTAACAAAAAGGCAGCCTAGCTGCCTTTTTATTTATCTATCAGAAGGTAATTGCGCAGAAGGTAATTGCGCTTATTACTTTATAATAAAGAAAGGGTGAGGGCGACTAGAGTACTGAGTTAGGCTGTTATAGCATTACTGAGCGTTGAATCGTTGTCCTGTAACTTGGATGCTATCATCGCCTAATAAGTACAAATAAACGGCTAAAATTTCTTCTGGTGTTTTAAGTAAACTGACATCTTCAGCAGGGTAGGCACTGGCACGCATTGCAGTCTTAGTTGCACCCGGGTTAATCGCATTAAAGCGCAGAGAGCTGTTTTCGTATTCATCGGCAACTACTTGCATCATGCCTTCTGTTGCGAACTTAGAAACGCTATAAGGACCCCAATATGCTCTACCTTTAAGACCAACACTTGACGTTGTAAATATTGTACTAGCATTTTGTGCCTTTTCTAATACTGGAATTAAATATTTAGTCATTAAAAATCCAGCATTGAGATTAGTTTGCATTACCTGATCCCACATTGTATTTTCAATTTGTGTGAAAGGACTTAATACGCCTAAATGACTAGCATTATGAACAAGCCCATCTAATTTACCATATTCACGTAATACCGTATCAGCCATATCACGATAATGCTCTTCAGTGGCACCATTTAGGTCTACAGGTAAAATAGCGGCAGATTTTTTATTTAACGCTTCAATCTGATCATAAACTGCTTCTAACTTTTTAACTGTTTTTCCTAATAGAATCACATTAGCGCCAAGTTCAGCACATTTAATGGCTAACGCTTTACCTATACCAGCACCAGCGCCAGTGATTAGGATAGTTTTATCTGCTAATAAATTATCAGGTGCGATGTAATCCATTTAATAGTCTCTTATTAGTAAAAAGTGACATGATAACTTTTTTTTAAAAAAAACACTCAAACTCTTTTGTAGGTTGGGACATTTTTTGTCATGATAAGCGCATATATTATATAAAGAGGATTTATTTTGGATTATTTATTACAGTACGGGTTATTTTTAGCCAAAGCTATCACATTTTTAATCACTATCGTTGCTATTTTAATTGCAATTATAGCCTTAACGAGTAAACAAAAAGCCAAAAAAGGTGAGTTAGAAATAACGGATCTGTCTGAAAAAATTAACGAAACAAAAAAGTCTATATCAGAACAATTATTAACTTCTGCTCAACTAAAAGCACAACATAAAGAAGATAAAAAAGCACTTAAAATAAAACAAAAAGAAGAAAAGAAATTAGCAAGTAAAACGTCACAGCCAGAAAACTCTCCACAGCTTTATGTGATTGATTTTAAAGGAAGCATTGATGCAAAGGAAGTGTCTTCATTGCGTGAAGAAATCACCGCTATTATAAGCGTAGCATCTGAAAAAGATGAAGTGTTTGTACGTTTAGAAAGTGGCGGCGGTATGGTACATGGTTATGGACTTGCAGCTTCACAATTACAACGTTTAAAAGATAAGAATATTTCACTGACGATCTCTGTTGATAAAGTGGCTGCGAGCGGTGGTTACATGATGGCTTGTGTTGCAGATAAAGTAATAGCAGCTCCTTTTTCTATTATTGGTTCAATCGGTGTTATTGCACAAATTCCTAATTTTAATAAATTGCTCAAAAAACATGATGTTGAATTTGAACAACTTACTGCAGGCCAATACAAACGAACATTGACTATGTTTGGCGAAAACGATGACCTGGGTCGTGAGAAGTTCAAACAAGAATTAGAAGAAACACATCAATTATTTAAACATTTTGTGAGTGAGCATCGCCCACAATTAAATATTGATAAAATCGCCACTGGTGAGCATTGGTATGGTTCGCAAGCCCTTGATCTTGAATTGGTTGATAAAATCCAAACAAGCGATGATTACTTGTTAGAACAACTCGATTCTAGACATATTGTTCAAGTCCGTTATCAAAAAAGTAAAAAATTAGCTGAAAAAATAGGAAAAAGTGTCGCTTCATCTGTAGAATCCAGTTTTTTAACTATAATGCAAACTAATGTATCAAGAATGTTTAAATAACTTTATGCATTAAAATATGTTAAAAAGCCGACGATTAACAAGTCGGCTTTTTATTTGTATCTTCCAAAAATATAAAAAATAGGTTGCTATTAGTTAAAACTTTGGATTATATAAAAAAGAGAAATTCATTGGACGAGTTAACATTCTTTCTGAAACAAGACTATTTATTAGGTATTAAAGCAATATGAGCAAATCTCTGGTTATCGTAGAATCACCTGCCAAAGCAAAAACAATCAATAAATATTTAGGCAAAGATTTTATTGTAAAATCAAGTGTTGGGCACGTGCGTGATTTACCAACAAGTGGTAGTGCTAAAAAATCTATTGATGCTAAAAAGAAAAAATCTTTAGCTGGTTTAACTCCCGCCCAAAAAGCAAAAGAAACAGCAAAAAGAACACAAGCTGCATTAGTTACTCGAATGGGGATTGACCCAAAAAATAACTGGGCTGCAAATTATGAAATCTTACCCGGCAAAGAAAAAGTAGTTGATGAATTATTAAAACTTGCTGAAGATGCTCCCACTATCTATCTCGCAACCGATTTGGATAGGGAAGGGGAAGCGATTGCTTGGCACCTTAGAGAAATTTTAGGGGGCGATCACAGTAAGTATCAACGTGTTGTTTTTAATGAAATTACAGAATCAGCGATTCAAGAAGCCTTTAAACATCCAACTGAATTAAATGTTGATGGTGTAAATGCTCAACAAACGCGTCGTTTCTTGGACCGATTAGTTGGTTTTATGGTTTCACCGTTACTTTGGAAAAAAGTAGCACGAGGCTTATCTGCAGGCCGAGTTCAATCTGTTGCTGTTAAATTATTGGTCGAACGTGAACGTTTAATCAAAGCATTTAACCCTGTTGAGTTCTGGGACCTTCATGCTCAAACTATTTCTCAAGACAACACCTCTTTACGTTTAGAAGTTTATAAACAAAATGATAAAACTTTTGCACCTGTTAATGAACAAGAAACAGCCGTTGCTGTAGACGCATTAAAAGATGCGACTTACACACTACATTCTCGTGAAGATAAGCCAACAACCAGTAAAGCAAGTGCACCATTTATCACTTCAACTTTACAACAAGCAGCGAGTACGCGTTTGGGTTTCGGTGTTAAGAAAACCATGATGCTTGCTCAACGTTTGTATGAAGCAGGTTACATTACTTATATGCGTACCGATTCAACAAACTTAAGTAAAGATGCTGTTGCATCTGCTCGTGAGTTTATTGAAAAAGAATTTGGTAGTAATTATTTACCAGAAAATGCAGTGTCATACAGCAGTAAAGCAGGGGCGCAAGAAGCCCATGAAGCAATCCGTCCTTCGGATGTTGTACAACGTGCCGAATTGATTGATGTAACAGACAAAGATGCAAAACGTTTATATGAGCTTATTTGGCGTCAATTTTTAGCGTGTCAAATGCTACCCGCATTATACGATTCATCAACGTTGGTTATTCAAGCTGGCGATTATAAATTACGTGCAAAAGGTCGTACGTTACGTTTTGCAGGTTGGACGAAAGCACAACCAGTAACAAAAAGTAAAGCTGATGAAATTCATCTACCAGATTTAAAAGTGGGTGAAGAGTTAACCTTAGTTGAACTAGAGCCACTACAACACTTTACTAAACCACCTGCACGTTTCTCTGAAGCGGCATTGGTTAAAGAATTAGAAAAGCAAGGTATTGGCCGACCATCAACTTACGCAAGCATTATCTCAACCATTCAAGATCGTGGTTATGTGAAAGTCGACAAACGTCGTTTCTTTGCGGTCAAAATGGGTGAAATTGTTACCGATCGTTTAACTGAAAACTTTACTGACTTAATGAGCTACGACTTCACAAAAGCAATGGAAGAAAAGTTAGATGCTATAGCAGAAGGTAATGCGGATTGGCATAAAGAGTTAGATAGATTTTATAAAAACCTAACAACTCAACTTGATAAAGCCGAATTACCTGTTGAAGAAGGTGGAATGCGTCTTAATGATCCGGTTATTATTGATGAAGTTTCTTGCCCAACTTGTGACCGTCCAATGGGTATTCGTACTGCGAGTACAGGTGTTTTTCTTGGTTGTTCTGGTTATGCATTACCACCAAAAGAACGTTGTAAAACCACGATCAATTTAGTTGATGGTGAAGAAGTTGAAGATATATTAAGTTCTGAAGACCTTGAAACAGCAGCTTTAATGGCAAAACATCGTTGTCCTAAGTGTGATACAGCAATGGATAGTTACTTAATCGACGAAACACGTAAACTACATGTTTGTGGCAATAATCCACTTTGTGATGGTCATACCGTCGAATTTGGTGAGTTTAAAATCAAAGGTTATGACGGCCCAATTGTTGAGTGTGATAAGTGTGGTACCGATATGCAGCTTAAAGATGGCCGCTTTGGTAAATACATGGATTGTACTAACGAAGAATGTAAAAATACACGTAAGATATTACGTAGTGGTGAAGTGGCTCCACCCAAAGAAGATGCAGTGCATTTACCTGAATTAGAATGTGAGCAAAGTGATGCTTATTTCATTCTTCGTGATGGCGCTGCAGGTATCTTCTTAGCGGCAAGTACATTCCCTCGCTCTCGGGAAACACGTGCGCCTAAAGTGGTTGAGTTAGCTAAATTCCGCGATAGAATTTCTGAGAAGTTTTATTACCTAGCGGATGCGCCTCAAAAAGATCCCGAAGGCAATCTAGCTGTTGTTCGTTATAGCCGTAAAAATAAAGAACAATATGTGATGACAGAAATAGATAAAAAAGCAACAGGCTGGACGGCTAAGTATATTGATAATAAATGGGTAGAAGAAATTCCTAAAAAGAAAGTGGCTAAAAAAGCGAAAGCTAAAAAATAGCGTTTTAAACTTTCTTTAAATGGCAGCCTTGGCTGCCATTTTTATATCTGTATTTTGTTGATTGATTTTTCGTCAGTTAATGAAGTTGTTCATCGCTAACTGCTTGTTGTTGGTTTAAATTTTTAAACATTTGTATATACTAGCGTTTTTTCAAAGGATGGTTTCGAATGCGCATAGCTTTAGGTATTGAATACGATGGTGCTAATTATTTTGGTTGGCAAAGACAAAAAGAAGTTAATTCGGTTCAAGAAGAGCTAGAAAAAGCATTATCAAATATTGCAAACCATCCCGTAACAGTCAATTGTGCAGGACGAACTGATGCCGGTGTTCATGGTACTGGACAAGTTGTTCATTTTGAAACCAATTCAGACCGACAAGTGAGTGCTTGGACATTAGGTGTGAATGCTAAATTACCCGGCGATATAGCAGTACGCTGGGTTAAAGAAGTTGATGAGTCATTTCATGCACGATTTAGTGCAACGGCACGTCGTTACCGTTACATTATTTATAATGGTGTTTACCGTCCGGGTATTTTAAGTAAAGGTTTAAGCCATTATCACTGTGATTTAGATGCAGATATAATGCAGCAAGCAGGACAGTTTATAGTTGGTGAACATGACTTTACTTCTTTTAGAGCATTACATTGCCAGGCAAATAGCCCTGTGCGTAGCATTGAGTCTTTAAATATTACACGTCGTAGTGATTTTATTATTATTGATATTAAAGCCAATGCATTTTTACACCACATGGTGCGCAATATTGCTGGAAGTTTAATTGAAGTAGGGCAAGGCAAACAACCTGTTGATTGGTTAGGTACTTTGCTTAGTTATAAAGACAGATCAAAAGCGGCAGCAACAGCTAAACCCGGTGGTTTATATCTTGTTGAAGTGGATTACCCAGAAAAATTTGATTTACCAAGACCTGCTTGCGGTCCTTTATTTTTAGACATTTAATGCGACAAAACTCTATGACAACTAAAATTGAAAATGCGTCTTTTTCTGCTAATGATTTAGCGACTTGGTTAAAACATTTAGAACAACTACACCCAAATGTCATTGAATTAGGTCTAAAGCGAATTACTGAAGTGGGTAAACGTTTAAATCTAATCAATTTTGATGCAAAAGTAATTACCGTTGCAGGTACTAATGGTAAAGGAACGACTTGCGCTTATTTAGAAAAAATACTGATTGATGCAGGTTTCAAAGTCGGTGTCTACAGTTCTCCTCATATCCACCGTTATAATGAACGTCTTCGTATTAATTCTGTTGAACTTGATGATCAACAGCATTGTGAAGCATTTGCTGTTATTGAAAAAGCACGTCTTGATATATCACTTAGTTACTTTGAATATGCAACATTAGCGTGTTTATATCTTTTACAACAACAGCAATGTGATTATATCCTGTTAGAAGTAGGGCTAGGTGGGCGTTTAGATGCAACCAATATGGTTGAGTCAGATATTAGTGTGGTGACTACGATAGGGATAGATCATATTGATTGGCTTGGTAGTGATCGAGAAGTCATTGGTTTTGAAAAAGCAGGCGTATTCAGAGCAAATAAACCAGCTATTTGCGGAGAGCTCGATGTGCCACAATCAATTATTGACCATGCAGCTGCTATTTCATCACAATTAAAATTGGCTTCCCGAGATTTCTCTTTTGAAGTACTTGATGACAATACTTGGGCATGGAATGGTAAACAAACATTATCGCCCATTAAGCAAACATTAATGCCAATGCAAAATGCCTCAACAGCGCTTGCGGTAATTGAAGCCTTAGCGCTTAATATTAAACCTGAACAATTGATTACTTCCATTGAAAGTGCATCATTGATTGGTCGGCTACAAGCCTTGACCGGTTACGATTGTGACCTGTATATCGATGTTGCCCATAACCCTCAATCTGCAGAATATTTAGCATCTCAATTAAAACGTTTAAAAGAGACTAAAGGGGGGAACTGTAAAGTACATGGAATTGTTGGCATGTTGTCAGATAAAGACATGATTACAACCTTGTCTGCAATCAATTTACAAATTTCAGATTATAGTTTTGTCGACTTAAATTGTTATAGAGGGGCTTCAGCAGAGACTCTTTTAGAGGCTTACAAAAAAAGCTTAAACAATGATCATATTGTGACCTGTTATAAAAATGTTGTCAGTGCTGTTGATAAGGTAGTTAAGAATGTTGGCGCATCTGATATAGTGATTGTATTCGGTTCTTTTCACACCGTTTCAGATATTTTAACCAATTAGCAAGGTATAGAGCGTGGAATCTCAGTTTAAAAACCGTTTGGTAGGCGTCATCATTTTAGTTGCACTTGTTGTTATCTTTTTACCCTCATTAATTGACGGGAAAAAAACAACCTATCAACAAGAATTTGTTGCAACACCTATTAAACCTGAATTAAAAGAACATTCTAAAACTTTCCCTGAAACAACTGCCGTTAATGACGAACAACTCGTTATTGAAAATGAACCGACTGATCAACAACAAATTGACACAGTAAATACTTCTGATTGGCAAGTTGAAGAAGTGGCTCCAACGGTTGTTATTGAAGATAAAAAAGTACCTGTGGTTGAAACGCCAACTCCTAAACCAGTGGTGGTTAAAGCGCCTGTCTTTGATGATCCTGCTTGGACTATTCAATTGGGGGCTTTTCAAAATAAAGCAAATATTAACACATTGCTTAAAAAACTGAGCAAAGCTGGCTTCCAAGCTCATACCGTCCCTAAAGAAGTCATTGATGGACAGTTAACTCGTGTGTTTGTTGGTCCAGACGTTTCAAAACAAAAGTTAGAAGAAAAGCTACCAAGATTAAAAAGTTTAACGAGTTTAAATGGCAAGTTAGTTCCATTTAATCCAATTGCACCTTAGTTTTTGAAGCCTTTTAAAACATTCTCTGATAGAATGCGCGCGTCAAAGACTCACTACAATATTTAGGGATAGTATGAATTGGTTTGATTTCGCCATACTCGGTGTAATTGGTTTATCATCATTAATTAGTTTGATTCGCGGCTTCACAAAAGAAGCTGTCTCTCTCGTCACTTGGTTTGCTGCATTTTTTGTCGCCAGCAATTTTTATCCCGAAATGGCTCAATTCATCACCGGTATTGAAGATATTAAAATACGTAATAGTGCCGCTATTGCGATTCTCTTCATCGCTACATTATTGATTGGCGCTCTCGTCAATTACATTATTAACCGTCTTGTTGCAGTCACAGGTTTATCAGGTACCGATAGGTTACTTGGTGTTATCTTTGGTGCAATACGTGGTATTTTGATTGTTAGTGCATTATTGTTTTTCGCTGACTACATAACCTCATTCGAAGAAACGCTATGGTGGAAAGAGGCTCAATTACCTCCTCACTTTGCTATTGTTATTACATGGTTTTTCGAACATTTAGAAAGCTCATCAAGCTTTCTAAAAAATATACAATCAACCAAAATTTAATCGTTGATTAGCAAAAATTAGTCCTCAATTAAAAAGCACATTGGTTTGTGCTTTTTTGTGAACTCTCTTAAAAATAGAAAGGCTTTAATTTATGTGTGGAATAGTAGGTATAGTTGGTTCAACTCCTGTCAATCAAAGTATTTATGATGCGTTGACCGTGTTGCAACACCGTGGGCAAGACGCTGCTGGTATTGTGACAACTTACAATGGTAACTTTAAACAACGTAAAGCAAACGGTTTAGTAAAAGATGTTTTTGAAACTAAACACATGCAACGTTTAAAAGGTAACAGTGGTATTGGCCATGTTCGTTATCCTACTGCAGGTAGCTCTAGTGCTGCTGAAGCTCAACCATTCTATGTTAATTCACCTTGGGGTATCTCATTAGCGCATAACGGTAACTTAACTAATGCAAAAGACCTACGTGCCGCATTAATTAAATCTCGTCGCCATATTAATACTACTTCAGACTCTGAGTTGTTATTAAATACATTGGCTGCTGAATTAGATAAAACAAAAATGGATCACTTATCACCAGACGATATTTTTAATGCTATCTCTGAAGTGCATAAACAAATTAGCGGCGCTTACGCAGTAACTGCATTGATTATTGATCATGGTTTAATTGCTTTTCGTGATCCAGATGGTATTCGACCTTTAGTGCTTGGGTCTCGCCAAACTGATGAGGGTGATATAGAGTATATCGTTGCCTCTGAAAGTGTTGGACTTGATACTATTGGTTTTAGATTTCTACGTGATGTTGAACCGGGTGAAGCGGTATACATTACAGAAAACAGAAAATTATTTACTCAACAATGTGCTGAAAAAACATCATTAACGCCTTGTATCTTCGAGTACGTTTACTTTGCTCGTCCTGATTCAACATTAAATGGTATTTCGGTATATGAAGCACGATTAGAAATGGGCCGTAAATTAGGTGCTAAAATTAAACGTGAATGGTCAGATTTAGAAATTGATGCGGTTATCCCTATTCCAGAAACGTCAAATGATATTGCATTAGAAATTTCTGTTGAATTAGGCCTTCCTTATCGTCAAGGTTTTGTAAAAAATCGTTACATCGGTCGTACTTTTATCATGCCAGGGCAAACTCAACGTCGTAAATCAGTACGTCGTAAATTGAACCCTATCTCAGCTGAATTTAAAGGTAAAAATGTACTGTTAGTAGATGATTCAATTGTTCGTGGTACAACATCGGAACAGATTATTGAAATGGTAAGAGAAGCAGGCGCTAAGAAAGTTTATTTAGCATCAGCGGCACCTGAAGTTCGTTATCCAAATGTGTATGGTATTGATATGCCTACACCGGAAGAGTTGATTGCACATGGTCGCAACGCTGAACAAATCAGTGATTGTATCGGTACAGATAAATTAATCTTCCAAGACTTACAAGATTTAAAAGATGCAGTTGGTAAACAAAATCCTGCAATCAAAGAATTTGAATGTTCGGTTTTCGACGGTAAATACGTCACGCCAGGTATTAACAAAGAATACTTTGATTATTTAGCAAGTTTACGTAGCGAAGATGCTAAAAAAGTACAAACTCAAAAAGAAGAAATTGCTAATTTAGAGATGTATAACGAATCTTAATTTAGTCTTTTATTTTATGAAAAGCACAGCTCAGGCTGTGCTTTTTTGTATCTGTCATTTAATACCAAAAGAATTAATAAGGTGAACATTCTTGCTGGTTAAAATTACCCCTAACTGCGTTGTGAGTTTTGAAGTGAGAACAACTATCTCCTACAACTCATGCCTTATAAGTGTTAATTTTTCCTGCGCAATCTCCGATCACTTATTTAATTCCATTGGTATAATCAATTGTCGGTGTAATACTAATCACAATAAATAGCTTCTCTATTTTACTTGTTAAAACAGCCCACTTCTTCCTTGTAAATTTTGTAAAGGGAACAGCCATTAAAGCATTAACCTCTTTTGGATAATTCTCCGATAGACGATTAACGAAGTTAATCTTCGAAAGGCTTAATTTACGCCTTGAATTGAACTGTTTTTCCAGCGCAAAATTTAGATAACATATTTAATGTAATCGGTATAAAACATTAAAAACTATAGTAAAAAAGAAACATAAAAAAACCAGCGTGAAGCTGGTTTTTTTGATTGCTAAATTTAAAAATATAAGCTGTTTAATAATCGAGCATCAAGCTAATAATTTCATGAACAAATCAATAAGCCATCTTTAATCTGCAATTTTTAGAATTCAGCCGTACCTGGTGCACGAGGGAATGCAATTACGTCACGGATGTTTTGTACACCTGTTACGTAAGAAACCAGACGCTCAAAACCAAGGCCAAACCCAGCATGAGGTACGGTTCCGTATTTACGTAAATCACGGTACCAGCTGTAATCTTCTTTATCTAAGCCCATTTCTTCAAGACGTTTATCTAATGCGACTAAGTCTTCTTCACGTTGACTACCACCGATGATTTCACCGATACCTGGCGCTAATACATCCATTGCCGCTACTGTTTTACCATCTGCATTTAGTTTCATGTAGAAAGCTTTAATATCTTTAGGGTAGTTTTGTAGGATAATGGGTGCGCCAACATGTTCTTCAGCTAGGTAACGTTCATGCTCAGACTGTAAATCTACGCCCCATTCAACAGGGTATTCAAATGTTTTGTCACATTTTTGTAGAATATCAATGGCATCAGTGTAATCCATGCGGACAAACTCAGAGTTAACCATGTTTTGTAATCGTGTAATTGCTTCTTTATCGACACGTTCTGCAAAGAAGGCCATGTCGTCAGCACGTTCTGTTAATACGGCGTTAAATACATATTTCAGCATATCTTCTGCTAGTTGCGCTGCATCAGACAAATCAGCAAAAGCAATTTCAGGTTCAACCATCCAGAATTCAGCTAAGTGACGTGTTGTATTTGAATTTTCTGCACGGAATGTAGGACCAAATGTGTAAACATTACTTAATGCACAAGCATACGTTTCAGCATTTAATTGTCCAGAAACCGTTAAGAATGTTTCTTTACCGAAGAAGTCTTTTTTGTAATCCACTTTACCTTCAGCGTTGAGCGGCAAGTTTTCCATATCTAATGTACTAACTTGGAACATTTCACCAGCACCTTCACAGTCACTACCTGTAATGATAGGTGTGCTGATCCAGTTAAATCCACGCTCATAAAAGAAGTTATGAATAGCATGTGATAAACAGTTACGGACACGTGTTACTGCACCAAACATGTTAGTACGAGGACGAAGATGAGCATGTTCACGCATGTATTCAATACTATGTCGCTTAGCTGACATTGGGTAAGTATCTGGGTCTTGTACAAAACCATGCACTACTACTGATGTTGCTTGTAGCTCAAACTGTTGGCCTTTTCCTGGGCTTTCAACTAATTCACCAGTAACGGCAACGCTACAGCCCGCTGATAAATTTAATACATCAGCAGTATAATTTTCTAATTCTGAAGGGACAACAGCTTGAATAGGATCGAAGCATGAACCGTCATAAATATTTAGAAAAGAGATGCCAGCTTTTGAATCACGTCGAGTGCGGATCCAACCTTTTACTGTTACTTGGCTGCCTAATGCAAATTTGCTGTTGAAAATATCAACAATGAGTGTTTTTGACATCTTAAATAGTGCTCCATAATCACAGTCTTAACTGTTTTATACTAAAAATATTGATAGCTGCATATATTACCTCGGCCAGATTTAGATACAAGCCTCTCACTCTATATTAATGGCACTATTGACCTTTAATCGCGCATATAATCTTAAGCTTTCGCCGGTGTAGTGGGTAACACTGATTTTACCACTGTATTTTACGATTCAAACGTCACTTAAAATATAGGATTGGAGTGGTTAGTCCATCGTTTTGCACACTTGGAAAATGGCATCACATAATTTATTTATTTGTTGTTCTGATGCAATGTAAGGTGGCATCAAATATATTAACTTACCGAAAGGGCGGATCCATACCCCTAAGTCTACAAACTGTTTTTGTATCTCCACCATATTCACGGCTTGATTTAATTCAATAACGCCAATCGCACCTAACACTCTGACTGAACTTACACTAGGCAATGTTTTGCAGCGACTAAGTTGGTTCTGCAATTGATCTGATAGGGTAGAGACTAATTGTTGCCAATTTATTGTTAACAACATTTTTAAATTCGCATTTGCGACTGCACAAGCCAGCGCATTACCCATGAAAGTAGGGCCGTGCATAAAAACACCTGCTTTGCCTTCACTAATGGTTGTTGCTACATGTGTTGTGGCGAGTGTTGCTGCAAAACTCATATAACCACCGGTTATTGCCTTACCTAAACATAAAATATCTGGGCTAATATTGGCGTGTTCACAGGCAAATAATTTACCCGTTCTTCCAAATCCTGTGGCTATTTCATCGGCGATCAATAACACTCCGTATTCATCACATAATTTGCGAGCTGCTTTTAGATAACGAGGGTGATAAAAATACATTCCCCCTGCACCTTGAACAATTGGCTCTAATATTAATGCGGCTATTTGGGTATGATGTTGTCTTAATAGTTGTGTTAAATCGTCCATTGCATTGTCATGCCAAGGTTGATCAAATGTTATGTTAGGTTGTTCAGTAAAAAAATTTTTGGCAACAAAATCTTGGTAAAGCTCATGCATTGACCCTTCTGGATCAGTGACACTCATAGCAGCAAAAGTATCACCGTGATAACCTTTCTTTAGGGCTATAAATTTTGTTTTTGATTTACCTAAAGATTGCCAATATTGAAGCGCCATCTTCATTGCTACTTCTACAGCGACACTTCCCGAGTCACTAAAGAAGACTTTATCTAATCCTCTCGGTGTTATTTCTACTAATGTTTTAGCAAGGTCGACTGCAGGTTGATGTGTTAACCCTCCGAACATAATATGTGACATTTTAGATAACTGATCAGTTGCTGCTTCATTAAGTTCTTTTACATTATAACCAAATAAACAAGCCCACCAAGATGACATACCATCTATTAATGTTTCACCAGATTGTAAAGATATTAGGCATCCATCAGCGCTTTCCACAGGATAACAAGGAATAGGTGCCGTCATTGATGTATAAGGGTGCCAAATGTGTTGCTTATCGTAGGACAAATCGATTTTAGTACTTAATATACTTTTATTGTTCATTTTATAATCGCATGTAAAGTTAATTGGTTGTTTTAAGTTGACAGTGTATCTTTCAACATTAAACTAACCAAATACTTTTCAAGCTAGGTTATTAGATAATGTTAAATACGATGCAAAAGACAACAACAAGCACTACGTCAAATGTAATGGCAAGTACTATGCCTGAGAGCATAGTTAATAACTCGCAAGTTAGACGTGATTGGACGGTGACAGAGGTGAATGCCTTATTTGCGTTACCGTTTATGGATCTAATGTTTCAAGCACAAACGGTACATCGTGCGAATTTTCCTAATAATCAAGTACAAGTCAGCACATTGTTATCTATAAAAACCGGTGCTTGCCCAGAAGACTGTAAATATTGTCCACAAAGTGCACGTTATGATACAGGCCTTGAAAAAGAAACATTAATGGAAGTTGAAAAGGTAATTAAAGCAGCTAAAGATGCCAAAGCAACTGGTTCAACTCGTTTCTGTATGGGCGCGGCTTGGAAGAATCCAAAACAAAGAGATATGCCTTATCTAGTTGAAATGATTAAAGAGGTAAAATCACTAGGGTTAGAGTCATGCATGACATTAGGCTCTCTTGATGATCATCAAGCTCAGCAATTATCTAATGCTGGTTTAGATTATTACAATCATAATTTAGATACATCACCTGAATATTATGGTGAAATTATTACTACCCGTTCGTATCAAGAAAGACTGGATACTTTAGATAATGTTCGCAGTGCCGGTATGAAAGTCTGTAGTGGGGGTATTGTAGGATTAGGTGAAGAAGGGAAAGATCGATCTGGTTTATTAGTGCAATTAGCGAATATGCCCGTGCAACCTGAAAGTGTGCCTATTAACAAATTAGTTAAGGTAAAAGGGACTCCTTTAGAAAATGTAGATGATCTAGATGACTTCGAATTTATTAAAACTATCGCTATAGCACGTATTTTAATGCCTAAATCACATGTTCGATTATCAGCTGGTCGTGAAGATATGTCTGAGCAAACACAGGCTTTATGTTTTATGGCTGGCGCAAATTCTATTTTTTACGGTTGTAAATTATTAACCACAGCAAATCCTGATGAAAATTCAGATATGCGTTTGTTTAATAAACTAGGTATTAACAAAGAAGAAATTAATTTTTCGCCTTATGAAACAGAAAAGAAAGTAGATGCAGCGATTGTACGCCATGCAGAAAAAGACGAACTCTTTTACGATGCAACAAGTCAGCTCTAGTTTTCTCACTTATTACAATTATAAATGATATGAAAGATAAGAGAGAATACATGCCAATTAAACCTTTCGCTTTTATTAATGAACAACTTGAACAGCGAAAGTCACAACATTTATATCGTTCTTCTGTTCCTATTAGTGGTAAACAATCACGTTATATTGGCGTTAATGGAAAGCAATATCTTAATTTTTCAAGTAATGATTATCTTGGATTAGCATCAGATCCTGCTTTAGTTAATGCATGGAAAAAAGGGGCAGATTTATTTGGTATTGGTAGTGGTGGTTCATACCTAGTCACTGGATACAATCAGGTTCACCACGACGTCACTCAACAATTACAAGAATGGTTAGGTGTTGAGTCTATCGCTTTGTTCAGTTCTGGTTATTCAGCTAATCAAGCAATAATAAAATTATTACTGTCTAAAAATGATTTATTAATTCAAGACAAGTTAAATCATGCATCTTTATTGGAAGCTGGCGCGAATAGCCCTGTGAAAATGCAACGTTTTAAACATAACAATATGCAGCATTTACAGACTATTTTAAGCGCTAATGTTGAGAACGACAATAAACTGATCATTTCAGAGGGCGTGTTTAGTATGGATGGTGATTGTGCTCCAATCCATTCATTACAACAACAATGTCAATCTCATCAGGCATGGTTAATGATTGATGATGCGCATGGCTTAGGTGTTTTAGGGAAAGACGGCAAAGGCAGCGCGGTAGAACAAAATATTAATAATAACGATATAGATATTTATATGTCGACCTTTGGTAAAGCATTAGGTGTTGGCGGTGCTTTTGTTTCAGGCTCTAGTCAGTTGATAGATTATATTACTAACTTTTCAAAACCTTATATTTACACCACAGGATTACCACCTGCTATGGTTTATTGTATTGGAGAGTCAGCTCGGTTAGTACAAACACAACAATGGCGACGAGATCACTTATTTGAATTGATTGCCTATTTTAAGTTATTAGCTGTGCAGTTTGAACTTCCATTAATGCCTTCAAACACAGCTATTCAACCAGTTTTGATAGGGTTAAGTGATATTGCTATTACGGTGAGCCAAACGCTCAAAAAATCAGGTATTTGGACAACGGCTATTCGTCCTCCTACTGTGCCTAATAATACTGCTCGGCTAAGAGTGACATTAACAGCAAACCATCAAAAACAAGATATTGAATATTTAGTTAAACAGATAAAACAGGCCATTAATGCAAACCTCGATCAGTAATAAATGGATTAATCCAAAGCAAATTGACAAAAAAATTAATAAAAAAGCAGTTCAAGCTTCTTTCTCAAAAGCGGCTGCACATTATGATCAATTTGCTGATTTACAAAGAGAGGTCGGGCATCATCTAATGGGGTTGATAGGTGAGCCAATAATACAAGTAAATACAATCTTAGATCTTGGTTGCGGTACTGGTTATTTTTCAGCTTTATTTAATGAAGTAAATAAAGCAGCTCAGTTAACTTGTTTTGATTTGTCTGCAGAAATGTTAAAGCAAACAACCGAAAGAGGAGTCACTCGTTGTCAATGTGTACAAGGAGATATTGATGTACTCCCGTTCATGACTAGACAATTTGATCTGATTTTTTCTAACTTAGTTTTACAATGGAGTGAACATCTCACAAACTGTTTAATACAAACTAAAAAAGCATTAAATGAGAAAGGACAGTTATGTTTTTCGACTTTGTTAAATGGTTCGTTAATAGAGTTACAACAAGCTTGGAAAACAGTAGACACTAATAAACATATTAATCACTTTTTAACTCAAGAAAAAATTCAAGAAGCATTACAATTATCAGGTTTTAACCGTGTCCGTATTACGACTGAAACCCATGTAAAAAAATATACTAATGTCATTGAAGTGATGAAAGCGTTAAAAGGTATTGGTGCAAATCATGTCCACGATGGTCAAAAAAATAGAACCATGGGCAGACAATTAATAAAGCAATTAGAAAAAGGTTATCAACCCTTTATCGATAATGACGGCTTATATAACTTAAGCTATCAAGTATGTTATGTCATAGCTGACGCGAAAAGTTAATAGAACAGAGAATAAAAAATGACTGAATTACAATCATTAACAAATTTAAAATCAGGCACTTATTTTATTACAGGTACGGATACCGATGTGGGTAAAACAGTCTGTACTAAAGCGTTATTACAAGCAGCAAGTAAACAACATAAAAGTACGTTAGCCTATAAACCCATTTCAGCAGGATGTGAAGAAACACATTTAGGATTGCGTAATGAAGATGCTTTAATACTACAACAAAATAGTACGCTTAAAGTAGGTTACGATGAAGTGAATCCCATTGCTTACAAACAACCTATTGCTCCCCATATTGCGGCAATAGAAAATGAACAGCCTATATGCCTAACATTAATCAATCAAGGTTTAGATTTTTTACAACAGCAGCAAGCACAGTTTTTATTTGTAGAAGGGGCAGGTGGTTGGCACTTACCTATTAATAATCAACAACTTTTCTCTGAGTGGGTGATAGAAAGACAACTACCAGTGATAGTGATTATAGGTTTAAAGTTAGGATGTTTAAATCATGCCTTATTAACAGTAAAAACTATCGAACAAAGTGGATTAACTATAGCGGGATGGGTTGCTAATCACCTACAGCATGATATGCCTTATGTTGAGCAAAATATTAATACGTTAAAAGAGTTCATTGATGCACCTTTATTAGGAACTATTCCATTTTTAGGCAACATAAATGAACAGGATTTAAGCTTATATATTGATGTTAATTTTAATGGTTAACTATCAATACATACTTAGCAATATATAACTAGGAATGAACAGATAGGCCTCTAACATCTTCCTTTTTTAGCTTGGCCAGGCGGACAAAAGGTCCCCTTACTTTTAGTCTCTTTAACATGGATAACTTCATCATGTTGTGAATCATTAACAATGACCTTTGGGCCTGTTACTTTTACTGAGGGGCCTAATACTTCACAGCCGGTTAGTGACATTAAAAATATAAAGGGTAAAAACTTAATAACTTTCATTTTTGGTCCTTTGTTATGTTTATTTTCCTCTGTTTCTAATTCATCAATTCATCAATAGAAAGGTAAATAATCTCATTAAAAAAATTAACATGAAAGTACGTTATTAAATGATAAAAAGCAATCTATCGACTTAATGAAAGTTCATCATTAGACAATTGTTTTTATTAAGCGTTTTAGCTTGTTACCTTTTAACTTTAGTTAACCATTTTTTCCAAGGAAGTGGCATCATTGGAATAACAATTAGTAGTATACCTAGCCCCGTTAATAAGTCTGGTATTTCATCAAACCACATTATCCCGAACAGCGTTACAAACGCTAATCCAGAATATTCAGCTAATGCAATATTACTTACATCGGCCTTTTTATAAGCAATAACGACTAGCCCGTGATAACCCAATACAAATATATTGATAGCCACGATCCATAATATATTCGTGATCGATATTTCATTCCATTCGAATAATGCGAGAAATAAAGCCAGTGGTAAAGTCATTACCGTCGTCCAAAATAAAGTTGATATTAGATGTTGTCCTGCGGGTAGGCGGCGAATAAACACATTACAAAAAGCCATTGTTAATGCGCTACCTAAGGCAACAATAGCTGCCCAATGGAACTGATCGGGTCGTAATACAATCAAAACGCCAATAAAACCAATACCCGTCGCAATATATTTACTAAGTGGGGGCGTTTCTTTGAGAAGAAAAATAGACATCGGTAGCATCATTAGTGGAGCAACATAAAACATGGCATTTGCTGTGGCTAATGTTAAATGCGTAATAGCAATCATTGCACAGGCACTTCCACCAACAATAAATTGTGCTCGCCAAAAGGTGATCATATCAAAACCATCTTTATATTTTATTGTTGACAGTCTTATCCAAAATGGAAAAATAAAAAGTAAACTGATCATTTGTCGAATAAACACATATTGAAAAGTCGGTACTTCACCATTCAATACTTTTAGTGAAACATCAGACAAAGAAGCCAGTAAATTTGCTAGCACTAACAGTAAAATAGCTTGTGTGGTTGATTTATGTTGCATGTATATTCCGAGAAATTAACTAAAAGTATCAATAAAATGAGTAATTCATAAGGACAAAAAATAGGGCGAGGCATTATATACAAAAGTCTATTTGGATATAGTTTTATTTGTATTACTTAATCATGTGTAGCAATGGTAAATGCTTCTTTTACGTTAATAGTTTGTTTCGTAGGTTGATTTTGTAGTGTCAATTTAGAGGTGCTTTATTTGAAGGAGATAATCATATCAATCACACTCATTAACTGATCTATTTTACTTGTTAAAATAACTTATTTCTTCGTTGTAAATTTCGTAAAGGGGACAACCATTAAAGCATTAGCATCCTTTGGTTAATGCTCCGATAGACGATTAACGAAGTTAATCTTCGAAAGGCTCAATTTACGCCTTAAACTAAGTCATTTTTCCTGCGCAAAATTTAGATCACTTATTTAATGTGATCGGTATTATATGAAAGAGTTTTCGATGTGAAAGTAAAATGGTTGCTATTGTTACCGTGGCATACTGTTTATTTGTAATTAAAGCTTATTTGAAATTAAACCTATCTGAAATTAAACCTATATTAAATAACTATATATAAAATAACTCGATGTAGCGTTGAATAATGAAATGCAGCTTTATACTATTAAAGCTGCATTTAAATCAGTTAATACAACAAGCTATAAAGCTTACGGCGATATTCAGAAACTAATGCGGCGTCATCAATGGTGGCTAAAATATCTAACATTGTTTTTTTAGCATCGCCATTTTCATAACCAAGATCTTTGCTTAACAAGTTATATAGCAAATTAAGTGCCTCTTGATAGCGTTTAACATGATGGTATTGGATAGACAGTTGATATTGGATAGGCAATTTATCTTGTGCATTTAATAAGTCAGCTTCTAATGCCGTTATTTCAGGTGTTTGTGAAGATTGCTCTGCTAACTCTAATTCAGAGATTAAACTATGATAAATCATATTTTGATCTGCCATTGGGATCTCTGCAAGAATAGGTTTGGCATTTTCAAATTCACCTAACGCTAAATATATTTGCGCCAATGCGAGTTTTATTTGATTATCTGTCTCATTTAGCTTTTGTGCTTGAAGAATTGTTGACTTCGCTTCATCAAGGTTGCCTTGAGCGAATAACGTTTGTGCATCACCTAGCAGTGCCATTGCAGGATCGGGTAGATGTTTATTAATAAAATCATTAATAAATGCCGATGTCTGTTCACCTGCAAATCCATCAACACCTTGTCCATTTACAAACATATACACAGTTGGAACACTTTTTATTTCAAAGTGTTGTACAATTTGATGCTCGGTATCACAATTAATTCTTGCTAATGTAAAACCGTTTGCATGTTCTCTTTGTAATTGCTCAAGTAAAGGCAATAAAGATTGACAGATAGTGCATTGGCTAGACCAAAAAACCGCCAACACAGGTTTATTGACTGAACCTTGGGCAATAACTGTTTGAAAATCTTGCACGGTTACATCAAAAATATCTGCTTGCATTTTAACCTCTTTTTCATTTAAAAAATTTTTAATCATGATACGTGAAGATTGAAAGCCATCAAAGCCTATAGTCGGTGTATATTCAAGCAATTAGCTTACAAAAAGGTGAGTATAAGCAAGAATGTCGTAAATATTCGCTAAGAGTGTTAATCAGTTCATTTTTCTTCTTGTTTTTAAAGCCTTGCAAAAGTAACATTGGACGCTCAATAAAAGGAGCATTTACATGTTAACAGGTAGTATTGTAGCACTCGTGACCCCAATGGATCAGACTGGCGAAATTGATTATATTGCATTAAAAGAACTCGTTGAGTTTCATATTAAATCAAAGACAGCTGCTATTGTAGCCGTTGGGACTTCTGGTGAATCAGCAACATTTAGTGTTGATGATCATGTAAAAGTGGTTGAGCGAACTATTGCGTATGCTGCAGGTCGAATACCTGTTATTGCTGGTAATGGTGCTAATTCAACATCAGAAGCCATTGCATTAAGTAAATTATTTACTAATAGTGGTATCGTTGCTGGTTTAAATGTAACTCCTTATTACAACAAGCCAACACAAGAAGGTTTATACCTTCATTACAAAGCAATTGCAGAATCTTGTGAATTGCCACAAATTTTATATAACGTACCAGGCCGTACTGCTGTTGATATGTTGCCAGAAACGGTTGCACGTTTAGCTAAAATTCCAAATATCATTGGTATTAAAGAAGCAACAGGTGATTTAGAACGTTTAGCTGAATTAAAAGCAATTTTACCTGCTGATTTCTTACTTTACAGTGGCGATGATTCAACAGGTTGTGATTTTATGCTACAAGGTGGGCATGGTGTTATTTCAGTAACGACTAATATTGCACCTGTCGAAATGGCACAGATGTGTGAGTTTGCACTGAATGGCGAAGTCGATAAAGCACTTGAAATCAATAATCAGTTAATGCCTGTACATACAAATTTATACCATGAAGCGAATCCAATCCCAGTGAAATGGGCTTGTGCGGAGTTGGGTTTAATTCCTACTCCTACATTACGTTTACCATTAACGACATTATCTGAACAATATCAAGGCATTGTTCGTAATGCATTAATTGAAGCAAAATTACTTTCATGAAAAAAAATAAAGCGTTAACCCAAATTGCTACACTAGTCATTCTTACTTCTGCAGTGACTGGTTGTGCCCGTTTCCAAGACAGAGCAAAAGCACAAGGTGATTTTGATTATCAAGAAGTCACCTTAATTGATAAATATGATAGCGGTACTTTTTCAACAGTAGAAAATCGATCATCTTTTGAAATTCCCACATTAACAGAGCAACAGAACCAATTTGGTCTAATGGGGGCTGATGTTGATGTGCGACCTCCAAGTCAGTTAATGCCGGTTTTAGATGGTGTGTTGTTAGATTCTGATTTATCTGAAACTAAAGTCTGGTTTAATGCTTTTAAACAACAAGTCGATACACAATTAACAGTATGGGATTTGGCGCTTGAATATTTAGCTTATAAAAATTCAACACCCGTTAATAGTAATATTGATACTTTAACAATCGATACTGGCCCTGTGATCACAGAGAGATCTTATGGTTCTATTAGTACTAATACCTATCACGAAGAAGGTGTGTATAAATTACAAATAGAGAAAGGTACAGATGACCGTAGTGTTTCGCTAGTGGTTGATGCTAAACGTTATGAAGCACTAAATGATGGTGAAGAAATAAAACATATTTTAAAAGGGCGTACTAAACGCAATATAGAAATTCGTTTTATAAATGAAATGCTACAATTTGCCTACGTCAAACAGCAATCTGAAGCGTTACAAGCAGCAAACGATAAACCATTACCTATTAAACTCGGCTTTGATGATAACCATCAAACAGCTTGGATTATTGATTCAGAGTTTATTGATGTCTGGAATAAGTTACCTTCACTACTTAGCTTAATGAGTTTTAAACCAGTTGATAATGATAAGAACTTAGGCTATTTCTTAGTTAGATTTGTATCTCAAGACGAAGATTATTGGTCTGAAAGAAACTTAAACCCAATTGATTTAGAAGAAGGTGAGTACTTTGTTCAACTTGGAGATTTAACCGGCGACGATACATCACTAACGTGGTTAGACTCAGATAAGAAACCATTATCTGGCCAACAAGTGACTGAACTTTACTTAAGTATTACAGATAATATTCGTAGTGTTATTTTAGAGAATGATCAACAAACTAAACCTTTGTAAATTAAATTTAAAAAGGTTTATTTGACGACTATAAGTTTGAAACAGTTTAAATAAATGGTTTTAAATCTTGTAGACAATAAACATCAAGCCTGATTAATTCTTTAATCAGGCTTTTTTTGTGCCTTTTTTTCTTGTTCAAGTTGCTCTCGTGCCTCTCTGTCTTTCTTTTCTTGCATCGCTTTTACTACACTGTCTGGAATTTTCATGTTGGCACTTTTTTTTAATAACAAGATGTTGCTTAATATAATGCCTAACGCTAACACAATGATGAAGATAACCCATCCCATTGACATAATAATTCTCCTAAATTAAAAACAGCAGATACAAAAAAGCAGGACAATGTCCTGCTTAATAATAGCGTTAATTAACTTAAATAACCTTGTTTATAAACTCTTTTATTAACAAGGCATTAACGGCCAGCCTTAATCTATTAAATTATATTGTTCACGAAGGATATCAATAATTTCTTGTTTAGGGTTGTCGGATAATTCAATTTTCTTACCAACCACTTTTTCAGCAATATTTGTATAAGTTTTAGAAATTTGCATCAATACAGCTTCTGGTAAAGCATTATCTTTTGCTAATGCAAAACGCTCCTGCATACGATCCTTGTTTAGCAGAATATCTGGGTCTGGGAAGTGTTTGAGTAATAACTGTCGAAAATCTTCTTTAGAATTTTCAACTATTTTACCTTCGCGGTAAGCTGAACCATCCCAAATACGTGAAGAATCAGGTGTACCGACTTCATCCATATAGATAAGTTTTTCATTACCTGCTTTATCTGTCACGTAACCAAATTCAAATTTTGTATCAACAAATATTTGGTCTAATTTAGCTAGCTCGGCACTGATCACATCAAACCCTTCTTTTAATAGTTTTTCGTAATCATTGATATGAGAAGGAGATGTAAAGTTAAAGGCAGCAAAGTTGTCTTCAATATTTTGACGAGTAATATTGACATCATCGACTTCTTGAACGCCGGGAACACCTTTTAAAATGCCTTTAGTTGAAGGCGTAATCAACAATTCAGGTAGTTTAGTGTTATTTTGTAAACCTTCATCAATTGAGATCCCACAAAATTCGCGCTCACCTTTTTCATAAGCGCGCCACATTGAACCTGTAATGTATTGACGCGCAATGGCTTCAATCATAACCGGACGTGCTTTTTGAACAATCCAAACAAAAGGGTGTGGGATATCTAAAATGTGGCTGTCAGCTAAGCCTTGCTCTTTAAATAGTTTGAACCAGTGATTTGATATTGCATTTAGTGCTGCTCCTTTACCTGGAACACCATTCATACCACCTTCACCATGCCAGATACAATCAAACGCAGAAATACGATCACTGATTACCATAATGGCTAATGGCGCATCATTTGGTACGTTGTAACCTTTTTCTTCAATTAAGCGTTTGCTATCTTTAGCTGTTAACCAATAAACTGAACGCACTTTACCACTGTGGACTGGCTGATCTGTACGAATTGGTAAATCGTTGTTTACAGCTAATACTTTGTCGGCAAGACTCATAAAAATATCCTATAAAAAGCCAAAGTGAGCAGAAAATTCTGCAGGGAATTAAAGACAGAATGATATCAGATTGTAACTGACTAATCATGCCAAAAAGAATTAGGGCGGTTATAATAAATATTTAGGGTTTTTATTAATTATATTTTTAATATTTAACTTATTTGATCCAGCGATTATAAACAATAAGGCAAAAAACGAAGATGGCTAAAGATTTTACTTTCAAACAATTTCACATTACTGCTGCACAGTGTGGAATGCCGGTCAGTACTGATGCTATTTTGCTAGGCGCATGGGCAAGAGTAGACAAAGCTAAAACTATTTTGGACATTGGATGTGGAACAGGGCTTTTAGCCATTATGTGCGCACAGCGAAATCAATCCGCACATATTAGTGCGATAGAAATAGAAGAAAATGCTTTTAAAGCCGCAATAGATAATTGTATCAATAGCCCCTGGTCATCGAGGTTAGCGGTAATTTATTGCCCATTACAAGAGTTTGCTAAAGCCAATAAAACCTTTGACTCTATTATTTGTAATCCACCGTATTTTAATTCGGGTGAAGAATCTAAAATGACCCAACGTGCAGTGGCTCGACATACTTCAATGCTTTCACATCAAACCTTAATTACCTGTTGCCAAAAGTTATTAAATAATGATGGATTAGCAAGTTTTGTATTACCAAAACAAGAAGGAGAGGCCTTTATTAGATTATTGGACGATGCTTCAAATGAGAAAAATTCGCTACAAATATCAAAGCTTACCTATGTTAAAACCACAATAAATAAACCCGCTACACGTGTGCTAATAGAGTTAATAAAATCTGGTTATCCAGTGATAGCCAAGCAAAGCGAACTAACAATTCATGATGGGTTAGATTACTCTTCTCCTTATATTAGTTTAACTAAAGACTTTTATTTAAAAATGTAAAGTGTATTTACACGTGAAATTGTAGATAACCTATATTCTAGATAACCGTTATTCTAGATAATGGGATCAAATATTAATATGCTACGTTCTCATGTCATCCAGTGTCGTTAGTTTTTTGTAATTCATAGCAAATCACCATAGCAATAATGAGTTACTCGGGGCAGATTTAATACAGAATAGGTAAAATTAACAGTACAGTATCAATTTGCTTATCTTGGGTTGATATTAGATACGTAAAATTATTAATGGTTACTAATAATTAAAGAATTGACGGTGGTCTTTACCTGAACTAAAACTACTGACTTTGTTTTTATGTTTATAAGCTTTCCAGTTTGCAACTTGTGAACCCTGATTCAGGTGCGGAAATAATTGCCCATCTTGGTAAGGTAAGGATAAAAACAAACATAATTTATAAAAGCTATCCTGCTCGCTTAAGTTAATTATTAGTAGATTTTCACGTCCCTTGAAATAACTCTGTACTTGCTTTTTGTGTTTTAAATAACAATTTTTTAAATGCAGATCACTCAATAAATTGTCATCATGAGTAGCAAAGGTGTCATTAAATGACCTTTTCAATACAGGGCTAAAGCTGCCTGTTTTAGGTTTAAGGTCCGGCGCCATTTTATTTAACAAACGTTGCATGGACGGTAACCAATGCTGAAGCTCTCTATCTAAATAAATAAACTTGGAGCCAGGAAATAGTTGATCTAATTGTTTAAAGTCCGAAAAACAAGGGGCATCAGATACTACATTAGCGAGTCTAAAAGCCTCCTTAGTAAAGGCGGTATGAGCAACTTTAAAACCTGCCTCTAACATTGCAACGCTAATACTTGTTGTTCCTGTGCGCGGAAGCCCAATAACAAATATTTTACTTTCTTCATTCATATTACTCATTTTCATTTATGGTTGGTACTCATAATAAAAGTTGCACGTTAGCAAAATACATTCTAATCAATATGGTTAAATTGCTATAGAACGGTGATAAATATACTCAATTTTCACATAAAAATATAAGTTATCAGTAATATAATCGGTTAATTACAAGACGAAACTCACAGTACTGAACTTCAATTTTTCACACTTATTTTAGTGAATTAAATAATAAAAAATAATATTTTTTATGTGATTTAAATGTAAGCTGTTGTTTGTAAATAAAATTTATCTAGTGATTCAACGGTTTCATCTATATAATCTCCTCCCCCAAAAAGCTATATAAGCTTTAAAGACCTTTATCTTTGTGAGATCAAAGCATTGCCTGAATTTACTTTAGTGGTAATCTTTTGTGCAACAAAGCTTTAACAAATACATCATAGTTTATCTGTTAAAACAGGAATCTGTATCACTTAATACAAAAAGTTATTTTATTAAATATATCACTAAATCGCATCACTTAAATGTGTTGTTAAACAATAAGAAGGATTACTTATGAAACATATTTTCAAAAATGGAATCATTGGGCTTGCGTGCCTATTTTCTTTTAATGCAATGGCAGAAAACTACACGATTGGAACCGGTAGCCAAAGTGGCACCTATTATCCTCTAGGTGGCATTTTAGCTAAAATCTGGAGTGAAAATATAGAAGACTTTGACATGCGAGCAGAAGTTACAGCTGCATCAGTAGAGAATACCATCAAAGTTTCATCTAACAGACAGCTTGCTGGTATTGCCATGGGTAATGTTGTATTACAAGCTCATCAAGGTATTAAACCTTTTCCTCGTAAAATGGACGTATCTGTTTTATTTGCTTTATATCCAAATGTAGTGCAATTCATTGTACCTGCAGACTCAGATATTAAATCAATTAAAGATTTGAAAGGTAAACGTATATCTTTAGGTGCTCCAGGATCTGGTACGCGTGTAAGTGCCACTAACATCCTTGCTTCTCTAGGTATTACAGATAAAGATATCGATGCTCAATCTTTAAATTACACTGCAACAACAAATGCTATTTCAGCAGGACAAATTGATGCTGGTGTTATTGTTGGAAGTGTTGGTGTGGGTGCTATTACCGAATTAGCCTTTACACATAAGATTCGAATTTTATCATTTACAGCAGATGAACTTAAAAAAGTGTCTGAAGATAATGCATCTTACCAAGCAATTGAAGTACCAGCGGAAAGCTACAAAAATGTTAGCGCATTTAATGCTCCAGCAGTTTGGAATATCCTGATTGTAAATAAAAACATGGATACTGATCTTGCTTACCAAATGACTAAAGTTGCTTTTGAAAATATGAGCAAAATTAATCAAGTTATTAGCGTAACTAAATTCACAACGCTTGAAAACATGAACAAATTAAATGGAATCGACTTACATCCTGGTTCATTAAAATACTTAAAAGAACAGATGTAAATCCTGTCAATTCTTGGTTTCCTTTCTCTTAAATCTAAAAATGAGAAAGGGAACTTAGATGATGATTTAAAAATTAAATTATTATTTTGATTGCATCTGTAAAGTCGTTTTAAATCCCTTTATAAAATCTACTGTAATCAAATACAAGCCTTCATACGAAGCCACAATAATAACAATAATGAGTGAGAAGGTGGTTTCCATACTGCCTTCGGAGAGTCAAATGAGTGAATCAACAACAAGTAAATGGGTCTCGGACAAAATGGTATTAATTGCTGCTCTTGCTGCAATTTCGTTATCTGTATTTCAAATTTGGCAAGGCATCACCGCAGACTTATCAGCCCCTGTATTTAGACCTGTTCATTTAAGCTGGGCGTTAATATTAGTTTTTTTTACAATCCCTTTAATTAAATCTCAACAATCGACCCTGCTTTATCTTGCCGGACGTTTAATCGATGTAGTATTTATTGCCGCGATTGCTTGGGCTTCTTATCATATTATTTATTTCGATTATGATGACATCTCATTTTTAATGGACGGGTTAACATTTCTTGACCAATTATCAGGTTTAATCATTCTAGTGTTATTACTTGAAGCAACCCGTCGTACTGTTGGGACTGTTATGGTTTTGATTGCTGCATTATTTTTAGCCTATGCCATTTTTGGTAATTACTTACCTGCTTCTGTTGCTAGTAAGGGATTTTCAATAGAAGAAATTGTTAGATTTCATATCTATTCAACTAATGGAGTATATGGTGCACCACTTGCTATTGCTGCTGGGGTTGTTTTCATCTTTGTCTTATTTGGAGCATTTCTCCAAGTCACTGGAGCTGGAAAGTTCTTTATTGATGCTTCATTTTCTATTGCAGGTAAATATCGAGGTGGACCAGCTAAAGCCAGTGTTATTGCTTCAGCAGCTTTAGGGTCAATATCAGGATCTGCTATTGCTAATACGGTAACAACAGGTGCTTTAACCATTCCAATGATGAAAAAGCTTGGTTATAAACCAGAGCAAGCTGCAGGGATTGAAGCTGCTGCATCAACGGGGGGACAAATCATGCCGCCAGTAATGGGAGCGGGTGCTTTTGTAATGGCACAATTTACAGGTATTCCTTATAGTGAAATCTTATTAGTTTCTATCGCGCCCGCTATTCTATATTTTGCTTGTACCTTACTTTACGTTCATTTAATGGCATGTAAATTAGGGTTAGAAGGCATGGAAATTACTGAAAAAATATCTGTCGTTTTGAAAAATGGCTGGCATTTTTTAGTGCCATTAATTTTAATAACGAGTCTATTGTTAATGAGCTACTCACCAATTTTGGTTGGTATTGCTGGTTGTGTTGCTATTTTAGTTGCTGCAATGTGTCGTAAGCATAGTCGTATCACTATCCCCGTATTCTTTGAAGGTCTGAAAGAAGGTGCGTTACTTGCGTTGCCTATTTCAGTTGCTTGTGGTACCGCTGGTATTGTTGTGGGGGTAGTAGGACAAACAGGTATTGGTTTGCAATTTACACAGTTCTTAATGGCGTTGTCAGGAGGCTATCTGTGGTCCGTATTAGGTCTTATTGCCATAGCAGCGGTTATTTTAGGGATGGGCTTACCAGTAACGGCAGCTTATATCGTATTATCGATTATGGCTGTTCCAAGCTTGACTGAGTTAGGCGTTGGGTTATTAGCTGCCCATATGATTGTATTTTGGCTATCACAAACATCTAATGTTACCCCTCCTATCGCATTAGCGGCATTTGCTGCAGCAGGGATTGCTAATACATCTCCTATGAAGTCTGCTATTCAAGCCTTTAAACTCGCACAGGGCTTCTTTATCATTCCGATTATGATGGCTTTTTCAGGTCTTATTTGGATGGAAGGGAAGAATGTAGATTTCATTATTGCAATTATTTTAACCGTTGGTTTGATTATTGCTTTTGCAGGAACGATCGAAGGGCGTTTAGCGACGAAATTATCGTTACCAGCCCGTACAATGTTACTCGTGTCAGGTTTTACAATGTTAGTACCTTACCTTTATATCAATCTTGCCGGTATTGTAGTGATTGTGGTGGTAACGTTGATCAATTATCGTTTATCAAAAAATGAAGTTATCGAACAAGCTGCAGTAAATTCTTAACCTTCCATTAACCAAGTAACCATTACGCTATTGAGTGACCACCATTCAATAGCGTTTTATACATTGTGTTTAACTTGTCAAGTTGAACTTATCAAGTTGAACTTATTTTGTATTTGACTCGTTAAAAAAACTTATTTCTTCGTTGTAATTTTTGCAAAAAGAAACAACCATTAAAGAATTAACATCTTTTGGTTAACTCTCCGATAGACGATAAACGAAGTTATACCGATTACATTAAATAAGTGATCTAAATTTTACGCAGGAAAAATGTCTTAGTTTAAGGCGTAAATTGAGCTAAATGGTTGTTCCCTTTACGAAATTTACAACAAAGAAATAAGTTATTTTAACCAGTAAAATAAATCAGTTAATTAGTGTGATTGATATTAATCTTCGAAAGGCTAAATTTTAGCCTTAGAGCAAATCCTTCTTCCTGCATAAAGTTTAGATAACTTAATTAGTGTGATTGGTATTATTGCTTCATCTTTCTCTACGTATGCTTCAGCACTTAAAGTTAAACTATCCGATAGTGTGGGATGGTGTAAAAATCCCCGTTGAACAGCAATGTGATAAATTTGGTGGGGAAAGCACGGCAATGCCTAATTTGCATGTAATGGATTTTCCATCAGGTTCTGATTCAATTGTTTTAGAATATAGTGACCGTGACTCTAAAAAAATGGATAACGGAGGACATGGTCGTATGAGTTATAGTATTGATGCAATGTCTAAAGTAGTAGATATTCCATCAGTACCAGGACATTCATTTTACTTACCTATAAAATTCACCATCATTGAAGCTCATCGCGGCGCAGGATGGGATAAAGAAGGGGCATACATGCCACCTTGTTCAGGCGGTAATAATCATGCTTATTATGTGACAATAAAAACAATAAAAACAATAAAAACAATGAAAGGCAATATGGTTACTGCTAAAACCGTTTTAGCGATAGGAAAATTTTAAGCTTATTAATCAAAATTTTTTGACCTGTTTATAAGCTCTGTCATTTATGTTGATTAGGCTTTTAAGTTTAGTCTTTTTACCAAAAGTTTAAATTTGTTATACCTATCATCATAAATTGATTTGTCATAGATTGAAAAAATAATGCTGTTCTTGTTGAAGTTCCGCTTCAGCTTCCAATAAATCTTGTAGGAAAAACTGTATCTTGGTGCCAGGCGTCGCTTGTGCCAGTAAGTTGAGATCTCTATTACAAACGCAACCTATTTTTGGATAACCACCAATGGACTGTCTATCTCGCATTAATACGATTGGTTGCCCATTGGCTGGAATTTGAATCGAGCCCGGTACAATGCCTTCAGAAATAAAATGTTGATCAGGAAAATCAATCGTCGCACCTTCAAGTCGATAACCCATTCTATCAATTAAAGGTGTTACGGTATAAATCTCGTTTAAAAAAGTATTGATCGCTTTTTCATCAAATTGATCAAATTGATAAGTTGGCAGCACACCTATCCTGATTGTCTCAGCGTAGTCAGGGATAAATTGTTTTAGTACACCACGACAAAATAAAGACACGTTAGGTTGATAAGGTAGGGTATCGCCATCACGTAATTTGTCACCTTGTTGTGTCATTCCACCGAATTGGTCTCTGACAACAGTACTCGTGCTCCCAAGCGTTTTAGGTACGTCAAAGCCGCCAGCGATTGCAAGATAAGTACGCAAGCCTTTTTTAGGAAAACTTAAGGACAAAACATCACCTGATTTTGCTAAACATGAGTGCCAATTACTGATTATTTGATTATTTAACTTTGCGACTACTTCTGCGCCACAAAGAGAGAAAGTGGTCGGTTTTTCAAAAATAGCAGCAAAAGGGCCCATAGTAATTTCAATTTGCGAAGCGTTTGGTGGGTTATCCAGTAATCGGTTTGCCCAGTAAAAAGCATGATTATCCATTGGACCGCCTACTGTTACCCCAACATCTTGATAACCAAAGCGTCCGAGGTCTTGGATTAAACTTAATGCACCTGCTTGCTTAATTCGTAATGTCATTGATTGCTTGTCACCTTTAAAGTATGCCACCCATGGCTAGAAATGTTTGTTTATCTATTGCTTTGAATTTCACTTGATCGCCCATTGAAAATTTACTCAAATTCTTTGTTGTAATATCAAGTAAATTAACAGGAGTCCGTCCTATAATCTGCCAACCACCGGGAGATTGATTCGGATATACTGCCGTTTGCCTATCTGCAATAGCAACACTGCCTTTTGGTACCTTTGTTCTTGGGCTCTTCTTGCGCGGCATGGCTATTTGTGTGGGAATATTGCCTAAAAAAGCAAAACCTGGTGCAAAGCCAATAGCGAAAACACGGTAATATTCACTGGTATGCAGTTTAATTATTTCTGAAAAGGGTAATCCGGTATGTTGCGAAATATCTTCATGATCTAAGGCAACTTCTTCTCCATAGTAAACGGGTAGTTCAATTTGCTCAGGTTTAAAGTCATCAATTTGGTTTGATTGTAAGTTATTTAGCGCACTATTAACCAGCCTTAAAAATGCTTGCAAACCAATTTTACGAGAATGACAGCTCAATAAAATAGAGGTATAAGAAGGGATAATATTTTCAATGACATCACCTAAGTCTTCATTTAATCGATGGTAAACATAGTTAATAAAATCAGCCGTCTCAATACTGACTGATTCTGCAAAATAGATGATAAGGCTATTCTCGTTAACTAGCTTTACTTGCATTTCATTGACTCTGTGTATTCAGTGATGCTTTTTCTTAAGGTTTTTGCAATATCAGCTGCTAGTTTTCCATCACCATGTATGCATAAGGTATCTGCTTTAATCTTTACTTCTTGACCGTCAATACTGGTTACCGATTGTTCAGAGATGAGTTTCATAGCTTGCGTACAAATAACGGCTAAATCGTCATGGCATGCCCCAGGTTGAGTTCTTGATGTTAAACGACCGTCTGAAAGGTAGGTACGGTCAACAAAGGCTTCGAATATTAATTTAACGCCGTATTGCTCCGCTAAGGTTGAGTAATGAAGATGATCAGGTACGGCCATAATCGTTAAAGGCAAATTAATATCATAGCTAGCAATGACTTCGAGTAACGCGATGTAAATCTCGTCTTTCTTCATCATGGCATTATAAAGCGCACCATGTGGTTTTACATAACTGATGGAAACACCTTCACTTTGGCAAATACCATTTAAAGCACCTAATTGATAAATAACATAGGCTTTTAATTCTTCTGTAGGCATCTCTATGAAGCGTCGTCCAAAACCTTGTAAATCAGGAAATCCAGGGTGAGCACCTATGCTTACGTCGTGCTCTTTTGCATAGCGTACCGTCCTTAACATTACACTCGGGTCAGATGCGTGCATACCACAGGCAATATTCGCCATATCGACAAAAGGCATTATTTCTTTATCTTGGCCCATTTCCCAAGCACCGTAGCTTTCACCCATATCACAATTAATTAACATTGAATTTTCCTTATTTATAGAGAACTTGCTGCTCTTGAAGCTTGCGCATACACACCTGAAAGGGTACGCATTAATTTAGCCACCTCACTGAGTGAGCTATCGACAGACAGATGGTCAAGTGCTTGAATCAGACACTTTTCACGAATTTTTGCATATTCTAAGCAATATTTTTTACCGGCAGCTGTGACGCTGTAATACGTTTCTTTTCCACGCTTTTCGTGTTTTAACATATCGCATTTAACTAATTTTCTCACAGAGTATGAAACGTTATGGCTATCGTCTAAATTTAAGGTGAAAGCCACATCAGTGATGCGTTTTGCACGCTCGCGATGATAAATGTTATGAATAACTAGGTTATCTAAAGTACTTAAATTATGTTGTTCACAAGCGGTACTACATGATTGCATCCAACGTTGAAACGCGTTGTTAACCATGACTAAGCCATATTCGAATTCACTTAATGCCTGTGCATTTTCGCCACCTAAATGTGAAGATGATAAAATAGGGATATATTCATTTTTATCTTTATTGGTATTGGTTTCTTTAACCATGTTGTTAACCTCTAGTCATTGTGTGTGGTAGCCAAGTGACAATTTGTGGAAAAATCGTGACAATTAAAACAGCGGCAAGTAGTAAAAAGAAAAAGGGTAAGGCCGCTTTGGCGACAAAAAGTATATTTCGCCCAGTTAGGCTTTGAATAACAAATAAATTAAAACCAACAGGCGGGGTAATTTGAGACATTTCTACGACGAGTACAATATAAATACCGAACCAGAGGGGATCGATTCCAGCTTCCATTACCATTGGTAGAACAATTGAAGTCGTTAATACCACAACAGAAATACCATCTAAAAAGCAACCCAGTATAATAAACATAATGGTTAATATAAAAAGCAGCATATAAGGCGATAATTCTAATAACGCTATATTTTCTGCCAACATACGTGGTATACCAATAAAGCCCATTGCCATTGTAAGAAACGCAGCACCGACGAGTATAAAGATGATCATACATGAGGTTTTGACTGCACCCATTAAGCTATCAATAAACGTATTCATCGATAATGAACGACTTGTCGCCGCTAAAATTAAGGAACCAACTACACCAAAAGCTGCTGCTTCAGTCGGGGTGGTTAATCCTGCGTAAATTGAACCAATGATAAAAAATATCAACGTGCCAATAGGAATTAAGCGTAACAGTGATGAAAACTTTTCAGACCAGGTATAAATTCTTTCTGTTTGTGGCGTTTTATTCGCGTGTCTATAAGACCAAAAAGCCGTATATCCCATAAACAAAATAACCAGCATGATGCCGGGTAATGCACCCGCCATAAACAAACGACCGATAGAGACCTCAGCAGCAACGCCGTAAACAATTAAAATAATAGAAGGTGGTATCAGTAAACCTAATGTACCGGAACCTGCTAAGGTTGCGATGGCCATTTTATCATCGTAACCCTGGCGTTTAAGCTCAGGTAATGTCATTTTACCTATGGTAGCTGCCGTTGCTGCAGACGAACCTGATACCGCCGCAAAAATACCACAACTTAAAATATTAACGTGCAATAGTTTACCGGGTACACGACTCAGCCACGGCGTTAAACCTTTAAATAAATCTTTTGATAGATTCGATCTGAACAGTATTTCACCCATCCAAATAAATAACGGTAAGGCAGCTAAAGACCAATCGGAAACGGATGCCCAGGTTGAGGTACCAAATAACAAGCCAAAGTTATCATTGCCAATTAATACCAAGCCTGTAATTGAAACTGCAATTAATGTAAAAGCAACCCAAAAGCCACTGGCTAATAAAGCAAATAAAATACACAGTAAAATAAATCCAATCATCATCTCATTCATTATTGACGCTCCGTGTTTAATGAATCTGGGGTTGTTATATCGATTTGTTGGCTATCAGCTAATGCTTCCTCTTCCGACTTTGGTAACATTTGCCCGAAAAATAGATGGCAAAAGATTTGGTCAAGAATAGCAATGCTGAAAGTAACCATACCTATGCCCAGGGGTAATTGGACTATCCAAAGCGGAACTGGAATATAGCCAGATGATAAATCGTTATATTCATGTGATTCCAATGCCAATAAAGCCAACTGCCAGGTAAGATAAATGATCAGTATGGAACCAATGATTAAAATAAACCGTTCTATCCAGCGATTTAAAGAAGCTGGTAACCTAGAGATAAATAAATTAACCCTGATATGGTCGCCACTGCGAAAGGTATAAGCCAATCCTAAAAAGCTGGCAGCTGCTAATAAAAAGCCAGCAAAATCGTCGCTTGATGGAATTTCAATGCTAAACCACCTACCGATAACGCGCGCTAAAATGACGACACATATGGCAACAATGCAAAGTCCTGATAATGCACCAGAAAAAAAATAGAGTTTATCTAATACTGTTCTCATTATCAGGCTCTCCTTAATGGGTTATTAATAAAGGTAAATGTGTTACTTGTATTCTTCTAACAAGGCTTTGCCTTTACTTCCTGCTTCTTCTGCCCATTCTGCGGCCATATTTTCACCTACTTTTTTAAGTTCGGTCATTAATATTTCGCTAGGCTCTGTGACTGTCATTCCGTGTGCAGCTAATTCAGCCGTTTTATCTTTGGTTTCTTGTATAGCTATTTCCCAACCACGTGTTTCAGCTTTTGCAGCAGCAGCTAACAGAGCAGACTGTACCGGTTTATCTAAACGTCTAAATGCACGCTTATTTACGATAACCATATTTTTCGGGATCCATGCCTGAACATCAGTATAGTGACTAACGTAATCCCAAGACTGACTGCTTACACCTGTGGTTGGTGACGTGATCATCATATCCACAATACCTGTTGAGAATGCTTGAGGAATTTCAACTGTTTGTACTGTTGTTGGAGAGGCTTCTAAAAGAATAGCTAAGCGAGAAAGTGTAGAGCTATAAGAACGTAATTTTGCCCCTTTAAAGTCTTCGATTTTATTGACAGGTTCTTGGCTGTAGATACCTTGTGGTGGCCAAGGTACTGAATACAACAACATCAGACCATCTTCATCTAATTTAGCTTCAAGCGCTGCTTTAGATATTGCGTATAGTTTTTTCGCTTGATCGAAGTCAGTCGCTAAAAAAGGAATATTATCTAATTTGTAAATGGGATCATCATTTCCCATTATCCCAATAAAAACTTCACCAATAGGAACTTGCTGGCTACGAACTGCTTTAGGGATTTCTTTATGTTTAATTAACGAAGCACCTGAATGGATGATAATTTCTAATTCTCCATTCGTTGCTGTTTTAACATCTTCAGCAAATTGAATATTATTTTGAGTATGGTGTGTCGCATCCACATAAGGGGTTGCCATATCCCAACGTGTTGCCGCAGAAGTTGTTGCTGAACTGATCACTGCAAGAGTGAGTGCTGCCAATTTGAACATTTTCATAGATTATCCCTTATCAATTAACTAAAAATAACAATTCAATTACATATTACGTGTAAATCGTATTTGTTTTACATTTCATTCACAATCACTGCACATTACATACCAAATGGTTGGATCTTCAGCACATTTATTGATCACAAAACGATTTTCATACTAAAAATTCACACAATATACTGATTTATATGATTATATTTTTTGAACGTTTCAAATATTGAATACTGCATGCAAAGTCAGTTTTAGTTGTCAGTATTGAATTAGGTAGTGGATTTTCACGCTATCTTGGGGCGTTACACACCAAAACAGTGCACTGAAACACATTTGTCAGGCTCAATATTACTTACAAAATTTTTGTTATTAGACGAGCAATATTTAATTGATACTGATTGAGGCACGGCTTATGGGCACTCACGATATTTTTTTTGAATTATTCAACTTAAAAAAATTAATGGCACAGATGATGCTGTTAAATGAGTTCGATATATATGTAAAACACATGTAAATCGCATTTGATTGAGATCTTTATATTAATTACAAGTATCCATAAGTAATGAGTAGAAAGGTTTATACCGATAAAACATAACTATAGGGAAAAGTTACAATGATTGATTTTTGGCCATTAATTGGCATAGCGATAATCACAATTGGGTTCATGTTAAGGTTAAATACTTTACTTGTTATTCTTATTGCGGGTGTAGTCACTGGATTGATTGCACATTTACAAATAATAGAAATACTCAGTATTTTAGGTTCTTCATTTACTCAGAATCGTTATATGTCTTTGTTTATTCTTATTCTGCCTATGATTGGTTTGCTAGAGCATTATGGATTGAAGGAGCGCGCTGAAATCCTCATTTCGTCGATGAAAAACGCCTCTGTTAGTAAAGTCACTTTTGCTTATTTGATACTAAGAAAGGTCACCAATGCAATGGGATTAAGTTTAGGAGGGCATCCTTCAATGGTTCGCCCACTGATAGCGCCAATGGCCGAAGCTGCAGCCGTGACGGAAAATCCAAGCATTACAGACAATCAACGCTTGCGTGTGAGAGCCTTTGCTGCAGTCAGTGAAAATTTTGGTAACTTTTTTAGCCAACTTATATTTATTGGCAGTGGTGGTTTGTTACTGATTAAAGGTGTGTTAAATGAAGCGGGTTATACAATGGAGCTTGATGACATGTACGTCTGGGCACTTCCTTCTGCCTTAGCCTCTATTATTATTTTCTTTATCTTTTCAAAAATTGAACAAAAGAAAGCGATTGCGGTATTAAAAGCATCGGAGGAATCAGAATGTTAGAATATGTATATCAAGCCACTGGGCTTTTATTAATAATATTCGCAGCGCAAACGTTTGCTGATAAAAGCAATAAAAAACGCATTGGAACCGGGCTGTTTTGGTTAATTTATGGTTTCTCATTTACTTTTGGCGTAATGCTACCGGATTGGTTTGTAGGCGTGATGGTCTTGATGATGACCTTAATAGCGGCATGTGGACTGATGGGAATCGGCAGTTACGGACATTCTGAAGAAAAATTTAGAATGGAAAGTGCTAAAAACCTAAAAAATAGTTTGTTTATCCCGGCTATTATTATTCCTGTTGGCACTATTTTATGGTCAAAAACGACGGATTCTAGTGCATTAATTGGATTAGGGATAAGTTCTGTACTCGCTTTAATTGTGGCAATCGTGATCACAAAAGGCACGGTTCAGCAAAGCGTTCATGAAGGCCGTCGTTTAATTGATACCATTGGTTGGGCTGCTATTTTGTCGCAATTTTTAGCCGCACTTGGTTATTTATTTGGGGAAGCGGGCGTAGGTGACACTGTCTCTCAAATCGTGAAAGAAATCATCCCTAATAATAACTTATTTGCTTATGTCTTGTGTTACACATTTGGTATGGCGCTATTTACTATCATCATGGGCAATGCTTTTGCTGCCTTCGCGGTTATTACCACCGGTGTCGCCATTCCATTGTTAATGATTGAACAAGGTGGTAATCCGATTATCATCGGTGTAATTGGTATGCTGTCAGGGTATTGTGGAACGTTAATGACACCAATGGCCGCTAATTTTAATATTGTACCCGCTGCGTTGCTTGCGCTGAAAAACAAAAATCAGATTATCTATCTACAACTTGTACCGGGTTTATTAATGTTGACGATTAATACTTTCCTTATCTATTTCTTAGCATTCTGAGGTTAACCATGAAAACATTATTGATTACTGGGTTTGAACCCTTTGGCGGAGATGAACTAAATCCCGCACTAGAAGCAGTTAAACGATTAGAAGGGCTCCAACTTAAAGGGGCAAGGGTAGTAACATGTACTGTTCCCGTGGTACTACAAACCTCTATTGATGCTGTGATTAGCGCAATTGAAACCCACAAACCTGATTATGTGATGACAGTAGGGCAAGCTGGTGGTCGTAGTGCCATTACGCCTGAAAGAGTCGCTATTAATATTGATGATTACCGCATTCCCGACAATGACGGCAATCAACCGATTGATCAAAAAGTGTTGGGAAATGGGCCAGATGCCTACTTTTCGACCTTACCCATTAAAGCGATGGTAAAAGCGATGCAAGATAAAGGCATACCTGCACAATTGTCTAACACCGCAGGTACGTTTGTTTGTAATCATCTTTTTTATGGCATTCAACATTACCTACGAGATACCAACATCAACCACGGTTTTGTTCATATTCCCTTAATGACCAATCAATGCATTGATGGCAGTAAACCCACTATGTTTTTAGACACTATAGTAGAAGGCTTAGCCATTGCAGCACAAGCCATTGTTGATAATGATAAAGACATCAACTTTGGGGCAGGGACGATTTGTTAATATTTTTTATTTGAATTAAAACCGGATTTTGTAATTAAATTAAGTTATGGATAATATTGTGATGTGACGTTAATTTTGTGTCGTTCAAAGAAAATCATAGAAATAATAACTGGTTATTCAAAGCTGATTAGACTGAGAAATACACTACAATAACCTTGCTTTATCAGTTTTTTTATTCGTAATTTAGTTTATTTAGGTAGGTTTACATCATGGGCGATTCTTTTTGACACTGAATCTTTTATAAAGATATTTTTTAAATATAATACCTTCAATTTGATTTAACTTCGGATTACTCATGACTTTGTCCCTTTTTGACGATGAACCACCGATTCAACTTATTAACAGTGATGGCATGGTTACCTGTTGGCAGCAATTATTATTAGAGGATGACGCTTCAGCGCTATTTGCTGAATTGTTAAATTCGCCAATTTGGCGACAGGAGTCAATAACCATTTATGATCACCGTCACTTACAACCGCGTTTAACCGCTTGGTTTGGGGATTACGGTGTTAGTGCTGAGGGTGGTTATCAAAAGTTATATGAAACAGTTGAGTTCACTCCAAAATTGCTATCGTTGAAAACAAAAATAGAAACTATGACGGGATATCGCTTTAATTGTGTACTTGCAAACTTATATCGAGATGGACAAGATTCAGTGGGTTACCATGCTGATAATGAGAGAATATTAGGAGAAAATCCTGTGATAGCGTCATACAGTTTGGGAGATACTCGTCGTTTTATATTAAAACATAATCAAGATAAACTTCAAAAATTGACTTGCGAACTTCAACATAACAGTTTGTTGCTAATGCATGGTGCGTTACAACATCATTGGCAACACTGTATTACTAAAACACAACGCAGTGTAGCAGTTAGAGTCAACCTCACTTTTAGGCTAATTAAACCGCTTTAAAAGACGGCTTACTTAATGACTTTATCTGTTAGTTGAACAATCAATTTCGATAAAGATAAACCTTGCTTAACACTATGAGGTAGTAAGCTTAATAAACTTTCAAATTAATACCAATGGAATTAAATAAGTGATCGGAGATTGCGCAGGAAAAATTAACACTAATAAGTCGTGAGTTTTAGGAGATAGTTGTTCTCACTTCAAAACTCACAACGCAGTTAGGGGTGATTTTAACCAGCAAGAATGATCACCTTATTAATTCTTTTGGTATAAGCAGTGTGTTAATTTAAATCATACTGTTATTTAAATAAGAGCGCATTTAAATAACAGTATCGACCAAGTTTATGTTCTTGTCTTAAACATTACGGGTTAGATCTTCAATTAAATATAAAAAAGTGTTATCAAATAATGGCTCTTAAGCTGCTATTTGATAACACTTTTGGTTAGAGTGTTTTGTTTTACGGTTAAACGAACCTTTGCCTTTTTTCGCTTTAACGACTCTCATACAAAAAATTTTACTGGTAACTAACGCCGCCATTGCTGAGTGGTTAATCGTACCACGTGCTAGGTCAGTTTGTTTTGGTACTGAGTTTAGGGTTAACGCTTGTGCTTTAACCTTTTTGTTGTGTTTAGCCATTTGCTATCTTCTCCTTTGAAGAACATTTAAAAAATACGTTTTACGCTGAGTGGTGTTAATTGCAATAGTAAATGAATAAATATTACTTATTTGCTTCCATTTTTTTATCACTACTGATTTTGTTGAACAGTTTACATGACATTATGTCGTTGTATGAATGCTAATGAGTATTTTGTCATTAGCAGTTAAGTATTAGTCGGGGAATTATTTTGTTTTCAAATGCTATCGTGCTTGTACACGCTACTGCGAGATGAAAAGAATATGCTCCTAAGCAATGCTAAAGAACATATTCTATTTTTTAAAGATTAAAATGTTTTTTTAAATCAATGTCCCGCAATCGCTTGAACGGTTGGTTTAATATAAAGCCCAAGCACTTCGAATTGGATATACCAAACGGCTACTGAAGCAAAATAACCGATGACGATTGTCCACGAGTACTTCATGTGGGCACTAAATGTATAAATACCTTTTAGCTTGCCCATTACGCCAACACCTGCAGCAGAACCGAAAGATATCATGCTACCCCCTACACCTGCCGTTAATGTCACCAGCATCCATTGTGCTAATGGAATATCTGGTGATGACTTTAAGACGGCAGACATCACAGGTACGTTATCAACAATCGCTGATAAAAAGCCGACACCCATGTTGACGTACATAGGATCAAATAATGTATAAAGTTTAGCTGCGTGGTTTAAGAAACCTGCAAAGTGAAGTGCGCCCACCGCTGCTAAGATACCAAAGAAGAATAACAAGGTGTCATTTTCAACTTTTGAAACAGACTTATAAATTTGAATATCATTTTTATGATATTTTTTAAGTGTGTATGCGTAAAGTTGTAATAATGAAAGGCCAAATAACATGCCCCACATTGGTGGTAAATGCATGAGTTGTTTACCTAATACTGCTGATGCAATGGTGAAAATACCTAGGCCAATAATGACTTTACCACCTTTGTGAATCTTAACGGGTTCTGCTCCTTCAATTTTTTCAGGAGCACCTTCTGGTACAAATCGAGACAGTAAGAACGCTGTAATGCCCCAACCAATAACAGCTGATGGAAATAGGAACAAGAAGTCAATGAATGTACCTTTACCTGCTGACCACGCCATTAATGTAGTAATATCACCAAATGGAGACCAAGCACCACCAGCATTTGCTGCTACAACGATATTAATGGCGGCAGGGATAAGAAATGCTTTGTTGTTCTTTTCTATAGTGATTAATACAGTTGAAAGAATAAGGGCGGTTGTTAAGTTATCTGCGACGGGTGATATAAAGAACGCCAGAAGGCCTGTTACCCAAAACAGTTTTTTATAATTAAACCCTGATTTTAAGAGTTTTTCTTTTAACGCATCAAATACATTCCTTTCAATGAGCGCTTCGATGAAAGTCATTGCAACGAATAAAAAGAAGAATATTTCTGCAATCTCTAATATAAGATGTGCAATTTCAGTATCGAATGCTCTAAAATCTAATCCGTTTACTGCGTAATATCCACCGAGTAACATAAACATAAATGTGCCAGTGAACAGGGCGGGTTTAGCTTTGTTGATATGGTATTTTTCTTCCGCTGCAATAAAGTAATATCCAACAACGAATATGGTCAATAATAGCCAACCAAATGGTCTAACGGCTAAGTCAACAGCATGAATTACACCTTCTGCGCCTTCTATTTTTGTGGTCATTTTATCCCCTTTAAAACTGTGTAAGCACGAATAGATTTTTCATTGTCATTTAATGTGTAATACCCATCACAATAAATAGCTTATCTATTTTACGTGTTAAAACAGCCTGCTTCCTCGTTGTAAATTTCGTAAAGGGAATGCCCATTTACGTCAATTTACGCCTTGAATTGAACTGTTTTTCCAGCGCAAAATTTCGATAACATATTTAATCTAATCGGTATAAGTTAAAGATTTTTTTAGAAAAATTATTTTTGCATTAATAATCTGAATGTTAAAAGTTTAATCACTTTTTGGCTTAAAACCTTATCTTCGGTCAATATATTGTCTATTTGTATGATTATTTAATTAGTTTACTTATTTATTGTTCCTTTAGTGGTCAGGCATAGTGTTCTTGGGATGTTTACTTCTGAAGTGTTTTCTTTTGTGTCTTATCTTATTTTAATTTACAGGCTACATAGATTATTAGTCTTCTTAATAATTAGAGAGCTAATAATTTGAGAGTTAATAATTAAGAGGTAAAAAATAAAGAAACATCGATACTGTCTAACAACCAAGATGTTTACTTCACTGCTTGCCCTTTAGGTCGTTTGCTTGAAAGCCAACTATACAGATATGAACTAGCCATTGTATTCATGTTGGGTCTTGATTTGAAATCAAGCTAATGACTGAGTAAAGCACCTTGTACGGTAATGGGGGTAGTTATATTTTTATGCTTAATTTTTCATCATTTATTACATATTGTTAAAGATAGGATGTTTTATTCCGTAGTAGTCGGTAAGTAACTGTTAATAAAGTGCATAGATATCTTTTTTTAATATAAAAATAATTAATTATTGGCCATTTATTTTGAGAAAATAGTTTGTGAGATGTGATCTACGTTATATATTATTGACTACTAACTCTCTTACTTAAGGCCCTACATGGACTCGATACTTATTATTCTTGCTATCTCATTAGCCATCGCAAGTATTATTAATATTGTGCTTACTAAATTCGCTATTTCACACATCGTGGGGTATATCATCACGGGCACCATTATCAGTAATATTTTTGATTTTAATGGTCATGCAGATCTTTCATCACTAGAGTTAATAGGCGAGTTTGGTATTGTTTTCTTGATGTTTACCATAGGTTTAGAAATGTCTTTTTCTAAACTGAAAAAGCTTCGCAAAATAATTTTCGTAAATGGTTTTGTGCAAGTTGTTGCGAGCTCTGTGATTATCTTTTTAATCGCTTTTTACTTAGTTAATCTTGATACCACTTCTGCGATTATTATTGCTTTGGCTTTTAGTTTATCGTCAACGGCAATCGTAGTGACTTATCTTAAAAAATCTAAAGATATTGTGACGCCTTATGGAGAAAAGTCGGTAGCGATTTTAATATTCCAAGATTTAGCGGTTATTCCTATTTTGTTGTTAATTGGTTTTTTAGCAAAAGAAGGGCTATCAGTTGGTGATGTTTTGCTAAAAACCACACTTTACGCCTGTTTAGTCATTGTCTTCATGTTCACGTTAGGTAAAAAAATTATTGAATGGTTATTACACTTTTCAAGTAGAGCTAGAATGGAAGAGATGTTTCTTGGCTCTGTTTTAACCATTGTATTAGGTGCGTCGTTGGTTGCTCATGAAATGGGGTTTACTTATTCTTTAGGCGCTTTTATTGCGGGCATGATCATTGCTGAAAGTCATTTCCATGTAAAAGTTGAGTCTGATATTGCTTCTTATAAAGATTTATTATTAGGAGCCTTTTTCTTTTCCATCGGCACTAAAATAGATGTCCTTTATTTCTTAACTCATTTGCATTTAGTTGCTGGTATTTTAGTGACCACAATGCTGGTTAAAGCAACAGTTGTGTACTTTTTAATAAGACAAGAGTCGAATAAAAGTGACTCTATAAAATCTGCATTGGCGTTGTGTCAGGTAGGAGAGTTTTCCTTTGCTATTTTTGCTTTAGCAACAAGTCAAAACTTATTGTCTGAAGAGCTTGGCGGTTTCCTTATTTTGGTGACTGTGTTATCGATGATCATCACGCCATTTATGGTTAATAATATTTATAAATTGGCTTCTCTGTTTGTTACTGAGTTTTTTGAAGCAGATAAAATTACGCCAGTAGCGATTGATCACCACACGGTTATTTGTGGTTTTGATACGTTAGGCAGAATAGTTGCTAAAGAGTTACACAGTAAAAATAAGAATTTCTTGATCATTTCAGATAACTTGCAACATGTCTTAATTGCTAGAAAAAGAGGCTATCACGCTTATTTTGGTCACTTAGATAAACAACCAGTATTAGAGTCACTCAAAATAGAGTTATCTTCTAGTATTATTTTGACGGTTAATTCGATTCGAAATATTAAGATAATTTGTGAGTCAGTATTGGAATATCACCCTCAAGCCAATCTAGTGGTTAAAATTAATAGCTTAGATGAAAAGGAACTGCTAGCCGATCTTTCTATTAATTCTTTTGTACATGCACAGCATGAGACTGCCATGTTGTTAGTGCAACATAGCCAAGTTACAAAAGCCTTAGCATCATCAGAGCCTGTAGAACATAATTAGATTTTAAAAAATGATTGATAGTTAACTTCATGAGTACTATGAGTAGATAATAAACAGGACAAGTTTACTGCAATTCCATTTGCTGTAGACTTACCTTTTATCTGTTTTAAAGATAGTTAGAATGCATGTAGCATCACTTAGTAGTTTAATGTTTGTTTGTTTTTTTATAATGTTAAATGTGATTAATCTTTTATTAACAAATAGTTAGAAAGGTAATTTGCCACTGCTTCATCGTCACATTTACCAATTACTTCAAGGTTGGGTAAAGCTTCCTTTACTTTGTGATGTGCTGTTTGCATTATTAAGCCTTTTCCTGCCATTGAAAGCATTTCAAAATCATTCATACCGTCACCAAAAGCGATGCAATCTTTTAATTCGTAACCTTTTATTTTAGCAACGGCTTCAAGCGCTTGTCCTTTCGATACACCTACATCCATGATTTCAAGACAACAAGGTGATGAGAAAGTGATATGGACATTATCTGCAAATAACTGATTAAGTTTAGATTCTAATAACGCCAATTTATCGTGGCTTCGATCTTGATGTTTTATAAATATCTTTGCGATGCCATCTACTGGCGGGTTATTGATATCAAAGACTTTATAGGAGAAGTGCTCACGGTTATTGGTGTCGTAAAAATCTTCTCGGCTAACTAACCAATCATCTTTTTGATACAAATTAACTTGAATAGTGTTATCTGTTGCAAGGATTTTCATCATGTTTTGAATGATCAGTGGATTAATATTCTTTTCAAAAATGATTTGATTGTCGCTGTTATGAACACGTGCACCATTAGAGGTGATCATGAAAGCAGGAATACCAACTTTTTTGCGCATATCTGCAACATCTACATGATGTCGGCCTGTAGCAAATATAAAGGCTTTTCCTTGTTGGTGTAATTGTGTGAGGACTTGTTTGGTATAAGCTGTTATTTGATGTTTAGATGTCAACAATGTGCCATCCAGATCTGATGCAACAATCTGATACATATCCACTCTCTACTTGATTAATAAGTGGTTAATATACTCAACCTTATTAGTTGGAAATGCAAATTGGATATCCTATTTATCTACCTTAATTCACCGTGTTTTTTTGATGAAAACGTCGTATGTTTTAATCAAATGAATTTGTAGTACGTCGTTAATGCTTTTAATCATGATCTTAGGTTTATGTACTCGCTTCATCTTATTGGTGTTTTATGGTCATATTAAGTTTGTATTTTTATTCTCCAACTCAAATAAAAAACAGATGTAGTTTTTCATCTTACTTCAAAGCCTCTAGCCCACACGTATTACAAATAAAAAATTAAAAATGTAGATAAAAGTCAGATCTCTATAGAAGGATCAACTGACATTATGATCGTCATTAATATCTCTCAGTATTAAGTCATTCTATTGATGATTATTTTAGAACTTATAGTTCATTTAGTAGTCGATAGTTATGAAAGTCTTTGTTTTATCTACTTAACTATTACTAATTGTGTATTTTTTATGAATTTAAAAGTTATTTTATATCAAAATAAAACTATTTTTAAATTCTAATATACGAATCATTAAATCAAGTACTTAAATGAATTACTCCGTATTTTTAAAATATTATTCTATTTAATTATATTTGGAGAATACAAAAAAAGCGTATATCTCGTTAGGATTGATTTTGTATTGCATTGAATTTATTTGGCTGGTTAGTTTAGTTAATTGTTTTTTATTCAACACTTAAGAGTTTAAATATATGCATTTATTACACAAGTCTTTACGTTCCAACTTTTGTAAAAAATTGAGTCTAATGGGCTTTTTGTTACCCAGTATAACTATTTCAATTATTCCTTTAGTGACACAAGCTGAAACATCAAAAACGATGAATTCAACGAAAGCACTTTACACTATTAATGGAAAATTTGACCGTAACACGGTTACAGATTTAGCGCGTAAACTGTCTAAAGAAGCTTACCAAGAACCTAATCTTACTTTACCTTCTAGTTTGCAAGATTTGAATTACGATGAATATCGGGATATTCGTTTTAATCCAATTTCTTCGATCTGGGCAGGGGGGGAGTTACCATTTCAAATGCAACTTTTTCATCGTGGCTTTTATTTCAAAGAAACTGTGGAAGTCGCGATTGTGGATGATGGTGTTTCTACTCACTTACGTTATGACCCTAGCATGTTTACTACAGGGGAAGTCATGCAAAAACCATTACCCACCGAGGATATTGGTTTTGCTGGACTGCGTTTGCATAACCCTTTAAATAATTCAAACTACTTCGATGAACTAGCTGTTTTTCAAGGAGGAAGTTATTTTAGGTCTTTAGGTAAACATCAAGCATATGGATTATCTTCACGAGGCTTAGCGTTAAAAACAGCGGATCCTGAAGGCGAAGAATTTCCTAGTTTTCGTGCTTTTTGGATTGAAAAACCAACTAATGAAAGTGCCTCAATTGTTGTTTATGCGTTGTTAGATAGTCCGAGCACAACAGGATCCTATCGTTTTACTATACGTCCAGGTGAAAATACGGTGATGGACATTGAAGCGACACTTTTTCCTCGGGTCGATTTAGATAAAGTAGGTTTAGCCGCTGAAACAAGTATGTTTATGTTTTCTTCATACGGTCGTGAAAATGTAGATGACTTCCGTCCTCGTGTTCATGACTCTGATGGATTATTGATAGTTAATGGACGAGGGGAACGGTTATGGCGTCCATTACGAAATCCCACTAACCTACAAATTAGTGCTTTTTCAGATAATGCACCGTTAGGTTTTGGCCTTATTCAACGCAATCGTGACTTTAATAATTTCGAGGATTTAGAGGCTCAATATGAACGTCGTCCTAGTTTATGGGTTGAACCTGTTGGTAATTGGTCTAAAGGCGCCGTAGTGTTGGTTGAAATTCCCACTGACTCTGAAATAAACGATAATATTGTTGCTTATTGGGCTCCTAGTAAAGTGATTCCCGCTGGTTCTGAATATCAATTTTCTTACCGCTTATTTTGGGGGACAAAACCTACCGTTGAACAAGGTGAAGCAATTGTTGATTCAACAAAAAGTGGACGTGCTGGTATTAATGGACCAACACCCAAACGCTTATTTGTTATTGATTATAAGTTTCCTAACCCATTGCTTAATGTTGAAAAGCAAGCTCCTGAAGCAACCGTTAAAAATTCTGCTGGCGAAATTCATAATATCGTAGTGACTGATAACCCTCATAATAATGGCTATCGTGTTACATTTGAACTTGATCCCTTAGACCTAGAGTTAATTGAATTACGGTTAGACTTAGCTTTTTCAGATGGTCGTAAAGCAGAAACTTGGATGTATCAATGGACAAATTAAGTTCTTTAAAACTCGATGAATTTGATAGGCAATCTGATATTAAAGTAGACGGTTCTAAAGCAATTCATTCAAGTTTATCGGATGTTAAACCAGGAATGCCAGACCAGGTTGTCGGCAATATGCCCGCACAATCCTTAGATAGTTTTGATACAAAAAATAAACGTTCTCCAATCAATGCTAACGGTTGTGATTCTCATGGGGGACGACGCTTGTTAGTACTTGGCTCTGCTTTATTGCTGTCTATCTGGGGTATCAATGAAATGCGCTCAGTCTTGACTGTTGGGCAAGTGACCTTTGTTCAATATTTATTTCTACTTTTATTCGGTTTAACGTTTAGTTGGATCACCGTCGCTTTTAGTAGTTCAATTGTGGGGTTCTTTTTAGTGCTTCGTCAAAGACGATGTCCCTCTGAGTGCTTAACAACAAAATTAATGAGTAGAACCGCGGTATTAATGCCAACTTATAATGAAGCACCCGATCAAGTTTTTGCTTCAATTGACGTAATGGCCTCTGCTGTTAGTAAATTAGGAGAGGGAAGTGCGTTTGATTGGTTTGTGATAAGTGATACAACTGACCCTGATGTCATTTTAGCAGAAGAAACTTGTTTTCATTTATTACGAGAGCGGATAGGTAAAACGATTAATGTGTACTATCGTCGTAGGCACAAAAATACCGCAAGAAAGGCAGGTAATGTAGCCGATTTTTGTCGTCGTTGGGGCAGTAATTATGATCACTTATTAGTATTAGATGCTGATAGTTTAATGGAAGCTGATACGATAGTAGAACTAACTCGTCGTATGGAAGCTGATCCTGATACTGGGTTAATTCAAACTATTCCGCAGTTAATTAATGGCACTACGTTAATGGCTAGATTACAACAATTTGCAACCTGTATATATGGGCCTGTAGTAGGGAGTGGCCTTGCTTGGTGGACAGATAAAGAAGGTAATTTTTGGGGGCACAATGCCATTATACGTAGTGAAGCATTTATGTCTTCTGCGGGTTTACCAGATCTTAAAGGCCCACCTCCGTTTGGTGGACATATTCTTAGTCATGACTTTGTTGAAGCCGCGTTAATACGACGAGCTGGTTGGAGTGTTATTATTGCCTCGGACTTAGAGGGGTCCTATGAAGAGAGTCCTCCTACAATGACCGACCTTGCTATTAGAGATCGTCGTTGGTGTCAGGGTAATTTACAACATGGTCGTATTATTACAGCTAAAGGCTTACATTGGGTGAGCCGTATACATTTGCTGACGGGGATTATGTCTTATTTATCTTCTCCGCTATGGTTAATGCTTATTATGGTTGGGCTAGGACTTTCTTTACAAGCTGAATTTATTCGACCTGAATATTTTGCTAACGAATTTTCATTTTTTCCATCTTGGCCGACGATGGATGCCGCGCGTGCTTTGAGTTTGTTTATATTTACGATGATCATTTTATTTACACCAAAAACACTTGGATTTATTTCATACATGCTTGATGGAAAATCAAGGAAAAGTGCTGGTGGTTTTATTGTATTAACGTTCAGTTTCATTCTTGAAGTGATTATATCTGCTCTTATTGCACCTATTATGATGCTGATTCATAGCGGGGCTGTTATGTCGATTTTAATTGGTCAAGATTCTGGTTGGGAGCCACAGCGTCGTGGTGACGGTAGCTTACCTGTTAAATACTTATTCTATCGACATCGTTGGCACATGATATTTGGTGTGTTTTTAACCTTTGCTGCCTATTTCAATTCTTTGGCATTGTTAGTATGGTTATCGCCAGCTATTGCGGGTATGTTGCTTTCTGTACCTTTATCTATGTTGACTGGCTCTTGGTGGTTGGGAGGCCTGATAAAAAAAATGCACTTGTTACAAACTCCTGATGAGACTCAAAGACCGCTGATTCGACAATCTATGGATGAGATAAGTCTTTTTTACGAAGAAACTTTAAGGCGTTGTCCTAACTTAGTAGAATTAGCTAGTAACCCTCAATGGCATGCTATTCATTTGACTTTTGTTGATCATATCCCTCCGCGTCCTCGTGGGCAGGTTAATTCTGTTGAAGCAACTGCCGCTATGAAAATTAGTGAAGCTATGGATATCAATCAAGCAGTGAGTTATTTAACTAAACAAGAACAAACAGAAGTGTTAGCCACACCGAATCTATTCAAAGCACTTTCTAATTTACCTAAGTAGTTAATTTATCTAAGTAACTTTTAGTTATTCTAAATAACTAAAGAAATAAAGAATAATTAAGCAATTAACAAAGCGATTCTTGATACTCATAGTGAACAGTCAACATAAAGATGTTATCTGTTCACTACCTTAATTAGGGTAACAAAGAATATAAAAGAGATATGCCTACGAGTTAAAAGATTGATCAATTTTACGTTAGATGTGTAACCTTAAGTTTTTATTTACTTCCTCTATTAATGAACGTGGTACTTCATGTTCAATGGCTAAGATTTTCCATCGAGAAACCATTTCAATCGTTTCATCAATCACTTCATTGATTTTTGCTTTAGTAAATATAGGGCTGAGACGTTCGAATTTGTAAAAATCTTCACGATTGAAGTTATCTCTTTTACCTGCAAGACTCATCCAGTGATTATTCACCCATTTATTACCGGGTTTGTAGCTGTATGCAATATCATAAGCAGGGGATAATGCCCACTTATCTTGTTCATTTAATATGAATGCAAAGTTCTTAGCATGATCATCATGGTTTCTTGCTACTATATTAAATACCATACGTTTAAATAGTTGCATTGCTTCTACTTGGCTTAATTTTAATTGTCTGGCTATGCCTATCAATTCCTCATAGGAAAAAGAACCTGGCTGTTTATAGCTTACATGTGCCAGACCGTTAAGAGTTTGCGTATGAACTTTTTGATTCCCGATCCTATCAAACCGTTCAGTGATAAAGTGCCGTCTTTCCCCTTCATTTAATAAATGGCAATCAGTCATAGTAATGCCACAGCTACGAGCCATTAAATAATAAACATATTCCATCGCGCCAAAACCCATTGGGTCACCAAATGTTTCACTACTTTTATTGTGCTCACTTACACCGTCAAACTTCATTAAATAATGTTTATAGCCTACTGGAACGTTGGTTTGACCTGATCTAACTTGTGTGAAGTCTTCATTAAAAGCTAATACGGCTTTAGGTCTTGCGCCACCCGCACTCATTCCTACAGACATAAGCGATAGCATTGCTTGTTTGTCTTGTTGGTCTGGATGTTTTAGTTCAGCACTAAAGTTATCTCTTTCTGTTAATATTTCTTGTGCAACGGACACTAGTGATTGTATTTCTATTTTATTTGAAGCATTAAATTTTTTAACTTGAGTTGCAGGGGAGTAAGTTAATGCACCCATTCCTCGTTTTCCTGTATATTGCAGTCTTTCAAGTGGCGATATACTGTCTGGTGTTCGACCTTGACTTGCAACCCATGCATTTAATACTGAGTTACCAAAGTCATCAGGGAGTGAATCTGCAATTAAACCAGGTAGTCCTTTAAAGGTTTCTCTTTCAAGACCAGGGAAGCTATAGATATTTTTCGATAAAGGCATTTTAAGAGGTGAAAGCTCAATGCCTTTACGGATGAAACTGGCGTCATACTCAAAAGCACCTAAGCCCGTCTCACTATTAAAGCTTAGCGCACCGACTTCATGCTCTTTATATTTAACACTGACTGCTTCTACCATTCGAGTTCACTCTCTTGATTGTTATTTTTTAGCTTATCTAATTGGGTTGTATTTTTAGAGGCGCGTTTACGTTCTGTACCTTTCATTTTAGCTATTTGTATTGGTGAAACGGGTTGCTCCGGAAGGAAAAGAGAGAGTTGGTCAAGCAAACCAAGACCTTGCATAACAGCAATCATTGTTTCTAGCTTAGTTCTTCCTATTTCAACGTTAATAATAGTATTTTTAGATAAGCCGACCATTAAAGCGAGTGCTTCTTGAGAAAGGTTTGCATTTAAACGTGCTTGTTTAAGTCGTTCACCTAATATTTCTGCTATAACTCTCGGACTATCATTAATATTCATGCTACCTCCGTTTCTATTAATAACACTATACCACGTGGGAAAATAAAGTTAACTAATACTATTAAAGTGGTTGTTATTGCTTAATTTAAGTATTAAATACCGTTTTATTGGTTCTTGTGACCTGTGATTTTTTCGTTTTTTAAAAAAACATTAAAATGGTCTTTAATGCTATATATTATCCATAAATACCATTTTAATGGGTGTTATAGGGGGGATTTTTTATGGGCATAGGTATTGTGACAATCATTGTGATTTTTATGATATTGGCTGGTGGATGTATTTATACTAATCACACTAACCACCTGAACTATTTTACTGGTTAAAATAACTTATTTAATGTAATTGGTATTAATGTTAGGGCTCGTATTTTCAGATTACTGGGTCGTTGAAATAGACATTGTAAAACGAGTTGATAAATTCAAATGGTCGAACATTGAATGAATGGTTGAAACCAATAAATAAAAATTCAAATAACTATAAAAACTCAAATAACTATAAAAATTCAAATGACTATAAAAAGGTATCTATACTGAAAATAGTAGTAAAAATGGTAAGGAAAAACACAGACCAACAGTATGATCTGTGTTTATTCACAAGTATTAAAACATCAAAAGATCTATTCTATATATGGATCTAGAAAAGATACAACGCCAAAAATAATTTAGAAGCCTAAAATCTTATTTTTCCGTTGCTAAATTACGTAACACATAATGCAGTATTCCTCCATTTTGGTAATAACTAAACTCATTGGGAGTATCGATTCTAATTTTGACTTCAAAAGATTGTTTATTATTATCTTTATCAACAACCGATACCGTTACCGTTTTTTGTCCTGCGCTTACCGCTGGAATACTGAATTGCTCTTCACCGGTTAGGTTTAATGAATCAATACTATCGTCACCTATAAATTGTAAAGGCAAGATTCCCATACCCACTAAGTTAGAACGATGAATTCGTTCATAACTTTGTGCAATGACTGCTTTAACACCTAATAGTGCAGGCCCTTTAGCAGCCCAATCCCGCGAACTTCCTGTTCCATATTCTTTACCCGCTAAGACAATTGAAGGTATGTTTTGTTGCTTATATTGCATAGCCGCATCAAATACACTCATTTTTTCGCCCGATGGCATCATTCGTGTCCAACAACCTTCTGTACCGGGCGCTAATAAATTGCGCAAACGTACATTGGCGAAAGTACCACGCATCATGACCTCATGGTTGCCACGTCTAGAACCATAAGAGTTAAAATCTTTTGCAGAAACACCTGCACTCTGTAAGTACTCAGCAGCAGGGCTATCTAGTGCAATTGAACCTGCAGGCGATATATGGTCAGTCGTCACACTATCACCTAACTTTAATAAACAACGAGCATTGTTAATGTCATTAATTTTGGGGATTTGTGAACTAATATCATCAAAAAAGGGCGGTAATTTAACGTAAGTAGAATCTGGCCAATTATATTTTTTACTTTGTATCACGTCTAATGCTTGCCAGTCTTTATTGCCGCTATAAACATCTGAATAACGTTTAGTAAACATTGAACTGTCGATAGAGTTTTCGATAAATTGTTTAATTTCTTGGTTATCTGGCCATATATCATGCAAATAAACAGGATTACCTGAGGCGTCGTCACCTAGTGATTCTTTGACAAGGTCTATTTTCATATTACCAGCTAATGCATAGGCAACGACTAAAGGAGGTGAAGCGAGATAGTTGGCTTGTACCTCTGGATGAATACGTCCTTCGAAATTGCGATTACCCGATAAAACCGAGGTGACAGATAAATCTCCCTGGTGGATGGCTTTGCTGATTTCAGTAGGTAAAGGACCTGAATTACCGATACAAGTAGTACAACCGTACCCCACTAATTGAAACCCAAGCGCGTCCAAGTCTTCATTTAATCCAGATTTAAGTAAATAATCAGTAACCACTTGTGAACCAGGCGCAAAACTCGTTTTAACCCAAGGTTTAACATTTAATCCTCGCTGTCTTGCATTTCTTGCTAATAATCCTGCGGCAATTAATACAGATGGGTTAGAAGTGTTGGTACAACTGGTAATCGCAGCAATAACGACTGAACCATGCTTTAATACAAAATCTTCACCGTCATAGTGGCAAGGAACGCCGGCATCTCCATTGTCTGCGGGTAATAACGTCGAAGATTGGCCTCCTTCACTTTCAAAACTATTTTTATCTTGACTATAATTTATCTGTTTAACGTTACTTTGCAAATCTAACCAGTCACGGTAAGCAGCTCCTGCTGTATCTAATGAAATTCTATCCTGTGGTCGCTTAGGTCCTGCGATAGAAGGGACTACATCATCAAGTTTTAGCGATAAGCGGTGATGATAGATAGCATTTTGTTGAGATTCTGTTCCCCACATGTCCATTGCTTTTAAATAAACTTTAATCTGGTCGATATGTTGGTCATCGCGACCAGTTAATTTTAAGTAATCAATAGTTTGATGATCAATAGGGAAAATACCACAGGTTGCACCATATTCAGGTGCCATATTAGCAATGGTTGCGCGATCAGCTAAAGTCAGCTGATTCACTCCTTCACCAAAGAATTCTACAAATTTCCCTACAACACCTGCTGCACGCAATTGTTCCGTGATGGTCAATACTAAATCTGTAGCTGTTGTACCTGCGGGTAACTGTCCAATTAATTCGAAACCAACAATTTCAGGTAGTAACATGGTAACGGGTTGACCTAACATAGCCGCTTCGGCTTCTATACCGCCGACACCCCAACCTAAAACGCCTAAACCATTGATCATGGTGGTATGTGAATCAGTACCTACTAAGGTGTCTGGATAAAGTAAATTATCTTGTTCTGCTTTGTTAAAAACAACTCTTGCTAAGTACTCCAAATTAACTTGGTGTACGATGCCTCGACCGGGAGGTACTACTTTAAAATTATAAAAACTTTGTTGTCCCCAACGTAGAAATTGATAACGTTCATTATTACGTTGAAACTCAATGGCCGTATTTTGCTGCATTGCATCAGCTTGTCCAAAGACATCTACCATGACAGAGTGGTCAATCACCAGTTCTACTGGATTTAAGGGGTTAATCTTGTCAGCTTGTCCACCCATTTTTACAATGGCATCACGCATAGCTGCTAAATCAACAACGGCGGGCACACCTGTAAAATCTTGTAAGATTACACGAGAGGGGACAAAGGCGATTTCTGTATCTTGCCAATTATCTACATCCCATTTGGCTAAAATGTCGATATCTTGTTGTTGTACGAAATCTCTATCGGCATGTCGTAATAGGTTTTCTAGTAGGATTTTTGCGGCGAAGGGTAATCGGGAAAGGTCATATTTGTCAGATAACCCTTGGAAGCTATAGTAGTGGCAAGTTTCACCATTAATTTCAAGTTCTTGTAAAGATTGTATCGACTTGTTCATTAGAAGTTCTCCATTAAAAATACATTTATGAATAACGCTAAGTTCAGTAAATATACATTAACATATTCAACTAAAAAATTAAGGAGAAGTGATAAAACAGGGTTAAATTATTATAAATTCAGGTCATCTAACATAAAAAAAAGAACGATAAACAGACTGGTATTTGTTATCTAATTAGCTAATCGATATCGCATCGACAATAAAGTTATCAATGAACTAGATCTATCAATAAAAAGTGAGTGATGTTGAATTCAATATAAAGGGAATATTCATAAAATGGATTTAAAAATGTATGAAATAAATATTTTCGTTGCATTTTTATAATACAAATGGAAGCACAAATGAAAGCGAGTGTTTTTTATCGGCTCTCCTTAATCAGATTTTAAAACCCCCAATTATCAAGTATCAAATCATGATCTATATTTTTACATTTTAAATATTCTAAACGTTGTTTTTAATCAATTAAATTATTTAGTGATGGGGGATATTTTTGTTCTCTAGTTGATGTTTAATTCTTTATTAAAACGCTAGAGTGCCTATTATATAGGCATGAGGTTTTTTAATTAAACTTTCAGTAGATCTAACTTCTTGCCAATTTTATGTCCAAACTGCGATCTAGTTTAGACTTTCTGACAATCTTCAATACTTACTAGAAAAACTTAATGTAGTCTAATAAGCAAGAAATAAAGAACATCATTTGCAGATTTGGCGGATATAAAAAATCATTTTATACAGGTTGAAATTGTATTTGTTACATCATTAAATAATATAAATAAGGGTTCCAATGAAACACGGAAAATTAAGTTTATTTTTAAGTACTTCTATTGCTGTTGCATTATCAGGTTGTGCTACTACAGCAGATGCGCCAACAGGTCCAATTAACTTAGCAGGTACTCAAACGGCACTAACCGTTGTTGCTACAGAATCTAGTGTTCATGACGGAAATGGCCCAGATCGTTTAATCGATGGTGACATTTCAACGCGTTGGTCAGCAAGTGGTGATAATGCTTACGCTACTTTAGATTACGGTCAAGTTGCTGAATTTGATGCAGTGCGTATTGCATTTTCTAAAGGACACCAACGTTCTAGTAAATTTGATATCTTAGTTAGTGAAGATGGCAATACATGGACAACTGTTCTTGAGGGTATGAATTCGTCTGGTAAGGTAACATCAATCGAACGCTTCCCATTTACAGCTGTTAAAGCGCGTTACGTTAAATACGTAGGGCATGGTAATACTAAAAATATGTGGAATAGTGTTACTGAGTTTTATGCAGTAAATTGTGCAGTTAATACTTGTCTTCCAAATGAATTTATTACTGATGACGTTATTGCAGCTAATGCAGCAGAAAATAAAATACTAGATAAAGCAGCAAAAGCGAAAAAAGCAAAAGAAAAAGCTAAAATGAAAGCATTGCGCTTAGGAGACTTCGGTACGCATGTTCCTTTAAAATGTGATTCAGCCGTTTCTGATTGTAGTAAAAAAACGTGGTGGGATGTGCCACTAAAATCTCCAACAATTCCAGCAGTGCCATTAGCAGGTAATAAACCAGGTGAGAACTTTGACTTAACAACATGGTATTTATCACAACCATTTGATCACGATAAAAATGGTAAGCCTGATAATGTAGATGAATGGTACTTAAACCAAGGTTACGAACAACCTGAACTATTTTATACGGGTGATGATGGCGGTTTAGTGATTAAAACATTCATTAAAGGAACTCGTACCTCTAAAAACACTAAATACACACGTACTGAAATGCGTGAAATGTTACGCCGAGGAGATAAGTCTATCTCTACTAAAGGGGTTAACAAAAACAACTGGGTATTTGGTAGTGCGCCAGAAGCAGATCTTAAAGCAGCTGGTGGTGTAGACGGTACGTTAGATGTAACAATGAAAGTAGATAGTACAACTTCTACAGGTGAGTTAGGCCAAGTAGGTCGTTTCATTATCGGTCAAATCCATGATCAAGATGATGAGCCAATCCGCCTTTACTACCGTAAATTACCAAACAGAGATACAGGTTCAGTTTACTTTGCACATGAAAATACACTTGAAGGTTCAGATAACTACTTTAGTTTAGTAGGCGATTTAAGTGGTGAAGTTGATGATGGTATTGCGTTAGGTGAAGTATTCTCATACCAAATTAAAGTTGAAGGCAACACCATGACTGTTACAGTAAAACGTGATGGAAAAGATGATGCAGTTCAAGTTGTTGATATGAGTAAAAGTGGTTATGACCAAGGTGGTCGTTACATGTACTTTAAAGTGGGTGCATACAACCAAAACAACACAGGTGACCCAGAAGATTTTGTACAAGCTACTTTCTACAAAATTAAAACATCACATGATGAATACAAAAAATAATAGTTAGTTAATTTTTTAACATTGTTTAAGCCAGCATCTTGCTGGCTTTTTTCATTTCTAGCCTCGTCACCTTGTTTGATATCCACTATACTCATCTGCTTTAACTTTATTTTTATATAATTTATCTATTGTTTAGTCACGAATAGCTCAATCCAATATCGTTTTATACCGATTACATTAAATATGTTATCTAAATTTTGCGCTGGAAAAACAGTACAATTCAAGGCGTAAATTGACGTAAATGGCTGTTCCCTTTACGAAATTTATAACGAGGAAGTGGGCTGTTTTAACAAGTAAAATAGATAAGCTATTTATTGTGATTGGTATTATTATTGAGCCTTTTGATTTTCATACTCTCTTGTTTTGTATTTGGAATTTAGCTTATGGTGAAAGGAAAATTTGTTAGCGGTAATATTTTTAATCATATTATTGTTATGTCATCTACCAATGCGATTGGTTTAACAGCGCTATTTATTGTAGATTTGGCTGATCTCTTTTTTATTAGCCTTCTCGGTGAAACAGAACTCGCTGCGGCGGTTGGTTATGCGGGTACGATTGCTTTCTTTACCACATCTATCAGTATTGGTTTATCGATTTCGATGACCGCTTTAGTTTCAAGGGCAATAGGGCAACAAGATAGAGAAAAAGCCCGGCGTTTAGTCATTAATATTTTAGTTTCTGGTTTTATTGTTGGCGTTATCATTGCAGGTTTGACTTGGTATTTTGCACCTGAATTGGTTAGTTTAATTGGTGCTCAAGGTGAAACACATGATTTAGCGGTTAGTTATTTACGTATTCTATTACCGTCTTTACCTATTTTATGTGTGGCAATGAGTGCCGGTGCAGCTTTACGTTCCGTTGGCGATGCTAAACTTGCTATGTACTCAACATTGGCGGGTGGCGGAGTGAATGCGGTATTAGACCCACTGTTTATATTTGCTTTTGGCTTAGGTTTACATGGTGCTGCTATTGCTTCTGTTATTTCTCGGTTTGCCGTTGCTTGGGTAGCGTTATATGGTGTTACACATATTCATAAATTAATGGGGAAATTTAATTATAGTCAGTGGCTTGCAGATCAAAAAGAAATATTTAACGTAGCTATCCCTGCAATGAGCACCAATATCGCGACTCCTTTAGGCAATGCTTATGTGACTATGATGATTGCATCATTTGGAGATAGCTATGTTGCCGGTTGGGCTGTCATAGGGCGTTTATTGCCAGTTGCTTTTGGTATGATCTTTGCTATTTCTGGTGCAGTTGGCCCTATTATTGGACAAAATTTTGGGGCGTTATTATACGACCGCGTGCGCCTGACTAATAAACGAGCACTACAATTCACTGCCGCTTATGTAGTGGTGATAGCAGTAATTATTGGCCTGTTTAAAAACCATATTATTAGTGCTTTTGGAGCCGAGGGTGATGCCGCTGAAATGATTGATTTTTACTGCACTTGGCTGTGTATTGTCTTTATATTTAACGGTGTGATGTTCATTGCTAACGGCACCTTTAACAATTTAGGATATCCGAGTACTTCTACCGTCATGAATATAGGTAAAGCAACGATCGGCACTATTCCTTTTGTTTATTTTGGTGGTCTGTGGTTTGGTGCTTTAGGCGTGGTTGCTGGCCAAGCGGTAGGCGCTATATTATTTGGGTTGATTTCATGGTTTTGGGCACAACGAATTCTTAATAAGTTAGGAATGAATGAGCAAGTTAATAATGACAGTGAAGATGATCTGAATCTAACTTCCGCTTTACCGTTAACACCTTTTTGCTCTAGTCGTATTTATATGTGTGCAGATAGTGAAGAAAGCTTAGCTGAGCAGCTGTACAAAGACGATAAGAGTGAAAGCAAAAACAATAAAACCTAGTTTCTTAACAATTAAATTATTTATAGGGACTATTTTTTATAGGGATTATTTTAGAAAACACAGTAATACACACTATTAATTCATATTTAAATATTGTCATGATTCAACACACAAGTTAAAAGTAGCTTAATAATTTCTTTTCGCTTGTGTAGTACATTAATTCATTCTTTATATAATCAAAAAAACTTACCATCAATCACTAATTAAATAAGTTATTTTACGTATTAAAATAACTTATTTATCGCTATAAGTTTCGTAAAGGTTAAAGTATTAAACTGTTTTAGTTAACCGCCCAAAGGTCCAACTTATGCCTTAAACTAAGTCTTTGTCCTGCACTAAATTTAGAGCACTTACTTTTAATGTAATCGGTATAACTTGATGATTGATGTTTAATCTCGAGTAAGCTATTTATTACTTGGATTGAAATAATAAGAGCATAATAATAATAATGCCTAATCCAGAGGATAATCCTTTCCAAAATAACAACGGATCTCGATCTAATAGAGGAGGGCGAATATTATTTAAAAAATCCTTACTGGGATTACGTAAATCATATAAGAACTCGGATAATTCATGGTAGCGATGTTGAGGATTCGGGTTAAGTGATTTCCAAAGAGTATCATCAATCCATGCTGGAATTTCACGCTCATCGTCTAGAACCGAACGATATTGCAAACGCTTTTGTGCTGATTTAGTTTTAGCTCTAGCGATTTCAGTACCAAACGGTAATTTTCCAGTTAGCATTTGATAAGTGATCACGCCTAATGAAAATATATCAGCATTACTAGCTGCTAATTCCCCCAGAAAATATTCTGGTGCAGTATATTGCGCAGTACCTAAGTTATCTTGATGTGTTAATGGGGAGTTTATTTCCATCAATCCAGCCACTTTAGTGGAACCAAAATCAATTATTTTCACTAATCCATTGTTTTCGATCATAATATTTTCAGGTCTTAAGTCTTGATGAATCATTTCTTGTCGATGAAATGCTAGCAGACCTTTAGCTACTTGTTCAATAATCCCCCTGACAGTTTCTAAATCGGGTTTAGGGTTGTCAATCATCCATTGCGTGAGGGTTTGACCTTCAATAAATTCGGTAGTGACGTAAATAAAATGACGTTCACGTGTTTGTAAACATGGTTTTAATACATGTGCATTGTTTATTCTTCGCGCTATCCATTCTTCCATTAAAAAACGTTCTAAATAAGCTGGGTCAGATGATAAATCTGTTGAGGGGGTTTTCAGAACCACTTTCTGTTTGCTTTCATTATCTATCGCTAAATAGATGTGGCTTCGAGAACTATCATGTAATGTATCGATAATTTCATAACCGTCGAATTGCATACGGGCTTGTAAAAGGGGAGGAAATGGAAGCTCTGTAAGTTGAGCATAAACTTCATCGGATGTTTTATTCGGTAAATTAACGATATCGATTATTTGTAATGTTAGATTATCATCACTATCTTGTTTTAGTGCATTTTCTGCAATTATTTCACAAGCTTTATTGAGATCATTTTTGTAATTATTAACCGTTTCAATAATAAATTCTTCAGTATTGTGTTCATATATTCCATCGGTAGCTAAAATAAAAACATCTCCAATCTTAAGATTGACGGTACTGTAATCAAGTTCAACGAAAGGACTCATTCCCATCGCTCTTGTTAGATAATGCTGGTCTTTAGATATCCAATGACGATGGTCTTCAGTTAATAGCTCGAGTTTACTATTACGTATTAAATAAATACGTGAATCACCAATATGAAATAAATGGGCTGTAGTGGATTTAATAATGAGTGCGCTAAAAGTACAAACATACCCCTTATTTTTATCGTAGCGATAATTACTTTTCTGACTTTGCGAAAATAACCATGAGTTATTAGCGACTAAGACTTGTTGTGCTGATTTCTTTACTGACCAAGTTTCTGAAGTGCAGAAATAGTCTTCTAGGAATGATTTAACACTTGCTTCACTTGCTAACTGACTGACATCACTGCTGCTGATGCCATCAGAAATTGCAATAGCAATACCTTTACTCGTTAACATAGGTTCCTGTGGAATATAAAAGCCATTAGCATCTTGATTGATAGTTTTAAGACCTTTATCTGAATATTCACCAACCGAAACTTGTAATTGTGTAGACATCATTTATACCCTATGGAAAGTCGTAATATTAATGCAAAGATAAGGTTAGTATTCTATTAAATTGCATTGCTATATTGTGCCAAATGATAAGATCATCAAAATAGATAACTATGTTAAAAAGTAAATTGTTAAAAAATAAATTGTTAAAAAGTAAGTTGTTAAAAAGTAAATTTACATCAAAAATAATCACTTCATTAAAATTTTGGTTTCATAATTAAGTTGGCATTAACTATTTCAGTTTCAAAGGTAAAGTAATCCAATTAAAAATCCATTTTTATTAAAAAGTCATAATTTGCCATTAATATCAAATATTATTGCAACAAGTATTCCAATATCCATGTGATTTCTATCTTATTGATAATATTTAATTTAATTTTATATATTTATATTCTTAAATTTAATCAATAGTTATATGCACCTTTAAAGAGCATAAAACCAGTTTTTTAGATGAAAAATTAATGTTAATTCGTATGACAAATAACAGTGTTATTGACTGGAGAGTATGATTAATCATGTGTTACTGATAATTATTTTCATTTGGGTGTGTTAAATGAATGAGAATTATTTTTTAAAGTCTCTAAATTTTACAATTGGATTAAATATCAAATATTTATAAATTATAAGTTGGGTTTATAACCAATATGACAATGGTCACATGTTGGCCTCTATTGATTGTTAATTAATTAGTATAGACTAAAACAGACTTCTATTTTACTTCACTGAATATAGATTTAAAATTAATTAAGAACATGATTAATAATACTATTTGACCAAGCTTATGTATTTTAAGGTAAATATTTTTAAATAAATTATTTAAATCTAACTTAAGTCATAACCTGAATGTGTTACCTATAATTAGGTGCTTTCATTTAAGCAAAATAACTTTAAAAAATTGAATTTATATAGGCAGAATCTGTTGCTCTTTATAATGTAATTTACCCATAGACGTTTTTAAAAATAATAGAGCATTTTATAAGTTGTTGTATAGGCTTATTGAGGCATTTTTTCATTCATACACTGGTATGAAATAATAACAATTTATATTAATTTTCACGTTGAAATAAATTGAGAAAGCAGAAATAGAAATATAAAAATGTTTTTTATATTTAGCTGTTTACGCTACATAAATATACGGAAATAAATACATAATGAAGAGCCTAAAGAACAAAATATTTTTGTTATTTGTTTCTATATTATTAATGGTACAAGGGATTGCTTTCTGGACTCTATATGACGCCAATAAAAATCAAGAAGACGCTGAAATTAATAACCGTTTAACGACGGGAATGACTATTTTTACTGAATTATTTGAACGCCGATTAGAATACTTATCTGCATTTACTGAAATTGCTGCAAAAGATCACGGTGAAAAAAAAATATTTAATAATAACGATATGCGAAATTTATTGATCTCTTTGAATAATCATAGAGAACGTATCAATACAGACTTGGCAATGGCTATTTCTTTAGATGGATTTATTACAGGACAATTACAACGACGTTTTACTCATTCAGGGGTGTCACATACAAATGGTGAAGATGAAAATATAAATCAAATACATCATGGAGATGAATTAGGAAGTTATTTTCGTTATCAAGAATGGCTGACAACTAAACAGCAATCGCAAATATATATTATTGATGGTGTACTTTATCAGGTTAGTATTTCACCAATTAATGTAAGCTCAAAAAACATTGGTTGGCTTATTTTTGGTTTTGAAATAAATCAAGATTTAGCTAATGAATTTAAAAGCATTACTCACTTACAAACAGATTTTATTTTAAAAGAAGACGGAGAGTTTTTCCTTAGTGCCTCTTCAAAACAAAACCTTAAAATGTCAAATGATCAGAAGTTGACGTTAGCTAAATCAGTGAACCAAAATATTACACCAGAGCAATATATCGCGACTTATACCGTCATCTCTCAATTTAAAAATAGAGAGTTTGGTGTTTATATGTATAGTTTGCGAGAAAATATTGTCTTGTTAATAGAAGAGCAGTGGTTAAAACTTTTATTATTAGCAGCATTAACATTGTTTGCTTCGTTATCTGGTGCTTATTTGATTGCAGCTTCTATTAGTAAACCAATAAATCGGTTAGTTGTTCATGCAAAAGAGATTGCGGCGGGACATTTTGAACAAAAAATTAAGTTCACAGATAAGAATGAAATAGGGCAACTTGCTAAAGAGTTTAATCATATGCAATTAGCCTTATCACAACGAGAGGAAGCTATTATTCGTCTTGCTAATCACGATCTCCTGACCGATTTACCTAATCGGCATAGACTCAATGAAGTGTTGTCTGCATTAAAAGATGATCACTTTATGATGGTTCATTTAAACTTAAGTCGTTTAAAAGATGTTAATGCAACATTAGGGTATGACGTCGGTGACTTAGTTATTCAAACACTCGCTATTCGTTTGCAAACTATATCAGAGCATCAACATGTACAATTACTAGTACATTTAGGAGCAGATGAATTTATTTTGATATTAGATTCAATGGAAATTAATGAGGTTAGTGCTCAAGTTAATAAAGAGTTAGAGGATGTATTTTGTTTTCAAGGGATTAGCCTTCAACTCCAAGTGAGAATGGGGATTGCCCTCTATCCAGAACATACTTCAGATGTTACTCGATTAGTGCAAATGGCAGATACTGCATTACATCATACTCGAAACAACGGTAGTCTGATTCAAGTCTATCAACCTAATTTAGACATTAATTCAGTTGAACGATTAAACTTGATTAATGATTTAAGACAAGCGATACCTTGTAACCAATTTGAACTCCATTTCCAACCGAAGTTATGTTTATATTCATTAAAAGTAACGCATGTAGAAGCATTAGTACGTTGGACACACCCAACACTTGGTATGATTCCACCTGATAGCTTTATACCGATTGCAGAGAAAACAGGGCAGATAGAAGGTCTTACTCGTTGGGTATTTGTTGCGGCGTTAATGCAATGTACAGAATGGAATAAGTTAGGTCTTGATATTAATATTTCTGTTAATATTTCTGCTGAGAATTTAAAAGAGTCTGATTTTTATGAGTTTGTTTGTAAAATGATGACGATTCAAAACATTAAACCACAACAAATAACACTTGAAGTAACAGAAAGCTCTGTGGTAGACGATCCTAAATCTGCTATTAAGTTATTAGGTAAATTTAAAGACTACGGTTTTAGAATCTCGATTGATGATTATGGAACAGGCTACTCTTCATTAGCACAACTTAAACAACTACCTGTCCATGAGTTAAAAATAGATAAATCATTTATTCAACGCCTTGAGCATGATCTTGATGATCAAATTATTGTTCGATCTACTATTGATTTAGCACATAACATGGGACTTAAAGTTGTTGCAGAAGGCATTGAGGATGAGTTCTCATTATTATGGTTAGCGCAGTACAATTGTGAATTTGCACAAGGCTATTTCATAAGCAGACCAAAATCTGCTAGAGAGTTGACTCCGTGGTTATTAGATCCACCGAAGTTTACTTAATCAGTTAAATAACGTGCAGTATAAAACGTATTATTATGAATAAGCTCAGCTCTTAATAATGAAAGCATATTACTATTAAATATCAAAATGTTAAGTTTTGATACCCTACAGCATCGTTAGTTTGGTGTCGTTCAAAGCAATTATCGAAGTAATAATACCAAAAGAATTAATAAGGTGATCATTCTTGCTGGATAAAATCACCCCTAACTGCGTTGTGAGTTTTGAAGTGAGAACAACTATCTCCTACAACTCACGCCTTATTGGTGTTAATTTTTCCTGCGCAATCTCTGAACACTTATTTAATTCCATTGGTATAAGTCATTTTTATGCTCAAAAGTGAGATCTTTTATTTAATATAATTGGTATAAGTACCGGAGTATTACGTAGATATTTGATCGTATAAACCATGGAATTGATGCTGAGAAGTTGTGTGGGTTAGCAGACGTTACTGTTAAATAAAGAATCAATAGGGCGGGTTGAAGTGAAGATATTTCGAGCTTGTAAATTTATTATTTATAATGTCATTCTATACAAAAATAATTTTTCGATAAAGTTAAAACTGAAGCTTCGAGTTTGAAGCTTCAGCTAATCGTTTTAATTAACGAATAAATGATGATAAGTTAATTGTTTGATCATAAGACTTTGTAAACAACGGTGATGTAATTTCGAAGTGTAATGGTAACTCAGGGCTCAATAATAGCGAGAAAACATTACTGAACATATCACTTGGTTTAATGGTTAATGGCAATTGAAGGTTACTTTTACCTTTCGTTATTTTTTGGCTACTTAATGCGCCTTTAAATAATTCACTACCTTTTGAAGATACTGAATAATTAACATCATCTAACGGTAAATTGAAATCATTTTGGTTATCAACATCCACACTTAATATAATATCTAACTCGCTAAAGCTTGCATTTACAACCTTAAGATCGGCAATTGAAACTTCTGGGATATAGATGGTTGCAGAACGTTCAAAAGGAATCGCTAAACCTAACGAATTTACATTACCTTTAATCTGATAATCCAATTTTCTTTCTTTAAATAGAAGCTGCTGTAAAGATGTTAATGTTTCTTTTGTTAAAGCAAGTGAGAGACTAACGTCTTTGTTTCCATTCGCAGGTAATGTACCAATAGCATCGGTTTCACCATCTAACATCTTTTCATCATTTAATGAAAGTTCATAAGTTACGCTATTAATCGGTAACGAAAATGCATTACCATTTACAATATTAAATGTCGGATTAAGTTCAATACGGTCCATCGACACTTCACCAATCGCAAATGACTTATAGTTAACGTCCGGTTGTTTTACGTAATCTTTTATTACGCTACAAGCTGACAACATAGTTATTGTTGTTACGATTATAAGTTTTTTGAACATAATTTTTCCTGTGATAAAAATAATTTATTTTAATGAGTTTAAGTTTTTATACCGATCTTGAATAGATTATATCAGATTGTTTATATTGATTAATGCGATAAAAATAAATGTTTAATAATATAAGAATGAACACCGTGCTATGTAGACATAAAGATAGCGATAGACTATAAACATATAATTGAAAATTTCTTTAATAGATTTTTATGATGCGACTAAGCCAGTTAAAAGATAATTGATTTAACTGGGCGTGGAAATGACACTTGGTTTAAATTATTAAGCAACCTGGTCGATTCTGATGGTTTTAAAGATTCAGTCTATGATACCGACCTATCTGATGGTATTTTTAATTTGTCACATAAAATGATGCAAGTAATAGGACGTTTTACTCCTCCTCAGTCTATCTATTCTATTGATGAATCTTTCTTAAGTTTTAAAGATTGTCTGCAAGCAATACCTGGCTTACTACTTCAAGCACAATAAAGACGTAAAGCGGTGTGGAAAGAAACCCGTTTACCGGTTTGCTTATCCAGAACTGAGGTTAGTTATATGCTTGAATTAGTTAATTGTATTTATTATATTTTTTTGAATACGTTTTTAAGCTTTTCTTAAGTTTCCCTTAAGTTACTTTAGTTATGATAAAAATACATACTTGTAAGTAAACTCATGGCAACATCAAAAAGCAAAATGGATGTTAGGAAATTAGATGAATAAAATACTCGCGTTATCAATATTTGTTACTTTATTTTTTACTATTCAAAGTTGTTCCTCTACAACAGACAGTTCAAATAAATATTTGAAAAAAGTTATTTTACAATGCAATAGTTGCCATACAACAGAGAACATACCTTCATTGAACGGTATGGATGCGCAATACTTAATTGGACAGTTAGAAAATTTTCGTTTTGATAAGCGTGGTATGAATAGTTTATCGCCGCAAACACAAGAGATGTCAAAGCAAGCTAAAAAGCTTAAGAGTAATGAGCTTCAAGCTATCGCTAATTATTATGAAGCTCTACCTATTATTCATTCAACTGAAACGGTACCGGGTGATATCGATAATGGGAAATTGTTATATGAAACTAATTGTCAAGGTTGCCATTCTAGTATTATTGGACGATTTTTTACCAATAGTCCTCAAATAAGTCATTTAAATGGGCCTTATATTTTAGAACAATTATCCATGTTTAGCCGGGATGAAAGAGGTTTTTATGTTGAAAATAAACATAAAATAAAAATGCGTGAAGTTAGCAAAAAATTTAGTGTTGAAGAGCTCTCTGCCATAACCGCTTACCTTAAATCAAACAAGCCTTAACACCTCATTATTTAGAGGTAACAGTTTGTAATATGGCCTCTTATTATTGGTTATAGGATGTGTTGGTCTCAAGTAGGGAAAATGGATATATGAAAGCTCAAATGAATAAGATTAATGATTCAACACTAACTATAGAAGAAAAAGATAGATTAGGCCGCAAGTCTTGCCAAACAGAACAACACTTTGAAACTGTCATCATTGGTTCTGGTTTCTCTGGCTTAATGGCTGCTATTCGTTTACAGAAAAAACAATGCAATGATTTTATTATATTGGAAAGAAATAAAGAGTTGGGTGGCACTTGGCAAGTCAATTCTTATCCTGGAGCAGAAGTCGATATTCCTACTAGCCTTTATTCCATTTCTTTTGTTGCATACCCATTTAAAAAAACGTTTGCCCCACAAAGTGAGCTACTCGCTTATACAAATTATATTATTAATAAATTTAATTTGCGTAAACAAGCAAAGACAAATCAGACGGTCACCAGACTCACTTACGATCAGAATAATTGCAAATGGTTAATTGAAACGGTAACAGGAGAACAATACAGTTCTCGTTTTGTTATCGATACTAGCGGTGTACTAGCAAATCCACATACTCCTAAGATAGAGGGGGCAGAATCTTTTGAGGGGAAAATCTTTCATGCTGGAGAATGGGATCATAGTGTCGATTATGAGGGAAAACGTATTGCGATTATTGGCTCTGGCTGTTCAGCGGCTCAAATTGTGCCCGCTATTGTAGATAAGGTCTCACGATTAACTTTATTCATGGGTAAGGCTCAGTGGATTCTGCCTCGCTCAGATCGCCATTACAGTAAAGTAGAAAGCTACCTACGAACATTACCGATCATTCGTCATATTATTCGTCTATCAGTATTTATTTTTTATGATATTCGTTTTCTTGCTTTTCGTCGCTATCCAGGGATGACCACAATTAGTCGATTTTTAAAAAGCAATTATAGAAGAAGACTAAAAAAACATCTTGAAAAATATATTAAAGATGAACGATTACGTGAACATATGATGCCAGATTATGAACTAGGTTGTCGCCGTGTTATCCCAACAAATACTTATTTGCCAGCCTTGTCCAAAAGTAATATTGATGTTGATATTAGTGGGATTGATTCTATTACAGTAGATGGTATTAAAACAAAAGAAGGCAACGTTATTGCACTAGACATAATCGTTTACGCGACAGGGTATTATGCTTATTCTAATATGAAAAAAGCCCTCACATTTGAAGTGAATGGAGTAGGAGGCAGAAATCTCAATAGTGAGTGGGAGCAAAAGGCGGTTGCTTATAAGGGGATTACCGTTGCAGGTTACCCAAATTACTTTAAAGTTAACGGTCCAAATACTGGAACTGGGCATAGTTCACAAATGTCTTATATGCAAGTCGCAACCGATTATATCATTCAAGCTATTTGCGCTGTAAAGCAGAATAAAAGCATTAAGGCGATTGATGTGAAACAGGAACTTCAGGACGCTTATATAGCAACAATGAATCATAAAATGAAAAATACAGTGTGGCATAATAGTCATTGTTCCGCTTTTTATAGGAAAAATATGTCGGAAGAAGTTACCAGTCTATCTCCTGAGCCTGTTACTGGGTTTATTTTCTCCCGTAAGTGGTTTAACTTGAGCGATTATAATTTATTAAAATGATGCTTAAACTCGCATCATTTCATTTGTCCTAATCGCTCTATGAAATTTTTTTAATACACACTCGCAAGAGTTAATTATAATATTTATTCTTCAATTCTTTGTAGCTTATAAATACTCATTAAAGTTAAGCTGTTTTACTAAGTCTGTCCTTTCAATACCTCTAGAAAATAAAGCTTTCTTTGTTGAAAAGTTTGATCATCGCATTAGTCTATCTTTTGGAATGAGTTAGCTAACTTTTTAGTTCGCAATGACTTATAAAGCACTTTATAAATTACATATTTTAACAATATAAAATGTTTTTATACTTCCCTTAAGCCTCCCTTAAGTCACTTTAGTTAACATTCTTTTACTTGTTATGAAGCAAGCTAAAATAACTTAATTAATGGAGATTTATATGAAAAAAATAGTAACTATCTTATTGTTGATAGGCGTATCTTTAAGTGTTTTTGCTGGACCAACATGCACCAGTGGAGAAGATAAATCGAATTGGATACCTAAAGGGCAGTTCAAGCAAAACTTAAAAGATCAGGGCTATACAGTAAAAATATTTGAAGAAAGCTCACATGGTTGTTATGAAATCTATGGTTACGATAAAAATGGTCAAAAAGTAGAGATATATTTTCATCCTGTGACTGGAGAAATAGTTAAACAGAACAATAAAAATTAAAGGAGAACCTCATGTCAAAGCAAGAGTACATTTGGGACCCTGTTATAAGAATTTTTCATTGGTCAGTTGCTGTTGCTTTCTTGATGAACTTTATTGTTCTTGAAGAGGGCGAAACTGCTCATCGATGGGTAGGATATTATGTATTGTTCTGTTTATTGATGCGATTTATTTGGGGTTTTTGTGGCCCTAAAAATGCTCGATTTAAAGACTTTTTTCCAACATTTTCAGGTATTAAACATCATTTAAAATTAATTAGAAAAATGAAATTTGAGAAAAGTGATGGTCACAATGCCTTAGGTGGTCTTATGATCTTTTTTTTATTATTTGGACTTTTATTAACTAGTTTATCTGGATGGATGATGGGGCTTGATTTATTCTGGGGGGAAAAGTGGGTTAAAGAGGTGCATGAATTTATGTCAGGTACAGTGATGACGCTTGTTGTTTTACATGTTGTGGTGGTTGTGACGGTAAGCTCTATTGGCCCTTCTAACCTTATTAAGCAAATGATTACAGGGTATAAAAGCAATCGTTCTTAAGGTGTTAGAATCGAATTTATTTTTAGATTCCGGCTTTCTTTATTGAAAGCCAGAGTCATTATTCGATGTCATTGACTGATGCTAACTATGTATTTTAGATGACTTATGTCATTTTATGTTTAGGAAGAGATACAACAAATACATTCGTATTATCATTTTCTTCGAGTGTTAAGCTGCCATCATGATTTTTAGCAATATAGTGAGCAATTGACATACCTAAGCCTGCGCCATCGCCTTTACCACTATCCGCTCTGTAAAATTTTTCAAAGATACGTTCTCGCACGTTATCTCGTATTTTTTCGCCATCATCAATAATATACACATGTATCTCATTGCTATTAGGCATATTATCTTTATGATTTGGTATTTTCATTGTGATGGTAATATTACTTTTGAACCCAGAATAACGTATTGCATTGTCAACTAAATTGGTAAATAAAATAGCTAATAATGTAGCGTTTCCTGTCAAGTTATAGTCTTCAATAGGCTCCAATGAAACGGTTTGTTTTTGCTGTAAAGCAAGTGGAATTAACTGAGCAATAACGTCTCTTAATAGCGTTGTTAAATTGATCGATGTTTTTTCTAGAGTGTGGCCCGCTTCAATTCTAGAGTGTATTAATAGTTGTTGAATCAGTCTATCTGTTCTATTTATACCACTAATTATATTATTGAGATCACTACGTTGTTCGACTATATCATCAGTTCTTAAGGCATTTTCTGCGTTCAGTCTCAGGATTGCTAATGGTGTTTTTAATTCGTGTGCTGCTGTTCTAGTAAATCTTTTCTCTCGTTCCCATGCACTATTTAATTGTTCTAATAAGTAGTTAAGTTGCTTAACTAGTGGGTTTAATTCAAGAGTGGGTTGATCAATAACAAGAGGTTCTAAATAATTAATATTTCTTAAGGCAACGGCATTTTGTAATTCTGTAATAGGTTTCAAAAATTTGTTGACTAGGCCAAGTGTAACGATGAACAAAGCAGGAATTAATAACAGTTGAGGGAGACTAGTAGAAAGTGCTATTTCTGTTATTACTTCGTTTCGTATTGATTGTTTCTCTGCTAATAAGATATAAAGATCTGAATATTCTGGATTAGGAATGTTAAGTTGAAAGAAACGCCATTTTTCGTTTTCAATTTCAAGTTCTCCAAATCCAGGTGCATTATTACTCATTAGCTCGTCTTTAGGGGCATTAGGAGATTTGAAAATGAGATGCTTACCTTTATAAAATTGAACAATGAAATTTTCTTCATAAGGGTGCCCTAGACTGGTTTCTTCATCGTCACTATTAGCCATCTTTTGCATTGCTTTAAACCATTGCTCATAAAGTGCGTCTCGTTCAGTTGAAGACGTATTCACAATGTTAGGCATTGTTAAAGCAAGTATCTTGGCTGATTGACTAAGACGAGCATCGTACACTTCTTTAATTTCATGTTTAGTTTCACCCACAATAAATACCCAAGAAATTAAAATCAGTAACGAAGTGGCGCTGATAATGCCTACAATGAGTTTTTTCTTGATAGATATTAATTCTTTATTTTTCAATGAGATAACCAACTCCTCTGATATTCTTAATTAGATTGCTATCAATTTTTTTTCGTAAATTATAGATGTGTACTTCAATTGCGTTATCACTGGCCATATCATCCCAGCCGTGGAGTGCTTGTTGTAAGTGTTCTTTACTTAACACTCTTCCAATTTTTGTTACAAAGGTTATCAGTAGTTTAAACTCAATATTGGTTAGCTTAACCTCTTTTCCATTATAACTAACCTGCGTATTAGCAAGGCATATTTTTAATGGGCCAATCTCTATGTCAGATTCAGTGTTTCCAGATATGCGCCTTACTAACACACGTAAACGAGCCAGTAATTCTGCAAGGGCAAAAGGTTTAGTAAGGTAATCATCAGCACCACCATCCAGACCTTTAACTCTGTCATCTATATCATCTCGCGCAGTTAGAATTAAAACAGGTAAGGAGTGGCCTGCTTTACGGATTTTACGTAATAAATCTAAACCATCACAATCAGGTAGCGTTAAATCTAAAATGACAGCCATCACATTTTCATTTTTTAGCGTGGTGACAACTCCTTCGCCTAGTTGAACCCAATCAACCGTGTAACCATGACGAGTTAGTGAGGTAACCATAGATTCGCCAAGTAATTGATCATCTTCAACGAGTAGAAGGCGCATTAGTTATAGTTCCTGTAGTTTGCTAGAAATTTCATTTAAACGGCCTTTATCTGCAAGAGGGCGGTTAGCTCGAGCTGGTGCATTCTGTGCTTTTTTAAAGTATTGAATTGCTTTTTTACTTTCACCATTTTCTTTTAGAAAATCGGCATAAAAATAGTTAGAATCTATACCATTCGGATTGATTTCAAGTGCTTTTTTAAGCATCTCTTCTGCTTTATCATCATCTCCAAAACCTATTGGCCAGCCTGGAACTTGATAATATAAAGAACCTAAACTAGTAAATGCAGAACCATCTAATATGGTTGGATCAGTTATAATGACTTCATCCAAAAGTACTTTTGCTTCTTTTACTAAAGATAATGCCCCTAACCCTCCTTTTGCACCTGCCAGTGTACTGGTATTAATTGCTAACCATACTTTAAGTTCATTGTTTGAAGGAGAAGCTAATAATGCATTTTTATTTATAATTATATTCTCTTTCAGGCAACTTATTTTATTTTCTTCATCTGTTATATTGTATTGGCAATTTGCCCATTCATGTTGAATATCGAGTAACGTTTCTGCTGCATTTTTTGCTAACGTAACATTACTATTTAATAAGAGTAAAAACGCGGCTAATGAGCTTGTAAAATTAATTTTCTTCATATGATGTCCTTTAAGGTTTATATATTATTTGCACGCTTAAGATGTTTAGCAATAGTATTTTTTTGTTTGTAGATAGAGCTGGTAACTAAGCTTGGGAATAGCTGATTAATACGTACAAATAGCTTTTCTGGCCAACCTATCCACGTTATTTTTTTTTCTGATTGAAGTGCTAATAACACCTGTTGAGCAACATACTGGGGTTGGTCTGTCGCATTACCGAGTGCTTTATTTAGTTTCATCACACGTTGATCATTTAACTCTGTGTCTGTGGCTCTCGGCGCAATAAATATCAGTTGTTGATCATTATCACTTAGCTCACGTTGCATCGCTTCTGTAAATCTATGCAAGCCAGCTTTTGTTGCACAATACGTCGCGTAACCTGGATAGCCAATTCCCGCGAATGTAGACCCTATATTCACAATAAAGCCTTTTGGTGAAAGCCACGAAAGGGCATATTTACTAAGCAGGATAGGAGCTGTTAAATTAAGTGCTATTTCTTGCTCGATAGACTTAGCAGTACGCTGTGTCAGGTAATCAAAAGTATTACTTCCAGCATTATTAATAACAACATCAATGTTAATACCTTCTTTTATGAGCTGTTGACACTCTTGATGTATCAATTCAATGCCTTCAGCACGGCTCAAATCGGCTTCGATATATAAGTAGTTACTTGTTTTTGGTAGCTGTTCAATCAACTGTTCTATTTTTTGTCGATTACGACCGACTAAAATAAGGTTGCAACCTGCCTCCACTAATGAAAGACAAAGCGCATAACCAATGCCACCTGTCGCACCAGTAATGAGAACTCGTTTATCTTTAAGATTCATCACTGCTCTCAATATTCTTATCGATGATTGAGGCACTTGGTAATGTCGCTAACATTTGACCATATAATGTAAAGACCATCTTCGCGCCATCAATGATCGCTTGTTGGTCATCTTTATCAGTGATTTGATTGACTATGGAAGCGAATAGTTTGATATGTTGTTGGTCGAGAGTGCTATGAGAGCTGAGGTAAGTCATTGCCGTATTTGGTAATTTAAGTGTTTTTTGAACTAATTCTGCTATTTGTCCACCCACATTTACACTCGTGCCTTCTAGCACCCAAACCATGCCCAGAAAAGCCATTGGATTTTTTCGATCAATTTGATGGTAAAGATATGCCACCATTAACTCTATACTGGTAGTCACTTTTCCTATTTCTTGATTATTTCGAGCTAATTCAGCATTAAATCCACAGGCAGTAAGATCATTTAATATCCATTCTTGGTGACCATTTTCTTCTTCTATATATTGAGCCAATGCCGACCGTAACCATTCATAATCATCATTTAAACGAGATCCACATGCCATTAAGAGTGGAACGGTATGTTTTACATGATGGTAAGCTTGAGTTAAAAATGCACAGTAAACGTTTAACGATATATTGCCTTTTTTACAAGCTTCAAAAATGGGTAATTGATACATTAATTGCTGTTCTTTTTCTGTTGCTTTCTGCAGTTGATCAAAAAAAATTGTCGATTGTGGCGTTTTATTTATCATTTTCTATTCCTTAATTAAAACTAAATTTACAGAGTCAGGAGAGGTGACTGAATCTTGTATGATAGGGTTAAATGTTTGATTAAAATGGCTGCGTATTGGGCGCCCATTTGAGGTCATTAGATGGTTGTTATTATTAAATGTAGGAATAGATAATAATGCACCTATATGTGCATAATCTGGGAGCATGCTATTAAGTTTTTTGATAGCGTTGATCTTTGACTCTAAAGCATGTCCTAGTTCTGGAACAACCGCCGTTAAAGCCGGCTGACCATCCCCCATGATGACAATACCTTGCAGCTCTGGATAACTTTGTGCTTCAGACTCAATCCATTCAGGTGAAATATTTCGGCCATAGCTGGTTATCAATAAATTGCTTTTTCTGCCTGTGATATGTAGATAGCCATCTTCGTCGAGAAAGCCAATATCGCCTGTACTGATGGTATCTTTACTGGCCTGTTGGCCTAAATAACAAAGCATGGATGATCCTGTTACTAAAATCTCCCCATCATTTTCTATTGTTACTTTACAGTGTGGTAATGGTTTACCGCTGCTACCAAATTTATTATTTAATGGAGAGTTTAGGCTCACGACTGAGCCACATTCGGATAGTCCATATCCTTCAAAAGCGGGTATACCTAATGATGCTGCTTGTTCCATTATGATAGGAGAAACACGAGCGCCACCGACAGCAACAAATTTAAGGCTTTCAATAAGCAATGGTTGTTTTGAGCCTATTTGTATTAACACCTGTAATAACATTGGCGTGAGGACTAAGCTTTGCGGGACTTCTTGCTGCAATATTTTACAAAAAGTAAGGGCATCAAAGTGACTGGAACCAGATAAACCAACTGCTTTACCACTAAAAATGACACTGCATAAACCAAGCTGTAGAGGGACATAAACACCTGAGATATTTTCAAGTAAGGTTGATAGAGGTAATAGTATTAAATGGCGTTGTGGTTTATTTTCAATATCATTAATGGTATTAACCAATGATTGAGTCACATTTTCTAGATGCTCAGCGCTTAAGCAGACACCTTTAGGAGTGCCTGTGGAGCCAGACGTAAATGTTATTTTGGCAGTTTTAGGAAATACAGAGAGGGTTTTGTTCTTATTTACAGTCTCTTTATTCTCAATATCTTTGTTTTCAATGTTTTTGTTTTCAATGCTTTTATTGTCAAGTTTATAACTGTCTAAAAATGCAAACTTTATCGGTTCTTTTGAAGTAAAGTTGGTCCAATCTCCGATAAGTAAGTCTATATTAGCGGTATCTAAAATATGTTGAACTTGTAGATGGCTAAAAAACATAGGGATTGGAATAAGTACTACATTAGCCAGTAAACTTGCTAAATCTATCATTATCCAATCAATGCTATTTTCTGCTCTTAAGGCAATGCATTGAACCTGTTTATCAATTATCTGCTGCTTAATTAAATTAACTTCCTCCCACAACTGTGAGTAAGATAACTCTACAGTGCCAATACTCCGAGCTGAAGAACCTCGAAGCGCTAATTTTTCAGGGTGCTTATCTGCAAACTTTTTAATATTATCAAACAATATACTCATGATGCTTTTACTCTAGATTTGCGTTCACTTAACTTTTCATAAAGGTTAATTAATTGATTTAATCCAACCTTTAAATTACCAGCAGAAACTCTAGGCGCGTTATGGTAATAGGTTCCCCAGCTTGTTTGCGTTTTTGATATATCATTTTCAGAGGCTTGGGATAATATGGTAGGGGTGAGCCCTAAATGAACCATCATTGCGTAAAGAGGATCGGTTGCAGTAAAAATACCCCATTCAAAACCTTCTTCTACAAGGTGTTTTGCAATCAACAGAAAATGTAATGGGGAAATGCCTTTAGAAAAACTGGCTAGTTGACCGAATTCGATTAAGTTTGAGCGCTTTATTGTTGTTGAAAATTGCTTCGCCATCATTGCTTCGGCTGTTTCTGGAAGGTATTGCTCTAAAAATAAAGGTGCTTGACTTGCAACTCGATAACCACAAACTGAGAGTAATTTGTGGTGACTGTAAATACAGAGAAATTGAGGCATAAATTCAGTAATATCTGCATTAAATGCAAGCTTATAACGGGATGCTACGTATTGCTCAACTTCATGACGCAGAGGATGAGATTGATGTACTACTTTTAAGTTAATGAGTTGCTTTAGTTTCATGTTTCTTCCCCTTTTAATATTAAATAAATTATAAAAGGTAAGACTTAAGAGAAGCTTAAGAAAAGAAAAATACTAACTGAGATTTGTAATTATATTTTTTATCCGTTTCAATCATTTTACTGTGTTGCGCAATATCGCTATTTTGTTGTTGTTCCGGATACGTTGAGACTTAACAAAAAAGATGCTGTCTTACGTATAGATAGTCAAAAATGGTCTCTCCTTTTTTATCCAATATTTTATTCAGTTCACCTCATAAAATATTGGATAAAAGAGGTGAAAATTAACTACCTTGCGATACTCCTTCATCGAATGAAAACGACAGACCTATTTCACTATTTATTCTGCAATAACGACTCTTAAATACCAGCCTATTAATCACATTAACGATTTGTCTCAAGATAACCTTTTAAAACATAACAACTTTTATTAATTTTAAATTAAATTTTTGTAACAATAACCATTGTTATATGTCCGTAATTAAATTGTGTTTATTTCCGAATAATTACGTGACTACTTGTGTGTATTCTAATTTCTTCAATCAGTTAAGTGGCCATGAAGGGCCTATGAAGTCGTATCAACACACAATTACGAGTAAAGGAATATATATGAATAATTTTTCGAAACTATCGGCAATTGCATTAATTGTCTCATCAACTATGGCAAATTTTGCCATATCTGAAGGGCTGGGTGATGAAGTTCAACCTTCACCTCCTTCTATAGGTACAGATATCCCTGTTACCTATTTTGGTCCACCTCCATCTTCAGTAGAGCCAGAGTTAATTGGTCCACTTCAATTGTTGAGGTCAGGTGTGTTAGATGTTGACGCAGGGACTATTACCTTGCCACTTTATGAAGGTCGACTAAAAGAAACTGGTGAATCAGTCTGGTATATCATTACCGATACTACCGATCCTGAAGTAGCCACAGCACTAGGTATAAATCATGCTGCTAAATTAGCTTTTGCGGATAATTCACGCTCTGCACGAATAGCAGAAACTGATGTAGATGGTACATTGATGTTTCACTGGGGATCAGTTGATTTTTCTCCAGTACATAGCGTGACGCCAGGTGAGCTACCTAATGCATTTCCGCCGATAGCTTTTCAACCAGGTTCTGTAGGCGATGAGTTATATTCTCCACTTGTTAAGATTATCAGTGCTGGAGATCATGTTTACAACGCACCTATGGTCGCTTTTAATACATCAGCAGAAGATTTAGATTTCTGTGATAGCACTCCTGATTACTCTTTAGTTCACGACAAAGTGGTACGAATTTGCCCTGAAGAAGGCACTGTTACCATGGCACTGACTCCAGGTTTTAGTTTTGCTAAACCTGTTTTATATATTTCAACTGAAACTAACGATCCATTACCCGCTGCGTTAGAAGGTGCAACTTATGCACCTGGTTTACGTGATGTTGCTGTAGGTGCGGATGATTCATTATTCAGTGCTGTAGAGCGAATTTTTGGATTTACGAATGGACCTGTAAATGTTCAAGATGGCATAGTCAATCCTCAACGACAAGGTTTTGAAAGTGCGCTAAGAGGTGAAGGTGGCCCTTTAAATGTATTAGGAGGCATACCAACAGTAGCGACTGACTATAGTCCACTTTGGGATCTCAATTTAGGCGAATGGACTCAAGAAGCGATAGATTCGGGGTATGTATCTCGATTAACCGAAGAGTTTCAAATTCTAGGTCTAGTAGAGCGTGGTTTTATCACTGGTCCTGGTGGCGCACCTTATGGGTCAACAGGATTTATTATTAATTGCCCTATAGTCCACCGCTTTTTATAGCCCGTACAGAATTTAACGAATTGAGGTTTACATTATGATATTTAATACGAAGAAATTATTGATAGTCACGTCGATATCGCTTGCTCTGACGGCTTGTGGAGATGATGGTTCTGATGGACAAGATTTTGTCACCGCTGCCCCTTCAGATATTACTATTGAGTTTGGTGGTCGTCTTGCTCAAGATTTTTTGGAAGAAACAGAGTTTTCCACTAACGTAAATGAACTTGTAGCAGGTACTCCAGCTGAGTTTGAAGCAGACGAAGATGATGTTAGGCCTGGGCCTCCATCTGTTGGCGCTGATATTCCAGTTACTTATTTTGGTCCTGCTCCATCTGACTCTAATCCTAATTTAATTGGTCCTGTTCAGTTATTAACAGCAGGGGTAGTGGATACTGAACAAGAAACAGCAACAGTAACGTTACCATTATACGAAGGTCTTCTTGCTTCAGGCGGACCTAAAGATGGCCAACGCTTTTGGTATATTGTTACTGATACATCAGACCCTGAAAATGCTGAAGCATTGGGATTAAATTTCAGTGCAAAACTAGCATTTACAGATGTTTCTGCTGCTGACAGTAATGGCTTCACACCATCAGCGGTTAGACGTGGTTACTATGATAATAACGGTGTATTAGTCACCGAAGGTGGTGCTGTTGATTTTTCTAGCGTAAGAAGTGTATCAACTAGTTCAACTGACACTTCTGGTACTAATAATTTATTAGATGTTTTGAATGCAACGCCTGGTGCTATCGGAACAGATAACGGTGATGAAGATGGTTTTTATAGTCCATTAGTAAAAATTGAAAATGCTAGAAATCATATCTACAACGCGCCTATGGTCTCTTTCAATACTGATGAAGCAGACTTGTCACCTTATTGTGATGGGATTTCTGAAGATGAAGAAGAAGCAGCAAGAGCAATTCTACATGATAGTGTTGTGAGTATTTGTCCTGGTGAAGATGGTGAACCTGGTACTGTTACAATGGAGTTAACATTAGGCTTTAGCTTTGGTCGTCCAGTATTATACCTTTCAACTGATACGTCTGCAGCTGGTCCTGCTGCACTAGAAGCGGCGATATATGCGCCAGCTCTAGCTAATATAGCTGTTGGTGCTGATGATTCTCTGTTTAGTGGAGTTGAGCGTATATTTGGTTTTACCAATGGTCCTGTTAATGTAAACGGTGAAGTTAATCCTCAACGTCAAGGCTTTAATAGCGCATTAAGCGGAGAAGGTTTGCCATTAAATGTGTTGGGTGGTATTCCAACTGTTGCAACAGATTACAGTCCACTTTGGGACCTTAATTTAGGCGAATGGACTGAAGAGGCTATAGATAATGGATATCGCTCTCGATTAACTGAAGAGTTTTCTATTTTAGGTATGGTTGAGCGTGGCTTTTTAACAGGCCCGGGCGGCTCTACTTATGGCTCTAGTGGAGTCATTATAAACTGTCCAATAGTACAAAGACTACTTTAATTATGGGCTTATGAACCCTGTAAAAAGGTGTTGTAAAATAAGTTAAAAATAAAGTATTCATTTGAAAGGCTGAACATTGGTTCAGCCTTTTTTTATGGATAAAATAACTTCAATATAACGTCAGAATAAATTCGTAAATTAAATCTAAATTTCAAATTAATAAATTGATGACTGATAGTCAGGATAAAGCAAACATGCAAGTGGTAAAATATTATCGATACCACGATTAATTACTATTAAAAAACATTTACAAATTAATGTAATGATTAATAAAAAATTAATAATCTATTTGAGCTCAAATAAATGTAAGCCACTACATTTTATTTAAATAAACGGGCTGATAATCAGATATTGTATAAGCTTGCTGATCAGTTTTCGATTATTGGGTGTATATGAATGCGTTCTTAAATATATTGCTATATCGCCATCGTCGATTTGAAGGAGAAACGTATTTTAGAAATAAACTTCCTTTGATGATCATTATTAGTGCATTTTTTTCAATGTTTATAGCTGATACATTTTATTCTTTTTTAATGACAACTGCGGTGTTTATATTTATAGATATGGCCTTCGCTTTTGGTGCATGGCTTTATTATAAAACTGATTTATAAAAGTTTTCAGTAGATAGAGCATGGTTAATTAATTAAACGAATCCAAAGCAGCAGGGGGTTGCTACGGGATAAATTGTGTATTTAAAATTAGATTAGTAGCGTTTGGAGAGTAGAGAGAAGGCATTATAGCTGATACATCTGTGTGCACACTTATTGTTTATGAGCTTCCCTTTGAATTTTTGAATGTATTGATGATGATTTTATTGAAAGCTTTCCTTGGCTAATTTATGGGGGAGTTCCAATTTAATTGAGTTTATATTTTCAACATTAGAAATCACCCATTCAAAAGTATTTGTAGATAGTTATTTAGCTTGGACTTCAAGTCAAGATGCAACATCATGTCAATAGTTAGCCCTTATTGATGGTTGCAATGCAAAGTTGGTTTTCAAGCTAAATGCCCAGTGAGGAAGCAGTAAAGTAAATGTCTTTGTTGTTAGAAAAACGTTAATTTAACTCATTAGATATCCCCCTTTCTACCTAGAAACTGTTCGTTTTAATGCTTGCTGAATGTTTTATCTTGAATAGTAGGATAATTTCATCAAATACTTTGGTTGTAACTAAAGCTAGTGCAGATATCCTTAAAATGTTTAACTTAAATAATTGTGGTATCAATGGTGCTACAAAATAAAAAATGAAAAATGAAAATAAGTGTCGAACTAACTCTACCGGGTATTGTATTTCTACATAGTAAATAATGACTTTATACTAAAAAGACATTGATGCATCAGCTTTATTAGGGGCGTCTTGCTAATATGCCATTGATAACTCAATGATATTGATGCCTTATCTTTTTAATGCCAGTAACTTGTCAGCTTTAAAGACGAAACTTATAGGAAGTAACCAGATTATGTCAAACTACGAAAAACTTACCGCTCATTACCAAAGCATCAATCACTTTAATCATGCTCAATCTATGTTGGGTTGGGATGCCGCAGCTAACATGCCATCAGGTGGTAATGACGCCCGTTCTCAAGCTATGGCAGAATTATCGGTTCATATTCATCGTCTATCGACACAACCACAACTTGAAGAATGGTTTGGTGAGGCACAACAAGAGTCACTTAATTCAGAACAACAATCCAGTTTACGTGAAATGAAACGCCAATGGCAGCAAGCGACAATCGTCCCTGAGAAGTTGGTTCAAGCACAATCTATTGCAGGTTCAAAATGTGAACATGCGTGGCGTTCACAACGTCAAGAAAATGATTGGACAGGCTTTGAAAAAAACTGGAAAGAGGTTGTTAAGCTATCACGTGAAGAAGCAACAATTCGAGGTGAAGCATTAGGCCTTAGCCCTTACGACGCGATGCTGGATAAATATGAACCTGGCACAACTACCGCATCTCTTGATACTTTATTCTCAGATGTAAAAAGTTGGTTACCTGAATTAATTGAAAAAGTGTTGCAGAAGCAGCAATCACAATCGATCATTATGCCATCTGGTACTTTTTCAACTGCGAACCAAAAATCCCTTGGTTTAGAGACTATGAAGTTGTTGAAATTCGATTTTGACCATGGTCGATTAGATCAAAGTGTTCATCCATTCTGTGGCGGTGTTCCATCTGATGTCCGCATTACCACGCGATATGATGAGAAAGACTTTGTGCAAGCGTTAATGGGTATCGTCCACGAAACAGGGCACGCACGTTACGAACAAGGATTGCCAAAAGCATTTTCTGGGTTACCTGTTGGCGAAGCGCGCTCAATGGGCGTTCATGAATCTCAGTCACTTTTCTTTGAAATGCAGATTGGTCGCAGTAAACCCTTTATTACTCATTTATCACGCCTTTCTGCAAACGCATTTAATGCACACAAAGACCCAGTATTTGCAGAAGAGAACCTTTACAAGATTTATACTCAAGTTGAAAAAGGCTTTATTCGAGTGGATGCCGATGAACTCACTTATCCTGCTCATGTGATCATGCGTTATGAGATTGAGCGAGACTTAATTAATGGTGTTATCGAGCACACTGACGTGCCTGCACTGTGGGATGAAAAGATGAAAGCTTCGCTTGGCCTTTCCACCAAAGGTAATTACAAAAATGGCTGTATGCAAGATATCCACTGGACTGACGGTGCATTTGGTTATTTTCCTTCATATACATTAGGTGCGATGTATGCAGCACAATACAAAGCCACTATGCAAAATACCGTGGACATAGATGCAGCTATTCAAAGTGGTGATCTTAATCCTATCTTCCAATGGTTGAGCGATAATATTTGGTCACAAGCATCACTTCACACAACAGATGAATTAATTAAACGTGCAACAGGTGAAACGCTTAACGCTGCACACTTCAAAAAACATTTAGAAACACGTTATTTATAATTGCTTATATAATAGATAAATTAAGGCTAAGCAGAATTCTGTCTAGCCTTTTTTAATCTTTGTAAGGAAGTACTAAACAAACTTTATCAATAAAAGGAGCTAGGAATTTACATTCATTTCCGTATTTGAAATTTTCTATAGAGAGGTATAGAGAGAAAAGAAATACTGGTATAGCAAGTTCTGTTAAATGAACGCCAGACATTGTATTGTTCAGTCTTAGTATATTACTCAGTATTTTGATGTACTTTTAACGACAAAAAATGTCGTATAAGTCAATATCAGTCCCTTAATTTGTCATTTAAATATTAAATTTTTTCAATCTTCTGCTTGAATAGTAAATTAAACATAGCGTTTTAAATAGTCGGAACTGCAGATAACGTAAAGGCATACATTTAAAATTTGATATCAAACATACAGGATATCTATATGAGCAATCTCACCGTGTTGTAGTAAATTATTAACATAGGCTACTTTTTTATAAGTTTGTAATTTACTAATAAGGAAAGTAGTAGATTAGTTGTTGATTTATAAAGTAGTCATTTAATGCTATTAAGAAATACGTCTGTTTTCATATAGTCTTCAAGAGCAACAGAAAACTTTTTAATTGCTTTTAACTTGCTTGGTATCAGATTTCTGTTGGAAACTTGATAGCAAGAATATTCCGGAGGAGATACAGAAAGTTCTGATATTTTAACAGGATGAATTTTTTCAAACACGCGCGCTATCCAAATGGGAACGATTGCCCATTTTTCTTCTAAATCAAACATGGTGAATAATAACGAAACGGTATCAACGCTAGAATATTCATTTTGATCATATTCCCACCAAAAATTATGCCAAATTTCATACTCTGGTATGTAAGAAAACAGTATTTCATTTGATGTTTTTAAATCATTAGGATGGACTATTTCAGGGTATTTTGATGATTTTGAAGAAATGACCACTCCTCTAGATTTAAATAAAGGCTTGGCAATGGCATTCGGGTATTTTAATGAATTAAGGGTCAGTCCTATATCAATATCATGACTTTCAATTAGGTCATAAATCGTTTTACTCCAGTGAGAACTAACATTCAAAGAAATAGCATTATTACTATTTATAAGATCCTTATAAAGTCTTGAAAAAACACAAGTATTTAAGCTATCAATGCTTGCTACTTTTAAATTCATTTTCGATTCTTGAAGTGTCCAAAGCTTAGTTTCGTTCCAAAGGTTTTTCCAGCGAGTCGCTATTTCAATAAATTCTTCACCTTTCAGCGTTAGACTGACAAGCTTTTCTCCTCGCGCTCTTATCAATAGTTTACAACCTAGTTTTTCTTCTAAATTGCGGATGCGATGGCTAACAGCTGACTGTGAAATAAACAGATTTTTAGCCGCGATAGAAAGGTTTTTTGTCTGAGTGATCACCAAAAAAGTTTCAACCTGCTCAAGATTCATCGTTCCACCTAAATGTTAAATATCAAAAACTAAACATTAAAATATTTAATATATAAGTTCAATATAATTCATTATTTTAATAATTTTAAAGCTGTTAGGTTAAATGCTCATCAGGTTTTGAGCGTATAGCCAACAATTTCAGAATTTAATTGTTGTATCAAATTCGAAGGAGCTGTCTTGAGAGAAAAGTGTCGAAGGGATAAAAATTAAGTTTCTCTTTTTGAAATAAAGAACCTTATGTATTTGAGTTAGGTTGAAGTGTTAGCACTGAAAACCGATTAGTGATGACAGAATAAGAATTACTGAATAATTGAATAAGGTATTGATGACGTTAAGGATATTTCTACCACTTATCTAATGGTAGAGAAACAAGTCAAAATACTTTTTAAATATTTATATTCAATGAGTTAAAAGGAAGATTTGAATGAGTTACAACGAACAACAAGGTGAATTTTTTAGTGACTCACTGGTAAAAGAGATCAAAGACAAATTTTATCATGTCGATATAGATCCAATTACGAATAAAAAAAGATTATTTTACGATAACTCAGGTGGCGCTTTTAGACTTAAAGCTGCCAGTGAAACATTCAGAAAATTAGACGAGTTACCCGATTGTCCAGAGCATGGTAATGAGACCGCTAAGTGGCTTATGGATATACAAAAGGAGGGTTATCAATCAATTGAAACAATGCTGAATATTGATTCTGGAAGTATCGTTACATCCCTTACTGCATCAATGGTTATGTTCGATATGGTGAGAGCGGTAATGGAGAACGTGCGAGGAAGCAACGTTGTTACCACTATGTTAGAGCATCCATCTGCTTATGACGCGATGGTCTCTTATGCTGAAAAAACTGGAAAGGAGTTAAGAATAGCAAAAACAAACCCTTTGACGGGCGGTGTGGATGTTGAAGAAATTACAAAACTGATTGATGAAAATACTTGTTTACTGTGTTTTATGTATGCATCAAATGTTTCTGGTGCCTTGCTAGATGAAGAAAAAATAGTTGAACAAGCTAGAAAAATAAAACCAGATCTTTATATCGTCGCAGACGCCGTTCAGCATGCGCCCCATGGCATCATTGACGTCACTAAAGTACCTGTTGATGGAATAAACTTTGCTCCATATAAATTCTTTGGCCCTCGTGGTTTTGGCGTGGGTTATGTTTCTGAAAGACTTTCCAAAATACCCCACAATAAATTAATTGCTAAACCATCTCAATACTGGCAACTCGGAAGCCCTGCGCCTGCGCATTTTGCAGCACTCACAGAAGTTATTAATTATGTCTGTTGGATAGGGGAGCAGTATTGCTCTTCTGACAACAGAAGATCACTTTTTGTTGAAGGAATGAATCGAATCAAACTGCATGAAAGAGCCTTGATGAATGCGATGTTAGAAGGCACGGGAAAGGTAAAAGGTCTTAGGCATATAGAAGGTGTTCATGCTTATTTGGATTGTGATGATTTGACCAAAAAAGATTTTATCATGGCCATTGGCTTTGACAATTTAGAGTATAAAAAAGCAGTAGAAATGTACGAGGAAGCAGGCGTTATTACTTTTGAACGTCTTTTATCGAGCCCTTATTCATCAAGAATGCTTGAATCTTTTGGCTTAAAGGGGGCCATCCGCGTATCGCCTATTCATTGTCATAGTTTACAAGATATAGAAGAGTTTTTAAAAATAACCGAAACACTTTGTAGTCAATCACATAGTTAATATAACTATTAATTTAACCGTTAACATTAACATTTCAAGGAGTAGAAAATGGAAATAGACGTACCAAAAGAGAGCAAAAATAAAGAAACAGAGTTGGGGTTGTACCATTAGCTTTAGCGAATTTTGTTGTTGGTGAACATAAGTTATTTTATCGACATCAATGCCTAAATACATAAATAAATACATGCAATTTAAATGAATGGCTAACTCATTACTAATTTAGCCTCGTATATTCAACTAACATTATTTCAGTGCCTGTTTATGCTTAACTATTTTATGACACTTCCTTTATTTATGGTGAGTCGTGTTCACAAGCTAACTCTGTATTAATGACCAATGTTATTTTACTGAGTAACTTGTTGAAGATAGATAAGTAGGGATGAAACAGGAAAATATTGAAAACAAATTAAATAAAGGAATTAATATGTTTATTAAAAAACTAGCAATTACTGCAATTGCAGGCGCAACCTTAATGGCAACATCTGCTATGGCTCAAACAAAGCATGTTGTTATTGGTACCGGTGGTCAAACAGGTGTTTATTATCAGGTTGGTGGAGCAATTTGTCGTTTAGTTAATAAAGGAACAGCAAATCACGACATAAACTGTACGCATACTACAGGTGGCTCAGTAACTAATATTAATGGGCTGCGCTCCGGCAATCTTGATATGGGTGTTGCTCAGTCTGATTGGCAATTCCATGCTTATAACGGTACCGCGCCTGATCAATTCCCAGATGGGGCATATAAAGAGCTACGATCGGTTTTCTCTGTTTATCCAGAACCGTTCACTGTTGTTGCTCGCACTGACTCTGGTATCAAGACCTTTGCCGATCTGAAAGGTAAAAAAGTAAATGTCGGCAACCCGGGTTCTGGCTCACGTGGCACTATGGAAATCGTGATGGATAAAATGGGTTGGACAATGGATGATTTTGCCGTTGCATCTGAGCTTAAGTCATCAGAACAAGCTGCCGCTTTATGTGATGGTAAAGTAGATGCGATCATCTTCACTGCTGGACATCCAAATGGTTTTACACAAGAAGCAACGACTACTTGTGATGCTATTATCGTACCGGTAGATAATGCAGAGACACAGGCACTAGCTGCTGACAATCCTTATTATGCATTGACGACTATTCCTGGTGGCATGTACAAAGGTACGGATACAGATACAGTTACATTTGGTGTCGCTGCAACGTTCGTCAGTACAACAAACACAGATCCAGAAGTCGTGTACCAAATGGTTAAGGCTGTATTTGAAAACTTTAAACGTTTCAAAAAAATGCATCCTGCTTTTGCTAATCTAAAAGAGAGCGATATGATCAGTAAAAACCTATCTGCTCCATTACATGAAGGCGCAATACGTTATTACAAAGAAAAAGGCTGGATGTAATTAATTAAGTTACTGTTTTTTAAAGTAAATATACCTAAGCCTCTTCTCCGTGTCATTTGGTGAGGTGGTTGGGTATCAATACAGATAAAGCAGAACTAATTGATAGCTACTCAATAACTAATCAAGATAGACACCATTTAGTATTATCATTCACCATTCACTATAAGCAATTAACAATAAAAGCAATAGCTACGTCTGCCATCAAGAAACTTTAGGCTGAGTATCAACACCGTTGGCAAAATAATACTGCTTAATACAACATAATAAGTACGATTAAAATTTCATTTTTGACTAAGAGAAAGTCATTACAGAACCACTTTACTTTCAATTAAAACGGCACCATCACCGAGTGTAGCGAGCTTATCGTTTTCGTTGTATAACGGACAAGCATCCATCGATAAACAACCGCAGCCAATGCAACCTGTTAAGTAGTCACGTAACTTTTGCATACTCTCAATGCGTTGATTTAAGCTTTCTTTCCAATGCATCGACAAACGTTGCCAATCTTTCTGGTTTGGGGCTGTTTTGCCCTGTAATGTATCTAATTGTTCTTTAATCTCCGATAGTGTTATTCCCATCTTTTGTGCCGCTTTAATGAGTGATACACGACGTAGTACTTGTCTGTTATAACGGCGTTGGTTACCAATATTACGAGTACTTTTAATAAGCCCTTTGTTTTCATAAAAATGTAACGTAGACACTTTTACACCACAACGTTTAGCCACTGCACCTACAGTTAGGGCATCTTCATGTACTAGTTTTTTATCCATTTTGTGCTCACTTCGTTCATTATTGTATTCATTATTCGGCGTTGAATTTAAATAACTAGTCCACCCGAAGATTGAAGTTCTGAAAGCACTTGATGCTTATACCAAGCACTTAGTTAATGTAATCAGTATTAAAACGATATCTCTATTTTAACATTATATTAATTAGGCCTTGACCTCAAGTTAGGTTGAGGATTTATAGTGTATGAAACTCAATACCTTTATGGAGAAAATCATGTACTTAGAACACTTAAATTTAACGGTTAGTAATATAGAAGAAATATTAAAATTTTACCGCGTTGCATTTCCTAATTGGTATGTAAGGGGAGAAGGTGACCAAATTTGGAATGGTAAGCCCCGAAAGTGGTTACATTTTGGTGATGATAATCAATACCTGACATTTTGTGATGATGGTGAAGGAAGTAATCGTGATTTAAGTGGCCACCAAGTTGGATTAGCCCACTTTGCATTTGTCGTGACTAATTTAGATGCTATGCAAGCACGTTTATTAAAAGCGGGCTTTAAACAAGCGAAGGATGGTGCAGGAGAACCTTATCGCTCGAACTTATATTATTTGGATCCTAATGGATTTGAAGTGGAGTTTGTGGAATACCACAGTGACTTGAATGAACAACGAAATGCGTATGCATCATAACAATTAGGTTAAAATAAAAGTTAAAATAAAAGTAAAAATACATTGCATTGAATTGTAATTATTTATGGTTCGATGGAGACTGCAATAAAACCGTGTAGATCATCAAGAGCATTAACGCTGCATTGAGCTAAGTAGCACAATGCAGCGTTAATTAAGCAATGTTAAAATGCAGTCTTATTAATTAGGTTGTTCGTTGAGTCGGGTAATAAGTACCAACACCAACATCAACATCAACAGAAAATTAAAAGTCTCTTTTGATAAAGAAATTAACGAGTTTCTACTTCGATAACTTTCAAGCTCAGTAATTTATTTGTCCAATTAGTTTTGTCGATTCCATCAACCCAAATAATACGACTATTTCGGGACTCACCTTTACGTAAATAAGTATCAGGTAATCTATAGCTTGCTTGCCAAACATTAATGATTTTTTCAGTTATTTTATTAGCATTATCATCATAAAAACTGACAGCGACCTTAACAATTACAACGCCATCAGCATTATCACTAGATAGGATAAACTTCAAACCAAGCGCTTGATCTCGCCACACAGAATCACTGTAGGCAACTTTTATATCATATTTTACCGCAGTATTTAATAAGCCAGAATGTAACAGGGAAGACTTATTTTTTGAAACTTGTACTGAATTAGAAGCGGTTATTGCAGTTAAATCAACAATGTCGTCTGACGGAATAGCATTATTTGCCTCTTCTACAATATCAGTATTAATAGCGATATATTCCCAAGTGTAATCATCATGCAGTAAGACTGTTGCGCCATTATCAAGCGTAACGGTAGAAACGTTAGCTGCGGATGAACCTAAAGTGACAGAGGCGAGCAATAAAAATAGTGAGTACTGTAGATAACGTAAAGACATAAATTTCAACTTTTATAATTTGATTTGGTATGAAGCATACAGGATATTTATATGAATAATCAAAGTCCTATATAACTATATAACTAGATGAAAATTGAAAAACCTGGAATATCTAAATCTTTGAAGGTTGATATTGTCAGTTATGCATTTATCTATTTATAATATCAAATCTATTAATGGGTGTTCTATTAGTTATTGGTTATTGGTTTTTTAGAAGCGATAGCGAGTTATGCAAGCAATAAAGATAAACCCTAGATGGCCAGTAAAAATCAATTACAGGGTCATTATGATGGCATTAACCAATCTATCTTTTCAATTAACAACCCAATAAATACGTTAATTAGCGACAGCTAAAATTTTTAATATTTGAAAAAAATGGTCATTTTGACAAAACTTCTATTAATTTTAATCCTGTCAATAATCCTGTTATCAATTAGTTTATTTTTATTATCTATTTAATTTTTCTTCACTAAGAAACAACGTTATTTTTAAATTTTAAATTCATGGATGTCTGAGTTTATTTAGCACTTTAAACACAAATACCTTAAAAAACTTTCAAATATGAAGTGTTTTAGGGATTAAACCAAAGTATTAACGTAAATAATGCATGCAAATTACTGTAATCTATACTGCAAAAGATATTGAAGAACTAGTTATGAAACTAATTTATTACGGCCATTATTCTTAGCCACATACAGCTTTTCATCGGCGAGTATTAACATAGATGTAATATCATTTTGTATTCCATGAAATAGACCAATAGATACCGTAATATTAATTTTAACACCCTCATTCTCATAAGGTGTTGATTCTATTTTTTATCTCAAATTTTCAAAAAGATCAATTGCTTTCTTTAATGATAAATCATCAAGAACGACACAGAATTCTTCTCCACCATTTCTCGTAATAAGATCTTTTTTTCTAAAGTTAGATTTTAAAATTTGACTCATTAATCTTAAAACATCGTCACCAATGATATGACCATAGGTGTCATTTACCCGTTTAAAATGATCTATATCTATCATAGCAACTGATAAAAGGCTGTTTGAAATAAGCGCTGATTGTATCATCTGTTTAGATTCAGCTTCTAAAGCACGACGGTTTTTTAATTGGGTAAGGGGATCAATTATCGCTTCAATATTTTTTTCTTTGATGGTATCTAATACTTCAAGAACTTGCATAATACGAAGGTTTAATTGCTCTTTTACAAATGGCTTAGTGATGAAATCATTTGCTCCTTTTTTTAAAAATTCAATAGAAAGTTGGCTATTATAACCATGAGGGGTGATCCCAAGTACTCCAAGTATGGTAGAAGGGAACTGTTCTCGTATATCTTCAACAAGGTCTATACCTTGAATATCACCGCTTATATCTAAATCAATTAAAACGAGTTGAATATCCGCATGAGTTTTTAATAACTCTAACGTCGTTTTTGCATCACTGCTTTGTAAAGAATTTAACCCAAACTGCTTCAAATTATTTGCTAATTTATTACGGAAAGTCTCAGAACCATCTACAATCAATGCTTTTATAAAACTATTTTTATAAACCCGTTCTATTAATCTTGTACTATAAAGTAGATCACTATTCGGCTTTTTGATTAGATATTCAAATACACACTTATCCAGTAATATTTCTCGAATTTCAGCAGAGTATTCTTGTGTATATACAATTGTTGGAATTTTATGTTCAAGTAACAAATCTACACTTTGTCCTTCCATTGCTCCATCAAGAAAATAATCAAGTAGGGCGATAAATACATTCTCTTTATTTATTGCTAGATATTCCTGTAACTGTTCAAAATTTTCTACGCTATCTATAGAATAAGTAAAATTTTTCCTTAGCTCTTCAATCTTACTTTTTAATAATTGAGGATTATCTTCTATTAATAGTATTTTTTTCATTTGAACCTTTTACTCAGTCATCAATTTTTTTTCATATTACATCAAAATCTCCATGGGTGTTACTCGTATGTAAGCTATTGATACATATTATTTAGTTATTAATTACAATAAAAATGGTTCCCCATTTACTTTAAATTATGGTAATCGGTAAACTATCTTTTAGGCATGCTATTTTGCATTTTAGCGGTGGTTTGTTATGAATCAATCTCGCCAATCACAAGTGCCGTTATCTGGCTCGCATGCATTACCTTGATCCAATTTTCAATATCTCTCTTAAAGCTCCCCTAATGAGGCGACTTTATTGGGGTTCACCAATAGAGCACTTATTCCGAAGTTTAAAGTATGAGTAATTGAACTATGAAATATTAAAAAAAAGAAAGCAGTTGAGCTAAGCATTTAAGATTATCTTGATTATCATAATGGTAAACACCCGCATTCAGCTAATGGGTATTTATACCAATCTAAGTAATTATCTAGTCATTTATGCTTGTTAAAATAAATGCTAGCTGCGTTGTTGATTTTATAATGAGAATACTAGTTACTGTAATCAACGTCTTGCTAACATCCATTTTCCCTAACGCAAGAATAGATCATTTATTTATCCAGATTGGTATTATCACCAATTTAATATGAAAATAAAGTCGCTAACTAAAATACTCGATTTTTATTGACCATTGACAAATTAACTAGATAGCTAGATGTAAAGAGTAAGTTGTAAACTAATTATTTAAAATAACGGTCGTTTTTTCACGCACTTGAAAAACGTAAGAAATAATTAATTTAGAAAGGTTTTTTATAAAAACCTTTTCAGAGGAAAAAGTGGCACGAATCTTCCTTAATTATATTCATATATAACATAAATGAGCATTCTGTATATATATGCACCAATTTGACACGATTTAAGAGCTAAAAGTGTGCAAGATATAAGCCTCAAGTAAAAATACATTGGTAACGAAGCCTAAAATAAAGCTATGACACAGCTTTATTTTAGGCTTTTTTTTTAATTTTTTTAGGGATACTTTTTGTATGGAAGACATTTCAGTAGGGCTATTATTTTCAACTGAAGGTTCATATCGTCATATGGGGCGTAGTGCGTTAGAAGGTGCTCTTTTTGCTATTGAACAAATAAATGAAAGTAAATCTTACCCTTTCAAATTGATAGGAGAGTCTGAAAACCCAAAAGGAATTGATGATTCATACATTTCTTCTATTAGACATCTTTTAGATAAAGAAGTGACTCACTTTTTTGGACCGATTACCTCTAGTGCTCGAAAAATATTACTGCCAGAAATTCAAAAAAATAAAGCGATGTTGTGGTTTAGTAGTCCTTACGAGGGGTATGAATGCGAAGAGCAAGTTGTTTATATCGGTCCATGCCCTAATCAAAATCTTATGCCTCTAATGAATTATGCTTTACCAAAATACGGTAATAAAGTCGCTTTAGTCTCTTCTAACTATGTATGGGGCTGGGAAAGTAGCCGGATTGCTAAAGAAATCGTGAGTGTTAATGCTGGAAATGTTGTTTTTGAGGGATTGTTTCATATGCAAGAGACTGATTTTACTCTTTGTATAAATAATATCTTAAAAGACAAACCAAGTTTTATTATTAATAACCTAGTTGGTGAATCAAATTACGCTTTCTTAAAGCAACTTAATGAAGCTTTAAAATATACAGTTATGACAGTGCTTAGCTGTAACTTGACTGAATGTGAACTAGACGTTTTAGGTGAATTACCTAATTTAGCGTTATTAAGTTCAAATCCTTTCTTTGAAACAACGATTCTGCCTGAATTATCTAATAATAATACTTTAACTTCACAAGTAAGGCGCTCTGGATATTTTTGGGCAGCATATCTTTCGATATTTGCATTTGCAAAAGCGATTAAATTATCTGCTTCATTAGATATTGAAAGGGTTCAATCAATTTTACCTGATATCGAATTGGTTAGTCCTAATGGCGAATTAATTAAAATAAATAAAAATCAACATACAAGTTTACCTTGCACTGTTGCCTTAAGAGTTAACGACTACTTTGAAAGCAGGTTAGAAACTCAAATCATAGACCCTAATCCATTTATGTCTTTTCAAAATATAGTCGTAAATCCTAAAGTTATTGAACTTTCAACTTATTCTAAAAGGTTAAAAGCTATATGAAATCTGGAAACCAAGAAATATACGTTTTATCCAACAAAGACCGAGACATTTCTAGCCTGAATAAAGTTGCTAATCGATTGGGTTTTGATATTACTCCATTTAGTCATGCCAATTTACCTAAGAATAATAATGCTGTCATTTTTGACGTTGCAACGGTCCTTGAGTTTAAATGCAAAGCTATTTTTGAGCATAACAGGCCATTAATTGCACTTGTTTCTCATGCAACGCCTTCTGAAATTCAACATGCAATGGAATTAGGTGCATATGCCGTAATAACAAGACCTATACATCAATTAGGGTTGTTATCAGCACTACAAGTTTCCTCTATTTTATCCAAAAAAACAGAGGAAAAAGAAAAGCAATATAACAATCTAAGGCGTAAACATTTATCACGTTGTTCAGTTATTAAAGCGGTAATTTCATTTATGGATGAATTTAACGTTAACGATCAAAAAGCTTATGAAATGATCCGTACCATTTCAATGTCAAAGAACATAGAAGTTGAAACTCTTTGTGAAAATTTAGTTAAAAGTACGAGTTGTAATGATGTTTACAACAAAGGAGCTTAACAATGTTCTTAAAGTTACTTTGTAATAGGCCTTCTAACATTTTTGCTTTGATTGTTGTAATGGTACTTGTTAGTTCTGCAATATTTGCTCCTTTGTTAGCCCCATTCGATCCAACAGAGCAATTCTTTGATGGATTAACTATTGAAGGGGCGCCTTTACCGCCGAATTCAAGGTTTCTTTTAGGTACTGATTTACTAGGTCGAGACCTCTTATCTAGAATTATTTATGGTTCACAAACTTCTTTAGTCATAGGGTTAGTTGCTAATAGTGTTGCCATTTTTATTGGTGTATTAGTTGGGGTAATTGCTGCATATGTAAAAGGTTTTGTGGGCTCAGCATTAATGCGATTTACTGACTTAATAATGGCATTTCCAGCCTTATTATTAGCTATTGCTTTAGCTGCGATATTTACTCCAAGCATCTGGATTGTAGCGATGGTAATTGCATTGGTGAACTGGGTACAAATAGCACGTGTCATTTACTCTGAAACATTAGCTATTAGTGCTAAAGACTTTGTAATGGCTGAAGTATCAATTGGTATTTCCCCTATTAAAATATTGTTTTACCACATACTTCCCCATCTTTTACCTACTATTTTAGTTTGGGCCACATTAGGTATTTCAACGACAGTATTACTTGAAGCAACGCTTTCATATTTAGGTGTAGGTGTTCAGCCTCCTACACCTAGTTGGGGAAATATTATTTTTGAAAATCAAACCTATTTTACTATTTCGCCTTGGCTAGTGTTTATTCCTGGTTCAGTGATTATTTTGCTTTCTTTGAGTTTTAATATTCTTGGGGATGCTTTACGTGATGCATTAGATCCAACACTCAATGGGAGAGATGACGCATGATTAAGTTTCTTATAAAACGAATTTTTTACGCATTTATTATTCTCATCGGTGTGTCAATGATTACTTATGCATTGCTATATCTAATACCCGCAGATCCTGCAAGACAAATTGCTGGGAGAAGTGCAACAGCTGAGACAGTCGCTAATATACGAAGTCAGTTAGGTTTAGACCTTCCTTTTTACCAACAATACCTTCAATACCTGCTCAATATATTACAAGGGGATTTTGGTAGGTCTTGGTTACAAAAAACTGAGGTGTCTACTTTAATCGCTGCGCGCTTACCTGCTTCTCTGGAGTTAATGGCAGCAGGAATTTTAATAGAGCTAGTTATTGGCCTATCACTAGGAATTGTTGCTGCACTTAAGCGAAACACTATTATTGACCGAGCTGTCATGATCTCATCATTTGTCGGTGTTTCGGCTCCTCAGTTTGTAGCTGCCATGTTATTTCTTTATATATTTTCCATAAAACTTGCTTGGTTCCCAATCGGTGGTTATGGAGAATTTAAAAATCTTATTTTACCTGCTTTCACATTGGGCATTTTAGGATGTGGTTGGTATTCACGTATGTTTCGCTCTTCAATGATAGAAGTGTTACATCAAGATTTTGTTCGTACAGCTAGAGCAAAAGGCCTGAGTAATTTTCAGGTAATAACTCGTCACATTATTCCAAATTCATTGCTCCCTATCATATCAATGATAGGGATTGATATTGGGATTTTTGTTGGAGGGTTGGTTGTGGTTGAGTCAGTTTTTGGCTGGCCAGGAATAGGTCAATTAGCATGGCAAGCAATACAGAGAGTAGATACGCCAATTATCGTTGCAGTAACGTTGGTATCAGCGTTTGCAATAGTAATTGGTAATTTAATTGCTGATTTGATTGCACCATTAATAGACCCAAGAATCGATATTAAAAGTATGTAAATTCAAAAAACAAGGAAGAACTATGAAAAAATCACACTTATTAAATACGTTGTTTTTATGTTTAAGCGTAGGTTCAGTTCAAGCAGCAGAAATCAAACAAGGTGGCTCTATGATCGTTACCTATAAAGATGATGTTTCAACTTTAGATCCTGCCATTGGCTACGATTGGCAAAATTGGTCAATGATTAAAAGCATTTTTGATGGTTTGTTAGATTACAAACCAGGAACTACTGAATTAGAACTTGATTTAGCTAAAAGCTATACGATCTCTGATGATGGACTAATTTATACGTTTAAATTAAAACCTAGTGTTAAATTTCATAATGGTAGAGAAATGACCGCAGTTGATGTTAAATATTCAATTGAACGAACAATCATGCCAACAACTCAAAGTCCTGGTGCGGGTTTTTATGGTTCAATTGATGGTTTTGATGAACTTAACCAAGGCAAAGTTAAAACACTTAATAGTATTAAAGTCATCAATGATCATGAAATTCAATTTAACCTTAAACAACCAGATGCAACCTTTTTACACGTGCTTGCCTTAAATTTCTCATCCGTTGTTCCAAAAGAAGAAGTTATTAAATGGGGGCTCGATTTCGGTAAACATCCTGTTGGAACAGGTGCATTTTTCCTCGATGAATGGAAAACCGGACAATCTCTATCCTTAAAACGTAATACGAGCTATAACAAAAATGGTTTACCTTACTTGGATGATATTAAATTTGAGTTTGGCCAAGAGCCTGTCGTTGCTTTACTACGACTTGAACAAGGAGATGTTGATTTAGCAGGGGATGGGATCCCACCTGCAAAATTTTTACAGCTTAAAAACGATCCTAAATATAAAGATTCAATCGTAGTCGGAGATCAATTACATACTGGTTATGTCACTATGAATGTTGAAATTGCTCCTTTTAATAAACTAGCTGTACGTCAAGCCGTTAACATGGCAGTTAATAAAGATCGTATCGTACGAATTATTAATGGGCGAGCAGTACCTGCAAATCAGCCTTTACCACCTGCAATGCCTGGTTACTCAAAAGAGTATAAAGGCTATGAATTTGATATAGATAAAGCAAAATCACTACTTAAAGAGAATGGTCTTAGTGATGGTTTTACTACACAACTATATGTTTCCAATACAGAGCCTCAACCTCGTATAGCACAAGCTATCCAACAAGATTTATCTAAAATAGGCATCACTGTTGAAATTAAATCGCTAGCCCAAGCGAATGTAATAGCAGCAGGTGGGGATAAAACCCAAGCACCGATGATATGGTCTGGTGGTATGGCTTGGATTGCTGATTTTCCAGATCCATCTAATTTTTATGCGCCAATATTAGGTTGTGCTGGAGCAGTAGAAGGCGGTTGGAATTGGTCTTGGTACTGTAATGAAGAGTTAGATAAGAAAGCAAATTTAGCTGATTCTATGGCGAAGCCAGAAGACCAAGATAAGCGTACTAAACTTTGGGAAGAAATATATTTAGAAGTGATGGCTGATGCTCCTTGGGTACCTGTATTTAATGAACGCCGTTTTACAATCCGTTCTCAACGTTTGGGTGGTGCAGATGCAATCTTCGTAGATCCAGTACATGTTCCTGTTAACTATGATCATGTGTGGGTGAAAGATGTGCAATAAATGTAATGATTTAATAAGAACAATCCATAGTGAGAACCATCACTTTGGTTGGGATAATAGTATTGAGCCTGTGCACAGAATAAAACCTGGTACGACATTGGAGTTCCAATGTTTAGATAGCTCAGGAGGGCAGTTAAATAAGCACTCAAATTTATCAGATCTTACTGATTTAGATTTTAGTCTTATAAACCCTGTTACAGGCCCCATTTATGTAGATGGGGCTAAACCTGGAGATTTATTAAAAGTCACCGTGCACGAGTTTAAAGCAAGTGGATTTGGTTGGACTGCTAATATACCGGGGTTTGGTTTACTGTCAGATCAATTTAAAGAGCCTGTATTAAATATTTGGGACTACGATGCAAATAAACCTACAACCAGTGCTTTTGGTAAATTTGCTAATGTGCCACTTAAACCTTTTGCTGGAACAATGGGAGTTGCACCAGCCGAATTAGGCTTACACTCAGTTGTACCGCCTAGGCGTGTAGGTGGTAATCTTGATATTAGAGATTTAAGTGCAGGAACAACGCTATATTTACCGATAGAAGTGGAGGGTGCTTTGTTTTCAGTCGGGGATACTCATGCAGCTCAAGGCGATGGTGAAGTCTGTGGCACTGCGATTGAAAGCCCAATGGATGTCGTATTGGAATTTGATGTCGTCAATAACAAATCAATAACATCACCTTTCTTTACCACGCCAGGTCCAGTTACTAGGCATCTTGATGGTAAAGGATACCAAGTAACAACGGGTATAGGGACTGATATGTTCGAAGGGGCGCGTAATGCTCTAATGCAAATGGTCGATTTGTTAAGTCATCAGCATAATATGCCTCCAGAACAAGCATATATGTTGTGCTCTGTTTGTGGAGATTTACGTATCAGTGAAATAGTAGACGCACCTAATTGGGTTGTCAGCTTCTATTTTCCTAATATTGTCTTTGAGTAAAGAAATAAGCGCATTGTTTTTCAATGCGCTTTTTTAATGGGATAACAATATTTATGGATAAATTATTATCAGTCGACGGCTTACATATTGGTGTAGGTAAAAAAGATAAATATATTGAAATCGTAACAGATTTAAATTTTACTCTGGAAAAAGGCAAAACCCTATGTATTGCGGGTGAATCAGGCAGTGGTAAATCATTATCAAGTTTAGCCATTATGGGGCTTTTACCGAAAGCGGTTAATGTATCTAAAGGATCAATTAACTTTAATAATAAAGACCTACTTAAATGTTCAGAGAAACAGATGCAAAAAATTCGTGGTCAAGATATTGCCATGATATTTCAAGAGCCAATGACATCATTGAATCCTTTAATGACAAATGGCTATCAATTGATAGAAGCGATAAGATCAAATCAAATCTGCTCATTTTCAGAAGCGAAACATAAAGCGTTACAAATATTTGATGCTGTAAAAATTCCACAAGCAGCTAAAAGGTTCAATCAATATCCACATGAAATATCAGGAGGAATGAGGCAAAGAGTGATGATAGCCATCGCTTTATCTTGTAATCCGAAAATCCTAATTGCTGACGAACCAACAACTGCGTTAGATGTAACAATTCAGGCCCAAATTTTAACGTTATTAAGGGAGTTACAGCAAGATTTTAATACTGGTTTGCTGATGATTACCCATGATATGGGAGTGGTAGCTGAAATGGCAGATGATGTCATTGTCATGAATAGAGGTATTGTTGAAGAAACGGGTAGTTTAACTAAGGTTTTTTCTTCACCCGATTCAAAATATACACAAAAATTATTGAACTCAGTGCCTAAATTAGGGGAAGCCCAACATTTAAAACAAATAGAACATCAAGAACCATTATTAGAAGTAAAGGATTTGTCAGTTAGATTTCCTGTAAAAAAATCTTTCTTAAGCCGAATAAATTATGAAGTAAGGGCGGTTAGTAATATTAATTTTAACATCATGCCAGGTGAAACATTGGGACTTGTGGGGGAAAGTGGGTGTGGAAAATCAACAACCGGCAAAGCAATCATGAACTTAATTGATTTTGAAGGAAGTGTTAAATTAGAACAATCAGAAATGAATGGTTTATTGGGCGCAACATTAAGGAATAAACGTAAAGATATACAAATGATTTTTCAAGACCCATATGCTTCATTAAATTCAAGAAAACGAATCGTTGATTTAATTGCTGAGCCATTATTACTACATAAAATAGTAACAAAACATAAAGTAAGGCAGCGTGTGTCAGAGTTATTAATTCAAGTTGGTTTAGATGACAGTGCTTTAGACAGATATCCCCATCAATTTTCTGGCGGTCAACGCCAACGTATTTCTATTGCTAGAGCAATTGCATCAGCACCTAAAATAATCATCGCAGATGAGTCTGTATCGGCTTTAGACGTAACAGTTCAGGCACAAATTTTAACGTTATTACATGATTTGCAAAAAACACTAGGTATTAGTTATCTATTTATTTCACATGATATGGCTGTTATTGAACAAATATGCCATCGAGTAGCAGTAATGGATTGTGGTAAAATAGTTGAAATGGGGCCCACTGAACAAGTTGTTCAGAACCCTCGACATAGCTATACACAAAGGCTCATGCAGGCGGTGCCTATCGCTAAATTGAATAGTAGACGTGATTTTAAGTCATTGCTAGATATTCATGAATTAGTGAATCCTATTTATTTGAGTAATGCAAAAGAAGAGTTAGTTCGTTATCAAATTTTCAATGGTAACCATCAAGTCGCAATTAATTAGTTTGTAGCTTATTTTGTGATGCTAATGATGCTAATGATGCTATTTTGCGACAGCTATCAACTAATCTATCGGTTCTAATAACAGGTTTAGTGATAATGTGACTTCAGAAATAAATTATTAGCAAGTTGTTAACATAGATAATGAAGTGATGGCAATGCTGAGCGGTAATAATCAATCAATATCAATTATTCTCCTTTTTATCAAATACATGAAGATGTTCATAAATGGATCATCGTGGTGCTAGCTGCACTTTTAATGCTCCTTATCTTCACTCAAATAAGCTATTTTTTGTACTCTTAATATATTGCCATTAATAATGATATTTCCTCATAAGTTGTTAATTTAAATAGCGTTGTTTTTAATTTTGTGAGCTCGTCTTTGTGTTGGCTCCAAATTTGCTTTAACAAAATAAATATGAAAAAACTTACAACAGAAAATTAAAAAAACAATAGCAAATTGTTAACACTCTCCAACATTAATAATGGAGTTTTGATAATGCTTAGATCAAACGAAAAATGAGACTTATTCTACTTATCCACCACCAATTTGACTGAATATTAGAGAAGTGAAATTCTTAATGATGTTCTTAATTATCAGCCAATAACTCTGCTCTAACTTTAATAAATCACTGAACTAACTGGAAACAAAGGAATGAACATGAAATCACTTAAAAAACTATTAACAATGTCATTAATCGCCACTGCGGTAATGTCTACTAGTACCTCCATTAGTGCTGCTGAAAAAGATTGGCGCATGGCAACACCATGGTCAGGCGGTCCTTGGTTAGAGCGTGATGCTCAAAATTTTGCAAATCACGTGAACATGCTGAGTAACGGTGACTTTAATATCAAAGTATTTCCAGGTGGCACCTTAGGCAGTGCATTAAAAGTGACTGAAACGGTAAAGTCAGGAGTCGCACAGTTAAGCCATAATTATATTAGCTATGACTATGGCGTAGATCCAACGACATCATTACTCGCTGGACACTCAAGTGGATTAACACCAGAAGAGTTTATGTTATGGATATATAAAGGTGGCGGTCTTGAACTATACGAACAATTTCGTTTAGAAAAATCTAAAGTTGTCGCGTTTCCTTGTTCAGTTTTAGGTACTGAAATTTTTCTTCACTCAAGTAAAAAAGTGCAAACGCTGGAAGATTTTCAAGGTTTACGTCTAAGAACGTCAGGTGCATGGGCTGAAATCGCCTCTCGCTTGGGAGCATCTACGGTTGTTATGGCAGGTAGTGAAATTTATAGTGCACTTGAACGTGGCGTAATTGATGCTGCTGAATGGGGAAGCCCAGAACTGAATAAGCCGACTGGTTTTCATGAAGTTGCTAAATACGTAATGGTTCCTGGTGTGCATCAATCTGGTGGTGTACTTGAATGTCAGGTAAACAAACGCAAATGGGATAGTTTAAACGAGCAAGAGCAAAACGTGCTACGCAGCTCAGCTAAACTCTCTGTATTCGATTCATGGCTTGCATCTTCATACGCTGATTTAGCCGCTTACCAAGAATTAAAAGATGGTAAGAACGAAATCGTTAATTTAGACCCTAGCTTTATCACCAAAATTCTTGAAGAAACAATGGCATGGGAAGACGAAAACGCTGCAAAAAATCCTTGGTTTGCAAAAGTGCTGACTTCTCAGCGTAAGTTTAAAGAAGATATGAATAACTGGTCAGAGTATCGCCTAAAAATTGGAGAATCAGAACTATAAAAAATAAGGGAAGTGGCTGAATTACGGTCTCTTCCCTTTTTTTCACCTATTCGGATCAGTCACATTAGGAATACCATGATTCATATCAAGATAATAAAAATAATAGAAATGACAACACGGTTTTTTGGTGGCATTGCAGCACTATTAATACTACCGCTTGTTGCTGCATTGATTATCGAAGTTTTTAGCCGACATGTTTTAGGCTCGCCGACTGTTTGGGCATTTGAAATTAGCTATATGGTAATGGGGACTCTTTTCGTACTTGGAATGGCGAATGCGCTTCGCCTAAAGCAACATGTAAGTGTAGATTTACTCACCATGAAAATGCCAATCAGAGTCGTTGCGTTTATTCGAATGGTATTTTACTTCATGTTGTTGCCAATCCTCATGTGGCTAACATGGGAGCTGGCTTATTATTTTTATGAGGCTTTTGAAAGTGGTGAACGTTCTGGACGCTCAGCATGGAATCCAATCGTTTGGCCTATTTACTTTACTTGGTTCTTAGGATTTTTATTGCTAGTTCTGCAACTGATTGCAGAGCTTATTAAAGCCATCTCCACCCTGACTAGTGGAAAAGAGGATGACTTAATATGAATGAGTTTCTACCTATTTTAATGTTTCCTGTACTTATCTTATTTATCTTTGCAGGTGTTCAGATTGCTTTTGCAATGCTTCTAACAGCCGCTATTTTCGGCTTAATAATGTTTGGTGACGTAACAGCCTATCAACTACTAACAAAAATTGAAGAAACTGCATCCAACTCTATATTGGCTGCGGTTCCGTTATTTATATTTATGGGGGCTATGTTAGAAAAATCTGGCATAGCAGAGCGACTGTTTCACGCTATACATTTATGGACAAAGCGTCTTCCGGGTGGAATTGGTGTAGGGACTATTATCCTTGGTGCTATATTTGCAGCGTCAAGTGGTGTTGTCGGTGCAACCGAAGCGGTTATTGGTCTACTGACTATTCCTGTCATGCTGAAACACCAATATGATAAACGCTTACTATCAGGGGTCATTTGCGCAAGTGGTTCGTTAGGTACTGCTATTCCGCCTTCTATTACCGTCATTGTGCTAGGGCCAGTTGCAGGAATATCAGTGGGTCAGTTATTTAATGGTTTGCTTATACCTGGCCTATTAATGGCTGCTTTATTTATTATCTATGTCATTGCCATCGCGTATTTTAAACCCAACATGGCACCAAGAGAAATAGATAATGAACCCGGCGTCTCATTGGCTGAAAGATTGAAAGTCACCGTTACAGCAATCATTCCCGCAGCTGCTCTGATCTTTACGGTTCTCGGTACTATTTTACTGGGGCTGGCAACACCAACTGAAGCATCAGCTTGTGGTGCATTAGGCGCTGTTATTTTGTCTGTTTGTTATAGAAGCTGCAAATTAAAGGTCCTTTGGGAATCGATGCTGAGCACCGTAAATATCACAGCAATGATTTTACTGATCGTAATGGCTGGTAACATGTTTGCAGGTATCTTCTTTGCGACAGGTGGCATGCAAACCGTGCAATCACTGCTAACAGGGTCTGGTTTCAGTCCAACTACCGTCCTTGGCTTGATTCTTTTCATTGCCTTTATTGCAGGTTTTTTACTGGATATGATGTCGGTTGTGCTGATCATTATTCCAGTTGCCATTCCAATTGTCCGTTTGTTAGGTTTTGACGACATTTGGTTCTGTGTTGCGTTCTTAGTGGTATTACAAACCAGCTACCTAACGCCGCCACTCGCCCCGTCAATCTTCTATTTAAGAGCTATTTCACCGCCGAGTATAACGCTAAAACACATGTACGCGGGTGTCGTTCCTTTTATCTGTATTCAACTGGTTGTTCTATTTGTCATACTCGCTTTTCCAGAAACAGCACTCTGGTTACCGCGTATTCTTGGCGCTAAAGACTGGTAATTTAGCAAAAGTATAACCCAGTAGCCATGTTGCTCTGGGTTATACAAAAGCTGAACACCATGACGAATAACTAAGTTGATGTCTCTATACCAATACAACATTCCCATAATTTACGACATGCTAGGCATTCAATTCATATTAAAAATATTGCTCTAGCAAATATTCGTGAGAACCACGTACACAATCATCCCCTGTGTCAGCATCAATTAACTATTGCGAAGTGCATGCATTATTTAAATTGATGGTGAAAATAGCGTGACGAATAATCACTATGCATGCCTAGTAGCTGTCAGTAAAACTCATTTGTAAATAATTATTTATCAAAGGAAATCATAAAATGCATGTAATCGAAGCGTCTGAAGTTCATCAGACAATGAATTTTGAAGAATTGATCCCTGCAATAGAGCAAACGTTTGCAGGTAATCACGGTATGCCGCAGCGTAATGTATTTTCTTTGGAAGAGGGCAATGACCATGGTGATGGATTTGCCGTATTACCCGCTTGGAACAACAAAGCAATTGGCGTTAAAGCCTTTACCCATTTCCCTGAAAACGGTCCTAAGGGGCTAGATCGCTTATATTCAAAGATTTTAATGTTTAAACGCGAAACTGGAGAGCCTTTAGCTTTAGTTGACGGTTCCAGTGTTACTTACTGGCGAACCGCAGCCGTCTCTGCTTTGGGTAGTCAATATCTGTCACGTAAAAATGCTAGCCGTTTATTAGTTTGTGGTACCGGTTATCTAGCGTCGTATATGGCATTAGCTCATTCTAGCGTTAGACCCATTACCCATATAAATATTTGGGGGCGTAGTTTAGAAAAATCTGAAAAAGTGGCAGAGCAGGTACGTAAAAAACGCCCAGACATAACCGTTGTAGCCATTACCGATCTTGAAAGTGCGGCAGGTCAAGCAGATATCATTAGCTGTGCGACGGGTGCTGGCGAGCCATTAATTTTAGGTGAATGGGTAAAACCGGGTACGCACACGGATTTTGTCGGAAATCATTCACCAAACCGTCGTGAATGTGACACAACTTTAATTACCAAAGCCAATGTTTTTGTTGATAGCCGCTTAAATGTATTAAGTGAAGCAGGTGAGTTATTAATACCTATCGAAGAAGGTGTGTTTAGTAAAGGTGATGTCAAAGCTGAGTTGGCCGAACTTGCCAGAGGTCAACATCAAGGACGACAAACAGAAGAAGAAATTACCGTTTTTAAAACCGTCGGGACTGCACTGTCTGATTTAGCGGCGGCTTGTTTAGTCGTAGATAAATTAACCCATTAATATGTTCAGGTGATCAAGGAGTGACTGGAATCAGCCATTCCTTTATAGAAAAGCGCTAATGGGTGAGCCCATTGAGATGTTGATAATAAAAAATTATTTTATTTGTTAAATAAGATAATTTAAAGATTTAGTAAATTTAAAACCTTAAAAAGATACTTTTATTATATCTTTAGTGATATTAAATAAGCGAGCTATGTCACATTTTTAATGGTAATGATTATTGTTGCTTAATTTGAGTAGGTAGTATGATCACGCTCTTTTAAGAGTATCGACCTTACTTATTAAGTTTTTTGATAAATGAGAATCATTTTTTAAATATATGAGTCTATTATGAATATTACAAAATTGTTAGGAGGAGGCCTCATCGCGATAGCCTCTTTTTCATCCAATGTTTCTTTTGCTGCTAGTTCAGTGCCTCACGATTCTCTTGAGCCGATATTTGGCCTTACAAATACACTTACACAACGTTATCTACCGTTATTAAATATTGGCGATGGTTGTCACCCTTATACGGCTGTTGATGCCGATGGTAACTGGAATGCAGGGCTAAAAGATTCGGGTAGTAATGGCGGGAATTGTAGCTTAGATACCAAGCAACAAGTTTATGTGCGTGGTGTTGAAATAAACGATACGGTAACTGCAATTATGTATGCCTATTACTTTCCTAAAGATAATGGATATTTAGTTGCCTCAATCGGTCATCGTCATGATTGGGAATATGTGATGGTGTTTGTTGAAAATTACAATGATACTTATAACTCAAGCAATGAAAAAATAATAGGTGCAGTGTATTCAGCCCATGGCGGTCTTTCTGCAAGCACAAACCCTAATCGTGGTGGCAATAACAATACCCATATATACATAAACTATGATTTTCATGGGAGTGTTACGCACAGCTTTGCTGAAGGGTCTAAAGGTTCAGTTGATAAACATAGAGCTATTATCTGGGGATTGATGACAGATGCTGCTAGAAATTCCTTAAATATTAGAGATTTTGGAAATGCGGTAGTACCAGTAAGAAATAGAGATAATAAATTTCAAAATGAAGTAGAAAAAGCGAAAGATGCTCTAGGGTTATAAGGTATTTTCGTAATAATAACTCACTCATTATATTTACTATTTACTATTTACTACTAAATGTTTGAATGATTTTTTTTGAGTTCAACACGCCTTAAAATCTACTCATGTTTTAAGGCGTTTTCAATCATCGACCTTAACTATTAAAGTGATGCTATTTTGATTCTTTCTCGTCTTATTAAAACGCTATTCATAGTACTGTTAACTACTTTTTTACTCATTGTATTACTTAAAAACGTCATCTTTGATGAGTCAAAAAAATCAACTATATCAACTACTCTTAATCATCAAACTACCTCAATGCTGCCTCATAATGAAATGAATCATAATGATAAAAATCGTTATCAAAACGTAAGTGATAGTTCGGAACCAATCACCTTACTTCAACAAGTTATTGTTGCTGGTAATAAGCAATACACAGAGACTCAATACAAGGCATTCTTTGTGCTATGGATGTCGAAAGAGCCTGAAAGTGTAATGGCTTATCTATTAAATTTAAAAGATGAGAATTTTCGTTTCTCCATGTTGTTATTAGCGATGACGGCTTGGTCTGATAGCGACTCTGATGCCCTCAATACATGGTTATTAACGACGAAGACGGGTACTACATTAGACTTTGTGATTGTTGAGTTGTCTCAGAATATTAGTATTTCACCGCAGTTGGCTATTCAATATACTGAAAAAATAAATGAGATTGATTTACGTAATAAATCAATCTTTAATATCATACAAAAATGGGTAGACACGGATATATTTGATGCAGTTGGCTGGGTTAGTCAAAACAATGTCGCATATCAACAATACGGACTACCAATATATAGTCTAGTGATTGAAGAGGATATAGATGTTGCACTTTCATCTTTGTATTTATTATCAGATAAAGACCCGTCAATTACTGCTGCCATCATCGATGCAATCACCACTAAAACATTTCAATTAGTTAGCGAAGAGGGATTTGATGCTGATAATATTGCTTTAGCGCTATTGTCATTACCCCATAATGACTTCAATGACACTATTATCGAAGCTATTTTGCCACTTATTTTATCTCATAGTACGACCGACAATACGATATCACTTATCGATAATATATCGAATGATGAAGTTCGTGATGCGATGCAACAAAAGATGGTAGGGATATTAATGCGTAGCGATATTCCAACAGCTTTAAATTATATTGATTATTTTGAAAGTGATGACAAGCGTCAGCAAGCATTTGATACGATCATCTATCATTGGGCGGAACAAGACTTGTCTGCAGCCAGTGATTGGCTATCATCCGTTGATATAGGTAATAGTGACGCAGGATTTTCTTTGGCTCAAATCGCTGTACAACAAAATGACATTAACATTGCTCAAAAATGGATAAAAGAAATTAAAAATAATTATGATGTAGACGAAATGCACTATCTTATTTTTACTCAATTATACCAAGAGAATACAGACTCAGCGTTAGATTATCTTAATGATCAGACTGATTTTTCTGAGCAAGAGATACACACGATTTTAAGCTCTATGAATAGTAACTAAATTACCTATTATCATGAGTGATTAAAGAGTATTTTGCATAGCACGATTGCTCATAAGGCTTCATCAGTTTGGTTAGGAACAGATGAATTGTTCGCTCTATTTTCAAGTTGTAGTGACAAAGTAGGCAAAGTAATACCGCTACAGCGCAAACTATTTTAGTTAGTTTCTTGATGTTCTTCGTGCAGCGAAGGGACTTTGTGGTTGCTTGTTGTCTTTTAAAATCAAAAACCGATTTAACCACGAAGGCTTTAAGGGTGGAGAAGGTTAATTCAAAACATTTATTGTAAGGGTTTTCTTCGTGTCCTTCGTGCAGCGAAGCTACTTTGTGGTTGCTTGTTGTCTTTTAAAATCAAAAAACTATTTAACCACGAAGGTTTGAAGGGTGGAGAAGGTTAATTCAAAACATTTATTGTAAGGGTTTCTTCATGTCCTTCGTGTAGCGACTTCGTAATTACTTGTCATCTTTTGAAATCAAAAATCGATTTAACCACGAAGGTTTGGGTTAATTCAAAACATTTATTGTAAGGGGTTTCTTAGTGTCCTTCGTGCAGCGTAGCGGCTTCGTGGTTACTTGTTGTCTTTTAAAATCAAAAACCGATTTAACCACGAAGGGTGGGGAAGGTTAATTCAAAATAGATATACAGAAAAAACTACCAATTCGAGTCTGAAAAATGAGTAAATACGATCAAGCGAAAAGTACTGGACACTCAGTGGATTTAGATCGTAAAAGATTGATTTTGTTGCGATCAACTATTGGCTGTCCACAACTTTATTTATAGACAGGCATAAAAAAGGCTACCGTTTAGATAGCCCTAATTACTGCGATTAACGCATGTTATGACAATAAGGAGTTATTTATGCGCTATTACTGAAATTTCAATTTGCGCTCCGAGTGGTAACTCTTTTACTGCTAATGCAACTCTAGCAGGATATGGTTTACTAAAGTATTCTGCGTATACTTTATTCATTTCTGAGTAAGCTTTAATATCTTCAAGATATACCGTTGCTTTAACAACATTACTTAAGTTTAACCCTTCTTTTGTCAAAAGCATTTTTATTTTATCAAGCACAATACGTGTTTCTTTTTGTATTGTAGGTTTTTCACCTCGTTCTGCTTTTAAAGCAATCTGCCCTGAAAGGTAAACTGTATCACCAGCTACTCTATAAGGTGAAAAAGGAAGTTCAGCAGAGACAACTTGTGAACCAAACAAAACCAACATTAAACTAAAAATAACTTTTTTCATAAAAAATCCTTTTTTAAAGGGGATATGCATGACGCATAAAAGAAATTTATACTATCTTAGAATAAGCATGATGTTAAGTATATTGTCGCCCCCATTGGAGTTTGTACAACCCTTTAATCCCATTTATGGCTCAATTTAATCAATTAGTTAATAAAAAAATAACCTATTTAATCTCAAGTAAATGTAAGTTACTGTTAATGTTATTTTTATTTAAATAAACAGGCTGAAAATGAGAAATTCTATAGCCTCGTTATGCAACTTAAAGGTAAGTGAGCATGAATAAATCAGAAATAATAAAAGAAGTAGCTAAACGAACAGGTTTTCCAATATTTGAAGCTAAGGTAAAAAAATGTTGGAGATCCAGTGACTTTAGATCCTAATAGATTGATTTTGTTGCGATAAACTATTGACTGTCCACAACTTTATTTCTAAATGGAACAGAAATATAAGATTGTTTATTTGTTCAAGTAGATAAAGGAAGTGACGGGTATATTAGTTAACGGTTACTTCAATTTTAATTGGATTGCTTAGATATCGCTCTGTTAGATGTTATCGAGTTAACAGCCCATTACAACTTAGAACCCTGTAAGTTATTGAACGATATGATTTGTCCATTGCAAAAAAATGATGTGATGAGTATGGTTTGATATGTTTGTGATGATCAATTTTTGAAATACAAGGTAGGATAGGGGGGGTTACTATCTTCGAATCGTCTATAGATTTAACAAAAACGTTTTTAAATATCCATTGCGATAGTAATACGTAAATTATAGTCTTTAAACCTAATCAAATGAATGCATTGAAAACATAAAACAGGTTGTGAATAATGAAGTTTTTTATACTCGTACTCGTTACACTTAACTTATTAATTTCACTTGCATTTGCGCAAGAAAATACCCTAGAAAAACAAGTAGTGGATGCAATAGATAGTGTTGAGCAAAACACAGAATTAGTTGAGGAACAAAAACAACAAGTTCTCATAACTCTTAAAGATGCACAAAAATCACTTATTGATGCAAATGAGCAAGTCAAACTAGCTGAAAATTTTGATGAAATAGCCACTTCCACACCACAACAAATATTAACTATTCAAAATGAAAATGAGCGTTTAAAAAATAGAACAATTGAAATTGATTCATCGTTGCCTGTTAATCAATTACAAAATCAGCTTTTACTAGAGCTTGCAGATCAAGAAAACCGTTTGAACAGGTTAAAAGAAAAGCAAAAAGAACAAAGTGATCTAAGTGTCCGTGGGAGTGCAGTTGCCAATGAGCTGAGCGAAGCATTAGCAAATAAAAAAATAATTAGTGAGGCGGTTAGTAAACAATCAAGTCAAAATACCAACCCCATTGAATTAGCAAATTTCTTAAAACAAAGTGCAAATGTAGATAAATATACTGCAACAATAAATAAACTAGAACGCGAACTCGATACTATATCGACAAGGCAAACTTTAGTGAATGCACAACTTATCCAGTTGCGAATGCAAAGCGAATTTTATGAAAAAAAAATTACGGCACTTAGTGATTATTTATCGCAGACTCGTAATATGGAAGTACAAGAGACGGTTAACAAAAACAAAGAAACGCTTGCCGAATTTGAGCCACAATCTCCACTTTATACTATTGCCAGTGAAAATATTTCACTGGCCGAATTGCTCATAAAAATGCAAGCCGACTCAACCAAAAACAAAGAAAATATTAGTACGCTAAGGAGCCAAAAGCTTGAAGTACAACAATCATCAGAAACAGTTGAACGTGTACTGGCAACTGGAAGAGTAACAGATGAATTAGGTGAATTATTACGTAAGTTGAGAACGTCTTTACCCAATGATAGTTTGATTGAGCAACGCAAATATACCATTGAGGAAGATGCAATTCGAAATCAACTTGATGTGATATTGTGGCAGGAAAGAGTACGTAATATCTCTGACGTTTCGGTTACTGCTAGACAGTTTCTGGAAGATGCGATGAAAAATAATCAGGAGAGTTTAGTCAAGCAACAAAGTGATAATAGCACGTTGTTTACCTACTCTGATATCGAATCTGCGCAAAAACTGGTTGAAACACGCCGTGAGTTATTAAGTTTATTAATTGAAGCATCAAATGAAAAGTCTGATGGTATCAATGAAGAAAAGTTACTTATTAATCAGCTTTTATTATCAAGCGCAGAATTAAGAGAACTCTTAGATCGTAGACTTATTTGGTTACCTTCAAACTCAGGAAATATGAGTAATCTTGTCAATAATTTTATTAACAATATTAAATGGTATGTTTCGCCAGATTCATGGTTAAACTCATTTAATCTTTTATATTCAGGCATGTTAAAAACGCCGACTTTGTTTTTAATCTCACTTATCATCCCAATTACTATTTTAGTCTTAAAATCTAAAATTATTCATGTTTTACAATCATTAGTTAATCAAGTTGGTAAAGTAGGAAAGGATACCTATTTTACAACGCCACTTGCTCTATTGTTAACGTTTGTTTTAGCGTTGCCTGTTCCCCTTGCTTTATGCGCTCTAGCAGGTTTTATTTTAAATAATGCTGAATCTAGCAGCTTTTCAGCTGCGATTGCTACAGGCTTAGCATTAGCTTCTTCAGTCAGTTTGATTTTACTTTTCTTTCGGTCAATGAGTCGCCAAGATGGTATATTTGATAAACATTTTGGATGGAGTGATATTGCACGAAATAAACTCAGAAAGATGTTAACGTGGTTTGTGCCGACACAATCCTTAGTCACTTTTGTATTTGCAAGTGCAATTGCGAGTGGTGAGCCTGAATTGCGTTATGGCATAGCTATTATTGCTTTTATCACTGGGTCGCTCTTTATTACCATATTTACCTACCAATTTTTTCAACCTAATAATGGTGTAGCAAATAGTGTCGAAGGCGATTCATCTACCAGTACATTTATGTATTTATCATTTCCTTTTATTGTTATTTCTCCATTTATTATAGGTTTACTTCCGTTATTTGGTTTTTTTGATACTGCAGTCGAATTACAATCAAAGATCTTCCTATCAGGTATATTATTGGTATTAGTAGCAGTTGTTTATGGCATTATGTTACGTATCTTTTTAGTTACTTTTCGTCGCCACATAATGAAAAAGAAACGCTTAGAAGCGAAGCTTCAACAAGAGGAACTTTTAGCACAAAGTCATGATGATTCAAATCCACCTCAAACTATAAACAATGAGGTAAATAATGAGGTAAACAATGATGAAGTAATAAGACAAAGTCGATCAATCATACTTTGGATCTCTCGATTAATATTTATAGCTTGTCTTTGGTTTGTCTGGAAACCTTTATTACCAGCATTAGGTATTGTTGATGATATTGTTCTTTGGCAAGAAGTGACTGTAGTAGGTGGTGTAGAGTTAGCTAGCGATGTGACATTGTTGCAAATTATTCTAGGCATCAGTTTTATAACAGGTGGGGTGGTTGCGGCTAAAAATATTCGTGGTGTTATTGAAATTGGATTTTTTGAACGATTCAAAATGGATAACGGGGCTCGTTATGCTTTAATTACTATTTTAGGTTACATCTTAGTAGGCACCGGTTGTGTTGTTGGTCTATCTCTATTGGGTATAGATTGGTCAAAATTACAGTGGATTGTTGCGGCTTTAGGTGTCGGATTAGGATTTGGCTTACAAGAAATTGTTGCTAACTTTGTGTCGGGTATTATTATCTTGTTTGAAAGGCCAATTCGGGTAGGGGATTTAGTCACTATTGGCGACCAATCAGGTACCGTGACTAATATTTCAATTCGAGCGACTACGGTTACAGATTTTGACAATCGAGAGGTTCTGCTTCCAAATAAATCGATTATTACTGAAAATGTAACGAACTGGACTTTAAACGATGCAGTGACTAGGGTTGTTATTAAAATTGGAGTCGCTTATGGCTCTGATGTGGAACAAGTTCGTGATTTATTAATGCAAGAGCTTAAAAATAAAACAGACATATTAACGCAACCAGCGCCGCAAGTTTTCTTTTTAGAGCACGGTGATAGCTCACTTAACTTTGAAGCCCGTGTCTATGTAGAAAAAACTGAATATCGCCTTCCAGTCACACATGCTATTAATAGTAGTTTTAACCAAGTGCTTGCAGAAAATAATATCTCTATACCGTTCCCGCAAAGAGACTTACATATTGTTTCTAATCAACTGGTCCCGTAATTGTGGTTGTCTAGTGTTAAGAATATCAAACGTTGGTTACATATTGCTTCTAAGCCTTACAACGTTAGATTCTATGCATTATAAATTTATCAAAGTGAGTTGGGTTAATGAGAAATATGGATTATAAAAATATTGAAAAGTGCTAGACACCCAGTGACTTTAGATTTTTTGACTCGCTTTGGGGCACAAAGCGAGTTAGGAACAAAATTAATTATTAAAAAGTAAGATGAAAGGTCTACCTCTCTAAACAATTCATTCTCAATTACTCTACCATTGACCCATATCGGAAAAATAGTAGAGTAGTTGTACAAAATCATTTATAAATTGCCCACCGTTTTTGTAATACTATCTGCGTTTTTTTAATGCCTTAAAGTAGACATCAAGTACTGTAATATCAGCCAATAATTCATCAATATCTGGCATTTCCGTAACACCCAAACCAGTAGCGGTATCGTGACCTTCAAAGTAAGTACTACATTTTCCCATTCCAGCATTAATGGTAGCTACATCCTCTGGTGTACTATCGACTATATATCGGATATTTTGCGTTTGAACAGTGCGGCTAAACCGCTGCACGACATTTCTAATTAGCCATTCTTCAACTAACCTTTCCCAGGTTTCACGTATTTTCCCATAGATATGTTTAGCATCTCGACTATACGTATCTTCAATAAAGTCATCACGTTTAGTGTATCGACGAAGGTCTACTTCTAACTGTTTCAACCGGCCTATCCTGTCTACAGTTTTTAAAGCATCCCAAGGTGGACTCCCTTGAGGGAACCCAGATAGCTTCCCTCTACGAGTGATAGACTGGATATTAATCGGGTTTGAGGATTCCTCACTCAACATCATCAAAAATGGCAAGTCGTGCGTAAGCACAATCACCTGCCTATGTAGTGCTTCATCTGCAATACGTTTAGCAAACTTGCGCCTCCACTTATGATCTAAGGAATTAACAGGATCATCAAAAATAATGGCAGACTTTCGGTTATCAATCGTTAACTCAGCCATAAAACCTGCTAGAGCTATACATTTTTGCTCGCCCTCACTGGCGATATGTCCTATCTTTGACACATTCCTTGAGATCTGTAGAGTCAATTTCTGTTGACCAGCAGAACCTTGAGTTTTAGTTTCTACATCAAAACTTTTAAAGTTCAACGCCGCTAACTCTTTGGTAAATGAAGCATTAATTAACCCCAAACTGCCAGTTTTAGCCAATTCGGATATAAATCGCGTAATAAGTGAAAGGTTGGTTGTAGCTAAAGCTGAGTTATAACAGTCAAATATCTTAATACGGTTTATTTCATTAAGGATATTAGCTTTATGTGCAGATAACCTTTGTCTATCTTCAAGCTCTATCAACCTGACCTGACTAAGCTTAATTGTCTGAGCTAACGTACCGTCATCAGCAACACCATTCCTTCTTACTTTTAGCGTTTCAACTTGCTGAGATAGTCGTTGTACAAATCTCATATCGAGTGCTGGATAAGTAAATGTTGGATTAGCAGAAATTAGGTTATTCTTTCTATCAAACAACTGCTGTATACATAAGTTGAATTGCTCTATGGCATCAGAAGTAGATTGCCGTATTTCCTCAAAAATACCATCATATGGTTTAAGGTCAAAACTCAATTGAGTTATGGTATTCGTCTGTAAAGTTAGAGTAGTAGTTGCCTTATTTGCATCTACTTGAGACTGATTCGTAATATAATCATTGAACCGAGCCATCCTTTCCGCAGCTTGACTTCCTATCGATTGTAAGCAAGTAGGACAGTGTTCATTTTCAACTGGCGGGAAAGTTCTATCATCACCATTACCAATTATGAAGTTCTGCACATGGCTCCACATTTTTTTCCAAGCATCATTGCCGATACCTTCAATTGGTAAACCATTTAAAGTGTTCTGCCTTACTTGTTCTGCAACTTTTAATTTGGTTGACTTATCATCATACAACGCCCCAATTTTAGCCACATTAACATCACCCAATTTTGCATACCGGTTGTTAAGGAAATCCAGTAACGGTTCACGGTGTTTTAATTTCGTTGCATAAAAAGCTTTTACTTGAGCTGGTGTTTTACCACTTAGATCTGCCACGTCTTTTTTTAATCGAGCGATTTCTTGCAACTCACTTTTATCACCACATTGAGTATCTAATGTAGCTTGAGTAGCAGTAACGAGGGAGTTACAGAAAGCACTCACCTTAGATAATGGATTTAAATCAGGTATTATGTATGGTGCGCTAAATGGAACCATTTCACGTGCCAATTCATCTTTCACAAATTGACAAGCACTACTCAACTCATCCAATAATTTTACTTCTGCTGGTTTATACTCAACACTATCTGTTTTTGAGATGTAGTTTGTTGCTGAATGAGAATCAAAAATTCTTATAGACTTTAACTCAGGACTTGGTTCTGCACCAATAGTCCAGATATTTTCAACTACAGCGGCACCGTCAACTGACACACCTAAGGTAGCTTGTGATGGAATAGCAGAAGGATTAAAAGCATTGGTCGAAATAACAGGAACATCGCCACGCGTTAAACACGCACTTTTCAATATCTTTGCATAACTTGATTTACCTGCGCCATTGTCCCCATATACAGCTGTTAATCCCTCAATTGGAAAGTTTAGTGTTACACCTTCAATTAATGATGAGACATTTTTAACATTACCTATACTTGCTAGGGTAACGGGTGCTTCTTCGGCTTCAAATCCAGCAACTGCAACTTCTTTTGTGTAATTAGGAAAGTTTGCGTCTTCGGGAAGTAAACCAAACTCCATTTTGGCGATTTGGTATATAAGCTGAAGGTCTTGCTGTTGAAGATCTCCTTGTTCCATTACCCTGCGAACTACCTGTCTCCACCATAGTGGCTTATTAGCACTATTTACCCACTTAACAACTTTCGCTATTTGTGTCATACAATCCCTATTTGTAAAATGTGTCCGCATATTAATATGTGGCTAAAAGTAAGTAATTGCTTTGATTTTAAACAACATCACTCATTTCTTAAATGAGTGATGTCTTTAATCTTAAATTCTCTAAAATTGTAAGTCGCTATGTGCTCCTTTGTAGGACATGGCAATAACTTTTTACTCCCTTTTCCTCAGCTCATCAAATAAATAAGAAAGTGATATAATATTAGCTTCTAGCAAATCGCATCCTGAACTCTTTAGGCGTTAACCCCATAGTTTTAATAAATACTTTCCTACAGGCGCTAGTGTCTCCGTAACCGACTTGATTAGCTATCCACTCAAATGAGTACTGCGAACTTTCTAGTAAATCACATGCTTTTTGAATTCTTAGTCGTTGTAAATAGTGGTTAGGGTTGTAGCCTGTAGCTCTCAGGAAGCGTCGTTGCATAGTACGCTCAGTAAGATTAACTTGCTTCGCTAATTCTTGAATTGATACTAATTTCGTATAGCTCAAATTGATTGTCTGCTGAATTACAATAATAGCTTGATCACCATGTAGAAGTAATGGGTTAAATTGCTGATAAAAGCGCTGTTTCCTTGATGCAGTATCGACAACAAGTACCTTTCCAAGTTGCCTCATTACATTCAAAGATGAATATTTAGCCACCAATTCAAAACTCAGGTCCAACCAAGACATCATCCCACCCGCACTAATCACATCGCCGTGATCAATTAAAATTTCATTCGTGTTGAGTAACATATTGGGAAACTGCTTTTGGAATAAATTCGATAAGCCCCAATGTGTAGTTATAGAGCGGTTTTTAAGCAACTTTGTCGTTGCTAGAATAAATGCACCTGCACAGGCTGAAGCAATAATTGCACCTTGGTAATGCTGTATTTTAAGCCATTCAATGAGATCTATTTGAGGGTTAAGGTAATCATCACTCTGCGAACTTGGGGGTAATAATATTACAGCAAAATTTTGTGACAGCTGCTTAGTATTATTGAAGATCATAGGTTCAAATTCTATTTCTATTTTTTGATCTTTACATACTCTATTCGCCATTAGAAACATTTCTTCTAAACCATAGACGGCTGATTTTAAAGCATTAGGATAATGGCAAATACCTATTGAAATCTTTTTCATTGATTAAATACACTCGCTGTCTATTTTGACTTGTTTTTAGTCACTTTAGACTCTAGCAGGATTATTACAAGTTAGCGATAATTACGATATACAGACAATAAATGCAATTAATGGAGAATTAAAATGAACAAAAAAGCACTACTTGTTATTGACCCACAAAACGATTATTTTCCAGAGGGAAAGTACCCGCTTTGGAATACAGAAAAAACACTCAGTAACATCATAATAGCGATTAAAAAAGCAAATGAAAAAGATATCCCTGTAATTTACATTCAGCATATTGCAAAGCCAGCAAAAGGTCTGGCACCATTTTTTAATCAGGGAACCGAGGGGGTAAAAATTCATCCCTTAGTCATGGATACTGCTCCAAAGCTTGAAGTAATAGTAAAAGCTTTTGCGGATAGTTTTGAAAAAACAGATCTAGAAGCAACACTCAAAAATCAAAAAGTAGATGAGCTACTAATATGTGGGATGATGACTCAAAACTGCGTGACACACACTGCAATATCTAAAGTAGCTGATAAGTACAAAGTATCAATTTTAATGGATTGCTGTACTACAGTAAATGAAATGGTTCATAATATCGCTTTGAACGCTATATCAACGAGAGTGCCACTAGTTACGATTGATGGAGTACTTTAGGCTTAATGTATTCGTGGTATTAGAAAACTAATTTTACGAATATTAATGAATAATTGTTTTAAAGTAATTTAACTAAAATGGGCTAGTTAATTTGGTGTTTTCCTAACTCGCTTTGGGGGCGAAAGTGATTTCGATACATATTCATAAAAAATTGTTTTGTTATGTCACTTTTAATTCATCAACAGTTACAAATGCTTTATATAGTTTGAAAAAACTATATGAATGAACATTGAAAATAGGTAACCATAAAATGGTTACCTATTTTTTAAATCTTAATAATTTGCCACAAACTTAATCTTCCATATAGCTTTCAATATTCGGACATGGACGAATCAAGTTGCGATCCCCAAACACATTATCTACACGATTTACGATCAGCCTGTATTTAGCGCCTTTACTGTATTCATTTTCATATTATATATGTTGTCTAAATGAATGAAATTAGTCATATCTCCGTACAGTTTCTATTGGTTTTTTAGGCTTATACTTTCTTAATTGCATAAGTTTTCCGTACAATAAACAGGAGAAAATTATGGTGACTGCACGGTTAGATATTAGATGAAAACATAAACAAGCTACTGATTTTTTTATTTTATTAATCATAATTCATTTCGTTTATCGGATGTTATCTAGCCCTAAAGCTCAGATAACATCGTTAGTAATACTCTTTCAATTAATGTTTTAGCATTAGCCATTCACCTGTTTATTTACCAAACACAACGGTTTTATTGCCATGAAGAAATATTCTATTTTCAATATGGTAACGCACAGCACGAGATAGGGTTAAGCATTCTATATGGCGTCCTTTTGCTGCTAGGTCTTCTGGGTAATAACTGTGATCAACCGTGTCTACGCTTTGCGTGATAATGGGACCTTCATCTAAATCGTCACTGACATAATGCGCAGTTGCGCCAACTAACTTTATACCGCGATCGTATGCCTGATAATAAGGTTTTGCACCTTTAAACCCCGGTAATAAGGAATGATGTATATTAATTGCTCGACCAGATAATTTTTTAGACATGTTATTTGAAAGTACTTGCATGTAACGTGCTAGTACGACTAAATCAGATTTACTCTCCTCAATTATTTTATAAACTTTTGCTTCCTGTTCTGGTTTCGTTTCTTTTGTGATCGGTAGGTGGTAATAAGGGATACCATGCCACTTTGCTAATTCCTCTAAATCAGGATGATTTGAAATAATGGCCGGTATTTCGATATTAAGATCACCCGTACGGTAACGATATAAAAGGTCATTTAAACAATGGTCATGTTTTGACACCATAATCACGACTTTTGATTTATAAGGTCTTGGTGCTAGTTGCCATTTCATTTCAAACTGACTCGCACGTTGCTCAAACTGCTCTGTGAAGTCATCTTGGTTAAATATTGCATCTGAATCGAGTCTAAATTCCACACGAATAAAAAATCTATTTTCTGTGGTGTCTACAAAAGAATGAATTTCGTTAATATAACATTGCTGTTCAAATAAAAAGCGAGTCACCACATCAACGGTACCCGTTCGACTTGGGCAATCTGCAGTGATGATGTAGGTTTGTGCTGCTGATTCAATATCCTTCATTTTAAATCCTTTTGGTATTTCAACAAAATTTGATGATTAAGAAGTATCTTCCGATGTATTTTAATTGTGTTGCTATAGAGATATTTTTGTCATGAATAGTGGTGAATAGACATTTTTTAACGTGTTAATGAATTGCTGTTTGAAATAATTGATATGGAAATCAATGAACTATATTTAACTGTTATTTAGAAAGTTCTATTTATGGAGCTATGTTTAGAGAATAATGTTTAGTAAATTATGTTTGAGAATAGTGTCTAGATAATAATGTTTAGAAAGGTCGATTAAAAATAACGGCTAGTAAGTCATTAGAGAGCTACATCATATTCAATGATTAACATGTAGCTCTCTTATATGCATATTGGTGATTGAAAGTATTAAGTTAACGATGTTTAATATTAAAAACCGTTAACTAATAGATTTCTAATCTTCCATATAGCTTTCAATACTTGGGCATGAACAAATCAAGTTGCGATCCCCAAAAACATTATCTACACGGTTTACAGTCGGCCAGTATTTAGCGCCTTTGCTGAATTCAGTCGGGAAACAAGCTAGTTCGCGAGAGTAAGCGTGTGTCCATTCAGCGTCCATTAGGTCGACTTGAGTATGTGGTGCGTTTACTAATGGGTTATCTTCTAGTGTCCATTCACCTGATTCAACTTTGCTTGCTTCATGGCGAATAGCAATCATTGCATCACAGAATCTATCTAACTCAGTGAGGTTCTCAGATTCAGTTGGTTCAATCATGAGAGTGCCCGCCACTGGGAATGACATGGTTGGTGCATGGAAACCGTAATCCATTAAACGTTTAGCAATATCCTCACCTGAAATGCCAGAAGCAGCTTCAATAGGGCGGATATCGATAATACATTCATGCGCTACTCGACCACCTTTACCACGGAATAAAATAGGATAGTGTGGACGTAAACGTTCCATTACGTAGTTGGCGTTTAAGATAGCCAGTTTAGTCGCTTCAGTTAACCCTTGCTCACCCATCATTGCAATGTACGCGTATGAAATAGGAAGAATTGACGCTGAACCTAACTCGGCTGCTGATACTGCGTAATGTTTGTTGTCTGCAGATTCAGTGACTTCGATGTGTCCTGGTAGGAACGGAATTAAATGTGCTTTAACACCGATAGGTCCCATACCTGGGCCGCCGCCGCCATGTGGAATACAGAATGTTTTGTGCAAGTTAAGATGTGATACATCAGAGCCGATAAAGCCCGGTGTGGTTAACCCTACTTGTGCATTCATGTTTGCACCGTCTAGGTAAACTTGGCCACCAGCTTCATGTACCCATTCACACACTTCTTGAATTGATTCTTCGTATACGCCGTGTGTAGACGGGTAGGTGATCATGATACAAGATAGGTTTTCACGGTGTTTTTCGATTTTAGCTTTAAGATCAGCGTGGTCGATATTACCTTCGGCATCACAACCGACAACAACTACTTTCATTGAAACCATGGCAGCAGAGGCTGGGTTAGTACCGTGTGCTGAGCTTGGAATTAAACACACATTACGGTGCGCATCGCCATTGTGTTGATGGTAGCGTTGAATCGCGATTAACCCTGCGTATTCACCTTGTGCACCTGAGTTAGGCTGTAAAGACATACCGTCGTAACCGGTTATTTCACATAACATGGTTGATAGTTTTTCAGCGAGTTCTTGATAACCAAAGCTTTGCTCTGTTGGTGCAAACGGGTGCATTTGACCAAATTCAGGCCATGTCACAGGTAACATTTCAGCGGCTGCGTTTAACTTCATGGTACAGCTGCCTAATGGGATCATACCGTGTGTTAATGAGTAATCTTTGTTTTCTAGTTTTTTCATGTAACGCATCATTTGTGTTTCACTGTGATGCGCTGAAAATACTGGATGTGTTAGGTATTGACTCGTACGACGACATGCTTCTGGAATCGCTGCAAATTCATCTTTTGCAATGGTGTCACTGAATTCACTAACTTGAAGTGCTTTGCCTGTGATCGCTAGTAATAGATCTTCAACATCTTTTGCAGTGGTTGTTTCATCTAAGCTGATGCCTAATTGCACGGGTGCATTGTCTGTTGTTGCATCTAATGATGGGAACTTACGTAGGTTCATACCTTCTGCTAATGCACGGTGGTAAATTGCTTTACTCTGTTCATTGGTATTAATGGTGATGGTATCAAAGAAAGCTGTATTTTCTAATTCAATACCTTCACTTTGCAAACCCGCCGCTAAAATAGCCGTGTAATGATGTACACGACGACCAATTTTCAATAGACCTTCAGGTCCGTGGTATAACGCGTAGAATGCCGCCATATTGGCGAGTAATGCTTGAGCAGTACAGATGTTTGAAGTGGCTTTTTCGCGGCGAATATGTTGCTCACGCGTTTGCATTGCCATACGTAACGCTTGCTTGCCTTTACTGTCTTTTGACACGCCAATAACACGACCTGGCATAGTACGTTTAAATTTATCACGTGTTGCCATAAAGCCGGCATGCGGACCACCAAAGCCCATTGGTACACCAAAACGTTGTGCGCTACCAATGACAACATCTGCACCCATTTCACCTGGCGCTTTTAATACAGTTAAGGCTAATAGGTCTGATGCTACGGTCACTAATGTCTTTTTAGCATGTGCTTGAGCAATCACGTCTGTTAGGTCTGTGACATTACCGGTTGTGCTTGGGTATTGTAGAATGGCACCGAATACGTCGTGGTTATCTAGCTCTTCACTTGAACCAGTAATTATTTCATAACCAATGTATTCAGCACGTGTGCGGATAACGTCTACAGTTTGTGGGTGTAGTTCATTACTGACGAAGAAAGCATTACTTTTGCTTTTACTTGCGCGCTTACATAAGGTCATTGATTCTGCAGCTGCTGTTGCTTCATCTAATAAAGAAGCATTTGCTAAGTCCATTGCCGTTAAATCCATCACTGCTTGTTGGTAGTTTAATAATGACTCTAAACGACCTTGTGAAATTTCTGGTTGGTAAGGCGTGTAAGCCGTGTACCAGCCTGGATTTTCTAAAACATTACGTAAAATAACGTTAGGCGTTAGGGTGTTGTAATAACCTTGACCTATAAAACTACGATTAACGACATTTTTTTGTGCAATGGTTTTTAATGATGCCAACATAGCCGATTCACTTTGTGGCTCTTCTAGGTTCATTTTCTCTGGTAGACGGATTGCCGCGGGTACGGTTTGGTCTATCAGTTGTTCTAAACTAGTTGCACCAATCGTCTCTAACATTACTTGCTGTTGAGCTGAGTCGGGGCCATTGTGGCGAGTTGCAAATTCTTGTTGGTCACTTAATAAATCGAGTAATGATTTGGCAGTCATATTAATCCTAAACAGTTGCAGTTATAGAAAGGTTGTTTTCTTCTTTTTATAAGCCATTACTAAGCATGCACGAAGCAAGTAGTAATTAAATGCTTTATAAAAAAAAGGCGAATTCAAATGAAGTCGCCTTAATAAAGTTAATGGTTCTTTTTACTGTTGATGCAATGTGTTGAGAAAAGCAAAATGCTTATTCCTCGTTCGCTGCATGGTAGTCTTCGCTTGATAGCAAGTTATCTAACTCGCCAGCGTCTGCTAGTTTGATTTTAACAATCCAACCTGCAGAATAAGGTGATTCGTTGATTAGCTCTGGGCTACCTTCAAGTTCTTCATTAATCTCAATGATTTCACCTGTTACTGGTGCATAAAGATCTGATGCTGCTTTAACTGATTCTACTAACGAGAATGCTTCACCTGCTTCTGCTTCATCACCTACGTCTGGTAAGTCTACAAATACTACATCACCTAGTAATTTTTGAGCTTGGTTCGAAATGCCCATAGTGATGGTACCGTCACCGTTGTCTAGTACCCACTCATGTGATTCTGTGAACTTTAATGCACTTTCCATAGTTAAATCCTTAGCTAGTAAATGGTGTTTAAGAATAAATGTTGTGCAATGAAGCATAACACTCACTTAATAAATTTTAATCAGTCATTAAGATATCGTTAAATAAACTTGTTTCCAATAGTGGAATTAGTTTTCTTGCATAATTAAATTGAAAACTTAATGTTTAACATGTCAATAACAAGCTTAAATAATAGGCTTAATGCATGTTTATCTACAATATATAACAAAGCAATAACAATTGGCGAGCATTATATGGTCTAATTTTGGTTAAATTAAGCAAAAGTTTCCAAAAGGAAACTTTATTTCTCGAATGTGATCTAGATCGTAATTTTAAGGTGCGCTTTTATTTTTGCAGGTTAATATAGAGAACATTAACAGGAGAGCAGTAATGACTGATCAGCAACACCAAGATATTTATCCATCAATGACCATTTCTACCGATCAGCAAACACAAAAGATTGCGCCTATTAAGCTAGGTGAGCGTTTAAAAGAGATACGCACTTCGTTAGGGTTAACTCTAGAAGAAGCCAGCCAGAAGACAGGCTTAGCGCGATCTACTTTGTCTAAAATAGAAAACGAGCAAATATCTCCTACGTTTCAAGCAATGCAAAAACTGACCAATGGATTGCAGATTAATATTCCACAATTATTTGCTGCACCTAAGCAAGTGAATACAACTGGTCGTCGTGACATTACGCGTAAAGAGGAGGGCAAAGCTCACCCTACATCAACTTATGAACATGAATTATTGGCTACTCAGCTCACTAATAAAAAGATGATGCCGTTTAAATCATTAATTCGAGCTCGTGATTTTGATGCTTATGCGGATTGGATACGTCATGATGGTGAAGAGTTTTTATTAGTGCTCAGTGGCGAGCTTACTTTTTTCTCTGAATATTATGAACCAGTGAATTTAAAGGAAGGTGATTCTGTTTATTACGATGCCAATATGGGACACATGCTTGTTTCAGTGAGTGAGGAAGATGCCTCAATTATATGGGTAACGGCTTCTTAGTTGCTTCACGTTTCACTTTTAACAGTAAATATTTTAACCATTAACACTTTATGAAAAACAATATAAACCTTATTAATGACTAAACGTTAGATGACGTTTAAACCTTACAGCCTTTGGAGTACAACCTGATGTCAGAACAATTATTAGTTACACCTCTTCATGCTTTACACATTGAAATGGGCGCGAAAATGGTGCCTTTCGCTGGTTATGATATGCCAGTTCAATATGCATTAGGTGTAAAAAAAGAACATTTACATTGTCGCCAATCGGCAGGGTTATTTGATGTGTCGCACATGGGGCAACTTCGTTTAAAAGGCGAAGGTGCAGCCAAAGCATTAGAAAAATTAGTGCCTGTTGATATTATTGATTTACCTGCAGGTAAACAACGTTATGCCTTTTTTACTAACGAACAAGGTGGCATTAGTGACGATCTAATGGTGACTAATTTTGGCGACCATTTATTTGTGGTGGTTAATGCGGCTTGCAAAACTCAAGATATCGCACACTTAAAAACTAACTTACCTGCCGATGTTGAAATAGAAATTATTGAAGATCGTGCTTTGTTAGCACTTCAAGGTCCTAAAGCGGTCGATATGTTAGCGAAGCTGAACCCGAGTGTTAGCAATATGGTGTTCATGGATGCCGAGAAAGTAGAGCTTGTTGGTGTTGAATGTTACGTCAGTCGTTCTGGTTATACCGGTGAAGATGGTTTTGAAATATCAGTGCCTGCTGCACAAGCTGAGCAATTAGCTCGTGAGCTATTAGCTAACGATGAAGTTGAATGGATTGGCTTAGGTGCACGTGATTCTTTACGTTTAGAGTGTGGTTTATGTTTATACGGTCATGACCTTGATGAAACTACAACACCTGTTGAAGCGAGCTTATTATGGGGTATCAGCAAAGCACGTCGTGCCGATGGTATTCGTGCTGGTGGCTTTATCGGTAGTGAGTTAATACTTGAACAAATAGCGACTAAAAATGTATCACGCAAGCGTGTTGGTTTAATTGGTAAAACTAAAGCGCCTGTTCGTGAAGGTGCAGTATTATTTGATGCCAACGACAATCAAATTGGCGTGGTTACAAGCGGTACATTTGGTCCGTCAAAAGGTATGCCGGTTGCAATGGGTTATATCTATACGGCATTCACTGCTATCGGTACTGAAATTTTTGCTGAAGTACGTGGCAAAAAACTAGCCATGACAGTAGAAAAAATGCCTTTTGTTGCGCAAAGTTACTACCGAGGCTAAACCTTTTATTAAAAACCTTAATGAAAGTTAATATTTTATGGAGCAGGCTATTGCCTGCTTTTTTTATGCTTATTTGTGGTGATAATGTCACATTTAAAATTTAACTGTATAAAAAGCCAGTATATTGTTATTCGCAGACTGAGCCAAAAACCAGACATATATGCTTGTGTTGCTCGATTAATAACCATCCCTCCTTGTTTTAAACGTATTCATGGTAATTTCTTTGTAATATTCAACGTTAACTGTATGTATATACAGCTATCGTTTTTAAATGTGAATTTTTAAGTATGAGTTTTTAAGCAGTGCTAATTTGTAAGCAGTGCTAATTTGTAAGCTGTGTTAATTTTTAAGCATTGCTAATTTGTAAGTTCTGAGACTTTGTAAAATAAGCGCTTCAATTGAAAAGAATTAAATATCCCAACAATTTAGGCTTAAATAAAAAAGGAGCGCTTACTATTCATGATCAGGTTAATTTGGTTTTATGCCAATGACATTAAACGACATTAGAAAATATTAACATAAGATTACCCCAACTCTATCTTGTATCTTTGTCACTCACCCCTGATACTAACCATTCAATATTGGTAAAGTTAACGGAGCAAAAATAATGGAACTCGCAATATATGTGGTAGATGCGTTCACCGAGCAGCAATTTAAAGGCAATTCTGCTGCTGTTGTGCCGTTGACTGAATGGATCGCTGATGAGTTAATGCAAAATATTGCCATTGAAAATAACTTATCTGAAACCGCTTTTATTAAAAAGATTACGCCTAATCGTTACGAAATACGTTGGTTTTCTCCGTTAACTGAAATTGATTTTTGCGGACATGCTACGTTAGCGTCTTCATTTATCTTGTTTAATCAGTTTGATGTTCAAGGTGAAATTGATTTTGTGACGCTGGAAGTAGGGACTTTATCGGTTCAGCAGTTAGATAATGGACGTATTCAAATGAGTTTTCCTAATCAATTGCCTGAGATCGTGAAAGATATTCCACCAGCGGTACTCGATGGTTTATCTATAAAACCGTTAGTAGTAATGAAGAATAGACAAGCTTATTTTGCTGTTCTAGCCTCTGCAAACGACGTATTAAACGTTGAATATAAAGCAGAATGTCTTAAGTCGCTAGCGCCATATGACTTAGTGGTGACATCTAGTGTTATAAATAATTCTGAGTTGAGTGTTAATGTTGCCAATAAGAGTAAAGGTAAGGGTAAGGATATAAAGGCTGACTTTATATCTCGATACTTTTGGCCTGCCAGTGGTGGAGATGAAGACCCAGTAACAGGTTCTATTCATGCCGGGTTAGCACCGTACTGGTCAAAGCAACTAAATAAAAATTCGATGAGCGCTTACCAAGCTTCAAAGCGAGGTGGCATGCTTTATTGTGAAATGAAAGACGATCGAGTGTTAGTGTCTGGTTCTGCGGTTTTATATCTTCAAGGTAAGATATTTGTATAAGCAGTTCAACTTATATTGCTGATTCAAATGGTTAGTTAGCATTCTTCACTGAAGTAGTTCGTTGGAATGATTAGCTGAAATGATTAGCTAAAATGGCAGCAGTTAAAGTCGTTAATGGAATGGTTTGTCACGTTATTGGTTAGAGTGCCGTTACACATCGTAATTCACACCACGACTATGCTAACAATATTATTAGCGGCAACATGACTAACAGCAGCATTAGCATTCACTACAATCACCATTTTACTATCAGCGATAACAACGATAAAAATAACTAGCAGAGCAATATCGATTGTTAATTGCATCACCGTTTACAAGGTACGTTTTATATTATGCGTCTAGATAAATTCATTTGTAAGAGTACGGCCTTAACTAAAGAGCAAGTAGTTGAAAGGCTTCTTAACAATCAAGTGGCGGTTAATAAGGCGATTGTTAGCGATGCAGCTTTTCAAGTACATGAAAATAATCACGTAACACTCGACGGTCAATTGTTAGTTTGTCGTCCATTTCGTTATTTGTTAATGAATAAACCTGCTAATACCATTTGTTCTAATGTTGATGAAGTTTATCCTTCTGTTTTAAATCGTTTAACTGATTTAGATAATGAAGTGGGCAGCTGTGATGTGAATGAATCTGGCATAGACGCACCCAACATAGACACACCCGATATAAATACAACCGACATAGATACACACGACATAGATAGGCCCGATACACCAAAAATACTCGAAACAACAGAGTTGCATATAGCAGGGCGCTTAGATGCCGATACGACTGGGCTCATTTTAATTACTGACGACGGCCGTTGGACATTTAACATCACTTTACCGACGAACGATTGTAAGAAAGTATATCGTGTGGGTTTATCAAAACCTTTACACCCGCATCTTATTGATCAATTTAATCAAGGTATTCAGTTACAAGGAGAAGCTAAGTTAACTTTACCTGCGACACTTGTTCAATTAGCAGAAAAAGAAGTGTTATTAACCATTACTGAAGGTAAATTTCATCAAGTTAAGCGTATGTTTGCGGCTGTCGGCAATCGAGTTGTTAAATTGCATCGAGAGCAAATAGGCGAAGTGATACTAGATGTGGAATTAGGAAAGTGGCGTTATTTAACACCACTTGAAGTTGCTTCTTTTGTTTAATCTTTCATCTTTATCTTTTAATCTAGATTTTTATCTTAAAGAAAGAAGCAACTAGTATGTGGCTAAACGTTTAGCTATTTAGCTACTTCAGGTAAATGGATTTGTATTAGGTAATCTAAGGCTGATTCAATCGCGGCAACTTGTGCATTATTGCAGTCTTCAGGTGTTGCACTGTCACTATCGGGATAAACTTCTGTTGTCGTTGTAAATATCGCATTAGTCATGCCGGCACATAACCCTAATTTTTTAACTGGATAATAAATGACGCCTTCCGCTTCTGCTTTAGAACCAATAATTTCACCCTTATCATCGGCGGGTGCAATATGAGTCACTTGTTTAACGGCTTTAATGATAGAGTTCTGGAAATCAACGCATTTATTCTCTGAGTCGCCGACTAAATAGAAACCATCTGGAATAGTATCTACAATATACTGTTCGCCATCTCTTGCTGCTAATGCAGGTCTGAATTCACTTTCATCGGTATCGGTTGTTTCATGTAAATCAATATGTAAAAGAATTTCACCCTCTAAATCATTAACGAAATTTATTGCGTGTACGGCTTCTTGGCTTTGGCTATCGGTAGTAAATGAACGGTTAGGATCAACTGCATAAGGATTCCAACGAGCTATATGTTCATATCCCCAGGGACTAATACAAGGTAAAACAACAAGGTTAAAGTGAGCGAGGTAATCTTGAGCTGACGTATGTAAGAACTGAATCGCCCCCTGTACACCGCTTGTTTCATAACCGTGGACACCGCCAGTGACTAATATGACTGGTTTTTTTATATCCCAATTTCTACTTTGTAGTGCGAATAAAGGATAACTATTAATGTCAATACTTAAGGTACCGTATTGTAATAGGTTAAAACCATGGGATGAAAGTGACTTAAGTTTCGTTATCACTTCATCCACGTAAGAGCGAGATTTAACCGCGGCATCATGCCATTGCTGTTTTTGCTCATTCGACCAAGCAGTGCCTGGCGTACCAATAGGGTAAAATGTATTCTCTGACATAATATTTTCCTTAGTAATTATTTATTTTAAGTGTGAGATACGCCATTTAAGTCATACTATGGATGAACTTAATATCCTATCATTAATAGAAAGGTTTTTATGTATTACGGCGAAAAACTCAATAGTATTACCCATCTAATTGGTGCCATCTTAGCTTTAATTGGTTTTGGCACATTATTAACGATTGCTTTTCAAGAATATAATTGGCGAATTATCGTTGGTTTTATTGTGTTTGGAACTACCTTGATCATGCTTTATACAATGTCGACTTTATATCATAGTTTCCATCCACCTAAACTTAAAAAAATTTTTCAACAGCTAGACCATGTTTCAATTTATCTCTTGATTGCAGGGACTTATACGCCTTATATGTTACTGACATTACAAGGTAACGGAGGCATGTTAATGCTCGCCTTAGTGTGGGGGCTTGCTGTGATAGGTTTATTGATTGATGTGTTAGTGGTTAAACGAATAGAGTGGTTACAAATCGTTATTTATTTGGCGATGGGTTGGATATGTGTTTTTAAGTATTCTGCATTACAAATCGCTATACCGGGTGCTGGCATCAGTTGGTTAACTATTGGTGGAATTGCTTATACTGTGGGTATTATATTTTATGTATTAGATGATTTGACTAACATGAAGCATGCACATGGGATTTGGCATCTGTTTGTGTTGATGGGATCTATTAGTCACTTTATCTCGATAGCATTCTACGTTCGATAGTTATTGATAGTTATTGATAGTTATTGATAGTTATTGATAGTTAATGACTGCACCTATGCATTGAGACTTCCATCAAGATTGTTATTAATAAGGGGGATTTAAGTCCCCACTTTATTAGTCGCTTTATTGTCTGCTCCATTATGCTCATAAAAGCTAAGCCGTTTTTGCTTTAGTACCTGTCGAAATAGTTTTATTTTTAATGGTTTCAACTTTACGTTGTTTTTCATATAAGAAAGTTAATACCTCAGATCGTAAACGGTTGTAATGTGCATCTTTTGATAAACTTAATCGATCACGAGGGCGCTCTAAATCAACATGAAGAATTTCACCTACCGTTGCGCTTGGACCATTGGTCATCATTACTATACGGTCTGATAACAATACGGCTTCATCAACATCATGCGTGATCATAATGACGGTATTGTTCAATTCGTTTTGAATTTCCATCAATGAATCTTGCATATGTGCTCTTGTTAATGCATCCAGAGCACCAAATGGTTCATCCATTAATAAAACCTCAGGTTGCATTGCTAACGCACGGGCAATGCCGACACGTTGCTTCATACCGCCAGATATTTCATTAGGACGCTTATACATAGCATGGTCCATATGTACTAGTTTCAAATTATGTTCAATCCATTCTTTCTTTGCTGGCTTGCTCATTGTTTTACCAAAGACTTGTTCAACAGCAAGTTCTACATTTTGATACGCTGTTAACCAAGGCAGTAATGAGTGATTCTGAAAAACAACAGCACGTTCAGGGCCGGGTTCAGTGACTTCTCTACCACTTAAAATAACACCGCCTTTGGTTGCTTGGTATAAACCTGCGACGACGTTTAAAACGGTTGATTTACCACAGCCGGAATGCCCGATCAGTGAAACAAATTCACCTTTTTTTATTTTTAAATCAACGTCTTTAAGCGCTGTGAAACCACCTTCAGGTGTTGGGAAAACCATATCTATATGGCTTATATCAAGTAAAGTATCCATGTTTGTTCCTTTATCGCTTTAAAATCATTAATTGCTGTAGTGATTTAATTGCATTTTTGTTTGTTAACGAACAACTAGACCTCTAGTTGTTCGTTGTTCTATTAAATTAACTGCTTACAAAATAACGCCAAGCGACTGTCGTTAGCGCTATTTTATTGTTTACTGTTAAGCGAGTTTCGCACTGTTAAATTTAAACCGTTGTCGCTGATTTATCCCAAGATGCGATACGTTGTAGTTGCAACATGCCTCTATCAAGAATGAATCCAATAAAACCAATAACGATAACCGCTGCCATGATGCGTGCTAAAGAATCTGAACTACCATTTTGAAACTCATCCCACACAAATTTACCAAGGCCTGGATTTTGTGCCAACATTTCTGCTGCGATTAATACCATCCACGCCACACCAAAAGATAAACGCATACCGGTAAATATCATGGGTACTGATGCTGGTAAAACAATTTTCTTAATATGTGTGAATAGCGGTAGGCGTAAAACGCGACTGACATTTTTTAAGTCTTGATCTAATGATGAAACACCAATTGAAGTATTAATAACCATCGGCCATAAGCTACAAAGTGTTACCGTTAATAATGAATTAACAAATGATTTAGACACTAAAGGATCATCTGAAACATAAAGAGCACTAACCACCATAGTAACTAGTGGTAGCCATGCAAGAGGTGAAACGGGTTTGAATATTTGAATAATCGGATTCACAGCTGAGTTGAGGTTTTTACTTAACCCCATCGCGATACCTAATGGAATCGCAATGATTGCGGCTAATAAAAATCCACTGGTGACAGTGATTAAGCTAGTGATGATTTGATCTAAAAATGTTTCTTTACCGGTGTAGTTTCTAATTTTTACTTCATAAGTTGGGTCAGCGGCTAATCTCGCATCATTACGAACTTCTTGACGTAGATAAAATTTATCTGCTTTTGCTCTTTCTGCTGTGTGCTCGTCATATAATGAGTGAAACTGTTGGTAAACAGCATTAGGTCCAGGGAAATCACCTAATGAAGTGTGAATGTTTTTAGCGGCAACACTCCAGAAAAATAGAAATATCATGATGCCTATGCACGGTAATACTAATAATTTACAAAGTGATTTAAACCAACCTTGTAATTTTTGACTTGTTATCGATGAAAATTCTAACTTATTGCTTAGTGAGCTTGTTGTCATTGCGACTATTCCTTATTGAACGCTGTTTTGATACCCGAACCAAAACTAGGAACGGGTATCAATTGCTTTTTTAAAGACTAAATTTAAATTTTATTTATGTACTTTTTCTAGTAACAGTTAAATAACCTTAAATCTTGTCATCTTTTTTAAGTCCAATTTTGAAAGAGTTGATGTAGGCATTTGGTGTGTTGCCGTCATAAACTAAGTCATCAATAAAGTGTGTTTGTGGTGCTCTGAAACCTTTTTCTGTCGCAAAATCTGGGAAATCTTTTGCATCAGCTAGTTTTTCATCAATTAAAGATTGTGCTGCTTGTTGGTAGATATCTGGACGGTAAACTTTTTTCGCTAAGTCTTTGTACCATTCATCTGATTTAGCTTCTGAAATTTGACCCCAACGACGCATTTGCGTTAAGTACCAGATTGCATCTGAGTAGTATGGGTAAGTCGCATTATGTCTAAAGAATACGTTGAAATCAGGCACGTCACGTTTGTCGCCTTTTTCATATTCAAATGTTCCCGTCATACTGTTTGCAATGACTTCATAATCGGCACCAACATAGTTAGATTGCGATAATATTTTTACTGCTGCAGGGCGGTTTGCATTATCTTTTTCATCTAACCACATAGCGGCACGAATTAACGCACGTGTTAAACGTATCGTAGTATTTGGGTATTTTTCAGCAAATTCAGCGGTTAAACCAAATACTTTCTCTGGGTTGTTTTTCCATATTTCGTAATCAGTGACTACTGGTACACCAATACCTTTAAATACAGCTTGTTGATTCCATGGTTCACCTACTGAGTAACCGTAGATAGTACCGGCTTCTAATGTTGATGGCATTTGCGGTGGTGGTGTCACAGATAAGATAGCATCGCCATCGATATGACCGCTTGTATCACCTTTATGTGGTGCATAAAAGCCAGGGTGAATGTCACCAGCAGCTAACCAATATCTTAATTCATAGTTATGTGTTGATACAGGGAAAACCATGCCTAAGTTGAACGGTTTACCTTGTGCTTTATAAGATTCAACCACTGGTTTTAAAGCATCCGCTTTAATTGGGTGAACAGGCCAGCCATCGGCTTGTTTAGGAATGTTTGGTTTCATCTGTTTCCAAATTTCATTAGAAACGGTGATTGCATTACCATTTAAGTCCATTGAAAAAGGGGTAATGATATGGGCTTTCGTACCAAAACCCATTGTTGCTGCAATTGGTTGGCCTGCTAACATGTGAGCACCATCTAGCGTGCCATCTATCAAACCATTTAGCAGAACTTTCCAGTTAGCTTGTGCTTCTATAGTGACGTATAAACCTTCATCTTCGAAATAACCATTTTCATAAGCAATGGCAATGGGTGCCATATCTGTTAATTTAATAAAGCCAAATTTTAGTTCTTCCTTTTCCGGGTACCCTAACTTTTCAGCTTGTGCAAAAGAAATCACTGTTGCTGATATTGCGATGCTTAATGCCAGTTTTTTAGCGACAAATTTGACTGGTTTAATCCAACTCATTATATAAATCCTTTTATTTTGGTTATTTTGATGCAAAAAAAAGCGCTCATTAGCCTCCTTACAAGAAGGGGGTTAATGAGCGCCATTGCTCTTTTTAAATGCTTAAACGCCATTGTTTAAGTTTAAATTTTTATTTTCATTATCGCCGTTGATAATAAAAAAGGGGTAACTTTTTAATTTACATATTTTAGCTATGTCGCTGTTATTAACGACACGTTGTTTTATAGCTGTTTTTTAATGAGTAAAAACAGTAATAATGTTATGTGAAACCTCTGCTAATGTTTGCCCATTATTCATGGCCATTTTTCGCAATAAAGTAAATGCTTCTTGTTCAGTTATTTTTCTCTGCTGCATAATATAACCCTTTGCTCGCTCAACAATTTTACGGTCAGCTAACAAGGTTTTTGTTTGCTTTAACTCTTTAACTAATTTTTGATGTTGTGCAAATCTTTCGCAGGCAACGTTGATCAAACTATTTAAACGATGAGGTTGAATGTCATTGACGATATATGCACTCACACCTGCTTTGATAGATGATTTAATTAATGATTGAGTTTCTTGTTTTGCAAAAACCAATACAGGCAAAGGCCTTAGTTTATTGATGTTGCTTATTTCTTTCAATATTTCAGCAGAAGGCTCATTTGTATTGATGATTAAAATATTATAAGAGCCTTGTGCACATTTTTCAGATAACAACGCTGCATTATCGATGAAGCTAATGACATCGAAATCAAGATCGATAAGTGATTGCTTTAAACTTACAGAGGATTGTTTAATACTATGTTTCTCAATGTTGTAGTTTTGAACACGATCTTCTTCGACAAGCAATACAGAGCTTTTATGTGTTGGTTTCAACTGCTCAATTTGTATTGCGACCATTGTTGCGACTCCTAGAAAATAAAATTTTGTTAACATCCATTTAACAATGTAGATATAGCACATAGGGTGCCATGTTTATTATTTTCAATTAAATCAATTTGTTACGTATTTTTCGGTGTGTTTTTTATTGTTTTTAAAGGGTAAATATTGCACCAATCAAGCGAATTAATTGTCATTTTGCACTGAATTGGTGCGCTATGAATGGGTATTTGAAGGACATATTAATGACATTTTTTAAACGATGAAATAGATAACTATTAAAAATAATTGTTATTTATTTCTCAATAACATTTTAATTTTTTTAATCCATATTTGTATTTATGACTTGATAAGGTAATATCTCGCCCCTTATTTTTTTTCATTAGGTAAACCTATGACAACTGATTTTATTGGCATTGATTTTGGTACGAGTAATTGTGCTGTTGCAGCACTAGTTAACGACTTACCAACACTGATTGTTGTAGATGAGAACAGCGAAAACCCTTATAAAATACGCTCTGCAATTTACCTTGCTCACGATGAATCTGGTGATGATAGTCTAGATGCTAAAGCAAATGAACAAACCTTAAATGATATGTTAGCTGCTGGGGAGATATTATTCGGTGAACAAGGTTTTAATGCTTTTTTGCAAACGCCACATGAAGGCCGCTATGTTAACAGCCCTAAAAACTTTTTAGGTGCAAAAATTCCTAAACGTTTATTAGATAGTTTCGAAAAACTGGTCGTGCGTTTTCTTTCGTACTTAAAAAAATGTGCTGAAAAACAACTTTCCGTTATTATCACTAAAGCGGTAATTGCCCGTCCAGTTAATTACCATTCAACGATGGGGGAGCTAGGCAATAAGCAAGCTGAAGCATTAATGTTACGGGCCGCTAATAAAGTCGGATTTACAGAAGTTGAGTTTATCCATGAACCTTTAGCTGCTGCTTATCACTTTGAGCAGAATATTGATAAAGCAACTGATGCGATGGTAGTCGATTTAGGGGGCGGTACTTCAGATGTTACGTTCTGTATGTTAAGCAAAGAAAATGCAGAGAAACTGGATCGCAGTGCTGATATCTATTCAACCGTAGGCATTCGTCAAGGTGGTATCGTTTGCGATAAATTATTAGCGAGTGGTATTGTTTCGCCTTTATTCGGTAGAGGTACTCGTACTAACAGCGGAAGAGCTATTCCAAATATGCTGTTCTCAGGTGTTTACGATATCGATAATATTCCATTAATGAGTGATTTTTATTCTCCTGCCCGCAGTAAATCGATTACTGAATACATTAATGAAAGTGAAGATCCCATTCCGTTAATGCGTTTACAACAAGTTCAAAAAGAAAGGCTAACACATCAATTAATGCATGCGATTGAGTTAGCTAAGATTAACTTAAGTGATACCGAGACAGCTGAACTGTCTTTATTATTCATCGACGATTCACTTGAGCTTGATATTGAGCGTCAACAAGTATCTGAAACCATGGTTAATTGGTTAGATAAAATGTTTGTGATGATTGACGATGCAATAGAGCAAGCACAGAGAACACCTGAAATTATTTATTTGACAGGAGGAATGGGGTTATCTCCTTTAGTGCAACAAGCGTTAAGTGAGCGATATCCTTCTGTTTCTATCTCTGTTGCCGATGCATTTAGCTCAGTTGTGTTTGGTGCATTACTAAAAGCGAAGCGTTTATATACTTAATGAGTAGATATTTCAGAAATGTTTACGAAATATGCTTTAATGATTTATATTTGACTAGATAAATAGGTGATATAATGCGCTATATCAACGACTAAGCTTGATGTTTAGTCATGATTCTTTTTATTATTCGTTGTAATTATATGCTCATTATTAACCATTCACTTTCCGTGAGCTAAGTTAATATTATAAATTAAGGAACAATTATGAAATTAAAACACTGGATTGTATTAGCTGCTTCAACAGCAATGATGCCATTAGCATCTGCGACTACTATTGCTTTTGACGGTTTAGATAACGGAACGATTGTCGATGACGAGTACTTCGCTGATTATGGCATTACTTTTAATGGTACTAATGCTTTTCAAAATGAAAGCAATCTAGCTGTCGTTTTCGACAGTAGCCTAAGTAATACTCAAGATGGTGATTTAGAGTCGCCTTTTACGAATATTAATAATCCAAATTTGGGAACTTCAAATCCAGGTAATATTTTAGTAATCCATGAAAAACCTGCTACTTGTGATGCACTGACTTGTGCAAATCCAGATGACGAAGGTAATCGTCCAGCGGGATATTTTACAATTGACTTTTCTGAAGCTATTACGCTAAACAGTATCGATTTCTTTGATATTGAGTCTGAAGAAGCAACTGAACATAACGAGATTAATTTATACGATGTAAATGGCGATGAAATTAGTGCAGGTACTTTTTTCACTCCGGGTACTGGCGGTAACAATACTTGGGATCGTTTATTATTTGATGTAGCAGGTGTTTACTCGTTAGAAATAAATCTTAATGGCTCTGGTGCTATCAGTAATTTAAATTTTGATTATGCAACCGTTTCTGTTCCTGAGCCTTCAACACTAGCTGTTTTCGGTTTAGCATTGTTAGGTTTTGCAGGTTCAGCTCGTCGTAAAGCTTAATATGAAGTTTTAATTTAATTTAAAACTTATCTTTTAAAGAGGTCACTTCAGTGGCCTTTTTTTATGCCTCATCAAAAATTTATCTAACGCCTTTAGCTATATTTCTTAATTATCCTACTTAGTTGCCTTTCTTCGCTATATTCCTAACTTACCTATTTTAGTGATTTTCTTTACTCGCTTTTTATATAGCACCTCTTCATGTTCTGAATTTTTATATAGTGAAGTGGATATAGCTTCTTATATCAAAATCATAAAATGGCGGCTTTTGACTCATTGTTTATTTTTTAATGGGTAGATTTCCCCCCATTCTATCAATGATACCTTTTCTTTAAATACAAACACTTCGCTGTGTTCCTTACTATCAGTGCATTGTTAACATTAATTTAACATTGGCTCGCCCCTTGCTATATCAATCCATACGATAGAACGCTTTCGTTATTAATTTATACAGCAATATTGTGAAAGCAATTTTTACTCAATATACGCAATCAACGCGTACCAATATGGATATAGGAGCTCAACATGTTTAAAAAATTAACGGTTATGTCTTTATGTAGTGCAGCACTTTTAAGTGGTGCTAATGCTTATGCTAATTGTGATCCAGGTGAGATGGTGATCAAGTTTAGTCATGTTACTAATTCTGATAAGCACCCTAAAGGAGTTGCTGCATCATTATTAGAGCAACGAGTGAATACTGAAATGAATGGTAAAGCGTGTATGCAGGTTTTTCCAAATTCAACTTTATATGATGACAACCAAGTATTAGAAGCCTTGTTAAATGGTGATGTGCAACTCGCTGCTCCTTCTTTATCTAAATTTGAAAAAATAACTAAAAAATACCGCATTTTCGATTTACCGTTTCTTTTCACAGACGTTGCTGCTGTTGATAGATTTCAGAACTCTGAAGCGGGCGATAAGTTAAAAAATGCGATGAATCGTCGAGGTCTAAAAGGATTAGAGTTTTGGCATAACGGCATGAAACAAATGTCGGCAAATAAACCTTTGTTGTTACCAAGTGATGCTAAAGGGCTTAAGTTCCGTGTACAGGCATCTGACGTGTTAGTTGCGCAATTTGAACAACTAGGTGCTAATCCTCAAAAAATGTCATTTAAAGAGGTTTACGGCGGCCTACAGACTAAAGTTATCGATGGGCAAGAAAATACTTGGTCAAATACTTACGGTAAAAAATTCTTTGAAGTTCAAGACGGCGTAACAGAAACGAATCACGGTATTTTAGACTACTTAGTCGTAACGTCAGGTGAATGGTGGAATAACTTACCTGACGATATTCGCGATCAATTAGGGACTATCTTAAAAGAAGTGACTGAAGTTCGAAATGCTGAATCAACGGTCGTGAATGAAGCTAACAAGCAAAACATTATTAAAGCGGGTGGAGTTGTTCGCACTTTAACAGCAGAACAACGTCAAGAATGGGTTACTGCGCTTAAACCTGTATGGAAAAAATATGAAAAAGATATTGGTAGTGACTTACTTGAAGCAGCACAAGCATCTAATCAGTAACTATTAGAATTTAGCCATTGCTTGCCACGTTTGTTTTTTTTGATTGGTAGGTAATGGCTTTACTGAATAGCGTTAAAAAAAGTGAATAAGAAAGGGATAAACAAATGGAAAGCGGATTTTTTGCCCGAGTAGGGAAAATCACTGACTATGCAGAAGAAACATTAATTGCAGCATTCTTAGGGTTAATGACACTACTAACCTTTGCTAATGTTGTAGTGCGTTATGTTTTTAATGACAATATTTTATGGGCATTAGAACTGACCGTATTTATGTTTGCGTGGATGGTACTGGTAGGCGCTTCTTATGGCGTTAAAAAGCATTTTCACATTGGTGTTGATGTGGTGATTAATATTGCACCAAAAGGGTTGAGAAAGACCTTTGCTTTGGTCGCTGTGTTCTTTTGTTTATTCTTTTCTGTTTCATTATTAATTGGTTCTTGGAATTATTGGGTGCCTTTTATTACTGACCGAGCTTGGTATGAAACTGAAGATATTCCAATGCCTGATATTTTACAGTTTCTTTCAAGTTGGTTTAATGAGGGCGAACGGTACGAAAGATTACCTCGCTTTATTCCTTACTTTGCTCTGCCACTAGGGATGGCATTGATGACGTTTCGATTCCTACAGATAGCTTGGTTAATCATGACCAATAAATTAGATCGTATGATTGCTAGTCATGAAGCAGAAGAACAGCTTGAAGAGTTTCATCAAGAGCAGGGTAATAACGAACTAAAAGAGATTAAACAAAGCTTTGCAAACAAAAACTATGATCATAAAAACGATGGGCAAAGTGATAGTGAGCAAAAAAATAAAGCTGAACAAGCTAATGTTAAAAAGGAGGATAACTAATGGCTATGTTAATGCTTTTTATTATGGTGATCGCTTTGATGATCATCGGTGTGCCTATTGCTATTTCTCTAGGGGCTTCAAGTATTGTCTTTTTGATGGTGCATTCTGATGCGTCGTTAGCGTCTATTGCCCAAACGTTACTTAATGCGTTCACTGGTCATTATACTTTATTGGCTATTCCATTCTTCATTCTTGCTTCTAGCTTTATGGCTACGGGTGGTGTGGCAAAACGTATTATTCGCTTTGCGATTGCATTGGTTGGGTCACTACGTGGTGGTTTAGCGATGGCATCCGTAGTGGCTTGTATGATGTTTGCTGCTTTATCAGGTTCTTCACCTGCAACGGTTGTTGCGATTGGTGGGATTGTTATCGCAGGCATGGTTAAAAATGGTTACACAAAAGAGTTTGCTGCTGGTGTTATTTGTAATGCAGGTACGTTAGGTATTTTGATTCCGCCTTCAATTGTGATGGTTGTTTATGCTGCGGCAACCGATGTATCAGTAGGGCGAATGTTTTTAGGGGGCGTTATTCCCGGTCTGTTAGCCGGAGTGATGTTGATGATCGCCATCTACATTTATGCGCGTTACAAAAATATTCCTGCACAGCCTTTTGTTGGTTGGAGGGAGGTATTCCGTTCTGCTAAAGATGCGGGTTGGGGATTGTTACTGATTGTTATTATCCTTGGTGGTATTTATGGCGGCGTCTTTACACCTACTGAAGCTGCTGCTGTTGCTGCTGTCTATGCCTTTATTATTTCAAACTTTGTTTATAAAGATATGGGGCCATTATCAGATAAGGAACCTGCAGAGAAAAAGGCTAAAGCTTATTGGTTTAAAGCGATGCATGTGTTCTGCCATGAAGATACGCGTAAGACATTATATGATGCGGGTAAGTTAACGATCATGTTGATGTTCATTGTTGCTAATGCATTAATCCTTAAACATGTGTTAACCGAAGAACGTATTCCACAAATGATAACAGAGTCAATGCTGTCAGCAGGGTTAGGCCCAATAGAATTTTTAATTGTGGTTAATCTATTATTATTGATTGGCGGCCAATTTATGGAACCGTCTGGTTTGCTGATTATTGTGGCACCTTTGGTATTTCCAATTGCCATTGCTTTAGGCATTGATCCGATTCACTTAGGTATTATGATGGTGGTGAATATGGAGATAGGGATGATCACACCGCCCGTTGGTTTGAATCTCTTTGTCACCGCAGGGGTCGCCAAGCTCTCGATGATGAAAGTGGTCAAAGCGTCATTACCGTTAGTCGGGGTGATGTTCTTGTTCTTGATGATTGTGACTTATGTACCTGCGGTATCTACGTGGTTACCGAACATGATGATGGGACCTGAGGTGATTACTAAGTAGTTAATCTTCATATTATGAAATTATTGCTGGTGGACTAACCCGCCAGCAATTATTCAACTCATTTAATTTCTTTTTCTTTAATTCTTTAATTCAACTATTCTTCTCGCTTTCTATATATTCCTTTGTCACTTATTCCATTAGCTCATTATGCTCTGCTTTAAAACTTTGTTTTTCGATACCGTGCTTTTGCATTTTATCGTATAAGGTTTTACGTGGGAGGTTAAGCGCTTGCATTGCATTTTTGATACTGCCATTAGTTAAGCTCAAGGCTTGTTCTATTAAGGTTTTTTCAAAAGCATCAACTTGCTCAGATAAACTTAAACCTGCGTTAACATCGTTCTCTGCATCGTTTAGGTCAGATAGCGAACCTAATAAAATAAATCGCTCTGCAGCATTTCTTAATTCCCTAACATTGCCTGGCCAATCATGGCTCAATAGTGCTTTTAATGAATGAGCGGGTAATGCCGGTGCTGCTTTTCCATATCGAGCGGCTGCTACTAATAAAAAATGATGGAATAGCTTAGGGATATCTTCTTTACGGTGACGTAAAGGTGGTAAGTCTAGTGTTACCATATTTAATCTATAATAAAGGTCTTGCCTAAAATTGGGCGCTTCTTTTAAGTCAACTTTAGTGGCAGCAATAATTCTGATGTCTAAGTCAATGGGTTTGTTAGACCCGACTCGTTCTAAACTCCTTTCTTGTAATACTCTTAATAAACGTACTTGTGCTTGCATTGGCATTGATTCAATTTCGTCAAGAAATAGGGTGCCTCCGTGAGCATATTCAAATTTACCAATACGTTGTGAATCTGCACCTGTAAAAGCACCTTTCTCATGCCCATATAATTCACTTTCAATGAGATTTTCTGGTACAGCGCCACAATTAACGGCTACAAAGTTGTTAGAACTTCGCTGGCTTTGTTCATGCAACGAGCGAGCGACCAGTTCTTTACCTGTACCTGTTTCTCCATACAGTAGTATGTCTGCATGGCTATCTGCAACACGATATATCATTTGCTTTAATGAGATAATGCTGGGAGTGTTGCCAATAATCCTTGGACCTAATGTTTCTTTACTCTGTAATGCTTTCTTTAACTCTCTGTTTTCAAGCGTAAGTTGTCTTTTTTCAATGGCTTTACGCGTCACTTCTATTAATCTATCTGATGAAAAGGGTTTTTCAATAAAATCATAAGCACCATTTCTAATTGCTTCAACTGCCATTGATATATCACCATGCCCGGTGATCAAGATAATCGGTAAATCAGTATCTTGTTGCTGTAAAGTATTTAACAACTGCTGACCTGTTATACCAGGTAGTCTGATATCAGAGATCACCACTAATGGTAATGATTGCTTGGCCGCTATGAGTGCCGATTCCGCGTCTTCAAAGAATGCCGCATCAATACCGGCTAGTGCAAAGGTTTGTTCGTTTGATAAACGCATGTCGTATTCATCATCAATAAAAAATACCAAACTCATATTTACTCCCTTATCTTATTGCTTATGCAACATAACATTCTAATATTCGCCATGTCTAAGTTAATGTTTTATTCGTTTCTAATTATTTAATTGTTAAATATGCCTCTCATCAGAGTGATACTAAGATCAATGATTAATGTTCAATTCTCTGTTTACCCTTTTAAATACTTGTATCACTTAATAGGCTGTCATTGACTAAGGGTAAGGTAATGGTAAATTCAGCGCCAGCTATTGGCCTATTTTGTGCTGATAAAGACCCTTGCATATTACTGATAATTTGTTGTGAAATAGATAAACCTAACCCTAATCCACTTTCTTTGGTGGTAAAGAAGGGTTCAAATAAATGAGGAAGATGCTTTTCATTAATACCTGTTCCTTTATCCAGCACTTTAATAATAGCCAGTGGCTCTTTATCACCTTGCTTATCTTCTAGTTGAACGGCTAGTTTAATAATGATTTGTTTATCGTCACTGTGTTGCATTGATTGCAAAGCGTTAGAGAGCAGGTTAACAATAATCTGCTCTAGTTGAATAGGCTCAGCTTTAACGTTAACAGTGACTTTAGGTAATTCTATCGTTAAGTTAACTTTTTTGGCTTTTAATTGTGGTTTTAGTAATTCATGCGCAGCGAAGATAACGGGTTGTAACGCGATGACTTGTAATTCTCCATTAGGCTTTCGTGCAAATGATTTTAGTTGTGAGCTTATTGTCGCCATGCGTTCGGTTAATAACCCAATGCGAGTTAAATTATTACTAACATGATCTAACTGATTTCTCTCTAGAAATAACACTGCGTTTTCTGCGTAAGTGCGTATAGCCGACAAAGGGTTATTGAGTTCATGGCTTATACTGGCTGATAATTGGCCTAATACAGCTAATTTAGCTGATTGAATTAATTCTTTTTGTGTTGAACGAAGGGCTGATTCTGCTTTATGTCTTTCTTCTACTTCAGCTTGTAAGGCTGAGGTTCTTTGCATTACCGTATACTCAAGTTCTCGCTTAGATTTTATCGCCAACATAGCTTGTTCTTGAAGTCTGTTTCTTTTTTGTTTAATCAGAATATAAGTCAAATAAAGAAGTAAGAAGAGTAGAGAAATAAAAGTAACTAATATTAAAATATCGATGATGATTGGAGCTATAGGCGCAAACACTCTAATACTCCAATCTTTGCTTTGTGAAACGCTTAATAGAGATAAATAATAATTTGAAAAAGGTTTTTTATTTGGCATGCTTAAGACGCTAGCGTTTTGTTGTAAATCACCATTAATGGTAACTGACTCAATGGGTTCTTCTAAGTATCGGCGACTCTTTAATATTGTTTGTTTTTGGTTATCAGATAAAGGAGATAAACTCTTAAAAAGCCATTTAGCTTCAGAAGATATAAAGACAATATTATTCATATCAGAGACTAAAAAGTGCTGCTCTTTGCCTATCCAATCTTTCTCGATTAACGATAGGTCCATTTTGACCACTACAACACCAATTACTTCAGCTGCATACATTACGGGATAAGAAAAATAATAACCTCTTCTGCCAGAGGTTGAGCCTAATGCAAAATATTGACCTTGTTCACCGCGCATTGCATCTTGATAATAAGGACGGAATGCATAGTTATCGCCTATAAAAGAGGCTTCTTTTAACCAGTTACTCGCTGCAATGGTATTTGCTTTTGCATCTAATAAATAGGTATCAGATGCGCCGACTATATTGTTGATCGATCTTAAATGGCGATTGGTTAAATCTAGCTGGGCTGTATTATGTGGCGACATTAATGCGTCGATGATTATACCTTGTCGAGACAGCAGCTGTGGAATGAACGCAAAGTGACCTAACTGGCTGTCTAGATGCCGACTAAAACGATCAAGCTGTTGTTGGTTACTTGATTGAAGTTGTTGGAAGCTATGTTGCCATAGGAGGTTAATACTGACGGTTAGCGAGACACAATATATAAAGAGATAAACAGTGGTTATATGTTTACTCAGTTTGGCTATGATTAACTGCATTGTGACTGATCCTTATCCATTTACTTATTCACTTCCTTATTTATTTCCTTATCATTCAAGGTATAGCGAACACTGTTTATTGAAACATGTCTATTATACTGAACTAATTTACCTTAACTTGAGGATTTAAGCTGTATGCTTGCTCATGGTTCTATGTTTAATGTATTCAGAATGAGTATTATACATTAAAGAAGTGACTGATAATAAAGCTGAAAATGACTAATGGTTACGATATATGCTATGTTATTAACACATTTTATTTTATGACATGACTTATGAAGCTACCTGAACTGATATTAGATAAAGCACTTTGCAAAGTCCGAACCATTACCACCTTTATTCATTTAGATTTTGATCAAAGCCAATGGCCTTCATTAATTAAAAATGCGAATGATTTTTGTCAATCGTTAGCAGATGATTTCAAAGAAAAGGGCTATACCGTGCAATCTATTCGGATTGTGACTAATGCTTTTGCTGAATATATCGACACAACTAACTTACAAACAGCTCAACAAGATTTACGAACGTTAAATACATTACTCAGCAATAGCCAACAATCAGGTTTAAGACTTCGATTTGCTATTGGCGAAGCGACTACTGCGCATCAACTCAGTCTCATTCCTGAATTAATCCAAGAATTCGGTGATTTATGTAATGTTTGTGTGAATATTCCAATGGATGAACACTTTCTATTGGATAATCAGTTAATTGAAAGTGCAACGAAAGCGGTTAATCGAATTAGTCAAATTACTCCACGTGGAGAAGGTAATTTTAATTTTACGGTTAACTTCAACTGTAAGCCATTAATTCCTTATTTCCCTGCGAGCTATTCTGACAAAACTACTAATAATCATTTTGTTATTGGGTTGGAAACACCTGATCTGTTAGTCGCAACATTAAAAGCATTTAATGCGCAAAACTCAGTGTTAGATCATCAGCAAGCTTTTGATGGTTATTACCAATCTTTAACTCAACAAATACAACTTCACGTTGATCAGTTAAAAACAATCATTGAAGATCGCAGCCTTAACCAACACGTTAATACAGGGTTTAAAAAAGATTTTAAGTTTGCAGGTATAGATAGCTCTGCGGCCCCCTCAAAAAATTGTGCGAGTATGACAGAAGTCTATGAATTAATGGGTGTTGAGTACTTTGGTGCATCTGGAACCGTTGAAGTTTCCTCATTATTAACGCGGGTATTCAAATCAATAAAAAATATGCCGCTGGTGGGCTTTTCAGGGCTAATGTTAGCATTAACTGAAGACAGAGGACTTGCAGCTGGTAGCCAACAAGCACATTTCGATATTCGTGCTTTATTAACCTATAGCTCAGTATGTGGAATCGGTTTAGATACGGTGCCTATTCCCGGTGATACACCGATTGATAAAATTTCAGCCTTAATGCGTGATACTGGTACGATGGCGTTCAGATTAAACAAACCATTAACGGTACGCGTATTTCCAATACCTGGTTTAAAAGCAGGTGATTCAACGTCATTTGAAAGTGACGACTTATGTAACTGTACTGTATTAGCAGTACCTTAAGGAAAAATATGTCGATAATAATTTATGGCGATAGCTTGTCAGGAAACTGTTATAAAATTAAATTGTTATGTTCATTATTACAAATTGAACATCAATGGATTGAAGTGAATATTTTAGAAGGAGAAACTCGCTCTAGTGAGTTTTTGGCAATGAACCCGAATGCTAAAATTCCACTGTTAGTGACAGAAGATAAACAGTTCATTGCTGAATCTAATGCTATTTTGTATTACCTCTCTCAGCAAACCTCATTTTTCCCCACTGATCTATTACAACAATCGATTTGTTTGCAATGGATGTTCTTTGAGCAATATAGCCACGAACCTTATATTGCTGTCGCTCGTTTCATCAATAAATACCTTGGTAGTCCAGCAGACAGACTGGCAGAATTAGAAAGTAAACAAGAAGGAGGGCTTAAAGCATTAGCAGTAATGGAAATTCAATTACAAAAAACAGCTTATTTATTAGGTGATACGATCAGTATTGCTGACCTTTGTTTATTTGCTTATACCCATGTCGCTTATGAAGGTGGATTTGATTTGAATAACTTCCCTGCAATTTTGGGCTGGATTTCTCGAATCGAAAAACAATCAAACTTTATCCATATTGAATAGGTTTTGAACGAATTAATTAATAATTATACGGAATATAATAGATTGGTTTTTATGACACTAATATATAACGTTAAGTTATAAAATCATTAAGGACAGACGCGTTACTTAATGTTTTAATGCGCCTTAATAGAGGATTGAGTTTTTATTATAACTACAATTAAATCAGTGATTTTAGATTATTTAATCATTCATTTTCATGTAGAATTTAACTGTTCTCCTGATAGAAAATAATTTAATTAAATATTGTGCCATTGTGTTTACCATAATTTTTAATGTGAAACTTGATTTGTTATCTTTTTAATAGCTAAAAGGTCCACTTTAATTATTTACAAAACAATTTATTAGCACTGACGTTAAATAATTGAAAAATTATTTGAACATAACAATCTCATCATCAGGTATTTATACAGACTTTGATGACAATTTAATTACACGTCAAACAATTTATATAGGAATAATATGAAAATTCTTTTTAAAAAAGCATTAATTGCATTAGTCGCAGTGAGTAGTTTATTAACTGTACCGGCATTTGCTCAGCAAACCGTTAAAGTAGGTATGTCTGGCCGTTATTTTCCATTCACTTTTTCTAAAAGAGATGTTCTACAAGGTTTTGAAGTAGATGTTTGGAATGAAATCGCTAAGCGTTCTGATTACAAAGTTGAATATGTAACAGCAAGTTTCTCAGGTTTATTTGGCATGTTAGAAGCGGGACACATTGATACGATTGCTAACCAAATAACAATCACTGAAGCACGTACTGCTAAATATGCATTCTCAGTACCGTATGTTATTGATGGTGTTCAAATAACTGTTCGTAAAGGGCGTGATGATATTCAAGGTCTTGAAGATCTAAAAGGCAAAAAAGTCGCTGTCAACTTAGGCAGTAATTTTGAACAAGTGTTAAGAAAGCATGATGTGAATAATGAAATTAACATTGTTACTTATGATACAGGTATTGAGCAAGATGTTGCTTTAGGACGTGCAGATGCATTTATCATGGATCGCGTTTCATCTGTGCAATTAATCAAAGAAGCAGGTTTACCGTTACAACTGGCTGGCCACCCATTTGAAGAAATTCAAAATGCGATGCCATTCTTAAACAAACCATCTCAATTGGTTATTCGTGATCAAGTTAATACTGCATTAGCAGCAATGCGTGCCGATGGTAAATTATCTGAAATTTCTAACAAGTGGTTTGATACAGACATCACTCAGTAATATTAATCCTTAAAGAGTCATTTTTATGCAAAGTTCTTTTGATCTTCAATACATTATTGAATTAATGCCCATTTTATTTAAATATCTTGGGGTGACAATGGAAATGGCACTTTGGGGGTTCTTATTTGCATTAATACTCGCGCTTGGTTTAGCGTTAGTGCGAGTATTTAAAATTGCTTTTATACAACACCTTGCGTCGCTCTATATTTCATTTTTTCGTGGCACGCCGCTATTGGTACAATTGTTCTTATTGTATTACGGTTTCCCACAATTTATGCCTATTTTTGTTGGTATGGATGCATTTACCGCTGCTATTATTGGACTCTCATTACATTTCTCTGCTTATATGGCGGAAAGTATTCGAGCGGCGATTTTAGGAATCGATAAGTCTCAAATGGAAGCATGTTTAAGCTTAGGTATGACGCGTTTACAAGCAATGAAGCGTGTTATTTTACCGCAAGCATCTCGTGTGGCAACGCCATCATTGATGAATTATTTTATCGATATGATTAAAAGTACTTCATTAGCCTTTACGCTTGGTGTTTCTGAGATCATGGCAAAAGCACAAATGGAAGCCGCTTCAAGCTTTAAATTTTTTGAAAGTTTCTTGGCTGTTGCTGTGATTTATTGGGGGGTAGTTATCTTCTTTACTCAAGTCCAACACCTGCTAGAAAAAAGATTGAATAAGGCATATTAATCATGATCAAAGTATCCAATTTAAGTAAGAGATTTGGTGATTTAGCTGTACTGAAAGATATTAGTTTTGAAGTCGCTAAAGGTGAAATTGTTGTGATTATTGGTCCATCTGGCACAGGTAAATCAACATTATTGCGTTGTTTAAATTATCTTGAAACACCTACAACTGGTCAAATTCATATTGGTAATGCAACGATCGATGCTGTTTCTCATAAACCAAAAGAAGTGACTGCATTACGTCAACAAAGTAGCTTTGTGTTTCAAAACTATTCTTTGTTTGCTAATAAAACGGCTTTACAAAATGTAGCAGAAAGTCTCATTACTGTATGGAAAATACCAACACAAGAAGCGTTAGCAACAGCAAAAGCTATTTTAGTCAAAGTGGGCCTAGAAGATAAACTTAATGTTTATCCTTCACAACTTTCAGGTGGTCAACAACAACGCGTTGGTATTGCTAGAGCAATGGCAGCTAAAGGCGAGGTGATTTTATTTGATGAACCCACTTCCGCATTAGATCCTGAATGGGTTGATGAAGTGTTAGCGGTAATGAAACAGCTTGCTTTTGAAAAGCAAACGATGATTGTTGTTACTCATGAAATGCAATTTGCTAAAGAAGTCGCTGACCGAGTGATATTCATGGAGGATGGTTTTATCGTTGAACAAGGCTCTCCAAAAGATGTATTTGATAACCCTAAACACGAACGAACTAAAGCGTTTGTAAAAAGGGCACTTAAGCAACATTAATATGAACATCACTCGTTAATCTATAAAGCTATCTTATTCTAAGATAGCTTATTTAATCTATTTACATTCTATTTTTTATTACTTTAATTATTATTCTATTTATTAACTTACTCTCCATTTAAAGGTTTTCTTATGTTTATTTTTCGTGCATTCATTTATTTAATTGCTCTAGCTGGCGTTGCTTACTTAATTGGTCTTGAAGGTTATGAGTTTAAAACACTTGCCAAGTACAACGAAAATACCTTAACCGAACACATGCAAGATATTTTAACACTTTCGAGTAGTCTGCTATTTTTATATGCAGCTCGCCTTAACGATAAATTAAAAGTCGCGAGTACTATGCTTGCAGCTTTATTAGCCATGATGTTTGTTAGGGAATCTGATTCTCTGTTAGACCAAAACATATATGATGGTGCCTGGGAAACATTGGTTCTTTGTATTGGCATTGTCTTAGCTTTTTTCTTGCGAGGTAAATTTTCAACGATTTATTCCTCTTTGAAAGCTTATTCTGAAACAGCTTGTTATGGTACTTTTTTAGCCGGTTTAGTGGTACTCCTTGCTTTTTCAAGAGTGATGGGTAGAGGATCTTTTTGGACATCTGTTACGGGTGAAAATTATATGCGCATTGTAAAAAATATAGTTGAAGAAGGTACAGAAACACTTGGTTATACCTTGATTTTAATCTCGGCTATCGAGCTTGTTTTTATTTGTAGGAAAAGCAGACATTTAACCACGTCAGTTTAAGTTTTTATATAACTCCATTCATATATAACTATATGCTAATGTTTTTAAATCATTATTAAATTAATACACAAGCAAGATGAAGTTCTGTTAACCACTGAGCTTCAGCTTGCTGATACTATCATTAATGTTTTAATATACTGCTTTATACAGAAGAGGTGGCAAACAATTAAACTTATATAAAAACAGATCAGATATGACAATAACCTAGTAAAAATCAAACCTGAATTAAACTATATTTATAATCTTTCCTACCAATCTTTAATAAAAATCTATTTATATCCAGTAGGTTGCTCTAATAACTTCTATAACGCTATTGATTTTTATATAATACCGTCATTATAAATATACAAAATCCCCCCAATTTAAAGGAACTAAAATGCAAGCGTTAAACTCATTTGATTATGGCCCATTGGCTGGTCTAATAGGAACTTGGTCGGGAAACAAAGGAAAAGATCTTTCTCCTGAAGCAGATGGCAGTACTGAACATAATGAATATTATGAAACCATCGTATTTACTGCTGCTGGTGAAACATCTAATGCCGAAGAAGAAGTATTAAGTGCGGTTCATTACACACAAAAAGTACAAAGAATAAGTAATGACAAAGTTATTCATCAACAAACTGGATATTGGCTTTGGGAGCAAGGTACAGATAATGTGATACATTCTCTGACGATTCCACGTGGGCTTTGTGTACTAGCTGGCGGTAAAGTTACCATTAAAAATTCTATTGTATTTAATGTTGATGCTAGTTTTGATAGCGACAGTTGGCCAATAACTCAATCAGCATTTTTACAGGACAAAGCAATGACAAAAACCTTCAAACAAAAAATGACCTTATCTGGAGATAAACTACAGTATTCTCAACATATGATGCTAGAAATCTATGGAAACAGTTTTGATCACAATGATCACAGTAGTTTAAGACGTCAGCCGTAAAGTTATTATTTTAAAGCCTTTAAATCGACTGACTTTACTCTCTTATTTTCTGTCTCTTATTATGGGGTGTAAAGTTTTTCTATCCTTTTATGAGTACTCAATGAAATATAGTCGAAATTTTTTACGGTAATTAAATTACCTCTAATTGATTACATTTAAATTCATTTAATTACAATAGGTTATAAAACTGGAATAGTAATTGCTTATCTCTTATTAGATAAAAAAATAAATTTTAATTAAGGGTATATATATATGAAAAAAACACATGTAATAGCTGCATTGCTAGTAGGGCTTTATTCCCAATACAGTTTAGCTGGTCCAATTGAAACACTAAGTGAATACAACCTTATTGTTTTAAATGATCTTGCATCAACAAGTGAAGTTGAAGGTAAGACGTTGATAGGTGGTGATTTATCAGGAACTTCAAATTATGGCATTCGTTTACAACAAAATGATCCAACAAATGGTGATGCGTTAGTTATTGCTGGGGACTTAGTTTCCGGTTCAACAGTTAACGCTAATGGACAAAGTGTTGTTATTGCAGGTAATAATAATGGACAAGTTAATGCTCGCTCAGTTACATCTGATGCGTCTGAATATGATTTTGATTTAATTAAATCAGAATTTGTTAATTTTTCAGGTTATTTATCTGAATTAGCAGTTAACTCTATTTTAACAACGTCTACAAATGGACAGCCTGGTCCTGCATCATTTGAAGTTGGTTCTGATATTGATACTGATGTTGCTGTTTTTAATATTACAGCCGAAGATTTCTTCAGTAATAATTCAATTCAACAATATGATGTTGACTTAAATGGTCAATCACCATCAGCAATTGTTATTAATGTATCTGGTGAAGTGATTAATGATGCTAATTTCAATGGTAATGGTGTCGGTAATATTGTTACTGATGCTTTCCGTGAAAATATTATTTGGAATTTTTTCGAAGCAACAGATATCGATCTTATTAAACAATTGAATGGTAGTTTATTAGCACCTTTTGCTGATTTAAGTAATGCAACACCAATTGAAGGTTCTGTTGTAGTTAATAATTTTGATCAAGGCGGTGAAGTTCATGATGCACTTTTCGCAGGAACAATTAATTACGATGCAGCAGATGACTCTCAAGATTCAGTTGTTGATGTGCCAGCACCTTCATCGATGATTATTTTTGCTTCTGCTTTAATAGGTTTAGGTCTATGGAGACGTAAAACTGTTACAGTAAAATAAATTTTTATTTATTTTTTACGTAATGAAGTGCGTTAATAGAAGGTTACCAATAGGTAACCTTTTTTGTATCTATTCCAATATAAGTGTTATTTGATTTATAACTTTTAATCGAAGTTAGATTATAAAAAGAGAGGTTATTAGCTTTAATTTCTCTAAGCATTAAATTATACCAATCATACTAATTAACTGATCTATTTTACTGCATAAGATAATACCAATCATTCTTGCTGGTTAAAATCATCTCTAACTGCGTTGTGAGTTTTGAAGTGAGAACAACTATCTCCTATAACTCACGCCTTATTAGTGTTAATTTTTCCTGCGCAATATTTGATCACTTATTTAATTCCATTAGTATAACTTATTTCTTCATTGTAAATTTCGTAAAGAGAGTAACCATTAAAGTATTAACATCTTATAGTTAATTCATCGATAGACGATTAACGCATTTAATCTTCTAAAGGTTCAATTTACGCCTTGAATTGAACTGTTTTTCCAGCGCAAAATTTAGATAACATATTTAATGTAATCGGTATTACTCGATAGCCTTGAATATGAGCAATAAAAAAGCCGCTAAGTAGGAAACTACTAGCGGCTTTTTATTTTTACTGAACAAATAGTCAGTCTTTAAAGTGTTAATGTCGACTGATTATTAAGTCAGGTAACTTACTTACTATGACGTTCTTTTAGCTTTGCAGCGACGTCTGAAAGTGCAAGACCTTCGTTCTGTAATAAAACAGTTAAGTGATATATTAAATCAGCACTTTCATTGGTTAACTCATCCATATCTTTTGCCATTGCAGCTAAAGCCACTTCAACACCTTCTTCACCTACTTTTTGAGCAATACGTTTAGTACCACGAGCATATAAACTTGCAGTATAACTACTCTTAGGATCCGCACCTTTACGGCTTTTAACTATTTGTTCTAGGTCTGCAATGAAACTCAAAGCAGGATCTTGTGCGCCCTCGAAGCAAGTTTCGTGACCTAAATGACAAGTTGGACCGATAGGATCAACAATGGCCAATAACGTATCGTTATCGCAATCACTAGTGATTTGAACAACATTTAAAAAATGACCTGACTGCTCACCTTTACACCATAAACGCTGTTTAGTACGACTAAAGAAAGTCATTTTACCAGATGTTAATGTTGCAGCTAATGACTCTTCATTAACATAACCTAGCATTAACACTTTCCCTGAAGTACGGTTTTGCACAACTACTGGCATTAAATTATCTACTTTTGCCCAATCTAATGATTGTATTTGTTCTTGTTTCATTAAACTCGTCGTTACTAAATTCATAGTCGGATCTCTACCTTTTCTGTTTTAAGGTAAGATTTTAACTCACCAATATTAATTATTTGTTTGTGGAATACACTTGCAGCTAATGCACCGTCAACGTCAGCTTGATTAAAAACATCAGCGAAATGGCTCATTTCACCAGCGCCTCCTGAAGCGATTAATGGAATATTGCAAATTGCACGAGCTTGGCTTAATTGTGCTATATCATACCCACAACGAACGCCATCTTGGTTCATTACATTCAAAACAACTTCACCAGCACCGCGCGATTGAACTTCTTTTATCCAATCAAAGGTATTCCATTTAGTGGTTACCGTCGCTTTTTCATTACCGGTGAATTGTTTTACTTGGTGTTGACCCGTTTCTTCATCGAAGTATGAATCAATACCAATAACAATACATTGTGTACCAAATTTTTCTGCTAAGCGATTAATTAAACTTGGATCAGCCAGAGCAGGGCTGTTGATTGACACTTTATCGGCACCAAACTCAAGAATACGTTTGGCATCTTCTTCGGTTTTTATTCCACCTGCAACACAAAATGGAATATCAATAACTTCAGCTACACGACTCACCCAACTTTTATCAACTACGCGATCATCTGAACTGGCAGTAATATCGTAAAATACTAACTCGTCTGCGCCTTCTTCAGCATAACGTTTAGCAAGCGGCACAATATCACCTACGATTTCATGGTTGCGAAATTGTACACCTTTTACAACTTGCCCATCTTTTACATCTAAACAAGGGATAATACGTTTTGCTAACATAAAGCCTCGCTATTCTGTGAATTAATATTTTTAAACATTTTTGCAGGCCTTAAAATGATTTGCTCATGTTTTATTAAAATAAACATAAGTGACTGTAAAGATTATTAATTAATTAAGGGCTCATTATATATTTAATACGGGACAGTTTGTAGGCTTTAATTCTATAAAAAATAATTTTTTATTCACTCTACATGAAGGTTTTAACTAATGATAAATCAACTTAGATAAGGTTTGATTGAACTTAACCTCGTATTTCTACTGTTTTAACCTGCTTATTATATGGATATCTAACCTTTAGCAATGCAATGATAGGAATAAAATCATTTATTGATATTCATTTCTATTTACAGATCTAAAAGTGGTTTAAGAACGTATTTATACCTGTACCAATAACTATCATGGAGAGATACATAATGTTAACGAATATGCTGGGGTTTAATTTAGCGTGGTTTGGGCTTATTTATTGGGGGAACGCTTTTATCCCTGTTGCTATTTCAATGATCGCTTTTCATCTGATTAAATTATCTGACATAAAAAATGAAGCTCGATTAGTTTTACTGATAACGGTCATCGGTAGTTCAATTGATTCGCTATTACATTTTTTTACGTTTTTCATGTTCCCGGGTTCTACATTTATGCCTTTTTGGTTAGTTATCCTATGGGCTTGTTTTGCTTGTACCGTTTGCCACAGTTTAACATTTTTAAGTTCATCCAAGGCATTACAAATAACAATTGGCGCGATATTCGCTCCTTTAAGTTATATCGCAGGAGAAAGATTGGAGGCAGTTAGTTTCGGTAATCCATTACTGACGACTTATTTGATTCTTGCTGCTATTTGGGGTGGGTTGTTCATTTTATTTTTCTTTTTAAAGTCAGTAATGACTAATACAAGGTTAGCGCATGCATAAGTTTATTAAACTTCCAATAGATTGGGACCTATTTTCATTAAAAGGTTCACTAGTATTGATGACAAAAACCATCCTGCTGGCGCTGCTTTTTACTGTGTTTCTTAAAAACAGTGCATTTGCAGATGATAGGGTGGCATCAGGTCAATGGGGAAATACATTAGATGAAGTTGAGAAAGAACAACCTGTAAAGCAAATAGGTAAAGCGGTATTTTCAGTTTTCATTTGGGATGTATATGAAAGTGAATTGTCAACGTCTTCTGGGCAGTATCCTGAAATATCAAAGAATGGCACATTAATTTATAAAATTAATTATTTAAGAAGTATTTCGTCGAAAGAATTAATACAACGTACGATAGAGCAGTGGCAACATCTTGGTATTAAAGAATATGTTTATAGTACTTTCACTCCTAAACTTAAGCAAATTTGGCCTGATGTGAAATCAGGCGATAACTTAACGCTTGTTGTTGAACAAAACAGAAGTGCCTTTTATTTTAATAACCAATTTGCGGGTAGTATCGACGACGCGGATTTTGCGCCTTTATTTTTAGATATCTGGTTATCAGAAAACACCAGTGAGCCTAAATTAAGAACAACATTATTAGGCAATCAATAACACACAGACTGATACCAATCTAAGTAATCATTTATTTATCCAGATTGTTATCACATTGACACATCATAGGGAATTGTCATGATTAAATATAATTACACACCTTTAACAGTCGCCGCATGTTTATTGATATCTAGTTGTTCAGCAAACTTAACTGATTATCAACCACAGGCTATTAATTTCGATATTAAAGAATATTTCAATGGCCCTATAACCGCTTGGGGAACTATTCAAGATAGTAGCAATAAAGTGACAAGACGGTTCTGTGTTGAACTTGATGGAAAGTGGGATGGCAATAATGGTGTATTGGCTGAAAAATTTTATTTTAATGACGGTGAAATAAGCTATCGAAATTGGAATCTTGTTAAACAAGAAGATGGAAGTTATCAAGGCAATGCAGAAGATGTGATTGGCACCGCTATTGGAAAGCATCAAGGCTTTGCATTTCAATTTAACTATACATTAAGACTTCCCGTCGACGGTACAACTTATGATGTGAGTATGGATGATTGGATGTATCAAATTGATCAATATAGAGTAATGAATAAAACCTCTATTTCTAAATTTGGATTTAACGTTGCTAACGTTACTTTGTTTTTCGATAAAGAATCGCCTGTTAAAACATGTGCATCCAATATTTAAGTGAATAGCTTTAAGAATACCCGAAAATGAAACAGTTGAAATCGAATTAAAGTCTGAACGAGCTATTTGAACTTTATTACTCAATGCGACGTATATAACAATGTATATAGCAATCTATATAACAAGGTATATAACTATGATGACCATACATACACATGCATCTCCAACTAAGTATATATGACAGACTCTATATAAAAGAAGCTATACCAAGAACAGATATAAAAATAAAACTGACACTCTACGTAACACAAAATAAGAGGGGCCATAATGACCAACAAAACTATTAATCTTCCCATATTCCCACTAGATATCTTTTTATTACCAGGTGGTATTACGCGCTTAAGGATTTTTGAAGCTAAGTATTTAAAAATGGTTGGTTTATCTTCTACGTTGGGCGGTTTTATTATTTCATCTAACAAACAAGATCAAGGTGATTCATCACGTTGGGGTAGTTGGGTTGAAATAGTTAATTTTGATAACGGTGAAGATGGTGTTTTAGAAATTGATGTTAAATGTAAATCACTAGTTCATTTGTCTATTACTGAATCAGATATAGATAATTTACAGTTTGCAGATGTAAATGAAATAAGCCATTGGTCTGAGAAAAATTCAACTTCAGATCTTATTTTATTATCTGAGTCATTATTATCTGTATTTGAAAACAATGCACTATTAAATAATTTATATCCGAATAAGTTAACAAGTAATCCATATTGGGTCGTATCTAGATGGTTAGAGTTGTTACCAATTCCTTTTGATGTGAAAAATGACTTTGTCTTTAATTCTTCTTATATGGAAGCTAAAAAACTCGTTAATTCAATTATTTCTAAAGAAATGTAATTTTATTAAATTATTTTAATAATTAACTATCCATAAGTGATCTAATCAGATTTTGTTTGCGTATTAGTATCCAGAGTCCAAATTTGGGAATAAATTATGGTAGCTGTACAAACTGAATTGCCAACACGAGTTAGTCATGCTAAATCTAACAACATGACAGATAAAATAGACCACACTAAACTTAGTGCATGGCTTAAAGAAGTTGCAGATGCAAGATGTAAAATTGCATTCACTCACTTATTTAAGTTCTTTGCCCCAAAAATACAACGTATCGCACGTAGTAAATTCCCTAATGAAGCGCAATCTCATGAGGTCGTTCAAGAGACGATGAGTAACGTATGGCGTAAAGCTCATTTGTTTGATTCAGACAAAGGTGCAGCCACAACATGGGTTTATACCGTAATGCGTAACGTTACCTTTGACATACTACGAAAAATTAAAAGCAATAAAGAAGATAACTTAAGTGATGATATTTGGCCAATTGCAGAGAGTGCAGTGTCTGAAGAACAGCCTTATGAAGATCATCTTGAAAATAAACAATTATTACGCGTTATTGAAGCGTTACCAGAAACTCAACAAGAAGTTGTAAAAGGCTTTTATCTGATGGAAATGTCACAGGAACAATTGGCTAACCATCTTAATTTACCACTAGGCACAATTAAATCTAGATTACGTTTGGCGTTAGCTAAATTGAAAGTGCACTTAGGAGAAGATAATGATTAAACATCATCCTAAATTTGAGTTAATTGAAGCATTTGTTAATGGTGATTTACCAGCTTCATTATCTATAGCAATTACAATTCACGCTGACATGTGCCCACTTTGCCAACAAAAAATTGTACAATTGACAGAACAGGTTGCAGAACAAAGTTTCGAAGAAGATGTGATTAGCTTAGATGATTTAGATGACTTTAGCTATTTAGAAGCAACTGTCGATGATGGCTTAGATGCTGATGCAATTTTTGACTCAATGATAAGTAATATTACATTCTCTGAAGCGTTAGACGAAATCGCAAAACCCGTTGATAGAAGCATCACATTTAAAGACAAAACTTATGTACTACCAACTGTTTTAAATAATGTAGGTTTTGGTAAAACGGCAAATGTAGGTAAATTGTCTCGTTCTCGTTTACAGTTGAATGAAGATGAAATTCATTCGAATTTGCTTCACATCAATGCTGGAGGTGGCGTTCCGGCGCACACTCATAAAGGTTTTGAGTTAACGGTGTTATTAGACGGGTCATTTAAAGATCATAAAGGTGAATATCACAAGGGCGATTTCATCATGCTTGATGGCACTTTCACTCATACGCCAATGTCTGAAAAAGGCTGCTTATGCTACACAGTTGCTAATGATGCACTACACTTTACTCAAGGAATTAATAAACTATTAAATCCTATTGGTAATTTTATTTATTAATCGATTAAACGTTTATCTATTGATCGGCAGCTGTTTATTTATTCAAGGGAGCGAATAATGATTTATTCGGTAAAAAAAGAAGATATTAAAATTGGTATTAGTGCTTGTTTAATTGGACAAAAAGTCAGATTTGATTCAAGCAATAAACCTTCTAGATTCTGTATAGATGAATTAGGTGAACATGTTGAGTACGAATCTTTTTGCCCTGAAGTTGCGATAGGTTTACCAATACCCCGTCCAACTATACGCTTAATAAAAAAAGATGACTTAATTACTGTTGCAAGACCCGATGGAAGTGGTGATGTAACAGAAGCCTTACATGCTTATGGTAAAAAAGTAGCAGCAATGACTAAACATTTAAGTGGTTATGTTTTTTGTGCTAAAAGTCCAAGTTGTGGTATGGAAAGGGTTAAGGTTTATTCACCTGAGGGTAATTCTTTAACATCAGAAGGGATAGGCGCTTTTGCTAAAGAAATAATGGAAGCTAACCCTTTGTTACCATGTGAAGAAAATGGACGTCTAAATGACATGCATATTCGTGAAAATTTTGTAGCGCGTATTTACGCTTACAAACATTGGCAAAATGTAAGTGAAACTGGTTTAACAAAACATAAGCTAACTACTTTTCATAGTCATTACAAATATACAGTAATGAGTCACAACTTAGTGGCTTACAAAAAGTTAGGGCAGTTGTTAGCAGATGTTGATTTACCATTAGCAGAAAAAGCTTCACAGTATATTTCTGGTTTAATGGAAGCGCTTAAAATCCCGGCTACACGTAAAAACCATGTTAATACTTTAACCCATATTCAAGGGTATTTTTCTAAGCATTTAGTCGCGGCACAACGTAAAGAGTTATGTGAACAGATTGATGGATATCGTTTAGGGTTATTACCTTTGATTGCACCGTTAACCTTGATAAATCATTATTTGATGCAGTATCCAAAAGACTACTTAAAAGGACAATCTTACTTATCGCCTTATCCAGATGAGTTAAGACTAAGATATGCTTATTAATACTGTTAATTAATACTTAATTTGCAAACGCGACTTAACATTGAGTCGCGTTTGTTTAATAAAATGCGAAAGGAAATATTTTAACCTTATGACACAATTAATTTGGTTTCGTAATGATTTAAGAACAAACGATAATCCTGCCTTACAATTTTTTATCAATCAATCTACCTCAGAAAAACCGGCTAAAGCTATATTCTTTATATCAGAACCTCAATGGATAGATCATGATTGGTCTGCTATAAAAATAGATTTTGTTAAACGTCACGCTCAAGCTTTGGTCGATGAATTAGCAGCATTAAGTATTGAGTTATCTATTGTCGAAGTAGATGATTTCACTGCGCAAATTGACTATCTAAAATCATATTGTGAACAACATGATATAAGTAGCGTAATAGCAAATAGCGAGCTTGAATATAACGAAGTCCAACGTGATCGTACCTGTCTAGAACAGGGTATTCCTTTAACATTGTTTGAAGCTGATGTGATTGTACCGAAAGGTAAGATAGTTAATCAGTCAGGTAAAATGTATAAGGTATTTACACCTTTTAAGAAAGCTTGGTTAACTTATGTTCGCGAATTTGGCTTTAATTATCTGGGTAATATAGAACCAATTAATACCACTGCTTCAGATGAGTCAAAGAAAACAACTCAATCAGACTCACTTTCGAGTAAATGGCCTTTAGTTAATGTAGTGATGGATAAAGCAATACCACAATTTTATCGAGATAAAGTCACTCATTATAAAACGGTACGTGATATTCCTTCGATTAAAGGCACCAGTGGCTTTTCTCCTTATCTCGCTGCGGGTGTATTAAGTCCGGGTTATATTTTCAATACGTTACTAAATAAATTTCCTGACATTTTAATCTCTAGTGATAGTGAAGAGTTTTGTTGGTTAAATGAAATTATATGGCGTGAATTTTATCGCCATTTAATGTTCGACCAACCTCGATTATGTAAACATCAATGCTTTAACGAAAAATATCATCAAGCGATGTGGCCTTATGATGAAAAGCTTTTTACTGCATGGTGTGAAGGCAAGACAGGGTATCCACTAGTAGATGCTGCGATGAGACAACTTAACCAAACTGGATGGATGCATAATCGATTACGTATGGTCGTTGCTAGCTTTTTAACAAAGCATCTTTTAATAGATTGGCGCTTAGGTGAGAAGTATTTTATGCAGCATTTAATTGATGGTGATTTAGCCTCAAATAATGGTGGTTGGCAGTGGGCTTCAAGTACTGGTTGTGATGCTCAACCTTACTTTAGAATTTTTAACCCTATTACACAGAGCGAAAGATTTGATCCTAAAGGGATTTTTATTCGTAAATATATACCGGAGCTAAGTAAAATACCTGACAAACAAATTCACTTTCCACATAAATATATTAAGCAACAACACTTATCTATTTATTGGCCTGCGATTGTTGATCACAAAGAAGCCAGATTAAATGCTTTAGCTTTTTATAAATAGGCGTTTGACACTAAAATATTAATTAAGTCCGTTGTTAATGGTTATATTGATAGTGTCACTTTTAGTTTCTCACTGTATATGGCAGGCAATATGAATAATGAATCTTTACATGATAAGTCACCTGATTGGTTAAATGAGTTTAATTCGGTATATCAAAAACTCAACATTAATAATTTAGACTTATTAGACTCAATTTATCATCAGGAAGTGACTTTTATTGATCCTATTCATGAAATAAATGGGTTAACTGACCTGCAACAATACTTTCAAGGTTTGTACCAGAACCTTAATAGTTGTCAGTTTATTATCAGTAATGTTATTGCTCAACCAGATCAAGCAGCCATATATTGGGAGATGATTTATCAGCACCCTAAACTTAATAAAGGTAATGAAGTTTCTGTGTTTGGCAGCTCTCATTTACGCTCTAAAGACGGAAAGGTGATTTATCATCGTGATTTTTTAGATTTAGGCTCTATGCTATATGAGCAACTACCTGTCTTAGGGAAAGTGATCCGTTTAGTTAAAAGTAAGGCGGCTAAATAATGTCGAATAAAACTATTTTAATTACAGGGGCAACGTCTGGTATTGGTTATTCTTTGTTTGAACAGTATAGCGAACAGGGAGAACAAGTCATTGCTTGTGGAAGAAATCAACAACAGCTCTCTTCGATGGGTAATGTCGCTTTTAAAACCTGTTGCTTTGATATTACAGACCAACAAGCCATTGAAGAAGCCTCAAGAACTATAGAATCATTAGATGTGTTAATTTTAAATGCAGGTAACTGCCGGTATATCGATGATGCCAAACATTTTGATGGTGAGTTATTTGCTGATGTTATTCAAACTAATTTAATTTCACTAGGGTGGTTGTTGCAATATCTTTTACCTAAAGTAAAAAAGGGCGGACAAGTCGTGTTTGTTAGTTCAAGCGCAACATTGTTACCTTTTCAAAGAAGTGAAGCCTACGGGGCCTCTAAAGCTGGTGTCGATTATTTAGCAAAAAGTTTAAAATTAGATTTAATAAAAGAAGAAATTGATGTCACATTAATCCATCCTGGATTCATCAAAACACCTCTTACAGACAAAAATGATTTCTCAATGCCATTCTTACTGTCTAGTGATGAAGCTGCTTCTCGTATTATAACGGCGATTGAAAAACGAAGATCATACGCACACTTCCCCAAACGTTTAACCTTACTACTAAAAGCTATCTCATTATTGCCTGATTTTGTTTGGCAGAAAATTATCGTAAAGGATTAACTTTCATGAAAAATATCGCAATTATTGGTTCAGGCATTTCTGGTCTTACATCTGCTTATTTATTATCTAAAAAACATAATGTTACCGTATTCGAAAAAAATGATTATATTGGAGGGCATACTGCTACTGTCGATATAGAAAAAGATGGAATACCTTACGCAATTGATACCGGCTTTATTGTTTTTAATGATAAAACATACCCTAATTACTTAGCATTACTCGATGAAATCGGCATTGGTAAAAAAGCGACTGAGATGAGTTTTTCAGTTCATAATTGCCACACTGGTTTGGAATATAATGGGCATAATCTAAATACATTGTTTGCACAAAGACGAAACTTACTTAACCCTAAATTTTGGTTATTGGTCAAAGAGATATTACGATTCAATAAATTGTGTAAAGGTATTTTCGAAGCTGACGTTTATTTGCCTGGATTAACACTAGGTGAATTTTTAACGGAGCATAAATTCAGTGATTTCTTTGCTGAACATTATATTTTACCAATGGGCGCTGCTATTTGGTCAAGTTCCCTAGAGCAAATGGAAGATTTTGAGTTTCGCTTTTTTGTTCAGTTTTTTCACAATCATGGACTCCTAAACATAGCTGATAGGCCTCAATGGTATGTAATACCGAATGGTTCAAGAAGCTATTTAGCACCACTTTGCGCGCCATTTAAAGATAAAATTCATCTTAATAGTCAAATTATTGGAATTACGCGTAATGACAACCAAATTCAATTACATTTTGATAATGAAGAAGATAAACAAACATTTGATGAAGTGGTCATTGCTTGCCATTCAGATCAAGCTCTAAAGCTATTAAGTGATGCTACTGTAGATGAAGAAATGTTACTTTCAGACATGCCTTACAGCGAGAACTCTGTGATTCTTCATACTGATGTCAGTTTATTGCCAGACAGAGAAACTGCTTGGGCAAGTTGGAATTATCAATTGAGTCAAGATCGCTCTAAACCTGCCAGTGTTACCTACAATATGAATATATTACAGAAATTTTATAGTGACCATACTTTTTGCGTTACATTGAATCAGAAGCAAGATATTGATCCAGATAAAATATTGAAAGAATATAATTATCATCATCCAATTTTCTCTTCAGCATCTATTAGAGCACAACAACAACGAGATCTTATTTGTGGAAAACAGCATACACATTTTGCCGGTGCATATTGGCATAGTGGTTTTCATGAGGACGGAGTAAGAAGTGCTGTTGAAGTAGCGCAGCGATTCGATTGTTTTCTTGATGCATTTGCGAGTAAATAGCTGTCATGTCTTCTGTTAAATCAACCACTACAGTATTTAGTCAAAGTAATATTTACGTGGGTAACGTTGTCCATAAACGGTTTTTTCCTAAAACTCATCGCTTTAACACGACTTTATTTATGTTGGCATTAGATGTTGATGAGGTTGAACAGGCTGATAAGGGGCAAGGGGTGTTCGGTTTTTCTTGGTATCACCCATTACGTTTTGTTGAGAAAGATTACCTAAGAAGTGAACCTAACTCATTATCACAGCGTATAAAAGATAAAGTTAATCTGCTCAACGGTTTTCCTGATATTGAAAGAATATTAATGTTAGTTCAGGTCAGGTGTTTTGGCATCTACTTCAGTCCGGCTAACTTTTATTTTTGTTATGACAAAGACAATAATTGTACGCAAATGCTAGCAGAAGTAAGCAATACGCCTTGGAATGAACGACATTATTATTTAGTCGATTTATTAGAGCATGATAAACCTAAAACAAGTAAGAAGGTTTTTCAGGTATCACCTTTTATGGATCTTGATATGAGTTACATCTGGCATATCAAGGCACCTGAGGTGAATAGTGATAAATTATTAGTGAAAATAGAAAACAAGCGAACTAATGAAGAAGATGGTGAGGTTACCAAGCTATTTGAAGCCAGTTTAATCTTAAAGAAAAAAGCATTCAGTAAACGAAATTTATTTCATGTTTGGGCGCAAATTCCAATTATGACAGGAAAGATAGTTATCGGTATTTATTGGCAAGCATTAAAGTTATTTATTAAAAGAATACCTTTTATCGGCTATCAAAAAATTAATTAAAGCTTTATAGAGTCTACATTCTAGGAGAATTCAATGGAAGAAATACACAATGTTACAGCAGTAGAAACAACAAATTGGTTTGACAAACGCTGTCGTTCATTAGTCCATTCTGTATTTTTAAAACTGAGTTATGGTCAGTTAGAGGTTGTTGAAGGTTCTGAACATCTTTTTTTTCCAGAAAACACATTACAAGATTCAGATGATACTACGCTTAAGGCAAAAATACATATCCATGATATGAGCCTGTATCGTGATTTTGTGAAAGGGGGAAGCATTGGTGTTGCAGAAGCATTCATTGCAGGAAAGTGGAGCAGTCCTAACTTAACACATGTGATCCGCATTTTTGCTAAAGCACAGCAGCAAACGGATAAATTAGATTCAAATAGATCATTACTTAATAAAATTAAGAATACAATTAGTCACTGGCAGAACCGTAATACCCAATCGGGTTCGAAGCGTAATATACTAGCGCATTATGATCTCGGCAATGAACTTTACACTCGCTTTCTTGATCCTCAAATGATGTATTCTTCGGCTATCTATCCTTCTGAAACAACGTCATTAGAATACGCACAGTTATATAAACTTAAAACTATTTGTGACAGATTAGCATTAACAAAAGACGATCACTTATTAGAAATTGGAACCGGTTGGGGTGGCTTAGCCATTTATGCGGCCCAGCATTACGGTTGTAAAGTGACAACGACAACTATCTCTGATGCGCAATTCGACTATGCACAACAACGAGTTAAAGCATTAAAGTTAGAAGAAAAAATTACTTTATTGAAAAAAGATTATCGAGATTTAACTGGGACTTTTGACAAGGTCGTCTCAATTGAGATGATTGAAGCCGTTGGATATGAGTTTTTACCAAGCTTTTTTGAACAGTGTAATGCACGTTTAAAAGAGGGGGGGAAGCTGCTTATCCAATCGATTACTATTGCAGACCAACGCTTTAATCACTATAAAAATAATGTTGATTTTATACAACGTTATATATTCCCTGGTGGTTTTTTACCGTCGGTAAATATTCTTTCTCAACAGTTAACAACAAGTAGTGACTTAGTGATAGAAGGTTTGCACGATATCGGTTTAGATTACGCTAAGACTTTAGCCGATTGGCGTTCTAACTTCCTTGCTTCTTGGAGTGAGTTAACACGACATGGTTACGATGAAGAGTTTAAACGACTTTGGTTATATTACTTTGCTTATTGTGAAGGCGCTTTTTTAGAACGTTCTATTAGTACGGTTCATTTAGTCGCAAGAAAATAGCGTTAATTGAGCATAATAAGATAGCCATAAAAAGCCGAATATTAATTCGGCTTTTTATTTATAGCAATGGCATAACGATTGAATTTTTATGCTACATATTTTAGTTATTGATATATAGACTTTACCGTTTAAGGTGCTTTGTTCAGTCATTAACTTGAACTCCAATTCAAGGCCCAACATCATTACAATGGTAAGTATTTATTGAAGGTGCCACAAAGTGTAGGTAGGTTCTCAAGCGAACGGCCTAGAAGGCAAGCGATCAAGTAAATATCTTGTTGTTAGAAAGTATCGATTTAATCAGTTAGATCCTTCTCTTTCTACCCGGTATCTGTTCACTTCAACGCATGCTAAATTTTGTACCTTGAATGGTAACGGGTATCATCTAATTTAAAGTTTATGTATATTCATAAACTTAATAATATTCAGCACAATTGAGGAATTATAATGAGTAAAGAAATTGCAGTATTAGCAGGTGGTTGTTTTTGGGGAATGCAGGATTTAATCCGTAAATTACCTGGGGTAGAAACCACTAGGGTTGGTTATACCGGTGGTGACGTTGCTAATGCAACTTATAGAGATCACGGGACACATGCTGAAGGTATTGAAATTACATTTGATAATCATGAAATTAGTTTCAGAAAGTTACTTGAGTTCTTTTTTCAAATACACGATCCCTCTACCAAGTTAAGACAAGGTAATGATCTAGGTGCGTCTTATCGTTCAGCTATTTATTACACTTCGGAAAGTCAGTTACAAGAATCAATAAAAACCATCTCTGATGTTAATGCATCAGGCATATGGCCAGGTGTGGTTGTGACAGAATTAGAACCAGCCGGGGACTTCTGGGAAGCTGAGCCTGAACATCAGGATTATTTACAACGATTACCTAATGGCTACACTTGTCATTTTGCACGCAAAGATTGGGTTTTACCGTCGAGCAGTTAATATTTCGACTATAGATTAAAATAATTACGACCGAATATATAAATATTCAGTCGTAATCATTTATTTAATTTTTATTTAGTTATAAGCTTTTTAGATTAAAACAGGCTTATTAAGCATTCTGCCAGCAGTTAATCGCTTCTTCTACTGTGAACTTGCCTTCAAGTAATGCACGTCCTACGATCATTCCTTGAGCACCTGAACGAGCAACATCTGCAATATCAGCTAACGAGCCGATCCCACCCGACGCTTGCCAAGAAACACTTGGAAAAGCGACTACCATTTCTTTGTATAGATCAACGTTTGAGCCAGTTAATGTGCCGTCTTTAGAAATATCAGTACATAATACGTGTTTTAAACCTACTTTCATGTAGATCTCTAATAGCGACTCAATCGTTTGACCGCTAGCTTCTTGCCAACCTGAAACCGCAACGATTTTGTTACCTTTAGCATCAATATTGATGTCTAAGGCTAACACGATATGCTCTGGGCCGTATTTTTCCATCCAACCTGCAACCATCTCTGGCTCTTTAACCGCCGTTGAACCGATAACAACACGATGAGCACCTGCGTCTAGTAAACCTTTTACGTCAGCTTCTGTACGCACGCCGCCACCAACTTGTACTTTAGCAGGGGTGTTTTTGATTAAACCTTCAATCACGCCTAGTTGGCGTTTTGTAATATCTTTTGCGCCATCTAAATCAACAAGGTGTAACCAGTTAGCGCCTTGTTCATTGTAAATAGTGTATAAGCTTTGTGGATCATCGCTGTAAACTGTTTTTTGATCGTAATCGCCTTGGTATAAACGAACAACTTTACCGTCGATCAAGTCAAGTGCTGGGATAATCATAGTATTAAAGCTCCAAAAAGTTTTTGATTAGCTGCGCGCCGGCTTTGCCTGAACGCTCAGGGTGAAATTGAACCCCGTAAAAGTTGTCTTTATTAACAGCGGCTGTAAAAGGCGTGCCGTATTCACAACTTGCAATAGTATTTTCATTAACGGGTAATGCGTAACTATGTACAAAATAGAAATAGGTGCCTGCAGGAATATCTTTAAATAAAGGTTCATCTAGCTTAGGCGTGATTTGATTCCAGCCCATGTGCGGTGAGCGTAATGGGGCAACGTCCATTTTCTCAACAAACCCATCGACCAAACCTAATGTTTTAATCACTTCACTTTCAGCGTCGTCTGAAGCCGCTTCTTCTGCAAACACTTCTTCACTGCCTTCGGCTAACATTTGCATACCTAAGCAAATACCTAAAACAGGTTGTGTGAGTTTTTTGATTTCTTCAACTAGGTTGCGCTCGATTAAGTTCGCCATCGCTTCTTTAGCTGTACCTACGCCCGGTAAAAACAATTTAGTCGCTTGTTGTAGAATGGCTGGATCTTTACTCACAACCACTTCATAACCTAAACGTTCAATAGCAAAACGTACTGACGATAGGTTAGCGCAACCTGTATCAATAATAACTATCATAAAACACCTTTACTTGAAGGAAGATCCGTTCCGATAATTTGTATACTTTGACGTAATGTACGACCGAATGTTTTAAATAAACCCTCAACCATATGATGTGCATTACCATTTTCAACTTCTAAATGAATCGTGGCACGCATAGCTTGTGCTAATGAATAGAAGAAATGCTCAACCATTTCAGTTGACATAGTGCCAACCAATTCACGTGGAAAGTTAGCTTTAAATTTAAGAAAAGGGCGGCCTGATAAGTCTAAAGTACAACTTGCTTTAGTTTCATCCATTGGTAGTACAAAACCAAAGCGGCCAATACCACGTTTATCACCTAATGCTTTATCTAAGGCATCACCTAGAGCTAACGCAGTATCTTCTACACTATGGTGGTCATCAATGTGTAAATCACCTTTAACACTAACATTTAATTGGAATCCAGCATGTGTTGCGATTTGATCTAACATGTGGTCAAAGAAACCCATACCGGTATCAATTTTATTCTCACCTGTCGTATCTAAATCAACAAATACATTAATATCAGTTTCTTTAGTAGTACGAGTTACTGAAGCGGTACGACCTGAGGTTGTTAACTGCTTCACTATTTGTTTCCAGCCTAGTGATTCTTTATTATATAGAATGCCAGTAATCGCCATATTATCAGCTAAACCAATATCAGTATGACGGTCACCAATCACGTAAGAGTTAGCGTGGTCGATACGGCCAGACTGTAAATATTCTTTCACCATGCCTAAGTGTGGCTTACGACAGCTACAGTTATCTTCTGGGAAATGGGGGCATAATAAGGTTGCTTCGAATTTAACACCTTGTGACGCAAATATTTCCATCATTTTGTTTTGTGGAATATCAAAATCACTTTGCGGGTAGCTTTCTGTGCCTAAACCATCTTGGTTAGATACGATCACTAAGATGAATCCAGCATCTTGTAAGGCTAATAAGCTTGGGATCACGTAAGGTTCAAAAACTAACTTCTCAAGACTATCTACTTGTTTATCACTAATAGGTTCATCGATTAATGTGCCGTCTCGGTCGATGAATAGAAATTTTTGTGTGCTCATTTTAGGTTCCTACAGTGAATTTAAGGTATTTAATGTTCTGTTCATTTCAGCACTGTTACCAATGGTGATACGAACGCAATTTTCTAAACGCGGTTTATTAGCAAAATCTCGCATAATAATACCGTCGTCAGCAAAAGCGTTGAATACTTTCGCTGAATCTTTAAAGCGAACTAATAAGAAGTTGCCCGTTGTTGGGAAGATATCCACAACACACTCTATTTTAGTCAACGCATTAGCTAATACGAGTCGATTATTGTTTAACACAACAACACGGTCACGCATGACTTCTAATCCATCAGCGGATAATGCTTGCTCTGCAATTTGTGCCACAGGTGCTGGTACTGGATAAGGTGCAATCACTTTACTCATCATCTCAATTACAGACGATTGCGCTAGAGTGAAGCCACAACGTATGGATGCAAGTGCAAACGCTTTTGAAAGGGTTCTTGTGATCACTAGATTCTCGTGATCTGCAATTAAATCTGTTTGTGTGAATTCAGGACAAAATTCGATATAAGCTTCATCGGCTACGATTAATGCTTTACCTGCTGTTGCTGTTAATAAATCAGCAAGCTTGTTTTTGTCTAACATATTACCAGTCGGGTTATTTGGCGCACATAAGAAGACGATTTTTATTTTACCATTAGATTCTAATACTGCTTTTTTAACTGCTTCGTAATCTACATCAAAGTTAGCTTGTAACTGTACTTCTTCAATGGCAACACCACAGGTTTCTGCGCTAATTGCGTACATACCATAAGTAGGAGGGCAGATTAAAATACTATCAAGACTAGGTTCGCAAAAAGTTCTAATTAAAATTTCGATACTTTCATCTGCACCACGTGTCGTTAACACTTGGTCTGCGTTTAGTTTTGCATAAGCTGCGTAGGCATTGATAATTTGAGGCGGTTGGAATTCTGGGTAACGGTGTAATTTTGATGAATCAAGTTGATAAGTACTGCAATCGGGAGCTTCATTGGCATTTAACCAAACATCTCCATTACCGCCAATACGGCGCGCGGAAAGATAAGGTGTTAATGCTTGAACTGTTTTTCTAGCCAGCTTTTTGATGTTACTCATCGTGTTTCATCCCTAACGAATGCCTGAGCAACTCAATGCTCAGGTCAATTATTGAACTTATATTTAGTACGACTTTTTAACTATTATTTTTTATTGTTACTTATTTAAGCTTTCAAGTTTTTCCATACGAATAGTCACTGCACGTTTATGAGCCGTTAACCCTTCAGCAGCGGCAAGACAAGTTACAGCTGGCGCAAGGTTTCTTAATCCTTCCTGCGTTAACTCTTGTACCGTATAGCGTTTTACAAAATCAGCTAAACCCAAACTTGAATAGGTTTTTGTGTAACCGTATGTTGGTAACACGTGGTTTGTTCCACTTGCGTAATCGCCTACCGATTCAGGCGTCCAAGCACCTAAAAAGATTGAACCTGCATTTTTAAGCAAAGGTTGTAACAAACGAGGTTGCTCAGTTTGTACAATCAAATGCTCTGGCGCATAACGATTTGAAATCATTATTGCTTGATCAATATCTTTACACACAATGCTTACGCTATTGGCAATGGCTTTTTCGGCAATCTCACGACGCTCTAACACAGCAAGTTGACTTGCTATTTCAAGTGCAGTTTGTTCGGCAACCTTTGCAGAAGGAGTTACTAGTATTGTTTGCGAATCATGGCCATGTTCAGCTTGAGATAATAAGTCTGAGGCAATAAAAGCAGGATCGGCATCTTCATCGGCAATCACTAATACTTCTGAAGGACCAGCAGGCATGTCAATTGCAGCACCAGAAAAATCATTACTGACTTGGCGCTTTGCTTCAGTTACAAATGAGTTACCTGGGCCAAATATTTTATCCACTGATTTAATTGTTTCTGTGCCATAAGCTAGAGCAGCAATAGCTTGTGCACCACCTACAGAATAAATTTCATCCACGCCACATAGTGATGCCGCATATAGAATTTCATCTGCAAGTGGTGGCGGCGAACATAACACTAAACGTGAACAACCTGCTATTTGAGCAGGTGCACCTGTCATTATCACCGTTGATGGTAATGGCGCGCTGCCACCAGGAATGTATAAGCCAACTGATTCAATTGCTTGTGTATGCATTTCACATACAACACCTGGCATTGTTTCTACACGTATAACATCTTGTTGTTGTGCTTTATGAAATTTCACAACCTGTTCATATGCAACTTTAATTGCATCTTTTATATCAGCACCAAGGCGTTTTGTTGCCGCTTCGATATCTGTGTTTGTTAACGTGAAGTTATCACCATCTAATTTATCAAAACGTTTTGTGTATTCAAGTAAGGCTTGATCACCGTTTTCACGAATATTAGTAATAATATCTGAAACTGTCGCAGTAAGACCTGATGAATCGGCCATTGCAGGGCGACTCAACAATTCAGTTTGCTGTTCAGGTGTTAATTGTTCCCAGTTGACTGTTTTCATTCCCATGATCTGGACTACTCCATCATTTTTTCAATTGGTAAAACCAGAATTGAACTTGCACCTAATGCTTTTAATTGTTCCATTGTTTCCCAGAACAGATTTTCTTTACTAACTACATGTAGTGCAACATGGTCATCGCTACCCGCTAAATCCATCACTGTCGGTAAATCAGACCCCGGTAATAGGTTAGTGATTGCAGCTAGGTTTGCTTTTGGTGCATTAAGCATGATGTATTTTGATTCTTTAGCCGTTTGAACACCGTCGATTCGCGTTAAAATGCGGTCAACTAAAGCTTGTTTGTCACCTGTTAATGGTTCGTCACGTTGCATTAATACAGCTGTAGAGCGGTAAATAACTTCCACTTCTTTCAATCCATTTGCTTCTAATGTCGCACCTGTTGACACTAAATCACAAATCGCATCAGCTAAACCAGCACGTGGAGCAACTTCAACTGATCCCGTTAACATACAAGATGTGTAAGGTACTTTAGCTTCAGCCATAAAACGCTTAAGGATATGTACGTATGTTGTTGCAATACGTAGGTTTGCTAGAGATTGTACGCCTTGGTAATCAAAGTCGTTATCAACGGCTAGTGAGAAACGACATTCACCAAATGCTAATTCTTTTACGACTTTATGCGCAGTAGGTTCGTTCGCTACTTTACGCATCATGTTTTCTTCTTCTAATACGTTTTGACCAATAAAACCAAGGTCAACAACACCGTCCATTACTAGACCTGGAATATCGTCATCGCGCACGCGAAGGATATCAATTGGCATATTTTCACTGTGCGCAATTAAACGTTGTGTATTAAGGTTTACCTTAACGCCACAGGCTTTTAGTAGTTTAACTGTATCGTCACTTAAACGACCTTTTTTCTGAATTGCGATTCTTAAACGTTGTTCTGGCATTCTTATTTTCCTTGCATTTAAAACTAAAAAACCCTCGGGAGATTTACTTCCGAGGGTTTATATTTGGGTAACCACTGGAAGCACATAAAAACTCTTCCAAGAAACATCCTGAAAGATTAAGTAATATGATGATGGTAATGTGCTTTCAGGCTTATCTTCTTCATGGTAAATAATACTCTATAATTTAATTGCGTTAAGAATATCAATCTAAACTTTAAATGTGAACTGTTTTTTGTATATATATAAGATGTTTTTAGCATAGATAAATAAGTAGAAAAAAGTGTTCACAATTTTATTTAATTATTTCGTGATTTTTTAATAGGGTATTTTACAAAAACACCTAAATATTATTCACTTCAGTTGATATAGAGAGATTCGTTTACAACAGATTCATATTTTGTGTCGTTTTTTCATTTGCAATAATAGCTATCACTTTATAATACAAGTTCAAATATTTTCTTTTGATTATTATTCATAGAACTTGTTGAAGTATTTACAGTGTTAAATTCATCTAATATCAACTGTTATATCTATAAAATCTAGTAAATAGAAAATTTAATCTAAAGTCCCAAAAAAAAATTTTAGCTTTATTATTTATTTACTATAATTGATTCGTTTAATAATTCTTGTTGCTTTTCTTCAGCTATTTTGGCTCTTTCTGCTTTTGAAATATATTTTTCTTTTGTCCCAGGTGCTACTTTTGCATTTATCTTTTTCAAACGTTTTTGCAAGATACTATTTATTTTCTTTTTACGATTCATGTGAAGCCCTTATTTATATAAGGCGTATTGTAAAGATTAAAGTCATAAATTCAAAGTTGAATTTAGTAAGGTCTGAATTTTTTTATCAACGAATATTATTCGTCCTACAACACAATGAAATAACTTTATACTCATCATCAATCAAGATGCATACATCAGCAAGTCGAAGGATAAACAGATTCTAGGTATAATGATAAATATCTACGGGTTAAATCAAGATGTTATAACAACAAAAGTAATTACCTCAATACTTGCTCTTCGGATCGTCAGCTCAAAACCAATATGCGAGCCATTGTCATCATTTTAAGCATTGTGTTGGTGTCCGAGTTAGCGACTGAATAATGTATTTTGATTGGTAACGGGTATATAATTAAAAGATTAACAATCTGCCATATTACGTTCGTATACTTTAATTTAAAAGGAACTATTTATGAGCCAACACTTAATTAATGACTTTATTCATCGAACTTATTTATTCAAACCTTTTGATAAAAAATTAATAACGGGCAAAACTGTTAAATATCAAAAATCGAATCGTCATAACCATAGTTCACCTGAAGATATTGAAGAAAGTATACATAATTTAAAGCCCATTAAGTCAGTAAGAAACGACGAATCACAAAAAGGTAAATCACAAACAGTACAGCAGGTAAAGCATGTGGATATTACTATTTAATATTTTTACGTTTTTGTTGATTTGATAATCCTACCGGTATTTTATTAGGAAATTTTTTCCTTCCTTTCATTAAATGAATAATTGTTAAAATAGGATGTTTAAAAAGCATCTTAGGGCCTGCATATTTCATAATCACTTTAGTTTGCTCCCTATAAATAGGCTTATAACAATGAATTGGACAATCCTTACAAGCAGGTTTGTCTTGACCGTAAACACATCGATCTAGTTTTTTCTCTGCATGGGAGATTAAAGACTGGCAACCTGTACAGTTCAGATCTTGGTGATGTGTTTGACAATATATCCCAGTCATTAATGTAATTGTTTTTAATTCTGTTGCTAATTTTCCAGAGAGTAAATTTGATTTGTTTTGCAATAATTGGTGTCTGGTATTCATGTTTATGCCTCTCTTTTGGATAACTCTGTAATTATAGAGAACTAACTCATGTCCAGTTTCTATTAATTAACGTAGAATATTAATTATTTATAGCATTTCAATTTTTCATCGATTCTGATGTGGCGCAAATAAAATGATCATTTATTCATATTGCAAATAATTAATATGAGATAAATCTTCAATTTGTGGCAGTAATGAATCAAGCGTTTTATTAAAATGTAATTACCTAACTTAAGAGTTTATTAACTTGATTGCTTCATTCTTTTCCTCAACAGGTGCACTCGCAGAACTCATTCCTCACTTCAGAGGACGAGAAGCACAGGTCAAAATGGCAGAATCCGTTGACTTAGCCATTAAAAAAAAATCATCATTAGTGGTTGAAGCAGAGACCGGGACAGGTAAAACTTTTGCTTATTTGGCTCCAGCGTTGTTAAATTTAGATAAAAGCTTGGGCCAAAAGTTAATTATATCGACAGGAAGTAAAGCACTCCAAGAACAACTTTACTTAAAAGACTTACCTTTATTACTTAAAGCAACAAATTTTACTGGGCTTTGTACGTTATTAAAGGGACGTAGTAATTACCTATGTACTGAACGTTTAAATCGTTACATGTTAGAAACCCGATTTAAACAACCTAATTTACATACTGAATTAGTCACCATTAAAGACTGGTCAGTGAGTACTGCAACAGGTGATATAGCAGAAGTAGATAATTTACCTGAAGATGCTTTGATCATTCCTTCTATTACCAGTACTAACGATAATTGCTTAGGTCGAGAATGTCCTAGTTATGAAGATTGCTTTGTCGTGAAAGCAAGAAATAAAGCCATGGATGCGGATGTTATTGTTATTAATCACCATTTATTTTTTGCCGATCTTGCCGTTAAAGAAACTGGTTTTGGTAAGTTAATTCCAGAGGCTGATACTTATGTATTTGATGAAGCACATCAATTACCCGATATCGCCAGCCAATATTTTGGTGAAGTTTTTTCAAGTAAACAATTAACCGAGTTAGCTAAAGAAATCGATTTTGTGTATCGAACGGAACTAAAAGAAGCTAAACAAATGGCAAAAGCAGCAGAACAACTTAGAGCCGCATCATTAGATTTCAGACTAGCATTTGCGATGGAAAAAGGGTCGGGAAGCTGGCGAGATAAAAGTAAAGATCGTGCGATGCAAATGCATGTAACCCGTCTAAGACAAGTACTGACATTCCTAAAACAAGTAGTAACAGAGCGCCTAGGTAAGAGTGAAGTATTAGATCATGCTTTTGAGAAAATTAACCAATACAGCTTATTATTTGAAAGATTAAATAATGTCCAGGAAAGTGGCTTTAGTTATTGGTACGAATGTACAAAACAACACTTTTCATTGAATATTACCCCATTGAGTGTCGCAACGCGCTTTCAAACTGAATGTCAGAAAAAACAAGCAAGTTGGATATTTACCTCTGCTACTTTATCAGTGAAAGGGGAGTTTAAACATTTTACGCAGCTATTAGGCTTAACTAACTCAGATTGTTTACAACTCAATAGTCCATTTGATTATGCTAAACAAAGCTTATTTGTTGTTCCAAGGTTATTACCTGAACCTGGCACTCCTGGGTTAGCCATTAAATTAGTAGAAGCATTAACCCCAGTAATAAAAGCCAGTAAAGGGCGCTGTTTCTTTCTTTGCACTAGTCATTCAATGATGAATCAACTTGCACAAGCGTTTAGAGAATCATTAACGTTACCTGTTCTTTTACAGGGAGAAAAAAGTAAACAAGCTCTACTTGATGAGTTCATCAGTCACGGTAATGCACTTTTAGTTGCAACAGGTAGCTTTTGGGAAGGTGTTGATGTTAGAGGACAAACCTTGTCCTGTGTCATTATTGATAAAATTCCTTTTACCTCTCCTGAAGAGCCGTTATTAAAAGCACGCATGGAGGATGCTGAGTTAAAAGGAGGTGATCCCTTTTTTGATGTGCAATTACCGCAAGCTGTTATTACGCTTAAACAAGGGGTTGGTCGTTTAATTCGTGCGGAGCAAGATAAAGGCGTACTAATCGTCTGTGATACAAGATTAGTCAGCCGTAAATATGGCAATCTGTTTCTGAATAGTTTACCTTGCATGCCTCGTACACGAGACCTCAATAAAGCCATCGATTTTCTGACTTTAATTGATTAATCAGATCGAATAAAATATTCAGTAAGCATTAATGAAAACACCCAATGACGGTAAATATCATTAATAAAAACTTATAACTCTCATTAAATAGGCGATTTATGTCATCTTCATTAAATATTCTGTGCATTGATTCTTCAACAGAAGCTTGCTCAGTTGCGTTATTAACAAAAGACGCGACTACTTATCAACGTTTTATGTTCGCTCCAAGAGAACATACACAGAAAATCTTACCAACCGTTGATGAGGTCGTTAAAGAAGCTAAGTTAACCTTGGCAGATATTGATGTGATTGCATACGGGCAAGGCCCTGGTAGCTTTACTGGTGTGCGTATAGGAATCAGTATTGCGCAAGGGTTAGCATTTGGTTTAGAAAAAAAGATGGTGGGAATTTCGACTTTACAAGCAATGGCACAACAAGCATTACACAGTGATAAAGACTGTAACAGTGTTTATGCTGCTATCGATGCACGAATGGGAGAAGTTTACTTTGCACATTATATTAATGAAAATGGTGTCATGGTTTTACAGGATAAAGAAGTTGTCATAAAGCCTGAAGAATTAATAGATCAGCAACAAAATAACGGCATTATCATCCAACAAAGTAGTCAACTAGTTGGTACTGGTTGGGCTGCGTACCCTGAATTAATAGCTTTTTATCAAACATGTTCTGTATCTGATATTCTTTATCCAAGTGCCGAATTTATGCTTAATTCAGCATCATTATTAATTGAAAACGATAAAGCAGTAGAGCCTGAATTAGCGATACCTGTTTATTTACGTGACACAGTGACATGGAAAAAGCTTCCAGGAAGAGAATAATTGTCTATAATAAAGACATAATTAATATGTGATTAGGAAAAAACAACTTACAAATGGCCATTTATAATAATATATCGATGACAAATATCCCCATTAATACGGGTAATGTGTCACAGGTTAAAAAGAATGATAATGCGCCACACGTTAGCGAAGTTTCCCCTGTCACGAAAAAAGCGGATAGCACTGAATTTTCTTTAGTGCTTTCATCGCAACAAGAAGAGTCTATAAATGATACGTTAGGTTATGATCAGCCTTCTGCAAAAGGACGCGGAGCACTAGACGCTTATCAACAAGTTGCAACACAAGAAAGGCGTGATCAATTAATTGAAAGTATGAGTTTTCATTTCGTCGTTTAAAATGAACCTTTCAACCTCCTAGACGTCTATTCACTTCATTTGGATGATTCAGGTTTCGCTATGTCACGTATTATTTTTTCAACACTTTCAATAACAACTCTATTATTTTCCCTTCTTTTTAATCATGTTTCTGCGCAGAATTACCCGATTAACCTATCAGATAAACAAACTAATACACTCGCTACTCTTATTTGGCAGAACGAAGGGGCAGGTAAAACTGAATTTCTTACGGTATGGAATAAGAAGGAAGACTTTCCATCATTGGGAATAGGGCATTTTATCTGGTATCCAACGTCAAAAAAAGGCCCTTATATTGAACAATTTCCTCAGTTATTAAACTATCTGATAGAGAATAATATTGACGTTCCACAATGGTTAATAGAAACACAGATTGCTCCATGGAAAAGCAGAGAAATGTTTTATGACGCGTTTGAAAGTGCTCAATTAAAACAGCTAAGAGCACTGCTTCATTCAACTGTTGGTTTACAAGCTAGATTTATTATTAAACGCTTAGAGCGTGGTATACCTGCCATTTTAAAATCCAGTAATGACATTCAAAAAATCAAGATCAACAAAAACTTAAGATTGTTAACGTCAACACCTGAAGGCATCTTTGTATTGTTAGATTATGTTAATTTTAAAGGTGAAGGTATTGCAACTAATGAGCAATATCAGGGTTATGGTTGGGGATTAAAGCAAGTGTTATTAGCGATGCCTGAGCAATCAAATAATGTACTATTAAGTTTTGCTTTAGCCGCTGATGAAATGCTTACTAGACGTGTTAAAAATGCACCAAGAGATGAAATTCAATGGTTAAAAGGGTGGAGAGTTCGTATCCATAAATATCCTTCATTAATTATTGAATAAGAAATTATAAATGCTAAGTACTCAATAGCTAAATAATGAATACACATATAGCAATATAAATAGTCTGTGAACTGGTCAACTGAATTCAGTCGCCCTAGTTAGGTTAATAAATTTTTTAAATCCATGATTTATTTAATTAACCTTATTAACCTTAATTTTTATAGTTCTATTTTAAGAATTTAATACTAATTCTTGAAATATCGCCTTTATTTAACCTATTCAACCTAAGTTCTAGATAAGCAAAGCGATACAACATCGCTATTTTAGCGGGTTTCTGCGTTAAATTATCTCTCAATAACCCGTTATTGCTTCAATAATTCGTCTTGAACTACGCAAAATTAACGGCACTGTATAAGCTGTAATATAACCTTATGAATTTAATTGTAATTCCGCTTTCATTAGCCAAAATAGAGGTTATTTAAATTCTCTTCCTACATCAATCATAATCTGATTAATCAGTTTATAGCGCTAGTCCATTTATCTCGCTTATTTATTACTCTCTATTGTGATGATAATGACAGATAATGATATACTTGGTTTTTTAAGCTTTTGTTATTATTACAGTATTGATTTTTACGCTTTTTCTATACAATAGCGTAAAATTCATTCGGCAATGCCCATTTAAATAAGGTCTTATTATGTTATATCGAATTATGCGTAGTTTTTTATTCAAAATGAATCCAGAAAAAGCGCACGATCTTTCAATCAAGCAGTTGAAATTAACTCACGGTACCGTGTTAGACCTTTTTTACCGTCAAAAAGTACAGCAACGTCCAGTACAGGTGATGGGATTAACTTTTCCTAATTCATTGGGGTTAGCGGCAGGCTTAGATAAGAATGCTGAATGTATTGACGCTTTTGGTGCGATGGGCTTTGGACATATCGAAGTTGGTACCGTAACACCTGTTGGACAACCTGGTAACCCTTCACCACGTATATTTCGTGTATTAGAAGGCGAAGGGATCATTAATAGAATGGGATTCAATAATGATGGTGTTGATAATCTCATTGAAAATGTAAAAAGTAGTAATTTCAAAGGCGTGATTGGTATTAATATTGGTAAAAACATCAATACACCTGTTGAACAAGGTAAAGAAGATTACATCATTTGTATGGAAAAGGTTTACCCTCACGCAGGTTATATAGCCGTCAACATTTCATCGCCAAATACACCTGGATTACGTTCTTTACAGTATGGCGAAGCACTAGATGATTTATTATCTTCATTAAAAGAACGCCAACAAGCACTTGCTAAAAAACACGATAAATATGTTCCTATTGCTTTAAAAGTGGCTCCAGATTTAAGTGATGAAGAAATTGAGTCAATTGCTCAATCTTTACTAAAATATAAAATAGATGGATTAATCGCAACTAATACAACACTTGATCGTGAAATAATTAAAGGCATGTCTCATGCTTCCGAGGCAGGTGGTTTAAGTGGCCGTCCTGTACAGAGTAAAAGCACTGCAGTTATCGCTAAATTTTCACAACATTTGAAAGGTGAAATACCAATTATTGGTGTCGGTGGTATCGATAGTGTGATTGCTGCTAAAGAAAAAATTGCAGCGGGTGCTAGCCTAGTACAAATATACTCTGGTTTTATCTACCAAGGGCCGCCATTAGTAAAAAATATTGTAAATCATATTTAAAATCGACTAACTCGCAACTATTGTAAATAGATGCACGTAAACATAACTAGATTCATGGAAAAATATAACAATATAGTGATTTAAAAAACAATAGTACACAGACAAAACAGTAAAACTGTACACAAATAAAATGATTTTAAACGGGGAAAAGTGATGGATTTTATTCCAAAAGCACAATGGCAATGGGTCTTTGATCATCAACAAGGTAAGTTATCTGTTGTGGGTCTCGAACGCACTATTCCTATCGTATATGAATCAAATATGTTGCGTTTATGTGAGAGTCAAACACTCTCCTTTACTGTTGAAGACGTTACTCGTTATATTGAATTATTTGAAAGTGAATCATTAAGCCATTTCGAAGAGTTTTTACGTTGTAAAATAATATTACACCTCTTAGCAATCGACATTTTTCATAAACCAATTATGCCTAAAAGTTGGTTATTTCAAGCATCAGAAGAGCCTAAAGAGCAATTTGATAATGGCGAATTAGCTATGTTGATAACGACAGGTGACCTTGAGTCTGCAAAATATATGGTGTTAGAGCAACAAGATAACTTTTGTTTATGTATGTTATTTGATGAAAGCCATCTATTTCCAAATAATAAAACCTTTAAACAGTTTCAAATCATCAAAGTAACAGTAGATAAATTGACTCCATGTTTACAGCCTCAACCACAAGAATGGATATCTTTTCAAAATGCAGGGTAACACTAGAACCTCAACTTTCGATAAGTAATTCGATACTGTTTGGTTATTTATAAGTGATATTTATAAGTGATATTGATATCTAAAAGAACTTAAGTTGTAATTGTATCCATTATATTAAATATATGACCTAAATTTTGTATAGGAGAAATGGTTTAGTCTAGAGTATAAGTGGAGGACTTTCGAAGATTAACTTCCTTAATCGTCTGTTGGGTAATTAATCTAAAGATGTTAATACTTAAATGGTGACTCCCTTAACAAAACCTACAACGAAGAATTAATCCGTTTAACAAGTACAATAGAACAGTTAATGAATAGGATTAGTATTACTGTAATTTCTATTTTTAACATAAAAAAACCGCTCTTTGAGCGGTTTTTTAGTTTACGACAAAAAATTAATCGTTACGTTTAGTTACTTCTAGTAAATGATAACCAAATTGAGTTTTTACTGGGCCTTGTACTTCACCAATTGGCGCAGAAAATACGACTTTATCGAACTCAGGAACCATCATTCCTGGACCAAATTCACCTAAATCTCCACCTTGTGCACCAGAAGGGCATGAAGAGTGTTGTTTAGCAACTGATGCAAAATCAGTTCCTGATTCTATGTCGCTTTTTAATGTTAGACATTGTTCTTCTGAACTTACTAAAATGTGACGTGCTTGAGCTAAAGCCATGATAATTCCTTAAATAATAAAAGTCAGGGGATTGTAACGGTAGATTCTCAAGGGTGCAAATTAGACTTATTGAACTGGTAAATTTTATTGATTATTTACTTGCATCTTTACAATAAAGTCATATTATGTCGAAATATTATTATTTATTAGTTGAGGTTTATATGAAACGTATTGCATTATTTCTATTAACTAACCTAGCTGTTGTATTAGTGTTAGGCATTGTCTTAAGTATTGTTTTTTCTGTCACAGGAATGGACTCTAGAAGCATTGGTGGTTTATTAATACTAGCCACTGTTTTTGGTTTTGGTGGTTCATTTATTTCTTTAGCAATATCTAAATGGATGGCGAAAAGAAGTACAGGTGCAGTTGTTATAACGACCCCAAGTAACGCAACTGAACGCTGGTTATTAGAAACAGTTAAAAAACAAGCCGATAAAGTCGGTATAAACATGCCAGAAGTTGCAATTTATCAAGCTCAAGATATGAATGCCTTTGCAACGGGTATGAAAAAGAACAGTGCGCTGGTTGCAGTGAGTACAGGTTTACTTGAACAAATGACACAAGATGAAGCTGAAGCCGTTTTAGCTCATGAAGTTAGCCATATTGCGAATGGTGACATGGTGACACTTGCACTTATACAAGGCGTTGTTAATACATTTGTGATCTTCTTAGCACGTGTTATTGGTGGGTTTATTGATAATGCTATGCGTGGTAATAACGATAATGATTCCGGTCGAGGTTTTTCGTATTTTATTATCGTTTTTGCTTTAGAAATGGTGTTCGGTATTTTAGCGAGTACGATTGTTATGTATTACTCAAGAAAACGTGAGTTTAGTGCCGATTCAGGATCTGCTTCATTGGTCGGTAAAGCGAAAATGATTGCAGCACTGAAACGCCTTCAAATGACATCTGAACCTAAACTTGAAGGGAGCTTGATGGCATTTGGTATTTCGGGGAAAAAGAAAAGTAGCTTATTTATGTCGCATCCACCATTAGAGGATCGTATTAAAGCCTTACAAAATAGCCAAATGATGTAAATTTAAGTCATTTAACTCTCAATAACTCAAAAAATAGCATGTATATTCCTACATGCTATTTTTTTATCTGCTTAACTCTGTAAAATCAATTAACCTCTTATTAACATCTGTATTGCTAGCTAGTTATGAATCTTTGTATTAATAAATTCCTTAAAACGATAACTGCAGTCTCTCTTTTTTTATCTGTAATGAGCTGTACTCCATATCAAAAACCTTTAACTATAGGTGCAGCCCCTTGGCCTAATTTTGAATTTGCTTTTTTAGCGAATGAATTAGGCTATTTAAATAAAGATAACTATTCATTATTAGAGCTCACTTCATCAACAAGTGTTATTCAAGCTTTTCAAACAGCTAAACTAGATGTTGCATTTCTATCATTAGATGAAGTTTTGACGTTAGTGGCGCTAGGAATCGATTTAAAAATAATATCAGTAATCGATCGTTCAAAAGGTGGTGATGCATTAATGGCAAAACCTGAAATTAAGACACTAGAAGACTTAAAGTGGCATTCAATTGGCTATGAAAATAAAGCTTCAGGTGCATTGTTACTTGATGAAGTGTTTACGTTAACGGACTTAAATAATCAAACAGTACAACTGCATGAAGTAAAACAAAATGAAGTAAAAGATGCTTACTTGAAAGGGAATATTGATGCTTTAATTGTTAGAGAGCCTGTAAAACAGCAATTATTAGCATTAGGTGCGCGCGAGTTAATTAACTCAACTGCATTAGGCCTACCTATTATTAATGTATTAGTTGTACGTGGTGATTTATATCTAGAAAAAGAACAACAAATAGCCCATTTTTTAAGGTCATATTACCGAGCCCATCGTTTCTATGAAAAAAATACAGCGGAAGCATTAACCAGTATGTCAGTTCGCTTACAGCTTTATCCCTATTTTCTTGAAAAAGCGATATTAAATTCACAATTTATTAACCCTAAGCAAGCATTGATGCGCTTATCTGGTTCTCCTTCTAATATAGAATTGCAAGCAGAGCAATTAAGCATTCTAATGAGTGAAAAGCGTATGCTGGGTCAAATTCAAACAGACCTATCAAGTCTCATCTCAACACGCATTTTAGAACGGGCTATTTATGAATAAATTACGTCAAACTTCATTAATTGTCCTTTTACCTTCAGTATTGTTTATCGTTTTTATTATATTACAAGGCAGTGTGTTTTTACTCGATTATGACAAAAAACAACACCAACTTTATATTGAATCAGAGCAAGATATAAAGGGCCTAGCAGGGCAGTTACAAACTTCATTATCAAATTCTTTAATGCGTTTAGAGAAAGCAAGAGCTCAAGACTTCGTTTCAACAGCAGCTTTAAATGAAAATGTAAAAACCGTTGCAGTTGTTGATAATAACCAGCAAGTTGTTTTAAGTAATAATTTTCGTGAAAAATATATGTTTGCCAAATTACAGTTAGAAAGATATGAAGGGCAATTATTAGATCGTGTGATTAATCAAAATGAAATCGTCGTTAAATATTTTAAAGACAGTAAAGAGTTAGTTGTCTATGCACCTTTACAAATGATTTCTAAAGGTAACAGTCTCAACCGCAAATTTAATGGTGTTATTTTCATTCGCTATTCTTTAACGAGTGCTTATAGTGAACTGATGCATGATAGTTTATTCATGTTAATTAACTTTTCATTAATTCTTTTAGTTACCATGGCTTTATTTGTTTACTTCATTAACCGTTCATTAGTTTTACCCTTAAAACGCCTCGCTCAGTCAGTTAATATTACCGATATTACTAATCAACCTAAAATACAGCAATCAGGATTAGGTGAGGTTGGTTTATTACAGCGAGCCTTTGCTAACTTAATCTCTGATGTTTCAAATAATATTAATCAACTAGCAGCAAGTGAAGAGCGTTGGTTATATGCCATTAATGCGGCAAGAGATGGAGTATGGGATTGGGATGTTGCAGCGGGTCAAGTTTATTATTCTAATCAATGGAAAGAAATGTTGGGTTACCAACAAGAAAGTATCAGTAATGACATACTGGAATGGGAAAGCCGAATCCACCTTGATGATGTGTTCCAAGTTACAGACGCTCTAGGCTCGCATTTTTCTGGGCGAACTTCTTTTTTTGAAAGTACCCATAGAATTAAATGTAATAACGAAGAATATCTATGGGTATTGAGCCGTGGACAAACGGTATCTTGGGATACGGAAGGAAATCCATTACGTGTCATAGGAACAGTTACAGATGTTTCCTCCTATAAAAAATCGCATGAACAAGCCAAGACTGAGGCACAACTAGACAAAATCACAGAACTACCTAACCAAGTCCAGCTGGTCTCTTATATTTCCAAAGAAATAATTAGGTTACAAAATAAAAAGCTACAAGGTGCGTTAATCACACTTGATTGTGAGCAGTTTAAATTGGCCGGTCAATATCAAAGTGATGAACTTTTGTATTTAATTGCACGCAGATTAGAAAGAAATAAACTCAGCCCAGATTTTGTTTGCCATAAACAAGATGCTGTATTTGTTATTGTTTTACCTGATCTTCATGTATGTCAAGAACAGACAGCAGAGCTTGCATTAACATTTACTAAAAAATTAGATGTAGCATTAACGGCACCATTTGAAATCCATAATAAGGAACTAACATTAAGTTTTGTTTTTGGTATTACTTTGTTTCCAGTAGAAGACATTCAACCAGATGAGTTATTAGAACAATCGTCGAAAGCAATGAAAACTGAAAATAGTCAGTTTGGTAATATAAGTTTTTATTCTAAAAATATAGGAGAAAAACTACATTTAAAACATAGTTTACGAACGAAGATACAAAAAGGTCTTGAAAATGAAGAGTTTTCTTTATTCTTTCAACAGCGAGTTGATACTGACGGTCATTTAGTTGGTGTTGAAGCATTATGTCATTGGCAACATGGACAACAAGGTTGGATTGATTCAACTGATTTTTTACCTGTTGCTGAAGAGTCAGGTTTAATTATCCCTTTAGGAGATTGGGTCATTAGACATGCTTTCTTAGAACTACAAGGATGGATTAAGCAAGGTTTACCAACATATTTTAAAACTTTATCAATGAACGTAAGTCCAAAACAGTTATTGCAACAAGAGTTTATCGCTTCATTAGAAAAATATTTATTAGAAACGGGTATTGATGCAAACTTAATTGAATTAGAAATTACTGAAACGGTTTTAGTTTCACACACAGAATTAGTCATTAATAAATTAAACGAACTACGTAAACTTGGGTTTAAATTTGCGATTGATGACTTTGGTACAGGATATTCATCATTTTCGTACCTCAGTGTATTACCTGTTTCGACATTGAAAATTGATCAGTCTTTTATTATTAATTTATTACAACAGGAAAACCAACAAGTTATTGTGAGTGCCATTATTAATATGGGGAAATCTCTAAACTTAGATATAGTTGCTGAAGGCATTGAAAATGTAGATGAACTTGATTTCTTAATTAATAAAGGGTGCAATCAGTTTCAGGGGGCTTTTATTGGAGAACCTTTATCAGCCTACGATTTTCAACATATTCTTTTAAATGAAACCGTCAAACCAAAAAGTTAGAGAGTTAATGAATAAACTTTATAGAATTTGTATTTGCTGTGTACTAACATGTGCCTCCTTTAGTGTTACTGCTGCCATTAGCTATGCTATAAAAGGCACAGATAATGAAAAAGCTATCGCCAACTTAAACGTTTATCTAAGTGGTCTTTCTGCACCTGATAATGCAGATAATGAGAATTATTTAAATGAAGTCATTATTACTGGTAAAGAAAGCTTAGTTGCTTTAGGTTTTTATCAAGCAAAAATAACAACCTCTATTAGTGGTGAAGAGAGTAAACAAGTTGTAACGCTAGATGTCGATTTAGGTCCGAGAACAACCATCATAAAGGTTGATTTGAAGCTAACAGGTGAAGCGTTAGATGATCGTAATTTCCAAGCCTTGTTACTTGATTTCCCATTAAAAGAGGGGCAATTTTTAGATCATGGAGAATACGAATCAGCTAAAAGTCGTTTCAAAAGCTTAGCGCAACGTTATGGATATTTTGATTCCGTTTATACAAAGTCTTCCGTTGAAGTGACACAAAAAGACAATACTGCCATCATTCATTTATGGTTTGACAGTGGTATCCGTTATCAATTTGGTGAACTTATATTCGATATAGATACCCCTGCAGAAAAATTTATCCGTTCATTGATTAACTTTAAAGTAAATGACCCATTCGATACTTCAACATTAAATGCGTTTAATCAAAGTTTAAATCAAACAGGTTATTTTAAGAGCATTACGATTTTACCTAATATGGAAAAACAACAAGGTCGATTAATTCCATTACATGTTATTACTTACATGCGTCCTGAAGATTCATTTAACACCGGTTTAGGATTTAGTACTGATGAAGGTATCCGCGGTAAATTTCGTTGGTTTAGACCATGGGTAAATCAATATGGCCACTCAATAGATGCAAATATAATTGCATCAGTTCCAAAACAAGAAGCTTCAATTACCTATAAAATTCCGATTGAAGATCCAATCAATAACTATTTTTCTATTCAAGGTGGTTATAAGATGCTTGACCAAAACGATACGGATACAGACCAATATGTTCTAAGCTTCAATCGACATTGGTTATTAGATAATAATTGGTTACGCACTATTTATATTCGCTACGATAAAGAATCGGGAGTTCAAGGACAACAAGTATTCTCTACAGCTTTAATACTGCCGGGCATTAGCTTTAGTAGAACTCGAAGTCGAGGAGGTATCAATGTGGATTGGGGTGATAAACAGTTAGCCTATGTTGAATTTGCTAATGAGAGCTTATTTTCAACAGATGATGTTGTTAAAGTTTATGCCCAAGCTAAAATTATTCGTACTTACAATGAACACCAGTTTGTTGCATCGGCAGAAGCTGGGGCAATCTTTGCTGACTCTATTACTAATGTCCCTTCTTCTATGCGTTTTTTCACTGGCGGAGACCAAAGCATTCGAGGTTATGACTTTGAAGAAGTCGCTCCAAGAGATTCTTTAAATGATTTAATTGGTGGTAAATATTTAGCAACAACCAGTTTGGAATATCGTTATCCTATTACACAAAATTGGAAGTTTGCTGTCTTTTCGGATGTTGGTACAGCAACCGATGATTTTTCTGAAGAATTATCAATGAGTACAGGAGCTGGTGTGGTGTGGGCTTCACCTGTCGGACCAATACGTTTTTATGTTGCAAAACCACTAACGGATACCGATGACTCTTATAAAATTCACTTAATGATTGGGCCCGAATTATGAGGTTTTTTGTATCACTCGCTAAGTTTACAAAGCGTTTATTATTTGTTCTTTTTGTCCTTGTCGTATTAGTTATTTGGCTGACGAATACCCATACAGGTAATTCACTTATTATCAGTGTATTAGAAAAAATTGAACCACGTTTAAATATTAGTTTAACTGAGGGTAGCCTATTTTATTCGCCTATCTATGAAAGTATTCGTTGGCAAGATGGTGATACTTTAATTGAGCTTAATAATGTGAGTTATCAGTTTGACTGGGGTTGTATAGTAGAAGAATTCTGCCTTGATTCTCTAATCGTCAACAATGCGAACATTCATATTCCTCAAAGTGAAGAACCAGCAGCAGAGGAAGAAAGTGAACCTTTTATATTAGAATTTCCACTGCCGGTACATATCAGACACCTTGATATTAATAACACTCATATCAATGTTGCTGGTATTGATATTGATTTAAAAAAATTATTACTTTCTGCTGACGGAGAAGGCAATGATTTAACCTTAAATACGAGTATAAGTGGATTGACGGTTGTATTAGCTGATGCTGAAGCTCAACCTGCGCAGGTACAAAAAACAACGCCTAAACATAACAACCAGAGCACTTCTTTCCCTGCAATTCTAACGGATCAAACCTTACCTGAAGTTGTATTGCCATTTAATCTTATTGCAAATAAATTAAATATTAATAATTTTAAACTAATCCAAAATAAAGAAAATATTAGTGTTATTAATGACTTAAAAAGTAAGTTTACCTTTATTGGTTCAGAAGTGAAAATTGATAACTTTGAATTAGATATACCTGAAGCCAATGTAGATATAAAAGGCTATATTGATTTAAGCAAACGCTACCCAATGGATATCGAAGTCGTTGTTAACGTAAAAGAAGTTAAAGAGTTAGAGCCTAGTACTTTATTAAAAGGTCAAAAAATAAAATTAATGAGTAAAGGTGACTTAGCTGACTTGCATTCAGAAATAACATTAAGTCAGTTAATTAATGCCAAAATTAATAATAAAATTGATCTCTATAGTGAGAATTTACCACATCAACTAACTATTCAATGGGACAAATTTACATGGCCTTTAACGGGTACTGAACAAGTAAGTACGAGTAAAGGTAACGTATCTAGTCGTGGGGATCTTAATAATTATACGTTAGATGTTCAAACTCATTATGCATTACCCGATCTACCTGATGGAGATATAAGTATTCAAGGGCAGGGGGATCTTCAGTCTTTGGCATTAAAAAAATTATTAATCAATACACTGCAAGGTAAAATACTATTAACAGGAAAACTTAATTGGGTAAACAATATTACTTGGTTGGGCGATTTAAATATCAATAATATAGACTTCAAAGAACTTAGTGACACTTACCCTGCAACACTTAATGGACACATTAAACAATCAGTTACAGTCCCATTAAGTGATAATAATAAACCAGCATGGGCATTTAGTTTCCCTATTATTGACTTAAAAGGCTCTTTTTTAGATAAGCCATTGATTGTTAATGGTTCAGTTAATGGAGATGAAAAATCTGGGTTTAATGTCAACAACCTCAACATCATTAATGGTAAAAATATTATTGAAGTTAACGGAAAAGTTGCAGACAAAAATGATCTTGTTTTAGATTTAAATATTCAAGATTTAAGTAAAATTGTTGTTGAAACGACTGGTAAAATTATCGGCAAAGTAACGCTAGCTGGCAGTTTAGAAAAGATGCAAGTTAATACTAGTTTAGAGGCCTCTAATATTAGTTACCTGGAAAGCAGTGTTGAACGCTTAAGTTTAACTGGAAAAGCAACTATTGCTGATATTCCTTTTGCAGATTTAAATGTTGATGCTAAAAATATAATCGCCAATAAACAAAAAATTGAATCTCTATCCGTCTCTATCAATCCAGAAGATGTATCAACTAAGAAAGTTGAACATAACGTAAACATTTCATTAAAAAGTGATCTAGCCAGTAGTGATTTAGATATATTATTTACCCAAGAATTAAAGAATTGGCAAGCAAAACTCAATAAAGGCTTAATAAAAACTACACAGGGATTACTTGTTTTAGAAAAACCTTTCACTGTAACAATGGAAAAAGAAACAATCAATTTAACGGAACATTGTTGGTCTGTGACTAACGATAATAATGCCAAGAATGGTCAACTTTGTATTAATAAATTCAGTGCTGGTGATAATGGTAATATTAACATTAATGTTAATGACTTTTTAATTGCCTCGTTATCACCATTTATTCCCAAAACACTTTCACTAGAAGGCGCTTTGGATGCTGATATTAAAATGGCATGGACGAAAAACCAGAAGCCAAGTATTGATCTCACAGTAGATGGCAAAGATATTGCTCTTAATATAATGGCAGATGAGAATGCTCAAAAACCGATAAATTATCCAGTTGAAGCGTTCCATATTGAAATGCAAACAGATCAACAAAAAGCTAATTTTGCTTTAAAAGCCATATCTGATGGTTTATTAAATACGAATTTAAAAGGGCAGATAAAGCCCTATAAAACGACACCAGAAATTGAGGCTAATCTAGATTTATCATTACCAAATTTTGATGCGTTTTCTGTTCTTATTCCTCAAATAGATAAATTAGCAGGTTATCTCAAAGCAGATATTAATATTAGTGGGCGACTTGATAAACCCTCTGTTAAAGGACAAGTAGTCATTGCAGATGTTTCAATGAAGGCACCTAGTTCACCAGTCCAAGTTTCTGATTTGAATACTAAAATTAGTATCGATAATAACACTGCAACCGTTAATGGTTTTTTCTTTACTAATAGTAAAAAAGAATCGAAGAAAAAGCGTAAGTCATTTGTAGATAAATTGATATCATTTAAAGACACCGCGATTAGTACTGTAAGTATCCCACAACGAATGGCGAATCTAGTAAACGATACGAAGAAAGATGTCGATACGGATGGACGTGTTGATATCACTGGTATGATCGATTGGGCAAATGAGCTTAAAGCGACGATTCAGCTACAAGCAGATCAAATGCGGATTGAAGATTATGGGAAAATAGAACTTTATGTTAGCCCAAATATAGACATAATTTATGATCAACATATCAGTGTTGAAGGTATTATAAAAGTCGATAAAGGTAATATTACCGTTAAAGAATTACCTGTCGGTGCAGTAAATGTATCAAAAGATATTATCGTAGTAGATGCTGAACAACAAACTGATAGTGCTGATTTACCAATTAAGATGAATGTTAAAGTATCTTTAGGTGACAGTTTACGTATAAAAGCTATCGGTTTAGATTCATACATCCATGGTGATTTATTAGTAAGAAAAGAATTAATAAAAGAACTAACAGTAAATGGTGAATTGACGTTTTCTGAGGGAAGCTACCGTGCTTTATCGCAACAATTAGTATTGCAAAATAGTCGAATTATTTTCCAGGGCCAAGCAGACGCTCCTTACTTGAATATTGAAGCTATACGTGATCCAACTAACATTGAAGATAATGTAACGGCTGGTGTACGTGTAACCGGTACTCCGGATCAAATACAATTAACCATATTTTCTGATCCTGCTATGTCACAACAAAATGCTCTTTCATATATAACCCGTGGGCATTCAATTGCTAATGACTCTGGTGATGGTAATACGAGTCAACTTGCCGCTATTTTAATTGACTTAGGAGCAGGGCAGACTGATGGTGTTATAAATGATATTGGTGATAAAGTAGGAATTAAAGATTTGTCATTAGCTTCAAATGGTCAAGGTAGTGAGCAATCTGTAGGTATTAAAGGAACAATAGCACCCGGTGTTGAAGTAAGTTATGGCGTTGGTGTTTTTGATTCATTTACTATTTTTGCTATTCGCTATGAATTGTTTAAAAAATTCTACATAGAAGCATCAAGCGGATTATACCAAGCAGTTGATGCTTACTATGAATGGGATTGGGACTAGTAGTTTCTTTATTTTCTGCCTCATAAAAGTAATTCAATTTCCTTTTATGAGGTTTTTTATCTCTATTACTTACTTGGATTCAGATCATAAGTGCATAACTTGAATTGGTAGAAAAGACGATCAGCTGAATATATGCTTATCGCTTTTTCTCCGGCAAGAGATGCAACAATGAAAACATATAAACAACTGACCTATGCGCAACGATGCCAGATTTACGCACTAAAGAAAATAGGCATGAGTCAAAATAAAATAGCTAAACAATTGAATGTGAATCAATCGACGCTTAGTAGAGAGTTTGCTCGCAATACAGGCAAGCGAGGTTACCGTATTAATCAAGCTCAACAAGCAACAATTAAACGCCGTATTGATGCCCGTAAAGCAATAAAAATGACATCTATTCTGATTGCATTAATAAATATAAAGCTAGATGATAAATGGAGCCCTGAACAAATTTCAGGATGGCTTAAGAAAGAGCGTGGCATCAGTATTAGCTATGAAACTATTTACCAACATATTTACTCCGATAAGCGGAATGGTGGTCAATTATTCCAACATCTACGCCGAAAAGGCAAGGCTTACCCAAGCGCGCAATAAAGATAAGCAAGCTGGTCGAGGTTTTATCAATAACCGCGTCAGTATCGATGAGCGACCTAGTATCGTTGACACACGTAGCCGAGTTGGTGATTGGGAAATAGATTTAGTCATTGGTAAAGGACACAGCGGCGCATTGGTGACTATTGTTGAGCGTAAAATGCGTTTTACTGTATCGATACGTATTGATGATAAATCAGCAAAGACTGTCACTGCGGCCACTCTTGCATTATTAAAACCATTTGAAGATGCAGTATTAACCATTACCGCTGATAACAGTAAAGAGTTCGCTTATCACAAAGAGTTAACCAAAAATTTAAAGTGTGCAGTTTATTTTGCAGATCCATACTGTTCATGGCAACGCGGTTTGAATGAAAATACAAATGGTTTATTAAGACAATATTGGCCCAAATCTATCGACTTTAAAAAAGTATCGAATTGGGCAGTAAAAGATGTAATAGTGAAACTCAATGAAAGACCAAGAAAGAAATTAGATTACAATACGCCAGCCAAATTAATGGCTGAACATATGGCAGCTGTAGCTGCTTAGTCGTTATGCACTTCAGACTTGAATCTGCCATATTAATTAGTGTAGCCATTACATATTACAAAAAATGGGTCTAAAAGCAGCTAAATCCTGATTTTTTGAAACAATAATCATTATTTAGTGGACTAGATACGGTCTTGGTCCTTCTTTAACCATATGTGCCAAAAGCGACTTACATAAAACCTATTCTAATTACTCAAATGATCAAAGTGGGTAGTTGATGTGATATATGTAAGTTACATTTTTAGTTAATTACTACTTATCTAATACTGAAGGATTTAGCTATCAAATCTTTAATACTCGAAAAAATTAACAATCGAAAAGAGGTTTATCAAACGTCTCCTGCTGATATGGTTTCTGCATATAATCGAGAAGTTGAGACTGAAAAAGAATATAACGGCAGGCAATTATTAGAGTTGTTACAGAATGCTGATGATGAGTGTTCAAAAGAAGTCAGAATTGAATTAAATACGACTAATAATACTTTAACTATTTCAAATCGAGGGGAAAAAGAAAAGTGTACTCCATTTAGTTTCAAAGGTATTGAGTCATTAATGATTTCAAATTTGAGCCCTAAAACTTCAAAAAAGTATATTGGAAATAAGGGATTGGGATTTCGTTCAATTATTAATTGGAGTGAGAAAATATCAATAAACAGCAAAGGGTTAAATATTGAATTTTCTAATGCAATAGTTAACCAAGTATTTGATGAGTTATTCACGCCAGAAGAACGTGCTGAAATAAGAGAGGATCAAAATTTACCAGAAAGTGTTTATCCGATACCCTTCCTATCAATTCCTAAAATTTCAGATAAAGCTAATAACGACTGGGTTACAAGTATAAGAATAAATTATAAACCTAAATTTCTAAAAGATATCAAAAAGCAAATTAGTGGTTTAAAAAATGAAATATTACTATTTTTAAATTCGATACAAACTCTTGAAGTATATATTGATGAAGATCCAGTTCTATCTATTAACAAAGCTGATTTGTCAAAAAAGTGGACTGTTTTTGAAAAGAAAGAAAGGTTACCCTCAAAGTATTGGGATAAAGAAAATGAAGAAGAGTTTTATGATTTAAAAATTGCTCTTCAAGATGATTTAAGCTGTCATATTAAAGAACTTTTTGCATACTTTCCCACAAAATTAATTATTGATCTTCCTTTTATTGTGCATGGAACATTTGAACTCAATAGTTCTCGAAATGAAATAAACAATAGCCCTAAAAATCGATTTATTTTAGAAAAGCTAGTTGAATTAATAATATCCACAGCAAAGAAGCTAACTCAAACTAGTGTCAACTTTAAAGCGCTGGAAATGCTTTCATATTCAAATCCTAATAATGTATTGTTGGATCTAGGGTTTTATGATGCTATTGATGAAGCAATTGAAAATTTAGATATATTTCCATGTTTAGACGGTAGATATAGAAGTAAATCAGAAGTCTTATTCATTAACGATCTTTCAGTATTTGTTCAAAGTGTAAAGAAGGAGTATTTGTTTAAGAATCTAATAATTCCTTCGGATGGATCAATTGATGTTGCAACGTTTGATATAAAAAAAAGTATTAGTACAAAGCCTTTGACAGAGTTAAGTAAAAGTATTTCTTGTCTTAAAGAAAGAGCCTCATTGATTTTTATGTTTCATAAGTCGTTCAAACACAAAACTAAACTAGAATTTTTAGTTGATAGTAATAATGATGTAATTTCACTAGACGATGACGTATACACTCCCTCAACTCAAAATTTCTCTCTTCCTGAATATGTAAACATAAAGTTTATGCATAGAGAATTGTTTGCCCAGCTAGTAATTAAGTTTGATATTGAATCAAGTGATAAAACTAGGGAGCTACAAAAACTTTTAAATGAAATTACAAATATTCAACAATATCAGCCGGTTCCAGTAATACAAAAAATAATATCTAGCACAAACAAGTTAATAACTGATGACCCATCTACTAACGCTGAATTAATTAGTAAAATGGTTTTATCCTTATATGAGAATTATTTAAAATTCGATAAAACTCAGATACCTAATGTTACTAAAGTTCAGTTATTAAATAAAAGGGGGCTTATCTCAGAAACAAAGGATTTATATTTATCTAGCAGTTACCCATCTGGAAAACTGACTGAGTTTCTATTTGATGGGATACTTGATGATGTAAATTACCTTTCTGATTTTCATTCATTTAGTTTTACCGACCAGGATTTAGAAAGTGTTGAACAATTTTTTTTGTGGTTAGGTGTAAACAAATACACTAAGTTCATTACGCATAAAGACATTCAAAAGTATAAATATAGTAATTTTGTTTTTGAACATTATAAAAAGCCCATTAATTATAGAGGAAACTCTCATTCATATACTGAAATCTCAAAGTTCACTGAAATTATTGAAAAAATCACACTAGAGAAATTAGTAATTTGGTTTTGTTTAGATCCCTTAATCTATAAACAATTAGATAACTTTAGTAATGATGATATCTTTAAGTACTCCAAGGTTGGAGAGTCCACTACCAGTTATCAACATATAATTATTACAAAACCTTCCTTCATTATTTATAAAGTGAAATCAAAAGGAATTTTTAAAGATTTCTTTGTTGGTAACAATAACTGGAGTCCGTTAATTAATGAGCTAAAGTTTAATTTTGAATATAAAGGCTTTGAAAAATATGGTTTAAATCGAGCAGACATTGAAAGTGTACTAATAAAGCTTGGTTCTGTAGATAAATTTGAAAAGTTATCAATCGAGGCTGTTAATAGGATCGTTGACTCTTTGAAGAAGAACTCTTCTGAAGGTAAACAAACACAAGTAATTTATAAGCTCTGTATTAAACATTTCGAAAAAAACTCACAGGTTTTAGAAACTTCTAATACTGAATTATTTGCCATTAAAGATGATGTAAAAAAATATTTCCCTGTTAAAGATGTTTATTACAATGGCAACATAAAACTACCTAAACAAATAACCTCTTCGAAAGCCATTTTTAACTACCCTAGAAGGCAAAGCACTCCCAAAGTAATTGAATTTTTTGGTATAAATAATTTAAGCTCTCTAAAAATAGAAATTAAACAGAAAACGATATTAGAAGCTTTAAATGAAGAGTTTTCTACCTTCCTAGGGAAGATAACACAATATATTTTAGTATATAGAATTCAAAATATTGAAAAAGATAAAGAAGCAAAAGATGAGCTTTCGAAGTTAAAAAACATCTCAATTAATATTTGTGATTATGTACTGTATACAATTGATGAAGAGACATTTGAACTTGATAATAATGATTATGTAAAAGATAACAAAAACTATTTTATAAAAGTTGATAAATATTCTTCATTGGAAGAGCTAAGGCACTGTTTTGAATTTCAGGAGTGCTTTGCTGATATTATTGGCTTAGTTTTTGATATTCAAGAAACTAAAATATTTCGGGACATGATTAAGGAAGAAGATTCATATATAGAACAAACAATTCGCAATGATATTGGCGCAGATGAGCTTTCGAGAACCAGAGAACTATTAGGTATAACTGATGAATATTATTCATTTTGGAAAACTGTATATACATTGATTTGCAATGAATATGAGTTTGCTACTGATGAAGAGCTATTAGTAAGTGTTGTAAATGACTTACAGGTTGAAAGCGATATCACTGGCATTGTTTACTCAAACTTAAATAATTTTGATAGTTGTAAAAGTATCGCCTGTTTGTTTGAAGAGCTAAAAATAGATATAGCTGAATTTAATAATTGCAGATTTTCTTATTATGAAATTGATTTTTTTGAGTTTCATAAAATAAACTTGAAACAAGCCTTTGAAAGCAATTTATATGATTTTAAGAAAAAACTGTATTCTTGGTGCATAGATAACCATGAAGAAAAAAACTTCACTAGAATAATTAACAACTATGAATATAACAATAACTACATTAATAAAATTGCAGAGGCCAATAAACTAACCTTAAGTGTTGATTACAGTAAAGCTGTTCAGGTCTTTATAAGTAATAACTTTTCTTTAGATGGAGTAAATGCAACTGAAGTCGACTTCATTTCAATAGTTCAGCAGAACGAAATGAAAATTGATGTTGATAGCCTAGAAGGAAATATAGACTATCTAAGCCTCCTCTATTTTTCTCATAAAATAGAAGTAATAACAGATCATATTGCTGCGAATTTAGCTAAGAAGCAAGAAGCTAAATCCGAGCAAGAGGGTAGTGATTCAAAAGCTAAGAAGCCAATCAAAAAAGCGAAAGAAGCTACACTAGGCCTCCCAAATAAACCGAATAACCCTCGTGGGAAAAGTAAAAAACCATATAAGCATTCTTCGTCTAATGATAATCGTAAGAAAGAAATTGGAGATAGTTCTGAAGAATATGCTTATGAATACTTGGAAGATAAGTATGGTAAAGGCAAAGTTACTTGGATTTCGAAGGATGATGATAGTTATGGTTGCGATATTAAATACACAAATAGTGACGGTATTACTAAATATGTAGAAGTTAAGACCCTCTCTGGTAATAAGTTTCACATAACAAAAAATGAACTTAGTTTTTCAAAAGAAAAAGCTGACCTTTATGAGTTATTTCTGGTGGGAGAAAATATACATATTCTTAAAGATATTGATTTTGAAGATAAAAAACAATTTCATGTCGAAGGAAAAGAATTTATCGTTTCTTATAATATTGCCTAGTGGAAATGTACTGGTTCGAAATTTGAAAGCTGATGAATAGGTTTGCTTTCTGTTACTAACAATATATATCTTTTTTACTTTGTTATAAGACTAAATCGATTTATGTTTTGTCCCCGTTACGTTTGATAATTCAACTACCCAAATACACAAAATGTGCATTCGGGTTTACTTCGTTACTGGAGTAAAGCCAGAATACTAAACCCCCAGTTCAACGGAATCCCAATCATCATCTTTAGATATACCGCTACACATAAAGGCTATTTCAAGGACTGGTGAAATAGAATAAAAAATGATCCTCAAGCTTTGAAAAGAGTATTGAAAATGGATTAGAAGCAGGTAAATATGTGTTAAATAATTTATATGCATTAAGAGCAAAAGAAGCGTTTAAAAACAATGATTTACTGGTTAAAGCTGTTCAACATAATGACAACGCATTAACTACTGTTTTTGCTCTTTAAAAGAACTCTTCAAAGGCATTCGCTACAATAGTTGATTTAGGCAATCCATATTTAATTCAAATTTCTGAATCTGATATGAAACTATTTAATGAAGTGATAAGCGATAAATCACTAATCAATGACAAAGACCGCGAGAATTATCAGATAAATTAAAACTCGATTTACAGAAATACTCAAAGGAAAAAGTTGAAATAAGTCGTGTTCAGCTTCGAGAGAAAGAGCAAGTTCGTAAATTGAGTCAAGAACAGGTATTAGATAAAAAATGATAAAGGGCCATAAATAAAATAAGAATTTAAGGCATACTAAATATGGTGCATAATCTAATTATCAATTTGAGTAAAATAGTTGCAAGTTATTTCTATTTACATAAAGATTACACCTTCATTAGAAGTGAAATATAGATAACAAAAAAATAACAATTAAAGTGCTCTCTACAAAGGTAAAGTTAAATGGCTATTCTAATTAATGAAGTAAGAATTTCAGGTTTTAGGGGGATTGCAAACTTAGAGATGTCTTTACCAAAAGTCGCTGTTCTTATAGGGCAAAATAATGCAGGTAAAACATCTATTATCAAAGCATTACAGCTATCTTTAGGCGATTACTCTCGGCATTTAACTGATGAGGACTTTTACATTGATAATAATGATGCTGCTCAACTAGAAATAATTATAGATATTTTGATTGTACCTGTCGATGAAAGCAGTAAACGAATAAATGCTTTTTTGGACGAGTGGGTAGAGGTATTTGGTGAATTGGTTCAAGCAGATATTGAAGGGAATGACTTTGTTGGGATTAGAACTATCTGCGAGAAAGATAGCATAAAAGGTGGCTTTAAAGTTACTCGTTATCCGTTGTCTCGTTGGGGGGGATTTGAATACTGGACTGATGATAGCGCAAAAATAAATAATAAAATACTCAAACGAATTGACGTTATGCCATTTATAGCTATTGATGCCCAGAGAGATATTCACCTAGAATTACGTGAAAAAACATCATACATTGGCAAAGTATTATCGGACATAAATTTTGAAAGTGATGATAAAGATGCACTTGAAGAATTAATCGCAGAACTTAATGAAAGTGCTATAGATAAAAGTACAGTGTTAAGCGATCTCAAGACTCATCTTGATACTTTAAGCCAATCCTTTGAGGGACAAGGGCAAGCAGATATCACTCCTTTTCCTAAAAAAATTAGAGATTTGGCAAAAAGGTTTTCTATTCATTTTGGTGAAGATGCTACTAACTCTTTCTCTATGGAATATCATGGGATGGGGACAAGAAGTTGGGCATCAATGTTAACTGTTAAAGCGTTTATTGAGGTTTTAGAAAAGAAACATATCGCTGAAGAGGAGTGTTTTTTCCCTATTGTTGCAGCAGAAGAACCTGAAGCACATCTACACCCTTAAACAACTTACTGACATTAAAGGCCAAACTATAATAAGCTCACATTCCCCTTATTTAGCTGCACTGGCAAACCAACAAGATCTAAGAGTCATAGCAAAAGTTAATGGGCAAGGTACAAGTGTATTTTCTCTTAAGGAGGGCTTGCCGCCAGAAGAATTAAGAAAAATTCATCGTGAAGTTATACATTCCAAGGGTGAATTATTATTTGCTACAGCAGTAGTATTATCTGAAGGGGAGACTGAAGCTCAGGCACTTCCTTTGCTTTTTGAAACGTATTTTAAGAAAGCTCCGTTTATCTTAGGAGTTAACTTTATTGGAGTTGGAGGGTCGGGCTCTAAATATAAACCTTATCTAACTTTTGCTAGAGATTTTAATATTCCAGTCTTTATTTTCACTGATGGGGAAGATAAACCGATCAAGGGCTTACAGAAAGTTTACAGCGAAGTGTATGGAGAAACTGATATCACCACTGCATCCAATATAACAATATTAGAGGGGACTGATTTTGAAGGGTACTTGTTAGATGATGGATTTCAGGGGGAAGTTGAAACGGCAATAAAGGCTCATGATGGTGATGATCGTATTTCTAAATACATTGCAAAAAAACAAGGAAAGCAAACTAAAGCTGTCTTATCGGATAAACCAGCATGTGAAACTTGTTCACAACCTATCTATGAATGTGGTGTTTACGACTATTTAGGAGATGCTGGTTATAGAAAGGCAATTTTGGAAATTTTAGATTCTGATAAAACCAAATATGCGAAAGTTGTTGCTGACCATTTATGCAGTTTACAACCTGATGCTTTACCACCAAAAATAATCGCATTGTTTGAGCAAATTAAGGCAGGTATAAAAATATGATTTCTCTTTCCAATTTGCAGCAAGAAATAGTCGAGTTTGATCTAAAAACACCAATACAAATATTAGCATCGGCTGGTTCAGGTAAACAAGGGTATTAACAGAAAGAATTAGATACATCCTTAAGAATACTAAAAAAGATAAAGTGTTAGCTCTCACGTTCACTAATCAAGCTGCTTATGAGATGCAAGCGCGTCTTGCTGATTTTGATGGTGTTGAAGAGAGAACTTGGGTATCAACAATTCATTCAGTTGCCCAAACTATTATAGAAAGTTATGGGCATACTATCGGTTTGTCTAATGATTTGCATATCTATGAGCGTGATCAAGATCGAATGGAGCTTTTTTTACAATCGTTAAGAGACAGCAATATTGATATAGATGAATACTTGAACATAAATGATTCTGCCGAAAAACGTAAGCGTAATCAGGTCATGCAAGGATATATGGATGCTTTTTCTGAAATTAAACGGGAGCTATTAACTGAACGCTTAGAAATTGAAGAGCGCTATCCAAGTGAACAAAGATTTTATGATATATACCAAGACTACCAGCAAGCATTATTAAACAGTGGCGGTATCGACTTTAATGATATTTTATTCTTGGCATATAAAATATTGAATGAGCATTCAAATATAGCAAGAACATATCAAATTATGTACAAGCATGTCTGTGTCGACGAAGCCCAAGATTTAAATAAAGCCCAATATGAATTAATAAAAATCTTCTGTGGGGAACGAATAAAAAGCCTTCTAATGGTAGGAGATCCTAATCAGATGATTTATGGGTTTAATGGTTCGAAAGATTATTTTGAAAATGACTTTCTGAATGATTTCAATCCAAAAACTTTCTCGTTAAAAGAGAATTACCGTAGCAGTAAAGCTGTTATTAATGTAGCTAATTCCATTAAACCTAATTCCCAAATTAATCATGAAATGGCTTATGAAGGAGGTGTCACAATTCAGCCTTGCTTCAATGAGTCTATTGAAGCTAATTGGGTCACTAATACTATTGAATATTTGATGAAGTTAAAATCTCATAAAGACATAGAAGGTGAAATTACCCTAGACAAAGTGGTAGTTATTGGAAGAAATAAATTTGTATTCAAAAAGCTCCAAGAAAAGCTGGATGAAAAAAACATTATGTACCATTTCAATAAAGGTGAGCGACAAGCCGAACCCGATTCTTTATTTGGCAAAATTTTAGATTATGCAATTAGGTTAAAGTTAAATCCTAAAGATTGGATTGATGGTAAAAAACTCTGTTCTTTACTTCAAGTTGAACAACCTAAACAATGGGATGATGAGAATCTTTTACAAGAATGGTCAAATGTTGTTGAATTATCAGACTTACCTTTGGCAAGGGTTCAAGCTTTTCTATTAATGAAGATTAGCAGTCTTAATATTGAAGCTCCAAACATTCCGAAGTTTTGTAAAAATATTAGAGATAATATTGAAGAATATAAAGCAGATGATTTATCTGACTCAGATATAAATGAATTGGATATTAGTATTCAAGAACTTGATGAATTTAGAGGCCGATGGACTGCTTTCAAAGCTGATGGTCTAGGATCTAGCCTCAAATCGTTCAGAAATGCTATGACATTAGGAAAACTGGACTCTAAAACGCAAGGAAAAGGGTTAACACTAAGCACTGTACATACTATGAAGGGGTTAGAGAAAGATATCGTTTTTTTAATTGGTATGTGTGATGGAGTTTTTCCTGATTATCGTGCAACGAGTCCAAAAGAATTAAACGAAGAGAAAAACAATGCTTTTGTAGCTGTTACACGTGCAAAGAGGTGGTTATATATAAGCTATCCACAAAATAGAATGATGCCTTGGGGTAGTGAAAAATATCACCAAGCATCAAGATTTATAAGAGCATTATCTAGTAATACTATGATTAATGAATAGAATGACAAACTTTATCGTCTGATAAATTATGATAACGGCGCATAAATTATGGCCTTGAGAAGTTTAATATTTAGTTAAAGCAGAAGCTTACTATTTCTTAGTAAATTTCTGCTTTGATCATATCTTATTCTTCTTGATGCTTACCTTTCGTCAACGCAAAATACCGCTATTAGATACGCTTCTCATAATAGATATGGCTTGAACTATTTACTAATTCACTTGATATTTTGCAGGAGTTACTCAAGGATTATAAAGAGTAGAAATTAAAGACAATTTTTAAATTATTAGAAATATCCCCATCTCCGATAATAATTAAGTTGTTAAAGCCATTACCAATAAACCTACTTTCAGAAAAAGGCGATGCTCCTAGTGATTATATTGAACACATACTTTGCTTAGCAACGAAACTTTGAGAAATTATAAGCTACCAAATAAACTATTAAACACCGAAATTCGTTATAAATAAAAGGGCGCTTGTTTCACATTTTCATCGTGCACTGCAAAAAGCACATTATTACGGGCCTTACAACAATACTGGTTAAATACGCAGTTGTTATAGGTGTTTAAACATAAGGGTACTTGTTATAATTTTTATATACACAGTCTGTATTCAATAAGCTATGAAATCTAGCCTTATTAAACTTTAACAACCAGTAACAATCCAATTCTTAATAATTTATTTTACTATTCTTAACCTACTTGAATAGTTAAATAACTGACTTGTCAGAATCTCGCTCAATTTAAGTCTAATATAATCCCTAGATAATTGTCTGCTAACAAATCAATGAATTGGAAACTAATAAACATATTGGATTAAAGAGAATCTTAAGCACCCATTAAATAATTTAATAAATAGTTGGTTAGGATATAAATTTCAGGTAAAAATTATAAGTGCTTAGTAGATAACTAAGTGAAGTTTTAAATATTGTTGGCTGGTTATATTTCAGTTGGTTAACAGATAAGTAACAAACCCAATTAAGTAAGTTAACAAAGTTAATAATATTTAATTAACTGTAAGTAAGAGGCAAAATGTTTAATGGTAACTTAGATTTAGAGATGAGTTTTCTGTGTAAAATCTACGGGTAATATCAACCACAAAAGTCTCAGATTTTACGTGACAGCATATAGTAACGAACCTACAAGTTAGCTCTGTGAAATCTATGGGTAATAACAGCTGTAACAAGCTTAGATTTTACGTAGAGGCGGAAAAGTTAATTATATGAAGATTAATTAACTTACAGAGATATGAATGTGGAAAGTAATCATTTATTTTAGAAAAAAAACTGCTAACTTTTCTGATTAAGAGAGCAATAAATACGAATAGAATTATTATTTCCACTTTAAAACAATGAGTAAGCAACAATGTTAAAAATCTCACGGTTGACGACAATCTCATATTGAATGATTTTTACCACACAGACCATGAATAAATAAATATTACACATAACTGCGCATAATGTATATTATGTTAAATAGAATATTTAAATAAGGAATCTTCTTTGCTATCTACCAAAATAACCTATCGTATTGAACATAATTCTATTTAACATAAAATGTATAATATACTATTATCCTTATTCGGCGGTTTTGCGTTAAATACAAAGTTATAACGCTTAGACAGATTGTTTGTTAAAGCTTATTTATTAAGTTATATAGATAAACTTATATCATATTTCAAAATATTAACGATTAAATGGATTTTACAAGCTATTGAATAAGCCAATAAAACAGAATATACCAGTGAATAAATAAAATATGACTACATTTTCATCATTATAGAGTTCAACACAAGGAATTTAAGTTCATTCGTTTTATATGAAAACACTCTGAATCCCTTGCTACATATGAGGTTTACGTAATTTTTAATTTAAAATAATCGCTGTACATTAAAATCTGTAAGCTTATTAAGGTAATCTAGCTTAAATATTAAAACTGGGTACGATTTTTTCTAAAAATATTACTAAATGTTAAAATAAAATATAAATATAACTTAAAAATGAATATAATTATAAATTCATATGGCAGATTAAACCTGAAGTGCCCTATTAAAAAGTATAATTCATTCACTAAGCAGTTTAATATATTTAGGATGTTTTTTTAAAATCTAATTTAAAGAGAGTTTCTTTTTTATCTTCTCTTTCCATTCAGGTGCAAGTTCTTTTAAGCAGTAAGCTTCAGACAAAACACTTTTATAATCTATATAACCTTTATCAAAGTAAGCTTGAAAAAGTTTTCTAATTGAGATGTTATGTGCAGCTTCTTTTTCAAGAATAACTTCGTCACCTGTCTTTGCTACTCCTGGCTCTATCACTCGAAAATAAATACCAGTACAATAATATTGAGTAAAAAGTTTTAAGATACTTTTATTATCGAGAGCTATACCAAGTTTAAAACAAGGCACTCTAGGTTGACTAACTTCAAGTAGTGCAGTACCTATCCTAAATTGATCTCCGATATAAATATATTCTTCAGATAAATTAGAAATAGTAAAATTCTCTCCAAACATACCAAATGATATATTTTGATTTTTAAGTTCTTTTTTCCAATGTTCATAATGGCCAGAAGAAAAAGCATAAACCGCTTTGTGTTCTCCACCATGGTTAATAAGATCAGCTTGTTCATCGCCAATGATATTAAGCTTAGTAATAGCAATTTCATTAAAGGTTGGAGATTTAAAAATACCTGTTTTAATTTCTTTTTTATTATGAAATATTGTTTTTGTTGTTGAAATGTTAGTGGAAATTATTTTCATTCTAAATACCTTGTGAGAATAAAGGTGTAAAAAAGACAAATAAAATTATTAACTAAAATAGTTTAAATGATCGAACCACCCTTTTAAATTTTATTGATTATTGGAAAGCATTCTAATTCTTTCAGCAGGTACTCTTAACTGCGTCATTAAATAAAGTTTAAAAGTATCTTCATAAGGTTGATTATCGACAGATTTTTTCATACATAAGAGCCATGCTTCAGTTTCTTCAATACCAACTTTTAAATGTTTATGCGCCATAGGAATGTTAATGCTTCCAAAGTGCTTAGCATATAGTTTAGGACCACCTAGCCAGCCAGATAAGAAATAAGATAACTTTATTTTAGAATCGGATAAGTCTTTTGAATGCATACTTCTTATATTTTTTGCTTTTGATAGCGTATCCATATTCATATAAAAATCATTCACCAGTTTTATAATGCCTGGCAATTCACCCGCCAATTTATAAGAGCGATCACCTACACCATATATTGTATTGTTAACTTCCACCATATCCCTCAACTTACACCTGAAACTAAGTCACTTATTCTACTAAAAATTAGATAGCTTATTTAATTTAATTGGTTTGGGTATTTTTAAAATACACCAAAGGCTATTTATTTATTATTTATTATTTATTATTTATTATTTGAATCCAAGTAATAAAACTAGTGAGTTATTCGATGCTATTTTTAATTTCTTGTTGTCTCATCGGCATGCTATCAACCTCTTCGAAAATGAAATTCAAATTAAGCTCGGCTCCTTTGGCTTTTATACCACCATCTTTACCGATCAGCAGTACTTTATTTCTTTCTATTGGAAACCTATTTTTAGTGTTACTTATAAACTCATTTGATAGTTTATTTGGGTAATTTGTCATTATTTCTGACTCTTTTATTATAAACCAAATGAGTTCTCGTTCATTTATTTGAGCTTTATATTTAGTTAATAACCTTTTATTTTCAATATCGTCGCCGTTATCTTCATTACTTAAATAAATTAATATAATTCTATTTTCCCAAAGTAATTGTTCAATGTTTAGAAGTTCCTCCTGGTCAGAGTAAACAAATGTAGAAAGTAAAAAACTCATTACTAATGTTATATATTTAAAATATTTTGCTTCAATCTTTAACATAAGTATCACACCTTACCAATATAAGTTTATAAATGAATTTTGGTTTAAAAGATCAATTAAAGAATATATAAAGGTCTAACAATACGTCTAACTATCACAGAATAAATAGATAAACCTCCATAATTTCTTCAAACTTACTACATATTTCACTTCTATAGTGTACTCATTGAAACGAAATCTTAAATAATAATTTAAAAGTGAGAAAATACAGATGAAAAATAAATTAACATTAGTAGCATCAATATTAGTACTAAGCTTTACGTTCACGTCACAAGCTAATGCAAATAACTATAATCATAACGACAACCATAACCAGAGTCATAAGCATTCACAAAATCACTCAAATCATTATTCAAAAAGCGCACATATAAATTCATATAAGCACCAACAAAATAATAAAAACCGAATTACGCATAAAAAAGTTATTCATCGAGTAGTAGATCAAAAATATCAAAATGTAAAATACAGGTCTTCAAATACAATAATCAAAATTGAAAAAACGCATAGCCCATTATTTACTATAGTACTTTGGTAAATAACTATAATAATAAGCTAAAGAAAAATGTTTAACTTAGTTGGCATATCCAAAATCATCACTAAAATGATTGTAGATATACCATTTTCTTTTATTGTTACCTGTTGTGATGGGTTATGGTGTTAAGAATATGATTATAGATTTAAAAGATAATGCAATGGCAATACTTATTAAGTAATAGAATTTTTACTAAGATTAAGCATCTTCTCTTGTCGTAATTTTTGTTGATTGGGATCGCATAATGAGTTTTTTAAATCTTCCCAAGATATTGGTTTGCAGAATAAATAACCTTGGATCATATCGCAGCCTTGTTCTAACAAAAATGAATATTGCTCATAATATTCAACACCCTCTCCTACTGTTTTTAATTTATATGACTCTGCAATCGAAAGAATAGCTTTGATCATCGTAGACTTAGTTTTGTCTGCTGAACTTAAGTTATCAATAAAAGTTTTATCTATTTTTAAACAACTCACGGGATAGTTTATCAACTGAGAAAATGCTGTATACCCAGTACCAAAATCATCTAATGTAAGATTAATACCTAATGCATTAATTTCTTGAAGTGTTGAGACACTCATTAAATCAGCTTCTACTAAACTAGTTTCAGTGACTTCTAGTTCAATTTGTTGAGGCTTTATTTGATATAATTCTAATAATTCTGTTAATCTCTTAACAAAATTAGGGTTATGTAATTCTACTGATGAAATATTAATACAGAATATTAAAGGTATTAAATTTAATAAAGAGAACTCATTTTTTATTTGCTTAAAAGTGGTTTCAATAACCCATAAGTCTATGTTTTTTATTAAGTTATATTCTTCTGCTATTGGAATGAACACTTCGGGCCCGATAGATTGTAATGTCTGATCGTTAGCCCGTAACAACACTTCAACACTGACCATATTCAAACTTTTAGCATCAAATATTGGCATGAAATTTAAATAAAACTTATCTTGTATGATGGCGTTTTTGATTTTTTCAGCAGTTTGTTTACGAAAAAATATATCTTGAGATACTGTTTGGTTAAAAACCTTAAATCGATTTTTCCCATCTTTTTTTGCATAATACATTGCTGAGTCAGCTCTTGCTAATAACTCATCAAATGTATTAATCTCTTCACTTAATTGTGCAATGCCTAAACTTGCTCGAGCATAGGTTTCATGTTCTTCAAGTAAAATGGGTGAGTCCCAAACACACAGTAAACTGGCGGCAAAGTTTTTTATTTGGCTTTCTTTTAAACCTAAAATAACTAATGCAAATTCATCTCCAGATAATCTAGCAAATGAGTATTGAATATTTTCAATACTGTCTAAATAGCTCTGAATATGTTGGGAAAATCCTATAAGTAATTGGTCTCCTACTTTATGACCATAGGTATCATTTACTTTTTTGAAATCGTCTAAGTCTAAATAAAACATGTATAGTTTTTGACGATTAACACGGTATGATATTTTTTTGTTAGTCCAATTGCTTATGCCTTGACGGTTAAATAACCCCGTTAAAGAGTCTGTAATTGACATACGTTTTAAAATATTATGCTGAAAAGTGACTAGAAATATAACAGTGATTAACCAAATTAATAATATAAGTTTAAGCAAATTTGCTTCTGTTATGAGTTGACCATATAAAACAATACTTTGTATTTCAATATGATAGTCACCAATAGTGTGCATGCCATCGGTTAATATTTCTAAATATGAAACGTTTGATAATTCGACTTGGCTGTTGCCAAAGCCAACTTTATATTGCTCTACCCACCAATTATCAACTTGTAGTGCATCGAAAGGAATTACAACAGGTAATTCATGTAAGCCAGGGGCATAGGCAATACTATTAAACTTGAGTGATACAGGATCTGTTAAATTAGAATAGGTATCATTAAAATTTCTAAATGTAATTTTTAATTTGGCTTTATCAGAAGGTGTTGTGTATGTGATTCTAGCAGCTAATCGGTTGAATTTATTTAAGTCTAAACCATTACTTCTGGTTCCATCAGTCAGTGGGATACCAATGCCGCAAAAGTTGTATCCCTCTTGTTTAGTTAATTTACACTGTATCGATATGCCCTGTTTTTCATCTACATCTGCATCTACGTACATGCTATTTATCAGGATTTTAGGCTTTTCGTTAGTGTTAATTAAAATGGGATATGAAGTATCTACTATGCCTAATCGATGTGATAAAAATGCCATGATAGATAAGCAGAATAAACCAATAATAACTTTAACATTTATATCTGAGAACACAGCCAATCCTTTTGCGATAATTGAATAAACTCTAAGATGGATCCATTCCTATACAGCTGCCATACAATAATAGTATTAAAGTAACATATTTATCAATATACATGAACTAAGATATTTTTAATATCAAACAGGTACTTATAAGGGAGTGTTTGTATTTCTACTTATTCTCAGTAGCGAAAAATAGTAATATAGATGAAGATAAATAAATGAAAGGAAAATATACAATACAATTAAGGTCTTGTGATATGTACAAAAACGGTGGATGAAATTTATATTGCTTGGTTTATAACTTGAATAATATAGTGTTTATATTTAGGACGTCTCACTTAAAAAGTATCTTATACTGAACCTTTAATAGCGACCTTTTATTATTTATAAAATCTCAGCAGTTGAATATTTATTTTTTGACTTTTTACAGGCTATTATTAGATATAATTTTACTTATAATATACATTCCATAAATATTAGCAGATACAAAAACAGCTATAGACAATAGTTTTTTTACGATTACTTCCAGGTGTCCAACGGTTATTTGATTCTGAAAAGATTGTTTAAATCTATTTTTATTACAAAAAGAGATGCCAATAACAACAAATATTAACCCAGCTCCAATAGTGATTAAAACAGTTTCTTCAGTTTCTCTACCTATTTTAAAAAACAGTAAGCTCATTGCCAATATTAACAAAGAAGTTCTAAACCAAGACATTAACGTACGTTCTGACTGCAAACCTGGATCTTTATTTATGGGTTTCATAAGAAAATAACAACAATAACGATTAAGCTAAATAAACAGATGAGAACACTCATTATTTGAATAAAACTTGTATAGTTAAGTTCTTCTTTATTCCTCATTGAGGCTTCATTGGATGCCCACCGACGATAAGCGAATATAGACAACACACCAGAACAAAGACATAAAAAAGCAGATAGAAAATGCCTTATCAATAAATTGCCTAAATCAGGTGTAAATTGGTCTAAGGCAACGGCTCCAGCTAATAAAGCAAGAGCGGTTCTAATCCATGCCAAATAAGTTCGTTCATTGGCTAAAGAAAATCGGTAATCTGGTGCTTCACCTACCTTTCTCCAATTAATATTACGTTTTGTTAATCTATTGCTCATTATTGCATCTGATATTTTATGAAAAAAAGTGAACGTAAACATAATTTAACATATAACTATTTAGCAGCCCTTACCTTATTTAACCTATTTGTTGATCATGGTATTTGTCTATATTGAGTAGTAGAAGTATCTAATTTAAGAAAATGTAAAGCCCTAACAATAACAATTTATTGTTAGGGCTAATATCATAGATTAAAGGAACTTTTACAATTTAAAAATTTAAAAAAATCAACATATTCAATGTATATTTAATAAAAGTATTAAGTATCTACATTTATTTACGCGTAAAATTAAATTTTTTATCTACCGTTTAAATAAAATGAAATTTAACTCAAATAAGACAAACTGTGACATTGTTTTATTAAAGACTAAAAAAACATTTATCGTGTAATTGACAACTATAATTATAACATTTCTTACAATTCAACTTACTATATGTATCTATCTTGATTTGTTTTATGACATCATAAAAAAGTCTTATTGTTCATTTATAAAAAAAACTTTTTGTTTAATGAAGTCATCAACTGGTTCACCAAAATTCATCGTTACGCTTATCCGACAAGGATTAATCTCTGTATTAACGTTTATTATTAAGAAATTGTTTTTACCTGCTAAACTAAATACCGTTTCTACTAATGCAGTATCATGTTTATATAATGGACCATCCCCTTCAATTAATTTATCCAGATAACTTGGCGCTGGTTTTCTAGAAATACCACTTGATGTAATATTCATTAATTTTGCATTAGGTTTGTCTTTAAGGTGTATTTTGAAAGCGCTTGCGCAATGCACATCTCCACTTAAAAAAGTAACCGGTATTTTATGTTTATCTGAAAAAGTCCCTAAATAACCTAGTAAAAGATTCCTTTCAGTAATGTTGGTATCGTTCCCCCATTCATCTTGTGCATCATCTTTTGTACCGCCTACAGCCAATAATAAATCGATACTATTCATTATTTTATCGTTCCAATGTACAACAGGAACTGGCGATACGACAAAAACAGCTTTCAGAGCAATCGTTTCTGGTTTTTTTAACCAAGCGATTAATCTAGCCATTTGTTGTTTACCTAATAAACGTTCACCATCATTATTTTCAACATCATGATGGCCTCGCATATCCAGCACATAAAAGCCTGTTTCACCTTTTATGAAACTATAATCCCATTGGTCAGTAGGTGTACTAGGATTATGGTTGTGTTGATACTCTAAATACACCTCACTTGCCGCTTTGAAAGCTAGTTGGCAAATTTTTTCATTTAGTTGATGATTATCCCATTGGAAAATATGGTCTAACTTATTTGCTCTTTCTGATTTAGTTAATGACCCCCAACCATCCATAATTTCATGATCGTCCCAAATCATATATTGAGGAAATTTCCTAAAAGTTTCTAACATAGCAGGTGTATTCCAATAAATTCTGTAATAGGTGCGATAAAGCTGTTTAAGATATTGTTTTATGCCATCTTCATCGATCGATTCATTACTCGCTGTATCTATATTAAATGCAGATGCCAATGTTTTTTTATGCTTAGCTAACCAATCCCATAAATCTTCTATTTGAGGCTTATTTTGTTGGTGACTAGATTGTTTATAGCGGCCATGCGTATCGCAATAAATTTGGTCTCCGCCTCCGATCACAAAGCTTGCATTTCGTTCTCTTAATTGTTCATCAAAATGTGGCCATAAACCTTCCGAAAAAGATCGATGTCCAAAGGGATCATGGCAGCTATAAAAGCCAAATGAAAATTGGGATAAATCAACAAGATCAGTTTTAAATACATAAGAAGTACGTATACCTAACTCTATTTTTCGCTCTATTGAAAAGTAGAGTTCACCAACAGCCATTAAATAATAATAATATTTTTTACCTGCTAGTAAATTATCAAACTTGAACGTATGTGTTTGTCCGGTGTCAGAAGAAATGAATTTGTCTTGGTACTGTACTGATGAGTTGCTACTAAATATAGGATCAGAAGGTTGAATACTATAAGGATCTATATCGAGGGGAATATCAGATATAAAAAGTCGCCAATCACCCTCTCTATAAACTCGAACCCATATATTTACTTCAGTAGTCGTTACATGGCCGACGAAAGAAGCTGAGCCTAATTTAGATTGCATTGATTCAAAGTTATCCGGATTAGCAAGTTTACTCATCGTTAAGTCCTTATAAAATATTTATTAATAGAAAAAATTAAATAAGTTCAGGATATATTACTTGTCATTTATTTTATATTTAAACTGCATTTTAAATACTTAAAGTGGGTAGCAACTCAAAAAACTATTTTATATCAATTTTATAGGGGAAATATAAGTCATTGTATATTAATAGTTTATTATGCCTTTATGAAGTAAGACTTATGGATTAACTAATTCATTAATAAGCCTATTTGTTTGGAGGTATTAACGGTAGACTGCATCTATTGTATGCCTCCTATTTTTTACGTCGACATCATTCAACCAACTATTTTAGGCTCCCTCTTAATTAGGATTAACAAATATGGCAGGTTTAAGCTTATTAGCATTACTAGATGATATTGTCGCTGTACTAGATGATGTTGCACTAATGAGTAAAATTGCAGCTAAAAAAACAGCAGGTGTATTGGGTGATGATTTAGCATTGAACGCACAGCAAGTCTCTGGCGTGCGAGCAGAACGAGAAATACCTGTAGTTTGGGCTGTTGCTAAAGGATCTTTTTTAAATAAAGCGATTATTGTCCCTATTGCATTAGTATTAAGTGCTTTTTTGCCAACGGCTATTACTTTTTTGCTTGTCATTGGAGGATTATATTTATGCTTTGAAGGAGCTGAAAAAATAATTCATTCGTTGTTTTCGAAGCATGATAATCAACAAGTTAAACAAGCGCGTAAAGAAGCTAATGCAAATCAGGATATTGATTTAGTTACCTTAGAGCAAAGTAAAATAAAAGGAGCCATTCGAACTGATTTTATATTATCTGCTGAAATTGTAGTTATCGCTTTGGGCACTATTTCGCAAGCTAGCTTTTTAACTCAAATATTGGTGTTATCTACTATTGCGATTGGCTTAACCATCTTTGTATATGGTCTAGTTGCGGTTATTGTAAAGCTAGACGATTTAGGGTTATATTTAATCTCTTCAGCGCAAAAAAATAATAATAAATTTAAAAGCATAGTTGGTGAGTTTCTTATCAAGACAGCACCACTATTGATGAAATTTCTGGTCATTGTTGGCACTGTTGCGATGTTCTTAGTGGGAGGAGGAATCATAGTTCACAATATTCCTTTAGTAACAGATTTCATACATTATATAGAGCAACCCTTCTTCAAATTAGGCGCTTCATTCGAGTACATTACATCAACAGTATTAACGGGATTAGTTGGTATTGCTGCAGGTGTCTTATGTTTTTTATCAGTAAAGTTAGCTTCAAATTTACTTTTGTCGTTGAAAAAATAATGAGTAAATAATGAAAACCTTACGAAAATTTCATAGAGCACCAATACGTGTTTATCGTATTAAAAGACTATCAACCAAGTTAAGAGCAAAGAGAACGATGCTCAAGCTAAAATTAGCCTTAGCGCAAGAGAAACAAGAAACAAAGGCGATGTTAGTGATATATAAAAAATATACACAAGGTCAAGCGACTAAAGAGGAAATGAAAATAGCTAACGAACAATTTGTCGATGTATTAAAAGGCATAGGGTTAGGTGTATTCGCTGTATTACCTTTTGCACCTATTACAATACCAGTGATCATTAAGCTAGGAAGATTAGTAGGCGTTGAAGTCATGCCAAGTGCATTCACTACTAAAAGGGACAATAGACGTATTATTAAAGAGGAAGACAAACAATAACAGTGTTTACCTTCCATCAACGTCTACTATCCTAAACCATTCCTTAATGTTAGTTAGCATCAATGAAAGTTTTTATTATAATATTTGGTATAAAAATAAACTTTGCCCAGAAATTATCTAAGCTTGTTTATTCAACCTATCATTAAGATGTCGTCAACAATATTGCCTGTATAAGAATCAAAAAATGCTATGCAAAATAGAAGAGACCATAGTATCTATAAGTTCTTTCTGTATAATGAACGAGTGTTCCATTAAAACTATTAAGATAAACAGATGAGTAAAGTTGCAAAATTCAATCGTGAAGAAGTCATAGATAAAGCCACTAATTTATATTGGAGTAAGGGCTATCATGGTACTTCTATGCGTAATTTACAGACTGCAATCGATCTTCGACCTGGCAGTATTTACGCTACTTTTGGTAGTAAAGATAATTTATTTAAAGAATCTATCAATTATTATGCAGACCAAACGGGTGAATTATTACAAACATGCTTAGCGCAATCTGCGAGTCCTCTGACAGGTCTTAAGTTATTTATCAGAAAACTTGTTATTGATAATTTGGATGGTAAGCCAAGTTGTATGTGCATGATCGTTAAGTCAATATCTGAACTAACAGAAGCTGATAATAAAGAATTATTAGATGAAGCAAAAAGACTACTGGCTAACGTAGAAAATAAATTTTCAGAAATCATAACTGAAGCGATGGGACAAGGTGAGATAGATTCTGAAAAAGATGCACCTGAACTCGCCAGTTATATACAAGTACAAATCATTGGCTTACGTACTTATGCCCGAGTTAACAATAATGAAGAGACGATCAATAAATTTATTGATGAAATTTTCATAGGCTCACCTTTCCATTAATCTATTGTTTTATTTTCAAAAAATAATCTTACCTAATTTAGCTTATTGCTCGTTTCTTCTATGAATCGAGCTTTCTGATCCCTCTAGTTATTTAGTTGTTAATATCTAAGTTTGTAAGTATCTATTTAAATACCTTTAAAATAATAATTAAACGAATTTTTTCATCGATTCTAAGCATTTAGCTGTTTAATATTTTTTCCCATTTCCTAATTTTATTTTGTGTAAAAATACAACCTTATATATTAAAAACTATTAACAACGTTAATTGAACGAATGTTCCAAAATAACTTGAACAATCGTTCATAATTAGTTATAGTAAATTCACTTAATGAGAAAGAGCTTCTCATTTCATGGCTAAATTAGAGAGAGTAATAATGAGCGAATTTAAAATCCATACAGTAGAAACAGCTCCTGAAGGTAGTAAACAGATTCTTGAAGGCGCAGTAAAACAAATGGGTGTTGTACCAAACCTTTTTGGAACAATGGCTGAATCTCCAAGTATTTTAAAAGCCTATACTCAACTTCATGAGCTTTTTACTAACACATCTTTTAATGCTGAAGAATTAACCGTTGTATGGCAAACAATCAATGTGGAGCATGAATGTCACTATTGTGTTCCTGCACATACTGGTATTGCACACTCAATGAAAGTAGACCCTGCTATCACAGAAGCATTACGTAACGACACGGCTTTACCTACAGTTAAACTACAAGCATTAAAAGACTTCACATTAAGCATGGTCCGTGAGCGTGGTAATGTTCCAGCAAAAGAAATGGAAGCATTCTTTGCAGCTGGTTACGGCCAACAACAAGTACTTGAAGTTATTCTAGGTTTGTCTCAAAAAGTGATCAGTAACTATGTAAACCATGTAGCTCAAACACCTGTTGATCCAATGTTTGAATCATTTGCTTGGAAAAAATAATTATTAATATTGATGCTGATTGAGTCCTGCAAAAATATTGTTTTAGGGCGGTTGTTAATATTAACAACCGCCCTTTTTTTATTTTTAAATTGACTAAAAGTTAGGTTACATTTTACCAGGTAATATTTCTATAAGCCTACTCATACCCATTACCATTCAGTTAGCTTGAAAACTAACTCTGCGTTGCAATCTTCGATGAGGACTCGTGATTGTCTTCATGTTTCGCTTCATGTCGAGTCCAAGCTAATGACTGAACAAGCACATTGAAAGGTAACGAGTATAGAATGTTAACCCTTCAAACTAGTCTATTAAAATCACATAGATAAATTTCATTACTATTTTCATATTATTTAACCTTAGTTCTTGATAAGCAAAGCGATACAACACCGCTATTTCCACGGATTTCTACGATAAATCACCTTTCAATAACCAGTTACCACCCCAATAATTCGCCTCACATTACGTAAAACTAATGACATATAGAGAAAAATATAACCTTATTATTATAAATGTATTTCCACTTTCATTAACCAGCATTAAGGTTATTTAGTATCAATACAGTATTGCATCGTATTGATGGAATATCCTTTTAATAAATAATGACCTGTATCGGCCGTCACTATATGTTAACTTAATGAATATATTTATTAGGCATATAGCCACTTTTAAAGCACTACAACCAAGTTAATTGTTTTGAAATGATTAATAAAGAAACGATTGCACTTATCACTTGAATTCAAGAAAGAATAAAATTGAAGGTTTATGATAAAAAATAATAAGCCAGTGAAAATAACATTGGCACATATAAATGATACACACTCTTACTTTGAACCCCAACCCCTGCAATTACAGCTTAATATTGATGGAATTAATTTCTCTCCCTATGTTAGTAATGGTGGATTTTCACGCATTGCAACAAGAGTTAAGCAACTTAAGGCTTTTGCTATACAAAATAATCGTGAGTTTATATTTGCACATGCAGGTGATTGTTTTCAAGGTACGCTGTTTTTTTCGTTGTTCAAGGGTAAAGCTAATTCGGATATGCTCAATGCATTAGGCATTGATTTGATGACCATTGGTAATCATGAATTAGATATGGGTAATGAACCTGTTGCCACTTTTCTAGATCGAATAAAATTTCCTTTATTAGCGGGTAACTGGGATTTATCTAATGAACTGAACACAAAATCACATCAGTTAAGTGGTCGTTCAAACTTATTTTCTTATCAGTCAAACGAACAAACTGCACGTTGGATGACACGTATTGTTGATAATGAACCTGTTGCCATCTTTGGACTTTCAATCGATAAAATGGCAGATATTGCAAACGTAGATATAGACACTCCTTTTGTGGACGCTTTTAATACCGCCATAAATACCGTTAAATCAATTCAAAAAACAGGTATTAACAAAATAATATTAATTAGCCATCTAGGGTTTGAAGGTGATTGTGATTTAGCCAATAAAGTAGACGGTATTAGCTTAATCGTCGGTGGTCATACACATGTTCTTCAAGGAGACTTTACAGACTTAGGGATTAAAAAAGAGTCTGAATATGGCCTAAGAATCAATGATACCTATATTGTTCAAGCTGGTTGTCATTCACAAGCATTAGGCCATTGCGACATTGACTTTAATGCAGATGGGTCAGTCAGTACTTTCAATGGTAAAAATGAACTTCTTATTGGCAGACGACTATGTGTTGATAAAACCTTATTAACGACTCACGATGATCAAGACTTTCAGAAAGCTAGACTTTATCTAGCCGAACATGACAATGTAATTGTTTGTAAAAAAGATCCTCAATTACAAAGTTTACTATTGGATAAATATATTCCAAAAGTACGGCAACTTCAAAAAACAGTCATTGCAACTATCACAGAAAATATGCGGCACATTCGTATACCAGATGTTAAAGGAGGCAGTGAAATTGCACCTTTAGTTGCTGAATCATTTGTACATATGATGAATAACAGTGGCCATCAAATAGACTTTGCAATACATAATGCAGGAGGTGTGAGGACGTCACTAAACACTGGTAATATTACTGTGGCAGATATTGCGGGTAAGTTACTGCCCTTCGTTGTTCCCATTGGGGTTTATCGCCTTAAAGGAAAACATATTGCTCAGGCTTTAGAAGGCGCGATTAATAACGCAACAAATAATGGAGTGATTGGAAGTGGCTCAGGGAGCTACCCTTATACACATAACCTGAAGTTTCATTATCAGGATGACCACCCTATTGGTAAACGTATTGTTGAACTTAGTATTTATACGAAAAATAATGGTTGGCAAAGTATTGATGATGAAACAGTATATTGCGGTAGCTCTTCGGCTTATACCATGAAAGGCAAAGAAGGTTATGATGCAATAACAATGATGGAAGATGAAGGTGTTATTACTCAACATTCAATGGCAGATTGTTTTATATATTTTATAAAAAATATTCCAAATAACTTGATCCTTAAAGTTTAAAGATAATAATAAATTAACGATTATCGTAAACAGGCAACACTAATAAGGCGTGAATTGTAGGAGATAGTTGTTCTCACTTCAAAACTCACAACGCAGTTAGGGGGGATTTTAACCAACAAGAATGATCACCTTATTAATTCTTTTGGTATTAGTAATATATAAAAAAGCCAAGTAGGATTAACACTTACTTGGCTTTTAGTTATTACTCTTAAATTGTAACCTATAAAATAGGTTAAATAACTTTAACTTATTTTGGTTTCTTCGCTAATACCACATCGATATCAGCAGCACAGTGTCGCTCTGGTGCTTGTTCCCACTCTTCACCAAAAGAGCGGTTTACAATGCGCCCACGTTGAACACCTTCACGTTGTTCTAACAATTTAGCCCAACGAACTACGTTTGTATAAGTATCAACTTGTAGAAATTCTGCTGCATCGTATAACTTACCAAGTACTAAATTTCCGTACCATGGCCATATAGCAATATCAGCAATAGTGAGCTCTTCACCAGCAACAAATGTATTGTTAGCTAATTGCTTGTCTAAAACATCTAATTGACGTTTAGCTTCCATCGCAAATCGATTGATTGGATATTCGAATTTTTCATCTGCATATGCGTAGAAATGACCAAAGCCACCGCCTAGAAATGGAGCAGAACCTTGCGCCCAAAACAACCAATTGAATGTTGTTGTACGAGCCGCCCCTTTTTCAGGTAAAAAGTGACCAAATTTTTCAGCTAAATGAACAAGAATCGATGCAGATTCAAATACATTAACATCTTCATCACCCGATTTATCGACTAAAGCAGGAATTTTTGAGTTTGGATTAACACCAACGAACCCAGATGAAAATTGATTGCCTTCACCTATATTAATTAAGTAAGCATCATATTCAGCTTCTTTAACACCTGCTGCTAATAACTCTTCTAAAAGGATCGTTACTTTTTGGCCATTCGGCGTGCCAAGTGAATAAAGTTGTAAATCGTGTTCACCAACAGGGAGTTCTTTATCATGTGTTGAACCAGAAACAGGTCGATTAATACTCGCCCATTTGTTTCCGCCATTAGTATCATGAACCCATACTTTAGGTGGTACATATTGCTCAGTCATTTTAATTCCTTACGCAAATAAAAAGTTAAACTTTAGGGTAGTTAGATGGGAAGAATGCGCGTTTTGCTTCTTCATCAAACTCTTTCTTGAAAGTTATATCTTGACCTATATTGCGAGCACGTTCAACTGCTGGTCGGCTATTAATACTATCAAACCAACGTTGAAGATTTGGATAAGGTGTCAAACCTTCTTCACCTAATACAACCGGTGCTTTATCTATCCAACCCCAAGCTGAAACATCAGCAATAGTGTATGAATCACCAACAATAAATTCACGTCCTTCAAGATGCGTATCTAATACTTCATAATGACGCTGTGCTTCACGTAAATAACGATTTACCGCATAATCTAGGTTAGCGGGAGCTGCATGTCTAAAATGAACTGATTGACCTGAATATGGACCCAGACCTGATGCGATAAACATTAACCAAGATAGCATTTCAGCACGATCTTCAGGTTTACCTGCTAACTCCCCTGTTTTTTCTGAAAGGTACATAAGAATCGCATTCGAATCAAATACACGTGTTTCGCCATCAACAATTGCTGGTGCTTTAGCATTTGGATTGATTGCACGATATTCAGGAGTATGTTGCTCACCTTTTAGAGTGTCTAATGGAATGAGTTCAAAAGGAAGCCCTGTCTCTTCTAGGAAAAGAGCAATTTTCATTGGGTTAGGTGTATGGTGAAAATAAAATTTGATCATATGACACTCCTTGTTAATTGAACACTTATTCAAACACGAAAGTAACGATCGTTCAAGTAAGTTTTTAAATAAACTTCGGAAATTCAATTATTGTGCTTCTAGGATGATTTTTTATTAGTCGTTTTTATTAATGGATTTGTCTAGTCGGCAAAATAAAATAAGAAAAAATTTTATTAATAGCCTAACTAACAGTAAACATTGAAGTGCCCTCTTTGCAATTGTTAGAATGCCCCCTTATTACTTTCTAAAAGAGAAACAATGGCAAACTTTAACGTTCACCTCAATACAGCCATCATTACCACCGGACTTGGCTCAGCATCTTTACTGTCCGCAGAACATATTGACCTTAACAGTGCACTTTGGTTATGGTTTTTAGGCACCATGGGCGGCTTACTACCTGATATTGATTCAGATAACTCTACATCATTAGATATGATTTTTAATTTGTTCGCGTTAAGTGCTGTTCTCATCGTGCTCAGTTTTCTTACCACTAACTTACTGATCCAAATTAGCTTCATTGAAATTATTCTGCTGCCGTTGATGGTTTATTGTTTTATGAGATACATAGTGAGACCTATCTTTGAAAAGATAACAGTGCATCGCGGTAGTTGTCATTCATTGTTCTTTCTCTTGTTTTCGGCATTATTAACCACACAGATAACATGGCAACTTAATGAACAAGAAACATTAACATCTGCCACTTTTGCTTGGCTTTCTGGTGGATTTATTTTATTTGGGGGCTTGGTGCATCTATTATTAGATGAAATGTATAGTGTCGACTTGAGTAATATTAGAATTAAACGATCTTTTGGAACGGCATTAAAATTAGCGGACTTTAATAATAAAATATTAACCTTGATAACCATAATAGCGATTGCTGGATTAGTTTATATTGCTCCACCCACAAACGAAGTTATCATTGCATTAAGTGATTGGTCTAAGTTTAAATTGTATGCTCTCAACTTTACCGTTTGAGTCTTAAAAATGTAGATAAGAATTTATATGACGAAAGATCAGAATAAAAACTTGAAACAATAAAACGGTAAACAACAAAAAAGCGAACCAATTAGATTCGCTTTTTTAATTATTGGTACTGATGTGGCTTATTTAAATTTAATCATCTCGTTTTAATAAGCTAAGTCATTGTCTATATAAGCTTTTATAGACTCATAAAAGCTTATAACCCTTCAAATTTAACTAGTATGTATCAGACACCAATATAAGTGAACACGCTGATTCTTTATACTAGCTCAGTCAGCATCTCATCACTGTATTCAACCAGTGTATCACCGCTTGTTACTTTACTAATGTAGTCTGGGTTAGCAATAAGAGGACGTCCAATCGCAATTAAGTCAAATTTATCTGCTTCAATTGCTGCTTTTGCACTGTCATAGCTATAACTACCAACACCCACTAGTGTCCCCGTGTAATTAGCACGTAGATATTCAGACGTTGTTTTACCTTCTAGCGAATCGAATTTTAAGCTGTCATCAAAAATCCCGCCATGAACGTAGGCAAGCTTTCTCTCTGTTAATTGCGGCAATAGGTAATCAAATACGGCTTTATCACGAGCATCTTCAGTCATATTGAAGTACGCGCCCGGTGATAATCTAATTGATGTGCGATCATTACCTACCGCTGCAATAACTGCATCAACAATCTCTAATGCAAAACGAGCCATATTTTCAGGTGTTTGCCCGTATTGGTCAGTACGCTCATTCGCTGCATAATGTAAGAACTGATCAATTAAGTAGCCATTTGCACCGTGAATTTCTACACCGTCAAACCCTGCTTCGATTGCGTTTTCTGCCGCTTTTGCAAAATCAGTGATTAATGATTTAATATCATCCAATGTTGCTGGTTTAGGCGTAATGTAAGTTAATTCACGCATACGCGGTACTGAACCTTCAACACCAATAGCCGATGGTGCTAATACATCGCCATCAAAAAAATGAGGATGTGCAACACGCCCTACATGCCAAAGTTGTGCAAATATTTTACCTTTTTTTGCATGAACGGCTTCAGTGACTTTTTTCCAACCTTGTATTTGTTTTTGTGTAAATAATCCCGGTGTGTTCGGGTAACCTTGGCCATCTGGTCTGATAATGGTTGCTTCAGTAATAATTAATCCTGTATCGGCACGGCGTGCATAGTAGTCTACAGAGGCCTGTGTCGGTACTAAATCTTCATCGCTCATACAACGAGTTAAAGGCGCCATCAATATACGGTTATTAAGAGTAATTATGTCATTCAGTTTAAATGGAGAAAGTAATGCGTTAGTCATTTTATAAATCCTTGATTGGTAGAAAATCAAATTGCTTTATCGTACTTCAATCGGCTTGTATTTGTGCAACTGAGGATATAGAACTGAGGACTAATTTTTTTAATTCAAGGCTTATTAGACCGATCGTTCAAATAAAAGTAATTTAACTGTATTTTGCAGCTATCACTTTAATTCAAAAACACAAAAGAATGAACGAAAGACATTTATTGATAGCAAGGTTGTTCAAGTCATAGTATAAGACAGGCAAATTTCTTTTGTTAGTCACTAAGTGGTGCGTCTATGTGAAAAAATATATTTTTAAAATCAGTGAGATAAAAGTTATTTTAAAAATAATAGGCATCAATAATAAAATGCCCATCTACTTTTTAGCAAATGGGCATAAGATATTTTTTGATATAGTGCTCGTTGTGCGCTTATTAATTAAGAGCCTACAACATCAAATGATAATGACTTGTAACGAATTACAGCTGTGCCTGCATCTTGAATATAGGACCCTGATTTAAAGAAGAAGCCATCTTCTGGCCAGTCACTATCAATTTCATGATCACCATCGCTATTAGTATGCTCTTTATCTCCACTGTCGCAATTAGCAGCAGCATATTCACCACTTTTTTGGCACATTAACGTGCCACTTAATCCATCCATTTTCATTTCTATTACACTGTCTTTTACTTGTACATAGAAAGAACGAAATTGATTTGTACTCACAGTAGGATTTCCACTACTGTCTAACCATCGATAAGTATCATACTCCGCATCACATGTATCTTTATCACAAGCGGATAACCTGACCTTAGCTTCATAGAATTTAGTACCCTCTTCTACTATTTGAGCAATACGCATTAACGGTGCTCCAATATTTTCACTATCTGAATTATGAACTTGCAATACGGTTACTTCGTCTAAACCATCCGTTGTTGAATTTACTTTTATAATCCCTTCCATAGTATTCGTATCTGAACGATTAAAATCAGTTAAATGACGAAATTCAGTTCGTGAAGATTTGACTCCTTCATGGGTAATTTGCATATAATTTTCACCACTAGGCACTCTAAAATCATCTGTTACGTAACCATCAAAAGAAAGATCAGGATCGCTCGAACTAGCATCAGCAAGCTTTTTAGACCCATCAGGCGATGTTAATTTAACTTGGTCAAGAGCAGATTGGAATATGGCTGTACCTGAGCTATTTTTATAGTTATAAGGCGCTGTATCTGCAGCAAGTACACTGCCACTGAATACAGATAATGCTAGAACAATTGATTTATTGAGAGTAGTTAATTGCATTGATTTATTTCCTTAATTTTAGAATTACTATTAATTGGTTGTAAAGTAAGTAAAAAAGGAAGTTATAAATATTTGAGCTAATCGTTTGTATTATCCACAAACCAATCTCTTCTATTTAAAACGAACCTATTATTCAACTTTTAGACAAAGTAGTTGTTCAAAAACGGTTATTCAGAAATCACATTAAAATATCAATAAAAACAAAAAGTAATGGTTATTCCTTCCTGCTTTATGACACCTGACAACGAAAACCTGCAATGAAAATAACACCTATAAAGAAGTAGAAAAGAGAACGAGTTTAAATATGAAGGGCTACAGACAATATAGATAAATATCATCAGTATTATGTGATTAAAGTATTTTTATCAATCGTTTGCGCTTGACTTTACTTTGATAATGATTATCAAAATCAAATAAAAAGAATTATAATGACAAAATAACAACTAAATAAAGGCCTATTAAAGACCAAAATTGAGTATTTAATGTGATGGGCATTAACATTTAGCATATAGGAAATGATGAGGAACTAATTTATACTGCTGGATGAATTATTTAAGATTACGATGAATTTTAGAGGTAATAATGGACATTAATGGTAGTGTAAATATACATGCTCAAGCAGTAACTGCATTGAGAAATGATCCAAACACCTCTGATGCCCATCATCAAGCGGCAAGAATACAAAAAGAAACACAAAGTATAGATAAAGTAACAGCTAAACAGCCTTCCCCAAAAACGACATCTGTAAGTGAAGATGTGGTGAGTGCTCGGTTATCTGAATTTCGATCATTTTCAGCTGATAAACCCATAGCAGAAAACGAAACTATTGGCAGTTTAATAGACATGTCTGTGTAACAGCGTGTTCTAAGTATCAAGCACATCTCAGGCTATTTTATATTATGTGGGCTATATATGTGACTTAATACCAATGGAATTAAATAAGGGATCAGAGATTGCGCAGGAAAAATTAACAGTAATAAGGCGTGAGTTTTAGGAGATAGTTGTTCTCACTTCAAAACTCATAACGCAGTTAGGGAGTATTTTAACCAGCAAGAATGATCACCTTATTAATTCTTTTGGTATAAATTGTAGGGACAGTATTCCTGTATTTACATTTCTTACTGCTAAGTAAAAGTGATTAACCTAACAATAAGATATTGGGCAATTAACAATAGAACGTCTATGAGCGTAGCTTATTTGAAACTACTTTAATCAATATTATAAATCTACTACATTAATTACCCTAGATGATTTAAACACTTCAAAAAATAGAACACTGCGTTTTAGACGTCAGTGCTTCAAGCACTTTCATTCCTTTATAAGAGTTCCCATTAGCATTTAATTTAGGGCTCCAAACCGCAATACAAAATTTACCTGGATGAATCGCAACAATACCACCACCAACCCCACTTTTCCCTGGTAAGCCGACTTTAAATGCAAAATCCCCTGCTTCATCATAGAAACCACACATTAACATGACTGAATTAATACGCTTTGCTCGCGTTGGACTAATCACTCTCTCATTAGTCATTGGATTAACACCACCCGACGCAAGAAACATAAAAGACTGAGTTAATTGTTTACAGGTCATTTCAATTGAACAAAGATAAAAATATAAATCTAAAACAATGTCGACGTCATTATGAATATTACCAAAATCCTTCATTAAATTAACCAACGCATAATTTCTATAACCACATTTTTTCTCTGATTCCGCGACTTGAGATGAGTAGTTGATGTTATCGATACCAGATGTTTCACGAATAAATGTTAGTAGATCTTGCTTAGGTTTGTCTAAACAACTGACTAAGATATCGCAAATAACAATAGCACCAGCATTAATAAACGGATTTCTTGGAATACCTTTTTCATACTCTAATTGCACTAAGGAGTTAAAAGCAGATCCTGATGGTTCGACACCTACTCGCTTCCATAACTCTCCACCCATAATTTTCAAAGCGAGTGTCAATGACAATACTTTAGCGACACTTTGAATTGAAAAAGATTCCTCTGAGTCACCAAATGCATAATGCTGGTTATCAATAGTCGTTAAATGAATACCTAACTTTTTCGGATTTACTTTTCCTAATTCAGGTATATAAGTTGCTATAGTGCCAACATCATCAGTTTCTTTAAAATCAGATGTTATTTCAAAAAATATGTTTTGATAATCTATGGTATTTATCATTTATTCAATAATCCAAAATAGTGGTAGTTAAGGTTGTTTATATATAATGATTAAGTAATCAGCAGGGAGTTTTTAATATTACATAGGAAATCATTTAATAAGATAAACAATATACTTATTAAATTTTTTATAAACAGATTAATTATCACAAAAACAATTATTTTTATTAGCTTATACTGTTCATATATCGTTTATTTTATGAGTTTAAAATAATGAGTAAAACTTCTTAATAACAGTACTAATATTTGACTATATTTAGCTTTGATATATGCAAATTCAACTACTTTAAAAGTATCTATTACTTATTGATTTAGAAAACAAAATCGCTGAATTTATTTACCGATTTTATATCTTAAAGTATCATAGACATTTAATTAATTCATTTCGCGTAAAAGGTACTCCATGAACGTTTTAAATCAGCAAGGCGAAGTGATTGAGTTAGATACAGGTTTTCGCTTTTCGGAAGCCTTTTTTTCTTTGTTAGAGTTTGTAAAAATCCCCTGCCCTGATGATGATTTACGTTGCACAAGTGAACTGCAATGTGACCTTTTTTACCGTGACACCATGAATTATGCATTTATAGACTCTCACAATCAGCATCTTGCCGATGGACGAATCGATTTAGCCGCTAAAAATTTAAATGCCATTAATGACTTATCATTAGATCATCTCACTGGTTTAAAGAAAAAAGAGTTTTTAGATCGAAAATTATTAAGCTTAGAAAATGAAATATACCTTGGTCTACTTACTGATTTCTCCATGATAATGTGTGATTTAGATAAATTTAAAACAATTAATGATGAATTTGGGCATTCTGTAGGTGATGATACTCTAGCTCTTTTTGGCTCACTTTTAAGTGAAACATTACGACCGTCTGATTTTGGTTATCGTTATGGAGGTGAAGAGTTCATAATTTTACTTCCCAACACCAATTTAGAAAATGCAATATTAGTGGCAGAAAGGTTACGATCGGTTATTGATGAGCGTTTACAAATAGGAAATTATGGCCTTAATCAAGTGACTGCCTATGATCTTTCAAAATCGAAAATGTTATCTGACGAAGCAAATATTAATGATGCGTTTTTTTTCGCTCGTGATGTCACTTGCAGTTTTGGTGTTGCTAATTATTTAGAAAATGACCAATCAGCAGAAGTATTATTTGATGCTGCAGATGCAAATTTATATATTGCAAAACAAAATGGTCGAAACAACGTTTCAGCATAAAAATACATGACCAAAATACTTATACACTTTTATGACCGCCTTTTTGACTTCCTTCTCTTACTCTGCCCTAATGCCTTTTTCACATAATAAACACGGTATTTAACGTCTTCTTTTCCAATAACGCCTAAATAGGTTAAATAATTCTATTTATTGATATTTCATTTAACGTATTAATGTTGTTAAATACTTTATTTTTTACTTTTTAATAAAAATATTAGCTTAAAATTCAATGTTCTGTGTTTTGGTTATTATGTTAGCCTGAACCGTTTCGATTTAATTAACTCAAGCTTGTATAAATAAGTTAAAATAGAAAGCTATTATTTTTAGCTTTGAGCCTTTTATATTAATGACCTCTGATACCACGAATTTTACAACCGATACAACTACAGCCAACTTCACTGACCTTGGCCTTATTTCACCTTTGCTAGCACGATTAACTGAACTTGAATATCTGCAAGCCACCCCTATTCAAACCCAAGCTATTCCAAATATATTAGCGGGACGTGATTTAATAGCAGGCGCCAATACGGGTTCTGGTAAAACGGCAGCGTTTGCACTACCTCTTTTGCAACAACTGTCTTCACATTCAGATACGACTAAAAAAACTAATAGTAATAATGGTGAAGGAAATTATGTATCAGGGTTAATTTTAGTACCCACTCGAGAACTTGCTAAACAAGTTGCCGATAGTATTAAATCTTATGCAGTGCATTTTAATGGTGCAATTAAAACGGTTGCTGTATTCGGCGGTGTTTCAGCTAATACTCAAATGCTGGCGCTACGCGGCGGCACAGATATATTAGTGGCGACACCTGGACGATTATTAGATTTGATTTCAAGTAATGCAATCAAACTCGATAAAGTAAAAACCTTAGTCTTAGATGAAGCCGATCGTATGTTAAGTCTAGGCTTTACTGACGAATTAACTTCGATACTTGCTTTATTACCAGTACAAAAACAAACTTTATTATTTTCAGCAACCTTTCCTGAACAAGTAAAGTTATTAACCGAAGCATTACTTAATGATCCAATTGAAATTCAATTACAAAGTGCTGACTCAAGTACCTTAGTACAACGAGTATTTACAGTAAACAAAGGCCAGAAAACGGCTCTATTAGCACATTTGATTAAATTACATAACTGGCAACAAGCTTTAATATTTGTAAATGCTAAAAACAGCTGTAATCATTTAGCAGATAAACTCGCTAAACGTGGTATTACTGCTGAAGTTTTTCACGGTGACAAAGGGCAAGGCGCTCGTACTCGTGTGCTTGATGCTTTTAAAGCTGGTGAAATTCAAGTATTAATTGCTACCGATATTGCTGCCCGTGGTTTAGACATCGATAAACTACCTGTTGTAATCAACTTTGATTTACCAAGAAGTCCATCGGATTATATGCATCGTATAGGGCGAAGTGGCCGTGCTGGTGAAATCGGCTTAGCGTTATCTATTATTGACCATGAAGATTATCATCACTTCAACGTAATTGAAAAAAAGAACAAATTACGCCTTGAAAGAGAACAAATTGCAGGCTTTGAAACGGTTGAGTTTGTTAAAGATGTATTTGCTTCAGGTGATAAACCGATGGCTAAACCTGAAGGTACGGGTAAGAAAAAGAATAAAAAACAACCGCAAATTAATGCAGATATTTGGCTAGGAAATAGTTAATTTCTACTAAATTGAACCGATAGACAAGGATAGGATTTTATGAAATTTCTTTCCTTGTCCTATCTACCCTATTGAACTATTAGAATGATTCAATACAAAAAATGAAATCAAGAATAATACAAATTCTTTAACTGCTTACTCGAAGTGGTTTTATACTATTTGTTCTTTTATTAATTCATATGAAATAACATATAAATGGCGAATACCTGGATAGATTTCTTTGATGACATTTTTTAGTTCTGATAGCGTCATATTCTCTTGTTTTGCATGACTATCTGATAAATCAGAAAATAAAATAGCTTCAACTGATTCTATTTTTAATGCACAAAACCATCGATTATGTTCATAAGTTGAAACTTGCACAATACTTCCTGGTAGATAATCCTTCTCGGCATCATCTCTAATAGTTAAGGTTTTTTTACCAGATAAAATATCAGCTTCAAAACGCTCAAAAAAAGTGATTGCCGTTAGACTCAAAATTAATACCTCATATTTTAATATCGTCAATAATACACTAGTGGGTTGTATCATCACATTATTTGATGCTTTAAAGTTATACCCATTACATTAAATAAGCGTTCTAAATTTGTAAGAGAATTGAAGAATAAAGTATGCACTGCATTAACAGTGCATACTCACTACCGTCTTCAACTATTTTTATTTATAGTCTTTTTATATAATTATGAAGTACGGTAATGGGCTAATATTCGTCCTAAATTCTCAGTGCCATTTGATAAATTGTTAGTGCCTAATGAAGACTGATGTGCAAAATCACGAATAGAGTTCGATTGATCTCGAATTCCACTGAGTTCGGATGAAATATTATTAGCTACGGAGCTTTGTTCTTCTGACGATGTCACAATATGAAATGTCATTTCGATTACAGCTTGCGAAGACTCTGCGATGGCGTTGATATCAGTGCCTATCTCTTTGATCAAAGCAGTACTGGTTTGTGCCTGTTCGACTGTATTATTAGTAATGTTTGATATGTTATTCGTTTCAGACTGTAGGTCACTGATCATCGCCTGAATCTCAACTGTCGCATCTTGTGTGCGACTTGCTAGCGTTCTAACCTCATCGGCAACGACAGCAAATCCTCGACCCATTTCGCCCGCTCGAGCGGCTTCTATAGCAGCATTAAGCGCTAACAAGTTAGTTTGATCAGAAATTGAGTTAATCGTTGTAATCACTTCATCTATTTTTGTCGCATTTGCTTTTAATGTAGCCACTGAATAAGACGTTTCTTCAATGTAATTCGATAATTGTTGTATCTCACTAATAACAAGTCGAACTCGGTTATCGCTCTGTTTGATATGGTCAGAATTTTGTTCAACGTGTTTTGAAGCACTTTGTGAAATACTAGTCACTTCTTGTGAAGAAGCAGTCATTTCTTCCATTGCTGTTGCTACTGAATCTAATGAAGTATATTGCTGATTAATTTGTTGTTCACTTTGTTTGCTATGTTGTGCAATTTCAGACGAAGTATTATGTAACATTGATGTATTTTCTTTTACCGTATCAACGAGCTCAGATAACGTATCCATTGCCTTATCAAGTGAAGCACCAATAGTACCGAATTCATCGCGCCCTTCTATGAAGCCTAAACGAGAAGTTAAATCGCCTTTTATAATCTTTAACGTCGTATCCCACAGAACCCATAATGCACCACTGAGGAATGTTGCAGTCCAATAAAGAATGAGCCCTAATGGTAAAACCCACAAAAATGATAAAGCTAATGAATATAAGGCTTGTTGCTTCATTTCTTGTTCTAAAGAAGAAACAGATTCCGTGAGTGATGCAAATTGTTGAGATGTAATTTTAGTAACTGCAGTGACTTGCTCTCCTTGACGATATGACTCTTTAGAAGCTGATGTTAGTTGAACGCCTAATGACGTTAATTTGTCGAGTTGCTTGGTTGCTTCTAATGCCTGTACCATTCCCGTTAACCGTTGTTCAACAGTTGTCATAGATTGCCTTTCTATTTGCGTTAATGTTTTCTGATAACTATTGATAGATACACTACTTAATACGATGAAAAATAAGCCAAAAATAACCCAAAACTTATCGTTAAGAGACATTTTAATAAATAATTTATCGACATTTCTAAACTGAACTTCTTTCATAATATTTCCATATATTGATGTAATATTGTCGCTTCAGCGAGCAAAAAAGTAATTATCCAAATTAAATTAAAGTTATTGTTAAATGATAATTTGGAACTTAACATGCTGATTAAGCGAGAAAAACGGTATGTTTCTATGATGCTAGTATATTCAGTCTAATCATCAATCTACCTCTAAAGTGTGACTTTAGTCACTGTGGTTAAATTAATAATTATTTCATCCTGCTTGCTAACAAAATATGTTGTTATTCACTTTATCTTGCTCATTTAAAGTTTATAACTAGCTAATTTTATTGTTTTTTATTAACACAAAAGCGTTGCTTCAATGGAGGGAGTTGTTTTGTTTTCAATTATTACTTTGACCAAAGGTGACTTTCACTACTAAGTAAATTAATAAAATATTGAATTAGTAAATTAGTGAATTAGTGAATTAGTGAATTTCGAAGAAGTAGTATCAAGATCATCAATGAGTATCGTGTTTGAAGCAGGTAACAATTCTTCTTAATGTAAAATTTAACCCGAATAAATACTTTAAAAGGTATATAGGAAGATATTTATTGATATAAAGCCTCTCGTTTGGACACAAGACAAATTGAATCACCTTGAGGAGTAAGATAAATATTTACCGCACCAGATTCATTTTCAAGTAATAACGTTTTATCGTTCATCGTACCTTTGTACTTAAATCCTTGAAAGGTATCTTCACGAGCGACCAAGCAGGCTTTAGGTAGAGCATATGTTTCTACATAAAATACATCACATTTACCTGATATAGTCTGTGCCGCAGCGATTGTGACATGGGAATCGCCGTCACTATAGCCTTTTGATGTCAAACTTGAGTACATACGTTGATCTGCTTTATCTGTGTTCCAATAAGCATGAGTTGTATGTTTTTTATTACCAATTATAAAATCTGAAGCAATTTTAAGTTGTGGAAGACAAGTATTGAAATTATTTTCTTTTGCGATATTAACAATTGAGGTTTCTTGACCTGCCAACACGGTGGTTGAGACCAATAATGCAAGGCAAACACACAAATTTTTCATTATTACTCTCAGTATAAAACCAAATAAATAGACTCGTTTTATTGAGCTAATAGTTAATTTTTCAATGTTTAATGTTTAGTAGGTCGTATAGAAGACGAGCAAGGGGATTAAAATTCGATATTCAACACCTAACTACAAGATTACGTTAAATATATTCCCATATCAACAACATAAAATAAAAATAAACATTAAACCATAGAAACACAAAAACAAGATATTAATAACGACAGTTAATTTAATTATTAAGAAAGGTGTTAATGTATTAGTTATCTGATTTTTAATACCGATTATATTAAATAAAGACTCATTTATAGTTTAATGAATATCGCTTAATAGCATTTAGTTTGCAGTACGCGAAGTTTATAAAACAGGACGGTGATTTAATTAAAGTATCTTTACTTATTCATTGAATATCTACATCAGCAACTGCATCACTCAAAGGATCTGCTATACCAATAAAGACGAATAATAAAATACAAGGTTTTCTATTTATAAATATCATTTGATTTTATTTTTAATTGGGATAATAAATTGCTATTGGTAATGAAAATACTAACTAATAAAATATCTTATTTATCTGGATATTGAGCAAAAATAGCTGAGATAAAACAATATTAATTTTCATCCTGTTATGAAGTTTTTAAGGCCTCCTATTTCTGCTTTTACTATAAATAAACAAAGGTTAAAATAAGGTTAAATTTATAAATACATTTCTTGAGCGTTTTTATTATATTGCTTACAATGACGCACTTTTATTTACTACAGGCATAAATATGAACGATACTAAATCAAAACCAGCTCTACCTGATCGCTTTTCTGGCAACCCACGCAGCCCTCACCATATCGCTGAAATTTTTGAATATGAGGTTGGTATTCGTTTTAATGGAAAAGAACGTTTTGATGTTGAAGAATATTGTATTAGTGAAGGTTGGGTAAAAGTCGCTGCACATAAAGCACTAGACCGTCGTGGAAACCCACTACTAGTGACGAAAAAAGGGACTGTTGAAGCTTTTTATCGTTAGACGTTATTAAAAACGAATATTAATTATTTTCATTTTTATCAATATATCGTTTATCTTATTCAAAACTAACAAAGGTGCTGACTACAGTACCTTTGTTAATTAAGACATGATTAATGATCAAATCTTAATACGGAACAAATCACTATCACTACTATTGTGGTGGCCCTGCGTCAGTATTACAACCACCTTCAGATTCTGAAGCGCCAAGGTCACGTATTTTCCAACCACTAATCGGTAATTCACCATTACTTTCATATGAACCATATAATGCATCCACATCAGCAGCAAAACCATAAATAGATGAATGCTCCTCTCCCGTATCATCTAATAACAGCTAGTATAGAAGTGATGATGGTATGTCCCATTTTCTGCGTGCCCTCCACACATGTCGACATCATATTGCTCTGCTATAGGTGCTAAAGTATACCATTGGTCAGTACCTAAACTCATGGCGTCACCCAGTTAAAGACAGCAACACCGTTAACCATCAATCCAAGTGTATTTAGTCCTATTTCAAAACCTCATCATCAGATAGATCAGTTGAGATTGCAGGTAAATAAGCTTCATAAATAGAGCTCAATAATATGACAGAATAAAAGTATATTTTTTAAAAAGCAGGTTGATTAAATAGCTTTTAAATAAGGAGTTTTGCCAATATATTTTATTCTATTTCTCACGATTCTGCAGTGCTTTAACAGCAGAATAAGTTGATACCCCATAAGGAACACAGTAAGTCAGTATAATTTGAACAAAGCGATTAAGATCTAAATCCATTCGTGAAATAGCACTGCCATGATTTATTAAAGCAAGTAAAGTTCCTACGAACAATGCAACTTTCAAGGCTGGTTTAACGATTTTTGGAGTAAAGGCTAAATCTAGAAATCCAGAAGCTTGTTTAGTCATGATCAATATTCCTAATTATTTAATATTTAAGAATAATACACAAAATATTCTAAGCAGCTACCATTCATATGGTATTCATATGGTATTCATATGGTACTCACATAGTATTCTTGTAGTTTTTATTTAGTTTTATAAGCTCAGAAAGTGAAGTACCCAGGCCCAAAAGAGTAGAATTACTTGTAGAAATAAGAGAAAGAACAGAAAATTTAGAATAAAAAATTAAGTTAATTTCCTTACACATATGTCCGTTATACTAATGGAATTAAATAAGTGATCAGAGATTGCGCAGGAAAAATTAACACTAATAAGGCGTGAGTTGTAGGAGATAGTTGTTCTCACTTCAAAACTCACAACGCAGTTAGGGGGATTTTAACCAGTAAGAATGATCACCTTATTAATTCTTTTGGTATTACCGTTCAAGGTGATTTGTTCAATAGTTAGCGAGTCAAATTAAGGTGCAACCTGATGGCAATAACTAGTCCTTACCAAAGGCTTCAACAAATAATTGCTTTTCAAGCTAGCAATCTAGAAGGAAAGAAGTGAAGTAAACATCTTAGTTGTTAGAAAGTGTCGATTTATCCGTTAGATCTTCCTCTTTATGCTTAGAATCTCTCCTCTTCACTCTTTGCTAATAACTGTTTGCTAATAACTGTTTGCTAATAACTGTTTGCTAATAACTGTTTGCTAATAACTGTTTGCTAAATTTTACAGCTTGAATGGTAACGGGTACCTAGAATCATTACTTAAATAAACTAATTTGTATTTAACAACTTAAGAAAGAGCAAAACCTAAACCTGCGATAATAAAAGTAAACAGAAGTTGAACTCCAATACTGATCCCTGCAAGTACAAAGCCGGTAACCGTATTTGTTTTGAATAACCAAGAAAAGAAAATACCTGTAATAATAAAAGCAATAACACTTGGGAAGATACCTTCACCAATAAAAAGTGCCACTAAGATACTGGCTATAATTGAAAGAACCACTGCGATAAAGCAAACGCCTATCGTAGCACCTTCAATTTTTAAAATATGTGCACCAATTTTTATTGGTATCGCCGTAAAAAAAAAGAGCATAGCAAATAAAAAAAGAATAATGATAATATCCATATTTAACCTTATATGAAGTAAATTCAACCAATAAAAATAAAGTCAAACTTATTGAACACTTCTATCACAGAATTTATGTAAACAACAATAAAACCAATGGTATATTAGCAATAGAATTAATTTAGTTAAAGATATAAATTTGACATTTATCATATAAGTGAAAGGTAGAGCCTATTAAACTCTCTCTCTACGTCAATTTTAAAAGTAAAATTAAACACATAAAAAAACCGAATCACATAGATTCGGTTTTTAATATTCTTTATATTAAAATTGGTTATCTTAATATAGTGTTAATCCAGCAAATTTAAATGCACTGTAACCACCTAATATACCGGATGGACGAATACTCAGATTTAACTCACCTTCAAATTCAATATCCACTTTCATTTTTTTCCATGAATAACCTGAACTTAATTCTATAAACTCACTTTGATCGTTAATGATAACTTCTATCAGAGCAGTTTCTCTAGACCAAGCACCGGCAGAAAAATATAACGATACAATATTGATTTGCGATTCACC